>NZ_CABVQC010000012.1 GCF_902499175.1 Burkholderia aenigmatica
GCCCGCCACCCCGCCCGCACCCGCACGCGGCGCCGCGCGCGCCGCATGCCGGCGCGCCGGGGGCACCCCGTATTCGATCGTCAGACCTGTCATGCTCGACTCCTTGCAGTGACGCGCCGCGGCGCGCTACGCGACCCACGCATGGCGTTGCCGGTCGATCCGCGTGAACGGCGCCGGGTCGATCCATGCGCGCGCATCGAAATCCTGTTCGAGGAAGCCCCACTCGACGAGGAAGTCCTTGAACGCGACCAGCCCGTCGATCGACGTCTGCGCGAGCCCCGTCTCCAGATGGCGGTGCACATCCGCACCGTACGCATAGCGCACCCATTCGTCGGACGCGCGCGTTTCGCGGCCGATATAGGCGACCGTCTCCGCCGGATGGCGCGCGGCCCAGTCGCCGGCCCCCACCACGACCGACAGGAAACGGCTGACGAGATCGGGGCGCGCGTCGATCAGTGCGCGGTCGACGGTCAGCGTGCGCGGCGTGCCGTTGCCGATCCGCACGAGCGGATCGGGGTGCGCACCGAGATCGATGACGACCTGCGCGTCGATCAGATGCACGGTTTCGAGCCCCTCGACGCCTTTCACGAACACCGCGTCGACCTCGCCGCGCATGAGCGCCGCGATCTCGAGCCCGTACTCGTGCGGGCCGCGCGTGAACGAAGCGGGCCCGGTGCGGCGCTCGCGCTGGTCGGGCAGGTCAACCCATTCGGCGTCGCCGTGCCCGAGCCCTTCCAGTTCGAGCGCGCTCAGGAAGCCTTTCAGCGCGGCCGCGCGCCAGAAGTCGATGCTGATCGGATGGCGCGGCAACCCGAGCCGCCGGCCGCGCAGGTCGCGCACGGTGCGGATGCCGCGATCGGGCAACGTGACGATCGCCTGGAATTCGTTGGTCCACGACAGGCCGATCACGCGCGTATCGGCGCCGCGCGCCCGCGCCCACAGCGCCGGGATGTTGCCGCCCTGCCGGAACGAGTGCGGCATGCTGTGATCGAAGTGCGATTCACGCTTGCCGGCGTCGGCCGTCTCCTGCAGCGAATGCAGCGCGATGCCGTCCGGCCCGAACTCCTCTTCGAACCAGCCGCGGTGCACGGCGATGCCGAGCGCGGTCGGCACCGGGCAGCGCGTGTACCAGAGTGCGTCGCAGGCCGTGGCCTGCGCAGCGAGTGTCGTCATGGTGAATGTCCTTGTCGATGTCGTTGGATTGCGCGGGATTGCCGTTGCGCTCATGCGCCGGCTACACGCAGCGCCGCCCGCGTGCCGCGCGCGTTCAGCGCGCCGTCGACGAGCGGCAGCACTTCCTCGCCCACGCGGTACGCCTCCTCGAGATGCGGGTTGCTCGCGAGGATGAACGTCGAGACGCCGATGTCGACGTATTCCGCGAGCCGCTCGGCCACCTGCTCGTGGCTGCCGACGATCACGCAGCCGGGGCCACCGCGAATCTGCGACATCCCGGCCCACAGGTTCGGGCCGACGATCAGGTCGTCGAAGTGCTGCGTGTTGCCCTGGTGCAGCGCGAACTGGCGTTTCGCGCCGACCGATTCCGACGACTCGCCGCGCCCGCCGAAGCCGTTGCGCGTCGCGTCGCCCACCGTCGCGAACATCTGCCGCAACTCGGCCCACGCCTGCTCCTCGGTCTCGCGCGCCAGGATGTCGATGCGCATGCCGAAGCGCAGGTCGCGCTCGGCGTTCTGGCGCTCGAGCGCGCGGCGCGCCGCATCGATCACTTCCTTCTGTTTTCCAAGCGGCTCGCCCCAGCTCAGGTGCACGTCGCCATGCTTCGCGGCGACCGCGAGCGCGGCATCGCTCGCGCCGGCCAGGTAGATGCGCGGCGGCTTCTGGCCGCTCAGCGGCGGCAGCAGGCCGCCGGCTTCGACGCGGTAGAAGCGGCCGTCGAACGTGAACGGCTCACCGGCCGCGACGCCCTTCACGACATCGAGGAATTCGTCGGTGCGCGCATAGCGGCTGTCGTGATCGATGAAGTCGCCGTATGCGCGCTGGTCGGGGCCGCCACCGCCCGTGACGACGTTCCACTCGACACGGCCGCGGCTGATCCGCTGCAGGCTCGCGGCCATCTGCGCTGCATAGACCGGATGCACGAAATGCGGCTGCAGCGCGATCAGGAGCCGCAGCCGGCGTGTCTCGCGCGCCAGCGCGGCGGCCACGACCCACGGTTCCTCGGTAAAGCGGAAGATCGGAATCAGCGCGCCGTGGAAACCGGCGATGTCGGCCGCGCGCGCGACCTGCGACAGATAGTCGATGTAGCCGAAATCGTCGTCGTCGACTTTCGGCGCGACGCGCGACGCGCGCTGACGGTTCCATTCGCCGCGCGTATGCAGGTCGTGTGCGCGCCGGCCGTCGCCATGCATCGGCAGGCGCCACAGAAATTCAACAGCCATCGGAGTTCTCCTGGTCGGGCCATTCGGATTGCGTGCGGCATCGGCGTGCCGCGCGTGTGCTGCGCTGTAAAGCACGCGGTGTGCCAACGCGCTCGCCACCGCGCGTGCCGAGCCGTCGATGAATGCGCACGGCGCCTTGCCGGTCGGGCATCAGCGGCAATCGCGCAGCGCGCGCCGGCTGGTGCTGGCCACACCGAAACACGCCCGTACCGCGCTGCTGCACCGGCCGCACCGCTGCTGCGCGCGCAACAGCGGCCGACGCGACTGTTGCTGACGCAACAGGCGATGCATCGGCACGTGCATCGCACCTCCCGCGCGACGCCCGCGCCGCGTGCGGCCGCGCCGTTTCCGTTCACTGGCCCGGAACTTGCAACGTTGACCGGCCCGCGCGTGCGACACCGACGCCGTGCGCGACCGGGCTTCAACCATGCTTACGCAGAGAGGGAATCTCACCCATGACAGACAGGCCCGATTCGTCATCGGACAAGCAGCAGACGTTCTGGTACGCCCGATCGCCCGTGCCGACCCCGCTCGGCATCGCCGTGCATCTCGGCTGGCTCAACGGCGAAACGTCGGCCGACGGCGTCGCGATCCGCTCGCCGCGCGGCGCCACGCGGCACGACGTGTCGTCGATCAGCGATCACACGCTGACGCGGTCGTTTCGCCAGGGCGGCAGCATCCCCGCGATGTGGGCGCGCTCGAACGGCGCGAACACGCGCGTGATCGGGCTGTCGTGGGTCGACGAATCGCAGTTGATCCTCGCGCGGCCCGAGTCGGGTATCCGCTCCGTGAAGGCGTTGCGCGGGCGCCGCATCGCGATCCCGAGCCGCCCCGACGACCGCATCGACATCTTTCGCGCGTCGGCGCTGCGCGGTTTCGGCAACGCGCTGAGCCTCGACGGGCTGACCACACGCGACGTCGAACTCGTCGACGTGCAGGCACGCACGCTGCAGGCCGTCGGGCCCGCACGCGCGGCGGACCTGTTCGCGTCACCGCACGGCTTTTCGAGCCGCGCGCTGTATGCGGCCGAAGCCGGCGCGCTGCTGCGCGGCGAAGTCGACGCGATCTACGTGAAGGGCTCGACCGGCCTCGAGATCGCGCAGCTGATCGGCGCGCACGTCGTGATCGACATCGGCTTTCATCCGGAGCGTTCGATCCGCAACAACAACGGCACGCCGCGCCCGCTGACCGTCAACGCCGACGTGCTCGCGAACCATCCGGACATCGTCGCCGGCTTCCTGAAGCTCGTGGTCGCCGCCGGCGAATGGGCCGGCACGCATCCCGACGAAACCGCGCACTACGTGGCCGGCGAAACCGCGTCGTCGATCGACTGGGTCCGCGCCGCGTACGGCAACCAGCTGCACCGGCATCTCGGCGTCAACCTCGACGACGAATCGGTCGCCGCGCTCGACGACTTCAAGACGTTCCTGCACGACCAGGGCTTTCTGGAAGCCGACTTCGACGTCGCCGACTGGATCGACCCGCGCCCGCTCGCCGACGTGCTGCGGCCGTCGCTGCAGAAACGCGCGTGAGCCCCTTTTCCGCCCCCTGCTCCGGATCATCATGAAATACACGCTCTCCCTCGCCTCGCTGCACCGCCCGCTGCGCGCGCTGTTCGCCGTGCTGCCGTTCGCCGCCGCATCGCTCGCCGCGCCGGCTGCGCATGCGGACGATGCGCCCAAGGTCGTACGGATCGCCGTCGTCGCGTATTCGAGCGCCGGCAAGACGCAATACGCGGGCGCGTCCGCGCTGATCGACGCCGACAAGTCGCTCGAAAAGGCACTGGCCGCACGGCACGTGAAACTGCAATGGGTACCCGTGTCGACCGCGGCAGTCGGCACGCTCGTCAACGAGGCGTTCACGAACGGCAGCATCGATTTCGCGGGCTACGGCGATCTGCCGTCGGTCGTCGTCAACGCATCGGGCACGCCGACGCGCCTGATCGTGCCGGGTGGCGTCGGCAGCAACACGTATCTCGTCGTGCCGGCCGGTTCGACCGCGAAGTCGATCGTCGACCTGAAAGGCAAGCGCATCGCGCTCAATCGCGGCCGGCCATGGGAAGTCACGTTCAGCAAGCTGCTCGCCGAGAACGGGCTGAAGCTGTCCGACTTCAAGATCTACAACCTCGACCCGCAGGCCGGCGCGGCGGCCGTCGCGGCCGGCCGCGTCGACGGCTTCTTCACGCTGTCCGACGCCTATTCGCTCGTCGACAAGCAGGTCGGCAAGATCATCTGGTCAACCAAGACGGCGCCCGATGACTGGAAGATGCGCGCGGAGCTGTGGGCGTCCGACGATTTCGTGCGGCGCTACCCCGACATCACGCAGCTTGTCGCGACAGCCTACGTGCGTGCCGCACACTGGATCTCGCAACCGCAGAACCGCGACGCGTACGTGAAGATCCTGAGCGCATCGGGCCAGCCCGAAAGCGTCGTGCGGCGCGAATACGCGGACGAATCGACGCCGTGGAAGGAGCAATGGACGCCGCTCTTCACGCCGGCCCTGACCGGCCACTACCGCGACGTCGTCGCGTACAGCCGCCAGGCCGGCCTGACGTCCACGCCGGTCGACGTGAACGCGCTGCTCGCGCCGACCTTCGTGTCGACCGCGCTCAAGCAGCTCGGCCTCGACGGCTACTGGCGCGCCGACGCCGCACGCGTCGCGAGCCGCTGATGCCGATGCATGCCCTCGCGTCGAACGGCGCACGCGCGCTCCGCCTGCCCGGTATGGCACGGCTCGGCGGGCTCGCGCTGTGGTGGGCGACGCCCATCGCGTTCATCGCGCTGTGGTGGCTTGCGAGCGCACGGCATTGGTTCCCGCCACAGCTCGTCGTGCCGCCCGATCGGCTCGCGGCGACGCTGCGCACGCTGCTCGACACCGGCGAACTGCGCGACAACCTGATGATCACGCTGCATCGCCTCGCGCTCGGCTTCGCGATCGGCGCGACGGGCGGTGCCGCGTTCGGCATCCTGCTCGCGCGCAGCCGGCTGTTCGCCGACTACCTGCGGCCGACCTTCGACCTGCTGCGGCAGGTGCCGACGCTCACGCTGATTCCGCTGCTGATCCTGCTGATCGGCGTCGACGAGCCGCTGAAGCTCGTCGTGGTCGGCAAGGCCGTGTTCTTCCCGGTTGCCCTGGCCGCGTACACGGGCGTGCATGACGCGCCGCGCGACCTCGTCGAGATGGCGCGGCACTACGGACTCGGCCGCTTCGCGCTGCTGCGCGACGTGCTGCTGCCGGCCGCGTTGCCGCCGCTGCTGACGGGCGTACGGATCGCGCTCGCGCGCGCGTGGCTCGCGCTCGTCGCGGTCGAGCTGCTCAGCGCCGACAGCGGGATCGGCCAGATGATGGAACTGGCGCGGCAGATGCTGCGCCTCGACGTCGTGCTCATCGACGTCGCGGTGATCGGGCTGATCGGCTTCGCGATCGACCGGTCGATCGCGCTCGTGCAACGCTACGCATTGCGCTGGCAGATGCCCGCGCGCTGAACGGACAGACTTCGGAATGACCCTCGCTACGCTCCCCCCCTCATTCGCCACGCTGCGCCGCCGCGCGTGCGGCCTCGTCGTGCCGGCCCTGCTGGTGGCCGCATGGCAATACGCATCGTCCGGCGACGCCGCCCATCAATACGCGTTCGTGCCGTTGCAGCAGGTCGGCGCCGCGCTCGTCGAACTCGCGCGCAGCGGCGAACTCGCGACCGATCTCGGCGCGAGCCTGCGCCGCACGACGCTCGGCCTCGTGGCCGGCGTCGCGCTCGGGCTCGTGTTCGGTGCGGCCATGGCGCGCTCGACGCTTGCGCGCAAGCTCGGCGAGCCGGCGTTCCAGGCATTGCGCTACGTGCCGCTGCTCGGCCTGATTCCACTGCTGAGCCTGTGGGCCGGCACCGGCGAATTCGCGAAAGTGTTCATCATCGCGCTCGCCGCGTTCTATCCGATGACCACCGCCAGCTTCGACGGGCTGCGCCGCGTCGATCCGCGCTACGTCGAACTCGCGCAGTCGTATCGACTGACGCGCGTCGGCCTGTGGCGCGACGTGCTGATTCCGGGTGCGTTGCCCGACCTGTTCGCCGGCGTGCTGCAGGCCGTGCCGTTCGCGTGGATCACCGCGACCAGCAGCGAGCTGCTGTTCAACGCGGGCGCGGGTGTCGGCAGTCTGATGCAGAACGCGCAAGCCGGCGCGCGCGCCGACGTCCTGCTGGTATGCGTGCTGGGTGTGACGACGCTCGCCGTCGGCATGAGTGCGCTATGCGAGCGGATCGCGCAGCGCGCGCTGCGCTGGCGCGATCACGCCTGACGGCGCAGCCGCGCGTCGGCGTCGCCCACGTCGCGCGGCTTCAGGATGCCGAGCTGTGCGAGCCGCGCGCGCACGATGTTGCGTGACTGGTCGAGCAGGCGCGACATGCGCAGCTGGTTGTGCTCGCTGTAGTCGAACACGCTGCGGTAGACGGTGTCCTCGATGTGCTGCCAGAGTGCCGGCGTGCCGAGATCCAGCAGTTCGATCACCGCGTGACGCAGCGCGTCGGTCGCTTCGGCCACATCGCGCGCACGGCGCGGCGCCTCCGCCGTGGCGCGCGAGTCGCCGGCATCGGGGGCGAGCGACAGCGCGGAAAACTGCAGGTCGCCCACCTCGATCGCGCCGCCCGCGCAGATCAGCATCGCGTGGTGGATCACATTCTCGAGTTCGCGGATGTTGCCGGGCCACGCGTGCGCATGCAGCCGTGCGCGCGCGGCGTCCGTCAGCGTCGGCGCGGCCACCCGCAGCCGCTTCGCATAGGTGTCGATGAAGTGCTCGATCAGCGGCGCGATGTCGCCGGGCCGCTCGCGCAACGGCAGCAGGCTCAGCTTCACGACGTTGAGCCGGTAGTACAGGTCCTCGCGGAAATTGCCTGCGCGCACCGCGGCTTCGAGATTCACGTTGGTCGCCGCGACGAGCCGCACGTCGATCTTCACGGTCTTGCGCGACCCGACCGGTGTCACTTCGCGCTCCTGCAGCACGCGCAGCAGCTTGACCTGCGCGGACAGCGGCAGGTCGCCCACCTCGTCGAGAAACAGCGTGCCGCGATTCGCGGATTCGAACCAGCCGGGCTGGCTGTTGATCGCGCCGGTGAACGCGCCGCGCTCGTGGCCGAACAGCTCGCTTTCGATCAGCGTTTCGGAGAACGCGCCGCAGTTGACCGCGACGAACGGGCCCTCGTGGCGCTCGCTCAGCGAATGCACGAGGCGCGCGATCAACTCCTTGCCAGTGCCGCTCTCGCCGGTGACGAGCACGGTCGCGTCGCTGGGCGCGACGAGCTGGATGCGCTCGAGCAGCACCCGCGATTTGGGATCGTCGAACGTCAGTGCCTTCGCGCGGATCGTGATCGCATGCGAAGTCGGGTCCGGCAAGCTGAAGATGGCCATGGCACAACCGGCGTGTTGAACGGGGAAGGTTCGACGATAACAAGGCTCGCGCCGGCCACGAACCAATTCATCGAGCTATCGGTATGACGGCGGCCGGATTGCGCAGGCCGCCGCGCGACGTCATGCGAGGCCGGTCATTTTCCATTGCTGCTCGAGCGCGCCCGGCCCGAATTCGAGCGAACCGCCGAGGGGTTCCGCGAGCGCCTGGAAATACGCGGCTTCCTCGAGGATCAGGATGTACTTCGATACATCGAGGATCGACTGGCCCCAGAACGTCGCACCGCCGTTCGCCTCGATGATTGCAGGCACGTCGGGGGTGCGGCGGATCGTGTCGACGATGAAGCGCGGCTCGCCGGGACGACGATCGACATACACCGGAATCTCGCGGGCGCGCGTGTAGCGCGCAGCCGGCGCGTAGCGGATCGGCAACGGACGATGCGCGCTCGCCCAAGCGCCGAGGTACGGGCCGTGCACGTGGATCACGACACCGACTTCCGGCGCCTCGCGGAACACGTCCGCATAGCGTGGCCCGTTGCCGCCCGCGCGCGCGTCGCCGTGCAGCACGTCGCCGTCGAACGTGACGACGACGGGCTGGATCTCCTGCGACGCGGCCCATGGGCTCGGCGCCGACAGCGCGACAACGAGCTCGGTGCCCGGCACGCGCTGGAACGCCTGGAACGTGTTGGTGGCGGACAGTGTGCGCGTGTCCTTCAGCACGCGCGCGGCCTGCGTGAATTCGCGGGTGGCGCGCTCGACGAATGCCACGAGTTCACCGCTGTCGATGGTTGAAGTGACGGACATGAGGAGGGTTTCCTTGATCGGGTGGACGGATGGGCTCGCATCGCGATGTCGACACGCCGCGACGCACGGCCACCGGATCAGCAGCAATCGTGCCAGCCGCGCATGCATGCGTCGAAGGCCCGCGCCACGGTGCGTGTGCGCCTTGCACGACGCGCGCCGTGCGATCCACGTGTGTGCCTCTGTTGCGGGAGCAACAGCCCGCCAGCCCGGATTGCTGCGCGACACACAGCCGCTGAATGCGTGCGGGGCACGCCGGAAGACGCAGCGGCCCGTCGTGCCGCGCGCCACGCACCCAACGGATGCGCTGGTTCGAAACTTGCATCGTGGTCGGCCCGCGCCGCGCGATGTCCGGCGCGTCCGATCCGACTTCACCGACACCCATCCGACCATGACGTTCCTTCCCCTGCGCGGCTACACCGCACGCACGCTGCTGGCTTCCGCACTCGCCGTATCGTCTCTCCTCGCGCACGCGGCTTCGCCCGGCCGCGTTCCCGCGCCCGATCCGTTGCAAGGCGACGGCCGCGTGTCCGCGTTCTACACGTGGGACCGCGACATTCCGGCGACGCCCGGCGTGCTGCTGCGTTCCGAACCCCTTCCGGCGACGCTCGGGCTCGCGAGCGCCGGGCGCCAGCTGCGTATCCTCTATGCATCGACCGATGGCGTCGGCGGCCGCACGCCGATCGCCGTGTCGGGTGCGCTGTTCGTGCCGCGCGGCACGCCGCCGGCGGGCGGCTGGCCGATCGTCGCGTGGGCACATGGCACGTTCGGGATGGCCGACATCTGCGCGCCGTCGTGGTTCGGCCGCTCGTATCGCGACGTGCGCTACCTGAACGCGTGGCTTCAACAAGGGTTCGCGGTCGTCGCGACCGACTATCAGGGGCTCGGCACGCCCGGCCCGAATCCACAGCTCAACAACCGCTCGAACAGCTACACGTTGCTCGACAGCGTGCGCGCGGTGCTCGGCGGCGTGCCGGGCCTCGCGAACGAGGTCGTACTCGTCGGCCAGTCGCAAGGCGGCTCGGCCGTGTTCGCGGCAGCCGGCTATGCACCCGCCTACGCGCCGGAACTCGCGATCCGCGCGACCGTTGCTACCGGGACGATCTACAACGCATCGTCCGCCACGCTCGCGTCGTTGCCGAAGTTCGAGAGCGCGTACCGGCGCGACCCCGACCGCGTCGATCCGACGCTCGCGTACCAGTTCTACTCGGTGCTCTCCGCGCAGCAGATCGACCCGTCGCTGCGCGCAGACGAAGTGCTGACCGAGCAGGCCTTGCCGATCCTCGAACAGGCGCGCATCAGTTGCCTCGCGTCGCTCGAGGACGACGCGGCGCTCGCGCACCTCACGCACGCGAACACCGTGAAGCCCGGCGGCGATGCCCGGCTGAAGACATGGTGGGACGACTATCTGAAGTATCCGACGCTGAAGATCGCGACGCCCGTCTTCATCGGCGCGGGTGCGGACGACGGGCTCGCGCCCCTCGAACTCGCACTCGCGAAGGATGCGTGCGCGGCGGGTACGACGGTCGAGGCGCACCTGTATGCGGGCCGCGAACACAACGGCACCGTGAACGCATCGCTCGCCGATTCGATTCCGTTCGTGAAGCGCGTGCTCGCCGGGGAAAAAATCCACCCGGTCTGCACGCCCGCCGCGCAGCAGGCCGTGTCGCAATAGCCGGCACCGCACGCTTTGCACGACGGCGCGAATGCATTTCCGAATCCGTTATTGGATCGCGCCGCCGTGCATTTTTATACTCGTCAGCACTCTCTGAAAAAGAGTGCCAGCCCATCTCGACAGAACAGATCAGCACAGGACGAACCAATGAGCCTACGCCCCTTGCACGACCGCGTGATCGTGAAGCGACTCGATCAGGAAACCACCACCGCGTCGGGCATCGTGATCCCCGACAGCGCCGCGGAAAAGCCCGACCAGGGTGAAGTGATCGCCGTTGGCCCCGGCCGCAAGGATGCGGACGGCCAGCGCATCGTGCCCGACCTGCAGGTCGGCGAGCGCGTGCTGTTCGGCAAGTACGCGGGCCAGGCCGTCAAGGTGGACGGCAACGAGTTTCTCGTGCTGCGCGAAGAAGACATCGTCGCGGTCGTCAATCAATAACGGAGCGCAATCATGGCAGCAAAGGAAATCATTTTCAGCGACGTCGCACGGGCCAGGCTGACCGAAGGCGTGAACATTCTCGCGAACGCGGTGAAGGTCACGCTCGGGCCGAAGGGCCGTAACGTCGTGCTCGAACGCAGTTTCGGCGCGCCCGTCGTCACGAAGGACGGCGTGTCGGTCGCGAAGGAAATCGAACTGGCCGACAAGTTGCAGAACATCGGCGCGCAGCTCGTGAAGGAAGTCGCGTCGCGCACCAGCGATGCGGCCGGCGACGGCACCACCACGGCGACCGTGCTCGCCCAGGCGATCGTCCGCGAAGGCCAGAAATACGTCGCGGCCGGGCTCAATCCGCTTGACCTGAAGCGCGGCATCGACAAGGCCGTCACCGCGGCCGTCGACGAGCTGAAGAAGATCAGCCGGCCGACCACTACGAGCAAGGAAATCGCGCAGGTCGCGACGATCTCCGCGAACGGCGAGGAGTCGATCGGCCAGCGCATCGCGGAAGCGATCGACCGCGTCGGCAAGGAAGGCGTGATCACCGTCGAGGACGGCAAGTCGCTCGCGGACGAACTCGATGTCGTCGAGGGGCTGCAGTTCGATCGCGGCTACCTGTCGCCGTACTTCATCAACAATCCCGACAAGCAGATCGCCGAGATCGAAAGCCCGTACATCCTGCTGCACGACAAGAAGATCTCGAACATCCGCGACCTGCTGCCGGTGCTCGAACAGGTCGCGAAGTCGGGCCGGCCGCTGCTGATCATCGCGGAAGATGTCGAGGGCGAAGCGCTCGCGACACTCGTCGTGAACAACATCCGCGGGATCCTGAAGACGGTGGCCGTGAAGGCGCCGGGCTTCGGCGACCGCCGCAAGGCGCTGCTCGAGGACATCGCGATCCTCACCGGCGGGCAGGTGATCGCCGAGGAAACGGGCCTGACGCTCGAAAAGGCGACGCTTGCCGAACTCGGCCAGGCGAAGCGCATCGAGGTCGGCAAGGAAAACACGACCGTGATCGACGGCGCGGGCGATGCGAAGAACATCGAAGCGCGCGTGAAGCAGATCCGCGTGCAGATCGACGAAGCCACGTCGGACTACGACCGCGAAAAGCTGCAGGAACGCGTCGCGAAGCTCGCGGGCGGCGTCGCGGTGATCAAGGTCGGCGGCGCGACCGAGATCGAAGTGAAGGAGAAGAAGGATCGCGTCGACGACGCGCTGCACGCGACGCGCGCGGCCGTCGAGGAAGGCATCGTGCCGGGCGGCGGCGTCGCGCTGATCCGCGTGCGGCAGGCGATCCGCGAACTGCAGGGCGTGAACGCCGACCAGAACGCGGGCATCAAGATCGTGCTGCGCGCGCTCGAGGAACCGCTGCGCCAGATCGTCACGAACGCGGGCGAGGAAGCGAGCGTCGTCGTCGCGAAGGTGGCCGAAGGCTCGGGCAACTTCGGGTACAACGCGCAGACAGGCGAATACGGCGACCTCGTCGAATCGGGCGTGCTCGATCCGACCAAGGTCACGCGCACGGCATTGCAGAACGCGGCGTCGGTCGCGGGGCTGCTGCTGACGACCGATGCGACCGTGTTCGAAGCGCCGAAGGATGCGGCGCCGGCAGCCGCGCCGGGCGGCCCGGGTGCGGGCGGGCCGGGGTTCGATTTCTGACGGTGCGGTGCGTGTGCCGGTTCGCCGGCATACGTGCAGCAATACGCAGCGATGCAACGCGTGGCGATGGAAGTCGTCACGCGTTTTTGCATTGGATGGGCGAAAAAGAGCGGCGTGCCAGCCCGCCAACGCGCTCGGGTAAGATGAACGCCCGTCCCGTCGCACTGCCTTCCACGCCATGTCGACCACCGTCACCACCTTGCTGCCGCTTGCCGGCGTCCTTCTACTGAGCGTCGCCAGCCCCGGCCCGAACTTCGTGATCGTCACGTCGACCGCGGTCGCGTCGCGCCGTGCCGGCGTGATGACGGGCCTTGGCCTGGCCGCCGCGTCCGGCACCTGGGCGGCGATCGCGATCGCCGGGCTCAGCCTGCTCGTCACGCATGTCGCATGGGTGCACACGGCGCTGCGGCTGGCGGGCGCCGCGTACCTGATCTGGCTCGGCCTGAAGATGATCGTGACCGCCCGCAAGCCGTTGCCCGTTGCCGCGCCGGCCGCCGCGTCCAACTGGCACGCCGCCAGGAAGGGCTATGTCGTCAGCATGACGAATCCGAAATCGGTCGCGTTCTACGGAAGTATCTTCGCGCTGATGGTGCCAGCCCACGCGCCGGCCTGGCTCGATCTCGCGGTCGTCACGCTGTCGGTAGCAATCTCGGCCACGTGGTATTGCACGATGGCGCTGCTCGCCTCGCACCCATCGGTGCGCGCGCTGCTGGTTCGCCGCAAGGCCGTGCTCGATACGACGGCCGGCCTGCTGCTGATGGGTGTTGGCGGGCGGATGCTCGCCGGACGCTGATCCGCTGCGTTTCCATTCCCGCTGGCACACACGTTTCGAACCTCCACCGCGCCCACCATGCCGACCATCCAAACCATTCTCGACGACTACGAACGCCTCGGCTGGACCAACAACGATCCGATGTCGCAGATGCTGGCGCTGCGGCACGACGACCCGGCGGCACTCGCCGACCTCGTGATCGCATCGTTCGATCGCGTGTTTCCGCACGCGACGTTCCTCGACGCCGCGCTCGATCTGATGGACGACACCGCTTTCGCGAAGGTCGCCACCGAAGCGTGGCAAGACGTCCGCAACGGCGCATGGAACGATCGGCTCGCGAGCGTGTTGTCGAGCGTGGCAACGCAGATGCCGCAGGTGTTTTCCGGTCACTGGGACATGCTCGTCGACATTTACACCACGAAGCAGTCGCCGCGCCTGTACGTCGAGGACAACGTGTGGCGGATGCTCGATCCGGCGACGGTCGAACGATGGCGCGGCCGGCTTGCCGACGTCCCTTCCGGTAGCAAGGTAGAGCATGCACGTGCCGTCGCGCTGCTCCATTCGCGACAGCCTGCGGCCGTTCGCGACGCGGCAGCGTGGTTGTTTCCGGACGATCCCGGGACGCGCGCCAACTGGCTCATGTCCGCCGGCTACGTTCAGGAACACGACACATTGCGCGCATTGCACGGCGAAACGCCGCTGCACATCGACTTCGGGCCGACGCTGGGCGCACCGATACTCCGCGCCCAGCCGAAATGGCAACGCGGGGTTCTCGCGCATCATGCAACCTGGCGCGCCGGCGATTCGCATCGATTGGACGCGCGCTTTGGCGGCGTATCGTCGCATCGATGCGGCCTGTGTCACGCACCGCTGCATCGGTTGCTGACACTGCCGCAACCCGCTGAAGCGGGCATCGACAGCTCAACGCCCGTGTCGTTCGACACCTGCCTGTCGTGTGTCGGCTGGGAGAGCGACGGCCCGATATTCCACCGCCACAACGACGCCGGCAACGCCTGTGCGCACCCGTCTCAGCAACGCGACGCCGCCATCCAGCCGGAATATACGGCGGCCCCGCTCGTAGAGGCCGACGTTGCACTCTTCGCCGCACCCGCACGCTGGACGCGGCAGGAATGGGGCCTGTCGAACAGCCGGCAGAACCTGAGTCGTGTCGGCGGTGCGCCGTCGTGGGTACAGTCGGCGCAGTATCCCGATTGTCCGGATTGCGGCCGCAAGATGTCGTTCGTCATGCAGCTCGATTCCGACCTTCCGCAAACGGACGGCGGCGAATGGCTGTGGGGCAGCGGGGGCGCAAACTACACGTTCTGGTGCGCGCCGTGCCGCACCAGCGCGCATCTCTGGCAGTGCACGTAGCACACGGCGCGATCCCGCACGGGCCGCGTAACCTTTACGACCTTTTTACTTGCGCCCGCGCTTGCGTTCACTAGAATGTGTTCGCAATCCATCCATCACCGAGTACGCACATGCGCATCCGAAGTCCTCGCCCCCCGAGTTGCTTTTCTGCCTGACAGGCAGGACGCCTGCGTCTCTCTGTTCCCGAGCCACCGTCCCGCCAGCAGGCGGACGGTGCGCGCCGTAGTCCTTCCCGTGCACGCTTGAACACGACGTCGATGCGTTGATCGCGCATCGTGCCGGCAAGCGTGTTCGCGCGGAATTATCGAATCACGACGCGCCATCGATCCGCCGCCCCGGCAACGATCGACTGGCATGCCTCGCATCCCGCATGTCGATCCAGCCGCGTTACTTCGCATACCTGATTTAACCAACGGAAGTTTCCGATACCGGAGCCCGGTCATGTTCGAGATCGACAAGCAGTACACCCGCGAATTCATCCACACCGCCTGCGGCGGCAGCAAGCAGGCGTTCCTGCCGACGAAAAACGGCAAGGTCGTGGCCGCCTGCCTGCGCACGGACCTCAACCCGCACGCGCCCGACGTGATCCTCTGCGACGGCAGCGCGTCCGCGCGGGCGGCCGGCAGGACGCTCGCCGCGCAACGCGATGCGATTCCGGTGTTCATCCGCATGGCAACCGACGCGTACCGCTTCGTCGGCCAGTACGTCGTCAGTGAATCGCTCACCGCACCGCTCGACTGCGCGCCTTACGTGCGCAACAGCAGCTTCACGTCAGGACAGATCTCGCGCGTCCTCAAGCTCAAGCGCTGCTGACCCGCTTGACAGGCGCCTCGCGCGCCCCGTTCCGGTCATCTTTCATACAGGAGCAATCATGCTTGGCCTGACGTTCTGGAAACACGTGATCGGCGCGCGGACCGATGCAATCCGCGATGACAGGGCGGCTGCACACGACCGGCACCGACGGGTGTCGAGGACGCTCGTGCTGACCAGCGCCGCGGTGGCGTTCGCGGCGATCGCGTTCGGTGCACCGGTCGTCGGCATTTCGGTCTTTCTGCTGACGACGCTGCCGTTCGTCCTGTCGGGTACCTGAAACGGTACGTATCGAACGCGTCGCGCACGCCGCGACGCCATCGATACACAATTTTAATGCCGGGCCCCCGCGTATCTGACACCGTCTTTACGCGCTTTTGTCTAGGATTTCCCTGTCATCCCGACACGGAGAGATCCGCATGCAAACGCAGCAGGCCGCCATCGGCGGCCAACCCGACCTTCCCCGCCGACGCGGCGGCATGCCCGCCGCGACCCGGCTGGCCGACGCCTGCCCACCGGACAACATCCTGCTCGACGTGCCGGTCGAAAGTGCGATCCAGTTGTTCGATCTCGTCGCGCGATATATCGAGCGCAACAGTGGAGTAACCGCGGAACGGATCAGAACTGAACTGATCAAGCGCGAACAACTCGGCTCGACCGGCCTCGGCCAGGGCGTCGCGATTCCGCATGCGCGTGTCGACGGTCTTCGCTCGGCCATCGCGCTGTTCGTTCGCGCGCAGTATCCGTTCACCTTCAACGCACCGGACAGCAAGCCCGTGCGCGAATTCATCGTGCTGGTCCTGCCGAAAGAAGACGATCGCGCCCACCTCGAACTGCTCGCCGACGCGGCGCGGTGTTTCAGCGAGCGCGCGTTCCGGCAGGCATCGCGCGACGCGCAGACGCCCGACGACATTCACCAGCTGATGCAACGCCCGCATTGATGCCGCACCGTGCGGCGACTGGCACTCCCTTCATCCATTCGGATTCCCATGTTCCCAGACCCTGAAAGTCCCACTCTTACGTCCCGTCGCGTGGCCGGCCTGGCCCGCTCGCTGCCGTTCATGCAGGCCCTGCACGGGCAAACCGTCGTCATCGTCGAGGGCGGCGCCGCGCGCGACGCGCGCGCCCGTCAGGCATTCGCGCAGGATGTCGCGCTGCTCGCCCTCACCGGCGTTCGCCCGATCGTCGTCCAGGGTGGTCCGGCCGCGTCCGGTACGCAATCGGTCCACATCGTTCACGCGGCGATGGCGGGCGTCAATCACGAACTGGTGCGCCTGATCGGCAGTCACGGCGCCAAGGCAATCGGCATCGACGGTCACGACGGCGGCCTGCTGGTCGCGAGCGCGGATTCCGACCGCATCGGCACGAGCGCGGTCGCACGGTTCGACGGCGCCGCGCTGAACGCGTTTCTCGCGAACGGGCTGGTGCCCGTCGTGATGCCGGTCGCCCCGGACGACGCCGGCCATGATCACCTGCTGCCCCCGGAACGGCTCGGCAGCCTCTTCGCGCAGCGCACGGGCGCCGTGACGCTGGTGATGATGGTCGACAGCACGCTGTTGCACGAACTCGGCGAGCTCGCCGGGCTCTACGGCATCGCGGAACTCGAGCAATGGCTAGCCGAGCATCCGGCCGCCACCGCTGCGCCCTGCGTGCGCGAAGCGCTCGACGCGCTCGCGCATGGCGTGCGGAACGTCCATCTCGCCGATATCGGGCAACCCGAATCGCTGATCGACGAACTGCTGACGGAGGAAGGATCGGGCGTGGTGTTCTGCCGTCGCGGCAACACCGATCTGCTGTCGGAAACCCGCCGCTACTTCGCGGATTCGGCAAGCGTGCTGCGTGACGGCTTCAGCGTCGAGCAGAAGCAGGTCGTGCGGTTCTGACTTGCGTAGCGATCAAGCGCTTGCGGCGACCCGCACGGGCCGCCGCAAGCGAATGACGTCAACGCCGCGTCGCAAGCCGCCGCACGACGCTCACCAGTGCATCGACCTCGTCGCACGTGTTGTAGAACGCGAGCGACGGCCGCACCGTTGCCTCGAGCCCGAACCGCCGCAGGATCGGCTGCGCGCAGTGATGCCCCGAGCGCACCGCGATGCCCTCTTCGTTCAGCGCCTGCCCGACTTCCTCGGTCTCATAGCCCTTCAGCACGAACGACAGCACGCTCGCCTTGTCCCGCGCGGTACCGACGAGCCTCACACCCGGCACCGGCGCGAGCACGCTCGTCGCATACGCGAGCAGGTCGTGCTCGTAGCGCGCGATATTCTCGATGCCGACCCGGCTCACGTAGTCGAGCGCTGCACCGAGCCCCACCGCATCCGCGATGTTGCCGGTGCCGGCCTCGAACCGGTTCGGCGGCGGCTGGAACACCGTGCGCTCGAACGTCACGTCCGCGATCATGTTGCCGCCGCCTTGCCACGGCGGCATGTCGTCGAGGATCGCGCGCTTGCCGTACACGACGCCGATCCCGGTCGGCCCGTAGATCTTGTGCCCGGAGAACACGAAGAAATCCGCATCGAGCGCCTGCACGTCCACGCGCATGTGCGAAATCGACTGCGCACCGTCGACCAGCGCCTTCGCGCCGGCACGATGGGCAAGCTCGACGATCTCCTGCACCGGCACGACCGTGCCGAGCGCGTTCGACACCTGCGTGACGGACACGATCCTGGTGCGGTCGTTGAGCAGCTTCCGGTATTCGTCGAGCAGCACCTGCCCCGAATCGTCGACCGGAATCACGCGCAGCTTTGCGCCCTTGAGCGCGGCAAGCTGCTGCCACGGCACGATGTTCGCGTGATGCTCGAGATGCGACACGACGATCTCGTCGCCTTCGCCGACGTTCTGCACGCCCCACGTCTTCGCGATCAGGTTGATCGCCTCGGTGGTGCCGCGCACGAACACGATCTCGTCCGGCGACGATGCGCCGATGAAGCGCTGCACAGTTTCCCGTGCATGCTCGTACGCATCCGTCGCGCGGCCGGCCAATGCGTGAGCCGCGCGATGGATGTTCGAGTTCTCGTGCGCGTAGAAGTACGCGAGGCGGTCGATCACGGCCTGCGGCTTGTGCGTCGTCGCCGCATTGTCGAACCACACGAGCTGCTTGCCGTTCACGCGCTCCTGCAGGATCGGGAAATCACGGCGGATCGCATTCACGTCGAACGGCGGATGTGCGCCGCGATGCAGCGGGCCTTGCGGCTCGGCTGCGTGCGCATCGTCGATGAAGTAACGCGGCACGTCGGCACCCGATGCGCGCGACACCGGCACGTCGCGATGCACGGCGAGCAACTCGCGCAGCGCATCGTCACCCGGCAACCCGAATGCTTCCGGCGATGCGAGGCCGTTCGACGGCACGACGATATCCTGCGGCGTCGCCTGCCAGCCCTGCAGCGAACCGTCGGTGAAGTAGTACGGCGATGCCTTTGCCGCGCGCTCCGGTGCCGGCGCACTCACTTGCGGCACGCCGAGCGCCGCACCACCAACGCGCGGTTCGAGCGCGGGCGCGATCGACACCACGTTGTCGGGCAGCCCGTTCTGCGCGGCCGCATGCGGCGCGAGCGCCGGTGCGCGGTTGCCGAGCGACAGCACGTGGGTCGGGGCGGACGGCGCGAGGTTCGCGCCGGGCACTTTCCCTTGCGGAAGCGCGAGGCCCGGCACGCCGGTGCCCGCGCCGCCCGGCCCCGCGAGCGGCGAGCCGCCCGGTACCGGGTTGCTCACCGACGCGAGGATCGGCGCGGCGGCCGGCAACGCCGACGGCACGCCGCCAACCGCGCCACTGCCCGCCGACAGCCCAGGCGCGGTGGCCTGCCCGGGTGGCGTCGCGAAGAACTCGGACGCGAGCCGCGCAAGCGCCGCGGGATCGGGCAAGCCGGCCGGCAGCGGCGCGTGCGGCAACGCGTGCGCGTCCCCGCCGGCCAGGCCGGGATTAACGGTAGGTGTCGGGATAGTCATGGAACTTGGCGATTTCGACGTCATCGAGGACAGCCAGCGCATCCGGCGAATGGACCGCGAGCGAGCAATACAGCGAGATCAGGTACGACGCGATCGCCTGGTTGTTGATCCCCATGAAGCGCACCGACAGGCCCGGGCCTTGCTCGCCCGCGACACCCGGCTGATACAGGCCGACCACGCCCTGCCGTTTGTCGCCGACGCGCAGCAGCAGGATCTTGGTCTTGCCGTCCGCGACCGGCACCTTGTCCGACGGGATCAGCGGAATGCCGCGCCACGTGAGGAACTGCGAGCCGAACAGGCTGACCGTCGGCGGCGGCACGCCGCGACGCGTGCATTCGCGGCCGAACGCGGCGATCGCGAGCGGGTGCGTGAGGAAGAACGCGGGTTCCTTCCACACCTTGGTCAACAGCTCGTCGAGATCGTCCGGCGTCGGCGCGCCCGTCAGCGGGAAGATCCGCTGGTCGTCGGTCACGTTGGCCAGCAGCCCGTAGTCGGGGTTGTTGATCAGCTGGCTTTCCTGCAGCTCCTTGATCGTCTCGATCGTCAGGCGCAGCTGTTCCTTGATCTGGTCGTGAGGACTGCTGTAAAGATCGGAGATCCGCGTATGCACATCGAGCACCGTGCTCACCGCGTTCAGGAAGTATTCGCGCGGCTGCTCCTCGTACGGCACGAAGGTCTGCGGCAGCACGCTTTCGTCCTCGAGCTGCGTGCACGCGGCGCGCACGGCCTCCGGGTTCTTCACCTGGTTCAGCCGATAGATGCCGGCCTCGACCGGCACCCATTGCAGCAGATGGGTCAGCCAGCGCGGCGTGATCGTGGAAAGCTGGGGGACGGTCTTGGTAGCGTTCGCTAGTTGGCGGGCGGCGTGATCGCTCAGCGCGGCCGTGCCGCTTGCAACGGTCGACATGTGTGGCTCCGGGTTCTTAAGATGAAAAACGGGATTGCTTATGACGCTCGGTGATTATCGGAAGCACACACCTGCCGGCTCAACATGCTATAGCCGTCATGTCGCGTGCAACCGAAAGGGAAACGAAACGGGGCGGCCTCAGGTGACGTACACGCCCGGCAGCAGCGTCGAGATCGACACGTCGAACGCGCGCGCGATCTTGTCGGCCGTGACGATCGATGCGATCGCCTCGCCGCGCTCGATCTCGCCGACATACGAGCGGTTCAGCCCCGCGTGTTCGGCCAACTGCTCCTGCGACCACGTGCGCGCTTCGCGCAGCTTGCGCACGTTGGCGCCGAAGTGATGGATGAGGTCGCTCATCGCGCCTCCTAGGCGACACGCGCCGCCGCGCGCGGCGCGGCGTTCGCTTCGCTGCGCAGCACGGCCTGCGTGATGTTCTCGCCTGCCGGTACATCCTGCGTGAGCCACACGTTGCCGCCGATCACCGCGCCGCGCCCGATCGTCACGCGGCCGAGGATCGTTGCGCCCGCATAGATCACGACGTCGTCCTCGACGATCGGATGGCGTGCGAGCCCTTTCTCCAGATGGCCGGCCGCATCGCGCGGGAAGCGTTTTGCGCCGAGCGTGACGGCCTGGTACACGCGCACGCGCTCGCCGATGATCGCCGTCTCGCCGATCACGACGCCCGTGCCGTGGTCGATGAAGAAACCCGCGCCGATGCGCGCGCCCGGATGAATGTCGATGCCCGTTTCCGCATGCGCCTGCTCGGCGATGATCCGCGCGAGCAGCGGCAGGCCAAGCCCGTACAGCTCGTGTGCGAGCCGGTGATGGATCATCGCGAGAATGCCCGGGTAGCACAGCAGCACCTCGTCGACGCTGCCGGCCGCCGGATCGCCGTGGAACGCGGCCAGCACGTCGCTGTCGAGCAGCCGGCGGATCTCGGGCAATCGCGCGGCAAATGCCTGCACGGCTTTCGACGCGACTTCGTCGACGCTATCGAGCGGCGGTCCGTCCGCATTTCGCTGGCGCGCCGCGTAACGCAATTCGAGCGTCACCTGCGCGAGCAGCGCATTCAGCGCCGCATCGAGCGCATGAGCCACGTGGAAGTTCTCGCTCTCCTGCCGCAAATCCGGCGGCCCGAGCCGCATCGGGAACAGCACGCCCTTCAGCGCGCCGATGATTTGCGCGAGCGCCTCGCGCGCCGGCAAATCGCGCCCGCCCGGTTCAAGCGAGCGCCGCTGTTTCTCGCGCCATGCGCGGCGCACCGTCTGCAGCGATTGAACGATGTCGTCGATGTCGAATGCGGCCATGCTGCTTTCTCCCTGTAACGGCCGTGAATCAATCAGTCCTGCGCCCACGGCAGGCCGCGGAAGCGCCAACCGTTGTGGCTACCGCGATGCTGCCGCTCGTCGAGGTCGCCCTCGAAACCTTCGAGCACGTTGAATACCTGTGTGAATCCACCCTTCGTCGCGGCTTCGGCTGCCTGTGCCGAGCGGTTGCCGCTGCGGCACAACAGCAGCACGACGGCCTCTTTACCCGTCTTCGCTTCCAGCTCGCGCACGAAGCGGGGGTTGCGCGTCAGGCTCGTGCCGGTCGCCCACGGCACATGCAGCGACTCCGGCACGCGGCCGACGAATTTCCGTTCCTCCGCCGTGCGTACGTCCACCAGCAATGCGTCTCCAGCCAAGAACAACGCCCACGCGGCTTGCGGCGCGACGCCGCCCGCATAGGGTGTACCGGCCGCCGCTGCCGCCGCGCGCGCGTCTTCGAGCGCCTGCTGTGCAGCGGTTCGTTCTTCCAATGCAACCGTCATGACACTTCCTTGTTTTCGTAGATTCGTATGAACAAAAACACCGGGAATTCGGCCGTTGCAGCTTGCGTGCTGTCTATAGCCGTCAGCGCCACTATGCGAGTGCGGCCGGGGAAGCAGAACCAATAAAAATTCATTTCCTAATCAGCGGCGCGGGGAATGCAATAGCGGACGTGCGCTATCGGGGCGGGGTCGCTGGCGAGCAGGACAAGCGGGAAGGTGGCCGTTCGATGTCTCGCATCGAAGGGGTTTGAAAGGAATGGAGAGACGATCAGGATCGCAATGCGCGATGTATCGCCACGGTTAGCACACACGCTCTCCCAATCAGCGGAATCCCCCTCGGACACGCCGGTTGTCGAATCGTCGTCGTGTGAGGACACCGTGTTTGTGCTCTTCCGGTTAGCCGCTCGGCGAAACCTCAGACGACACCAGAACGCGTTTCTTGACATCCTTCCCGGCCTAAGGGCTGGGAACTCCTACTGCTCTGAAACGATGAAGCCCGTCTCAGATCGCTTCGGCGGGTTCCTGCTTCATCAAGCGGCCTGACTGCGCCGGCTCTCCACAGGCTGCAACGCGGTGTCCCCGCGCCAGTATGTTGATCGCACCGACCACATCGGCGTTTTCCTCGAAGCCGCAGGCCGTGCACACAAACCGCGCCTGATTCCGCCGGTTTTCGGTCGACATATGATTGCAGACCGGGCACGCCCTGCTTGTGTTCTGCGCAGGTACTGCGACGAGCCAACCGCCTTGCCATGCCAGCTTGTAGCCCAGTTGGCGACGGAATTCGAACCAGCCCTGATCGAGGATGGATTTGTTCAAGCCTGACTTGGCCCGAACGTTTTTTCCCGGCATGTCAGCGCTGCCAGCCGCCGACTTCGACATGTTTCGTACCCGCAAGTCCTCGATGCACACCATCGCGTGATTTTTGCTGATCGTGGTCGTGGCTTTGTGCAGGTAGTCCCGGCGTGCGTTACCAATACGGGCATGGATACGCTGGATATGGGCTTTCGCTTTCTTCCAGTTACTGCTGAACTTCGTCTTTCGACTCAGCGACCGCTGTGCGCGACGCAATCTCGCTTCGTGCTGCTTGTAGCTGTTGAGTGGCGCAAGGTAGCTTCCGTCACTCATCGTGGCAAACCGCACGATACCCATGTCGATACCTAATGCACCACCGGCCTGTGGCACCGGTTGTTCGACTTCACGTTCGGTTTGGATCGAAACAAACCACTTGCCTGCGCTCAGGCAAATTGAGGCATTGCGCAGGTCGCCCAACACGTCCCGACTGTTGCGGTATCGGATCCATCCCAATTTGGGCAAGAAGATGCGATCGTTAGCCTGATCGAGCTTGATCTGCTTTGGGTCAGGGTACCGGAAACTATCGCGCTGCCCGCGCTTTTTGAACTTCGGAAGCGCCGCGCGCTTGGCGAAGAAATTCTTGTAGGAGCGCTCCAGATCCTTCAACGAATGTTGCAACGGATGCACCGGAGCGTTTTTCAGCCACGGTGTTTCTGAACCGTTGCGCCACGCTGTCAATTGCTTAGCCATTGCCACATAACCGATGAACCTACCGCCTGCTTCGTGGTTCTCCTTCTGCAACGCCAATGCCTTGTTGAAGACGAACCGGCATGCGCCGGCGATACAACGCATATCACGCTGTTGCCCGCTGCTGGGAATCAGTTCGAACTTGAAGGCTTGGAAACGTCGCATCCAGATATCGTACCGTTGCCTTTGAAAACGTCCAACGAAAAATGCTTCCGGCAAGTCGATGCTCGACGTGCCAATCGCGTCATTTGCTTCGCCCCGAAGCGTTCCGCCGCTCTCTACACACCATAAGAGAATCGTGCCCGCACATGGCGCGCCCTTTCCTTCCACTTCACACCGCCACGTCCCATCACGGCGCGAGCCGCGTGAACACGTAGTCGTGATTCTTCACACGCGCCTGGTGGCACGCAAAGCACGTCTGATGCTGGCCGATATCGGCCGGCACGCCGTTGACGAAGCGCCCGAAACCCCAGCCGCCCGTCGATGCATAGCGGCGCGAGTCCTTCACCATCACCTGCACGGTCGTCGCCTGGCCGGGCACCGTGGCCGGCGCGAACTCGTCGGACTGCTTGCGCTTGTACGCGAGCTTCACGAGGATCGTGCCGTCCGGAAACGGCAGCGTCGCCTGTTCGAGCGCACGGATCGCGACGGGATTGCCGAGCACCACGCGTAGTTCATCGAGGGGAGCGGCTTCCTCGGCCGGCGCAACCACTTCCCACTTCCGGTAGCCGGGCGGAATCGTCACGCCGTAGATCGGCGACGCGGCAGCGGCCGGCTTCGGCTGCTCCGCGAACGCGGCCGGGCCGCTCGCCGACAGCGCGCCAGCCAGCAGCACGCCCGCGACCAACGCACGCCGCGCGCCGCGACGCACCGCCCCCACGCGAGCCCGCCTCACAGATGCTCCACGTGCAGGATCGCATCCGCGAACGCCTGCGGCGCTTCCTGCGGCAGATTGTGGCCAATCCCGCCGGTGATCGTCCGGTGCTGGTACTTGCCCGTGAACTTCTTCGCATACACGGCCGGCTCCGGATGCGGCGCGCCGTTCGCATCGCCTTCCATCGTGATCGTCGGCACCGTGATCGCGGGCCCGGCCGCCAGACGCCGCTCGATGTCGTCGTACTGCGCCTCGCCCTTCGCGAGCCCGAGGCGCCAGCGATAGTTGTGGATCACGACGGCCACGTGATCGGGGTTCTGGAACGACGCGGCCGAACGCGCATAGGTTTCGTCGGAGAACTGCCACTTCGGCGACGCGAGTTGCCAGATCAGCTTGTTGAACGCGTCGCGGTTCGCCGCGTAGCCAAGCTCGCCGCGCTCGGTCGTGAAATAGAACTGATACCACCACTGGAATTCGGCCTGCGGCGGCAGCGGTTTGCGGTTCGCCTCCTGGCTGCCGATCAGGTAGCCGCTCACCGACACCAGCGCCTTCACGCGCTGCGGCCACAGCGCCGCGATGATGTCGGCCGTGCGTGCGCCCCAGTCGTAGCCGCCGAACACCGCTCGGTCGATCTTCAGCGCATCCATCAGCGCGACGATGTCCACCGCCGTCACCGCCTGCTGGCCGTTGCGCACCGTGTCGGCCGAGCGGAATGTCGTCGAGCCGTAGCCGCGCAGGTACGGCACGATCACGCGATAGCCGGCCGAGACGAGCAGCGGCGCGACTTCCGCATAGCTGTAGATGTCGTACGGCCAGCCGTGCAGCAGGAACACGACGGGGCCGTTCTTCGGCCCGAGGTCCGCATACCCGACGTTGAGTACGCCCGCGTCGATCTGGTGAATCGTGCCCAGCGACGCGACGCCGGCCGAGCGCTTCGCCGCCGGCGCATCAGGCGCCGACTGCGCATGCGCGAGGGCACTGAAGCCGAGGTCGGCGAGGCTCAGGCTCGCGAGTGTCGTACCCAGGATCAGGCGGCGGCGGGTGTTCACGGTGTCAGGCATGACTCGTTCTCCATGGTCGATCGCTAAGGAAGGGGCCCCGCGGCACGTGCGGGTGCTCGGGAAGCGTCGTTCTCGGCGGCGGCGCTGGCACTGCGCCGCCGTGTGAATCGCTTCACCGGATTTATATCCGATCCATCCGGAGGCTTTGTATCCCAACGTATCTGTGTGCGAATACGACACACGGGGATTCAAAAATTGCGTGGAGAACGACTCTTTCGGCCCGCCTCAAGGCGCCATCGGCCCCGTGGCGCCGCCGTTGGCGCCCGCGCCGAAACTACCCGGCGATCGCGGGCACATGCTCGCGCCTTGAAAAGGCGTGACCGGAAACGCGTGCGCCGCCCATGCAAGATTGCGGCGATACTCCGGGTACCGGGGTGACATCCCATTCGACTTCAGGTGATCGGTTTGACCCATGCCAATGAACAACGCGTCCCCGTACAACGGGCAAGCCCGAACAGGCCGCCGCTCTGGCTCGCGACCATCCTGACCGTGTTCGGACTGGCAGCGCTTTCGCTTGCGTCGTTCTTCGGTTTCTCCACCGGGTATTGCAATGACCTCGGCGGTGCCGTGGTCTGGGTCGTGCTCTACACGGCCGCCGCCATTTATGGCGTCTTCAAGCTCTATCGGGATGTCTTGCCGGTCGGACTGGTTGCCTGCATCGCGCTCGCCGAGGTCGTCCGGCGACTTCAGCGCTTCAGGGTCACGTGGCTTCGATTTCTGATTGCGCTGCTTTGTGTCTATGGCGCCACGGCACTGCTCGCCTGGCTGGGGAGTTCACACAGCGACTGCCGCGTTCTCTGACGCGCAAGGTCATGCAGGATGACCGCACGTATCGGCGCGACTGCGCTACCTGACGTCCGCCGGCAACATCGCGGATGCGTGATGCCGTCAGGCATCGCCAGTGAACGCGGGCCACCTGACGGCCGGCCCGCCGTCACCGCGAGCACCACGCCGATACACGAAGCCATTCACGCCTTCCGATCCGGCAGGATATGCGCCCGAATCGACCGCCCCCGCCACGATATGTGGTCGATCCGCGCCCGCAGCGTGTAAAGCCCCACCGACGTCAGCGTATTGAACCTGAGCAACGCAATGGGATCGCCAATCCCGGCCGGCACGCGCTCGATCGCATCGAACAGCGGGAACCCGTGCCGCTTCAGGAACGCGCCGACTTCGTCGTCGCGTGCGTGTTCTTCGACATTGACCAGCAAAAGTTCGGCCATGACGGCTCCTTTTCTTGTTCGTTCGTCACCGGATCAACCGGCGCGTATGTTGCGCGATCATCAGTTCCTCGTTGGTCGGGATCACCCAGGCCGGTACGCGACTCGACGCCGTCGCGATCAGCGGCCCGTCCGCGCGGTTCGCTTCGACGTCGATCTCGACGCCGAGCCAGGCCGCGCGGCGCAGCACGCCTTCGCGAATCGCCGCCGCGTGCTCGCCGATCCCCGCCGTGAAAACGATGGCGTCGATGCCCTCCATCGCGGCGGCCAGCGAACCGAGTTCGCGCGCGATGCGGTAGATGTACAGTTCGATCGCGAAGCGCGCATGCGGATCGTCGCTCGCGAGCAAGGTCCGCATGTCGCTCGACAGGCCGGACACGCCGAGCAGCCCGGAGCGCCGATAGAGCAGATCCTCGACGGCGCGCACGTCCATCCCGAGTTCGTCCATCAGGAAGAGCACGACGCCCGGATCGAGGTTGCCGCAACGCGTGCCCATCGGCAATCCGTCGACCGCCGTGAACCCCATCGTGCTCGCGACGCTTTTGCCTGCCACGAGCGCACACATGCTCGCGCCGTTGCCGAGGTGGGCGACGACCGTGCGCCCGCGCGCCGCCTGCGGCGCGACGTCGGGCAGCACGCTCGCGATGTACTCGTACGAGAGCCCATGGAAACCGTAACGTCGCACGCCCCGGCTGGTGATCGACGCGGGCAGCGCGAACGCCTGGGTCACCGCGGGCTGCGTGCTGTGGAACGCCGTATCGAAGCAGGCCACCTGCTCGATACCGGGCTGCACCGCTTCGAGGATGCGAATCGGCGTGAGGTTGTGCGGTTGATGCAACGGCGCGAGCGGGGTGAGTTTTTCCAGCTCGGCGACGATCTCGGGCGTGACACGCACCGGGCCGCTGAAGCGTTGCCCGCCGTGCACGACGCGATGGCCCACCGCTGCGAGACGGTGCCCTTCCTGATGATCCTCCAGGAACGCGGCGATCTGCGCGAGCCCTTCGTGATGGCCGAACGACTCGCCGCCGGCCCATTGCCGCTCGTGACGTTCCGCGTGATGGTCGACCGCGCTGAAGTGCGCGGTGGCCGTGTACAGGCCATCGACCTGGCCGTGCACGATCAGCCCGAGCGTGTCGCCCTGCACGTCGAATGCGGAAAACTTGATGCTCGACGAGCCGGCATTCAACACCAGAATCACGTCTGCCATGGCGTCACCCTGCGCGCCTGGCCGCTTCACGCTGCCCGTTCGCGACGAGCATCGCGACCGCACAGGAAGCCAGCCGGGTGATCAACGAATCGGCGCGACTCGTGAGGATGACCGGCACGCGCGCGCCGAGCACGATCCCCGCCGCGTCCGCGCCGGCCAGGAACGACAGGCTCTTGGCGAGCATGTTGCCGGCTTCGAGATCCGGCACCATCAGCACGTTCGCGTGCCCGGCCACCGGCGAATCGATCTGCTTGATGCGCGCGGCCTCGGGATCGATCGCGTTGTCGAGTGCAAGGGGGCCGTCGACGAGCGCGCCGGTAATCTGCCGCCGATCCACCATCTTGCACAGCGCGGCGGCTTCGAGCGTCGACGGCACTTTCGGGTTGACCGTCTCCATCGCCGAGAGGATCGCCACGTAGACCTGCGGAAACGCCAGCGCATGCGCGAGATCGATGGCGTTCTGCAGGATGTCGACCTTTTCCTCGAGCGTCGGCGCGATATTGATCGCCGCGTCGGTCACGATCAGCGGATCGGCGTGCGCGGGCACGTCTATCACGAAGCAATGGCTGATGCGCCGGCCCGTGCGCAGCCCGGCATCGTGCCGGACCACTTCGGCCATGAGTTCGTCGGTGTGCAGGCTGCCCTTCATCAGCGCGGACGCCCGGCCCTCGCGTACGAGTCGCACCGCCGCCGCTGCCGACGCCTCGCTGTACGGCGTATCGACGATCTCGTGCGCGCGGATCGACAGCCCGAATTCCGCGGCGGTCGCTTCGATACGTGCACGCGGGCCGACCAGGATCGGGTCGATCAGCCCCTTGCGCGCCGCCTCCAGCGCCCCCTCGAGCGAGCTTCGATCGCACGGATGCGCGACGGCGGTCGGCATCGGCGCCAGCGTCTGGCAGTGTTCGATGAGGCGCTGATATTTCTCGTGTCTGTTTTCCATCTCGGTTCCTTGCCGGCTGTCACTGCACACGATCGGGGGCCGCTACCGGCCCCTTGGCCGGCCGCATCGCGGGCGGTGCGCCCAGCACCGCGCGGATGCGTTGCAGGGCCGCCCACTGCTGCTCGCTCACCGACGCGCTTTGCACGCGCGGATCGCCGAGCAGCTTGTCGAGCACCGTCAGTAGCCGCCGGCGGTCCTCGGGCCTGGCAAGCAGTGCCGGCAGCGTGGCGACGGCCTGCTGCGGCGCGTAAGTCGCGATGATCTCCTGCTCGCCATAGATGCGCCGCCACTGATCGGCCGGCAGGTCCGGCAGATACTCGGCGTAGGTTTCCGCGAGTTCGCGCTCGGTCGCCAGCTGCGCCAGCGGAAACGGTTCGCCGCTGCGTTCGAGCAGAAACGCTGCGCGCGCCACCGCTTCGGTGTAGCCGCCCCGGTCGATCGATGCGAGCGCCTCCTTCACGAACGGCAGATCGCGGGGATCCGTCGCCACCGGCGAAGCGGCATGATGGTCACGATACTGCTCAGCGAAATGCAGCATGAAGGGCTGCGTGTACAGCGTAAAAAACAGCGACTCGGTACTCGCATCGCGCATCGCGCGGAAAAAATCGAGCGACGCACTGACGATATCGGAGCCGCGATGTTCGAGCTTGCGCCACGGCTCGATATCGTCGGCCGGCTGGCGGTAAGCCCTGACCGTGTCGGCGGCCGGCTTCAGCCAGCCAAGCCACGGATTCAGATCCGAAAACGCCCAGCGCTGAAAGCGCAGCGGATGAAAATCGCGCAACAGGCGTGCCGTGGTCTCGTTCGATGCCTGCTGCACGAACGGCTGCATGAACAGTTCATAGGCGCGCTGCGTGAATTCCGACAGCTCGGCGACAGCCTCGAACGCATGTTCGTCCTTGCGCCCGAAGCGGTTGAAGTGTTGCGCGATCTCTTCGAGACGGTGCTCGGCGAAGGTGACCTCGTAAGCGATCTTCCCGTCGGCGCCTTTCACCTCCTCGATCGACATCGCATAGAGGCCGGGCGGCAGCGTTTCGACGGCATCCAGCACGCTGACGATCTGCGCGTGCTCCTTCTTCGCGACCTTGCCCGACACGAAGATGCCGAGATGCCCGACATCCTCTTCCATCAACCCGATGATCACCTGCCCGCGCGACTTGATCTCCTCCGTGCTGCCGTAGATGTCCGCGACCCAGTTGAACGCCTGCTGCGGTGGCGTGATGTTGTCACCCATCGACGCGAACAGGATGATCGGCGAGCGGATCTCGCGCAGGTCGAACGCTTTGCCTGCCCCGTCCCGCACCTCGCCGGACCAGAGCTTGTTGCCGATGAACAGGTTGCGCGTGATCCACTCGATCTCTTCGCGGTTCATCAGGTAGTAGCCACCCCACCAGCGCTCGAATTCGAGGAAGCGCGGCGGCTCAGTGTCGATGTTGTCGTACACGTGGTAATACTTGTCCCACAACGTGTTCGCCGGGTTCAGGTTCTCGAAATTCTGCACGAGATAGGCGCCGTCGAACTTGCCGTTGCCGAGGTCCGACGAGAACGACGCGAGCCAGGTGCCGCCGAGCAGGCCGCCGGCATAGCGCATCGGATTGTCGCCGGGCCCGTCGCTCCACGCACCGCTCCAGTACGACATCGGGGCGCCGTTGATGACGATCGGGCCCGTATCGTCCGCCGACGAACTTGCGAGCATCATCGCGGCCCACCCGCCCTGGCAATTGCCGACGATGGCCGGCTTGAGGCTGTCCGGATGCAGCGCCCGCACTTTCCGGACGAACGCCTGTTCCGCCGCACACACGTCGAGCAGCGTCTGGCCGGGCTCGGGCTCCTGGAAGAACACGACGAAGTACACGGGATGCCCCGCGCGCAACGCCACGCCGACTTGCGAATCGTCCTTGAAGCCGCCGATGCCCGGGCCATGCCCCGCGCGCGGATCGATGATCAGGTAAGGCCGCTTGCTGGCGTCGACGATCACGCCGTCCGGCGGCTGGATGTGAACGAGCGCGTAATTGACGGGCCGTTCGAACTGCCGGCCGTCGAGCACGACTTCGTAGTCGAAATGAAGCACCGGCTTGAGCCCCTGGGCCGTGCGCTCGACGTATTGCGTGCCGCGCTCGCGCAGGGTGTCCCAGAACAGCAGCGAGCGCTGTACGGCATCCACCGCGTAATGCCACGCGCTCAGCGGCGAGAAAGGCGCGGCAAAGGGGGCGGCACCCGGGTCGCGGCTGTCGCTGCCGTCGAGCGCTTCGCCCAACCGTTTCCCGTATTGTTCCAGCGCGTGCTGCGTGCGCTTTTGCAGGACATGGGCAATCTCCGTGGCGATCTCATGACTGCGCGCCAGTTGCGTGGCAGCATCCATAACACTGTTCTCCAGAGGGGCAAGGTAAGTCTCGACGCATTCCGGGAGCGGCCGCCTCGCGTCAGCCGAGCACGTGCATCCCCGCGTCGATGTAGTGAACGCCGCCGGTCATCGCACGTGCGGCATCGCTGGCAAGAAAGGTGCACAGCGCGCCGACGTCGTCGATGTCGAGCGGCCGGCGCAACGGCGCGCGCCGTGCGGTGTCGTCAAGCAGGTGACCGAAGTTCGGCAGCCCGGAGGCCGCCCGCGTGGGCAACGCGCCGGGCGAAACCGCATGCACGCGGATGCCGGCCGGCCCCAGTTCGACCGCCAGGTAGCGGACGGTGGCTTCCAGCGCCGCCTTGACCGGCCCCATCACGCCGTACTCCGCGATGACCTGGTCGGCACCGATATAGGTCATCGCCATCAGGCTGCCGCCGGACGTCATCAACGGCTCGGCAAGCTTTGCCATCCTGATGAACGAGTGGCAGGAGGTATCCATCGCGAGGGCGAACCCTTCCGGCGAGCTGTCGACAACCCGCCCGTGCAGATCGGCCTTCGGTGCATAGGCAACGGCATGCAGCAGAAAATCGAGGCCGCCCCACTGCTCGCCGATCATGTCGAACACCGCGTGCATCTGGTCGGCCCGGCTCACGTCGACGGGCATCGCAATCGCCGGCTTCAGCTGTTCCAGCAGCGGCTCGACAAACGGCAACGCCCGGTCGGATTGCCAGGTCACGGCCAGCTCGGCGCCTGCTGCGTGAAAAGCTCGCGCACATCCCCACGCGATGCTCTGCTCGTTCGCCATGCCGACGACGATTCCCCTTTTGCCTTCAAGGGGCCGCATGCCATTGCCGGACACGCGCGACTCGCGCACGTCGTGATTCGTCATCGCGAAACCTCGGGTCGTATTTTTTCACTGCGCGAAACTATAGAAAGGTCGATTTACCTTTCTGCCGCGAGCCAATAAACAGGAGGAGCAGTCCGCACGCATGTGCAGTCGCGAATCATTGTATTGAGGGTTTCAATACACCAGATCATTCGTGCGATATATTTTTGATTTTTATCAAAATCGCTTTTCAATCAAATAATTACGATGGAATGTTTCTGTCGGGAAGGGTGTATTTCATCGATATGTCATTCAATCGTGTGCGGAAGCGCCGTGCGGCTTCCGCACTCCCCGATCCGATCAAGTCGCGGCCGTTTCCGCTATCAGGCGGCCACTTTGCCGGACGACGCCAGCAGCGGATAACGAGACCGCGTTGAAGTGATGCGCGCGATCCTCCGATCGATCCGCATAGCGGCCGTCGCGACGCTCATCATCCAGGATAACGAAATGGTGTCGCGCATCGCGTCACGCGGAAATACGGGGCTTTCCGGCGAGAGGTGCGGAGGACACCTTGCGCCGGAAAATCGGGGCACTCAATTGCCGTGGCTGACGACACTATCCGCGATCTGAGCGTCCTGCACCGCGACGCCCGTCAGGTCGGCAACGGTGATTTGCGTGGTATCCCGGTCATCTCGCGCACGCCCGCCTCGCGCGAGCACATCGCCCAGTTCCAGCAGGGCGCTTTCCTGAATCAACCCGGCGGACAACGCATGTGAAATCTCGCCGTACTTGCTGCATTGCGCGATCGAATCGACGACGATCGCATGCGCGCTCGCGACGATCCGCGCATCCAGCTCCTGTTTTCCCGGGCCGTCGGCACCGACCGCGGTGATGTGGGTGCCTGCGGCAATCCATTCGGACTTCAGCAGGGCTTCGCGCGACGGCGTCGTCGTCACGATCAGGTTCGCGTGTCGCGCAACCGACTCAGGGCTGTCGTGCAACGTGACGTGGAAACCTTGCGCCGACATATCGGCCACGAAGCGCTCGCCCCGTCCGGCGTTCGGCCCCCACGCGTGGACGTCGCGGCAGGTCGTGACGGGCTTCAGGTATTCGAGCTGGAACCGCGCCTGATCGCCCGTCCCGATGATGCCGATGCCGCGCACCTCGCGTGGCGCCAATACCCGGGCGGCCAGCTGGCCGGCGATCGCCGTGCGCACCGATGTCAGCCATCCGCCATCCTGGAGCAAGCCGACAGGCTCGCCCGTTTTCGCGGAGAAAATCATCACGAGGCCGCTGTTCGTCGGCAAACCCGCGGCGGGATTGTTGTAGAAACCGGCCGACACCTTGACGGCGAAAGTCTCCGCGCCTTCGACATACGCCGACTTGACGCAGCAATCGCCGTTGGCCGCGGCGAAATAGAAGTTCTGAATCGGCGGAACGAGCACCGCCTTCCGCGAATAGGCGATGAACCCCTGCTCGATCATCCGCACCGCGCGATCGGCGTCGAAGCGCGCAACGATCTCGTCTTTGCTCCAGATCTTCATTGCACCGCCTCGATGAATTTTTCCAGCACGATGTTCCGGCCGCACAGAATCACGGCCACCGCACGCCCCTGGTATTCGGGCGCGCGCTTCAGCATCGACGCCAACGCGACGCCCGCCGCGCCCTCCACCATCCAGCGGTCGGTCTGCGCGACACGCTTCATGGCGGCCTTGATTTCTTCTTCGGTGACGAGCGTCGTATCCGAGATCACGTTCCGGCCGATGTCGAACGTGATGGTGTCCGGTTCGATCCCGCCCGCGGTGCCGTCCGAAATCGTGTCGAGCTCTTCGCTCTCGACAATCTTCCCCGCCTTCAACGAGCTGTAGAGTGCCGTCGAATTGGCCGGCCAGCATCCGACGACTGCCGCGCCCGGAATCAGGCGGCGGACGGCCGTGCCGACGCCGGAAATCAGCCCGCCGCCGCCCACCGACGCAAACACCGCGGCCAGTTGCACGTGTTCCGCGCGCGCCTGCTCATGTATCTCGATGCCGATCGTGCCTTGACCGGCGATCACGTCGAGATCGTTGTAGGGGGAAACGAACTTCATCCCCTTCAGTTGCGCCTGGCGAGCGGCTTCCAGTTCGACGCCGAGATTCGAGTCGTCGAGGGTCACGACCTCGGCGCCGAGCGCACGGATGGCCTCGAGCTTGACCGGAGAGGCCGTGCTCGCCGCGTAGACCGTGACCGGGACACCCGCCAGCTTGCCCGCCAGCGCCACGCCCTGGCCATGATTTCCGCTCGACACGGTCAGGATACCGTTGCGCCGCGTCTGCGGATCCAGGAGCCGCACCTTGTTCGTCGCGCCGCGAAACTTGAACGAGCCGGTATGTTGCAGGTGCTCGCACTTCAGATACACCTGGCACCCGGAAGCCGCGGACAGCATCGGGCTGAACGTCAGCGGCGTCACGGCCACCTGAGGACGAATCGCGCGATGCGCTTCCTCGATCCGGTCAAACAAATCTTCCGTCACCCTTCACCTCTTAGCTCTTTCAGATAGTTGAAAATCGTCGCACGCCCCAACGCCAGGACCTTTGCGACATAGTTCGCGGCGCTCTTTCCGTTGAACGCGCCTTCCGCATACAAGGCCGCCACGAGTTCGCGCTTATGCTCCCGTGTCAGCATCGACAGCGCGAGCTTGCGCTCCTGCAGCCAGTGATCGAGGAAGACATTCACCCGATCCTGCCAATCGTCGCGGAACAGCTTCTCCGGCTGCGGCTGCAGCACCGCGCTCGACAACAACAATTCCAGGGCCTGCTTGGCCTGATCGAGCGCGGCCTGGTGAAAATTGATGCACATGACCCCAACCGGCTCACCGGCCTCGGTCCGCAACACCGCACTGATCGAGCGGATCTTGCGGCCGTCCCAGCCCAGCTTTTCGTACGGGCCGATCACGTTCTCCCGCTCGTCGAACCCGATTTCCTCGAGCGCCGAATCGTCGCCGACCTCCCGCTTCGACAGATTGTTCGCCACATAGGCGACCGTTTGCGTCGCAAGATCGTGAAGCACGACTTCCGTATAAGGCTGGAACAGCAGTGCGATCGCATCGGCAACCGCGCGGTGCGGGGCAACCTGCCCCATACCCGCCTGTCGCTTGCCGCGCTTCGTCGGGCTCGCCTTGGTCCGATCGCCGGTCTTGCCCGTGGCGCTGGTGGCGGGCGTGTGTGCTCTGCTCATGTCTGTTTTTCCGAATCGATGCAGACCTGACGCAGTACACGTCCGTCGCCGGTCAATGCACGGCCAGGTCCACCGTAAAGTACTTGTTCAGAAGCTGCCGATAGGTGCCGTTGCGTTTGAGTTCGGCAAATGCACCATTGAGCGCCTCGCGAAGCTGGTTGTCGCCCTTGCGCACCGCAATGCCGACACCCGTGCCGATGATTTTCGCATCATTGACGGGGTTCCCGGCGAAGGCGAAATCCTTTCCGTTCGGCTTGCTCAGGAAACCGAGGCTCGCCGACGTCGCGTCCACGAACGTTGCATCGATCCGCCCCATCGCGAGGTCCGCATACGCCTCGTCCTGGGTCTGATAGCTCTGGACGTTCACATGCTTCGACGCCCACATCTGCTTCGCATACTGTTCCTGGATCGACCCCTGCAACACGCCGACGCTATGCCCCGCGAGTGCCTCGGGCGTCGGCCGCAGCGCGCTGCCCTTGCGGGCGACGAGCTGGGCCGGCGTCAGATACAGCGGCACCGTGAAATCCACGAGTTCGGCCCGCTTCGCGTTGATGTTCAACGCCGAATCGATGGCGTCGAACTTGCGGGCCTGCAACGCGGGGATCAAGCCGTCGAACGCGTTCTCCACCCACACGCATTTCGCCTTCAGTTGCGCGCAGAGTGCATTCCCGAGGTCGATGTCGAAGCCCTGGAGCTGCCCGGACGTCGCCTTCGATTCGAACGGGGGATAGGCGGCTTCCAGGCCGAACCGAATGGTCTTGATGCCTTCCGCATGGGCCCCTGGTCCCCACATCGCCATCGCCGCAAGCGCAACCGCGAATATCGCGCGAACTCCGTGCTTCCCCATCGCTCTCTCCTCACACCGGGTTAGGTCCATGAAACGATCGATGCGGCGGGCGCGTCGCGTCTTCAGGAACGAGACCGAATTGCCCGACCACCTTGCCGTCGACGTCGATTGATCGGCATGTACTTTTTAGTCTAAACTGGATTTTGTTATCCATCAAGATGGATGCACCCCGTGCCAACCCTGTCCTCGCTCCTCGAAACCGGGGAGCGAGCCGCTGCATCCGGCGTCGCCGTCACGCGACGCACTCCCGTCACCGCAAGAGGTTTGTCAATGACGCGACTGAATATCGACTGGCAGCTCGACGGACGCCAGGCGGCCTACCTGGAACTGCCGAGTTCCACCAACACGAGCGCCTGGCAAAATCTGCGCATCCCGGTCTTCTTTTTCCGGAACGGCGTCGGACCGTCGACGCTGCTGCTGGGTGGAAGTCATGGCGATGAGTACGAAGGCCAGATTGCACTCTCGAAGCTCGCGCATGCGCTCGATGCGCGCGCGCTCGCAGGCTCGGTCATCATCATCCCGTCGTTGAATTTGCCTGCCGTACTGGACGGCGCCCGCCTGTCTCCGCTGGACAACTGCAACCTGAATCGGGAGTTTCCGGGCAACGACAGAGGCTCGGTCACGCAGCGCCTCGCACATTTCATTTCGTACGAACTCGTTCCGCGCGTCGACCATGTGGTCGATCTGCATTCCGGTGGCCGCACGCTGCGCTTTCATCCGTGCATGTTCGTTCATGAGCAATCCGATGCATCGCGCACGGCTGCGTTCATCGACGCGGCGAGAAGCTTCGATGCGCCCTTCACGGTCGTGCTGCGCGAGGATCATGCCGACGTCATGATCGACGATGTTGTGGAACGCGCCGGAAAGCTGATGCTGGCAAGCGAACTCGGCGGCAGTGCACTGGTCACGCCGTCGACGATCAAGCTGACGCATGACGGGCTGCATCGGCTGCTGCGGCATCTCGGACACTTCCGTCGCGCGGACTGTCGAACGCCGGCGCCTGCGTCCCGCGTGCTCCACGTGCCCGGCTCCGAATACACGGTGCTGGCCGACGATACGGCACTCTTCGAACCGATGGTCGAGCTCGGCGCAACGATCCGGCAGGGAGACGTCCTGGGGGTTCAGCATTACATGGACCGGACGACACCACCGGCGCCCGTTCATGCGCCACGGGAGGGCGTACTGCTCTGCCTGAACGGCCAGGCACTCGTCCGGCGCGACGATACCGTAGCGGTCATCGCCGTCCCGTTTACCGCGGACACACCGGGCAATTGACCGGCGTAACGCCGGGACGCCCCCGCCCGTCTCGTTGCTCACGATCTGAACCCATCCCGATTGGCAGACGAAAGATGCTCCTCCGCAAGCCGAAACAAGCCCTCGCCGATCAACGCCCGCTCGATCGATATCGGCGCATCGCCGACGGTATCGCCGCGCTGTTCTTCCCTTTCGCGGAAGTCGTGATCCACGATCTCGCGACGCAAACCGTCGCTTACATCGCCAACAACCTCTCGAAGCGCGAAACCGGAGACGACTCGGCCCTGGACGAATTCAAGGCGTCCGCGATCGAGCACGTGATGGGGCCCTACGAGAAAACGAACTGGGACGGCCGTCAGATGCGCTGCGTCAGCGTCCTCGTACCCGGTGAATCGTCGGAGCCGATCGGGGTCGTGTGCATCAACTTCAATATCGCGGCATTCAACGACATCAGGCACGCACTCGACCTGTTCGTGACCGGCGCGGGCCCCGTGCGACCGCAGGAAGCCCTGTTCAACGATGACTGGCAAGAGCGCATCAACACGTTCCTGCACACCTGGCTACGCGAACGTCAGCTCGCGCTCGACTCGCTGTCCCGGAAACACAAGCGCGAGCTCGTCAAGGCCCTGTACGCGCAGGGCGGCTTCAACGGCAAGCGTACCGCCCACTATGTCGCGAACGTGCTCGACATGGGACGCGCTACCGTCTACCAGCACTTGAGGGACATGCGCGGGCTCGAATGACGGATTCGGCACTGCTTCGGCGCCGGTAACGGCGTGCCGGCCGCGCCGGCCGGGCGCGGCAACGGCCCACCCGAGCGGCTCGATACCGGCCCCGTCAGCTTGACTTCGTCCGCAGGAAATCCGACACGCGCGCCAGCCCCTGCTCGAGGACATCCCGGTGGTTTGCGTAACCGATCCGGATAGTCCCCTCCATCTCGAGCGCGCTCCCCGGCGTGAACATCACGCCCGTCGCTTCCAGCAATTCGACGCAGAAATCGCGCGACGGCATGTCGTACGCATATTTCAGGAGCGCGGTCGTTCCCGACTTCGGCTTGATCCAGGAAATCGCGGGTTCCCGATCGACCCACGCCGCGAGGATCGCGAGATTGGTGCGGACGATGTCGAGATTGCGCTTCATGATCGCATCGCGGTGTTCGAGCGCCAGGGTGGCGAAGTAGTCGTCGATCATCCCCACGCTGATGGTGTTGTAGTCGCGATGGACGGCGACTGCCCGAATCAGATCGGTCGGGCCGGCGATCCAGCCGAGACGCAACCCGGCGAGCGAATAGGTCTTCGACATGCTGGCCGTGCTGATGCCCTTTTCGTAGAGGTCCGCGATCGATGCGCTATACCCGCTCCCCTCCTGGTCCGTGCCGCGATACACCTCGTCGCAGAGGACATAGGCGCCGCAACGCCGAGCGATATCCGCGACCTTGCGCAGAAACGCTTCGTCCATCAGCGATCCCGTCGGGTTGTTCGGGTTGTTGATGGCGATGAGTCGCGTTTTTCCGTCGACGAGCGACTCCAGTTCGGCGAGATCCGGCAGGAAGCCGTTCTCTTCGCGCAGCTTCAGGACCTTGACGTTCGCGCCATAGCTTTCCGGAATCGAGTAGTGCTGCTGATAAGTCGGCAGGACCGAGACAACGGTGTCGCCGGGTTCCACGAGCGTTTCGTAGATCAACGCATTCCCGCCGATGGCGCCGTGCGTCACGATGACGTTTTCCGCCGACTGCTTCGAATACGTGCGAGCGATGGCCTCGCGCAGCCGGGCGGTCCCTTCGATCGCGCCATACGTCAGCTTCATCGGCCGCAGCTCGTCGAGCACCGATTCCTGACGGCCGGTCAGCGTGAGAAGCTGGTCGACGGTCAGCGATTCGACGCACGTTTCCGCAAGGTTGTACGTGCAGTGGTGCTCGTAAAGATCCATCCAGCGCTCGACACCGAATTCCTTGATTTTCATGTCAGTCCGTTCCTTTGATATGGATTGCGCGATCTGCCATCGGCCGCGCGTGTAGACAGCGAGCAGGTGGGCGCCTCGTCCGGCACGACATCTCCGCGGCAGGCAGCTTCCGCCTGTTGCCCGAGCGCGAATTCCATGACGACCCGACATCCCTGCGGAACAACCTGGTCAAAGTATCCACTTCCTAAACCAAAATGTCCAGAGTAGACTAGAAAATCTAAATTAAGTCATGAGGCCCGGCGCTTGTCGGGAATCGCCGAACGAGCGTTTCGTCGGCGTCCGCGCTTCCACGGCGCCGCACCCCATTTGAGGAGACTACGCATGACCTATCGACGCATCGAGATTCCCCTGCCGTCGCCCGCGCCGGGTGTGGCGCTCAGCCTGACGGCACACCGGTTCGGCCAGATCGATCACGGCCGCAGCCTCTATTTCCACGCCGGCCTGCATGCGGACGAGCATCCCGGCCTGCTCGTCCTGCAACACATGCTCGCGGCGCTGCACGCACTCGACCGGGCCGGGCGCATCGACGGTTGCGTCACGGTCGTCCCGTTTTCCAATCCGATCGGCCTGTCGCAGCGGCTCTTCGGCCCTGTCGTCGGGCGATTCGATTTCGAGAACGGCGAGAACTTCAACAGGAACTTCCCGGCACTCGGGCGAGCCGTCGAACAGCGTTTGCGCGAAGACGACGCCGCGAGCCTCACGCGTTCCGAGTGGAAGCGCTTCTTTCGCGGCCTGCTGGACGGCGGCAATGCAATGAGCCCCGCTGCCGCGATGAAGCTTGAATTGACCCGGCTGGCGATCGAGCACGACATCGTCATCGACCTTCATTGCGACACCGATGCCATCGCCCACGTCTACGCGTCGACGCTCCAGCGCGAACGCGCGATCAAGGTGGCGCGATGGATCGACGCCCCGGTCGTGCTGCTGGAACCGGCGCGAGCCGGAGGCGGTGCGTTCGATCAGAGTCATTCGAGCGCATGGGGCGAACTGCAGCGGGCCGGCCTGTTCGATGGCGAGGCCAGCGGCTTTTCCGCGACGATCGAATTGCGCGGGCAGTCGGACGTCAGCGACGCGCTCGCGTCGACCGATGCCGGAAGGTTGCTGCGCTTCGCCGAATCCGAAGGGGTCCTGTCTTTGCCCGACGCGTTCGACGATTGCGCCCGCATCATGTCACCCGAAGCGTTTCCGCTGGAAGGCGCGGCCCATGTCCGCTGCCCTTGCGCCGGCGTGATCGTGTATCGGCGCGCGCCCGGGGAGCGGATTGCCGCGGGCGAGATGTTTGCCGAGATCGTGCGCCTCGACAGCCCCGAGATCAATGCGCGCGTTCCGGTCGTCAGCCCGATCGACGGCGTGATGGTCGTGCGTCAGCTCCAGAAGCTCGTGCGTCCGGGGCAACGCGCGGCACTGATCGCCGGCCACGCGCCGCTCGTCGATCGCGATCCCGGAAATTTGCTGCTGGATTTCTGACCGTTCGTCGCTACGCCGCCCACTCGTCTCACACCCAAACCGACGCATGGAAACACGGGACTTACCGCTTCCCGATCTCTCGCCCGGGACGCTTCAGCGATGACTGGAGGCGGAGCTTCGTGCGCCGTCAGGCAGTGAGTCACGCGGCGAGCGGCCCGCGCGGCCGCTCGCCCATGTGACGCTCAGAGCGCCTTGACGATCGCGCCGTCGACGCGAATGTTCTGCCCGGTGATGTAACCCGCTCCGTCGGACAGCAGGAACGCGACCGTCTTCGCGATCTCGCCGGTCTTGCCGAAGCGGCCGGCCGGAATGCGCGCGACGATCTCCGGCGTTTCCGGCCAGCTGTCGATGAAGCCCGGCAGCACCGCGTTCATCCGGATGTTCTCGGCCGCATAGCGTTCCGCGTAAAGACGCGTCCACGCGCTCAGCGCCGCGCGCAGTGCCGACGATACGGGCATCGGCTGCTCGGGCGCGTCGGCCGCGAAGCTCGAGATGTTGACCACCGCACCGCCGCCCTGCTTCTGGAAGATCGGCGTCACGCGGCGCATCACGCGCACCACGTTCAGCAGGATCAGGTCGAGCCCCGCGTGCCAGTTGTCGTCGGTGATCGCCAGCAGCTCGCCCTTCGGCGGGTGCCCGGTGTTGTTCACGACCGCATCGATGCGGCCGTAGCGCGCGACCGTTTCCTGCACGAGCCGGTCGATGTCGGCTTCTTCCGTCACCGAGCCCTGGATGCCGAACCCGCCCAGCTCCTCGCCGAGCGCCACCGCGCTGCCCGACGGCGACATCAGCGCGACGCGATAGCCCGTCGCCGCCAGTTCGCGCGCGATCGCCGCGCCCATGCCCTTGCCCGCCGCCGTGATCAACGCCACTTTTTCTACAGTCACGATCTGCTCCTCGTTCGAGTCCTGCCGCCGCGCAGCCGCCGTTCGGCGCGCCATGGTGGTAATGTAGGCGCATCGATACCGACTGTCGAACCAGTATTTCTGCCTCCAGCCGATAGTTTTTCTACAGCCTGACGATGCCGCCTCGCCCCTCCCGCCTGCCGCCGCTGAATGCGCTTCGCGCGTTCGAAGTCTCCGCGCGGCACCTCAATTTCCGCGCCGCGGCCGACGAGATCGGCGTCACGCAGGGCGCCGTCGCGCAGCAGGTGCGCCACCTCGAGGACGTGCTCGGCCTGAAGCTGTTCGAACGCCTGCCGCGCGGCCTCGCGCTGACGCACGACGGCGCCGCGTATTTCTCCGACGTGCAGCGCGCGCTGCACGCGATCGCCGACGCCACCGACAAGCTCGTGAAGCGGCGCGCCGCGCTGACGATCAGCACGACGCCGTCGTTCGCGTCGAAATGGCTGATCCCCCGGCTCGCACGATTCACCGACGCACATCCCGACTACGACGTGCGCGTGATCGCCGACCCGCAGCTCGCGACGTTCCGCCACGACGGCGTCGATCTCGCGATTCGCTACGGCAAGCCACCGTTCGGCAAGCATCTCGCCACGCATGCGCTGTTCCCGCTCGACGTGTGCGCGGTGTGCAGCCCCACGCTGCTGGCCGCGCCCGCGTCATCGAGCGCGCTCGCGGGCCAGGTGCTGCTGCACGACGCGCACGACCTGTGGCCCGAGTTCCTCGCCGCGATGCCGGAACCCGTCGCCATCGATCCGCACAAGGGGCTGCGCTTCAACCAGACGTCGCTCGCGATCGATGCGGCCGTCGCCGGCCAGGGCATCGCGCTCGCGACCGATCCGCTCGTCGAGCGCGACATTGCCGCGGGCAGGCTGTGCAAGCCGTTCGATTTTGCGTTTCCGCTGTCGGTGGGGTTCTATCTCGTGTATCCGGCCGAGCGGCGCGACGACGATGCGATCGCCGTGATGCGCGCGTGGATGATCGCGCAGGCGGTGTCCGACGAACAGCAGGGTCAGGGCGCGATCCAGCGGCCTTCGTAGCCGCCTGCGTGCAGATCGAATACCGCGCGGCGATGGCCGCTACGCGCGAGTTCGAGCCAGTCGATGCGCGTCGCGGTCACGTGAAGCAGGCAGAAGTTTTCATAGCCGTCGCCGGCTGGCTCGGGACGTTGGCTCGCCGGGACATGCGCCGCCTCAGGCGACTCGACCGGCGTACCCGGCGGCAACGGCGCGCGATACAGCAGCAGCGTATGCGGGCGGCTCGATTGCCAGATCGCGCGCCGTTGCGCGTCGTCGTCGCAGATCGATGCAACCCCCTCCACGCGAATCTGCACGAGCGCATCGAGATCGTTGGCGACGAGCGCGATGCGCGGATCGCGGCGCAGCTCCGCGACCTTCTCCGAACGCGCATCGGTATGAAACGACAGCACGCGATCGGCGCGGCTCACCTGGCGCAAGACGATCGTGCGTACCTTCGGCGCGCCGTCGATGCCGAGCGTCGCGGCCTGCAGCATCGTGAACGGCGAGCGCTGCGCGCTCACGCCGGATTCGAGGCAGGACCACAGGCGCTCGTAGGTTTCCGCGAGCGATTCGGACGTTGATTCGGGCATGACGAAGCGGCGATCGTGCGGGTGGCGATCGCGCAAGCTTAACCGTTTGCGGCGGCGATGGCACGCGCATGGCGCGCCGGCCGTCGCCGTGCGGCTCAGTTGTAGCCGAGTACGACCGATGCCGCTTCGCCGAGGTCGGCTGCCGGCTCCGCGCCGAAGCGGCCGAGCACGTCGGCCACATACTGCGGCCCCGCGCTGATCTGCGACGAACGGTGCGCAACCGGCCGGTGATCGCCCGCGCCCGGTGCTGCGCCCATCGATACGGTATCGTTGACGGTGAGTTTCATGTGGATGTCTCCTCAAGCGGCCAGCGCCGCACCATACGCGCGCACGAGGCGCGCAACGCCTTCCCGGATCGCGTCGACGTCCGGTGCGGCAAATGACAGCCGCAGCGAGGACGCGTCGACGTTGTCCGCGAAGAATGCCTTGCCCGGCACGAACACGATCTTGTTCGCGATCGCCTGTTGCAGCAGCACGTCCGACGACACCGCGCCGATCCGCGCCCACACGAACATCCCGCCTTCGGGACGATGGAATTCGATCGCATCGCCAAGGCCGTCGCGCAGTGCGTCGCACATCGCCTCGCATTTGCGCTGGTAGGCAGCCGTGATGCGCGGCAGATGGCGCTCGAGCGCGCCGTCGGCCAGATATTCGGCGGCGGCCGCCTGCGTCCACGGCGTGCTGCACAGATCGACCGTCTGCTTCGCGATCACGCAGCGCCGCGCGATCTCGGCCGGCGCGATCGTCCAGCCCACGCGCAGCCCCGGCGCGACGATCTTCGACAGGCTCGCGAAATGCACGAGCCAGTCGCGCGCGCCGTCCACTTCATCGGCGAGCGCCAGCATCGACGGCACGGCCTCGCCCGCGAAACGCAGGTCGCCGTACGGATCGTCCTCGACGATCAGGAAACGGTATTGCACCGCGAGACGCAGCAGCTTCAGCCGGCGCTCGCGCGTGAGCGTCGCACCCGTCGGGTTCGCGAAGGTCGGCACCGTGTAGAGCAGCTTCGGCTGCGCGATCGCGCCGGACGCAAGCTGCTCGCCGAGACGGTCGACGTCGAGACCGTCGCCGTCGACCGGAATCGTCACGATGCGCGCCTGCTGCAGACGCATCGCCTGCAGCGTCGCCGGATAGGCCGGCTGCTCGGTCAAAACCACGTCGCCGGGCGACACCATCACGCGCAGCAGCAGGTCGAGGCCCTGCTGCGAACCGGTCGTGACGAGCAGTTCGGCCGACGTGCACGCCACCCTGCGGCGCGCCATCAGCGCGATCAGCTGCTGCTTCAGGTCGGCGAGGCCGTCGGTCGGGCCATATTGCAGGCAGCGCACGGGCTGCGCGTACGCGCGCTCGGCGGCCGCGTTCAGGCCGTCGACGTCGAACAGGTCGCTGGCCGGATAGCCGCCCGCGAAGGAAATCATGCCCGGTTCGGACAGGTACTTGAACAGTTCGCGGATCGGCGAACCGGCGGGATTCTGGAATGAGGGAGTGAACGCGTACATGTCGTCGTGAGCTGGATGGCGCGGACGGCCGGGATAGCCGCCCGATGCCGGCCACCGCGGCGCTGCTGGCGCCACGGCGGTGAAATCGAGCCACGATTGTCGATAGTCATTAAGGCCGCGGCAAACGATATCTATGCACTAGGTCTTGCGGTTTGGTCATCAAATGGGGCTTGGGCGGGGGATGCGAAACGCGCTGGTTCCCGGCGTCTCGACACCGGATTCCGGGCACGCGTTGCCGGCAGAAAGCCAATCCGTCCGATTGTTTCGCGAAGCGTTCGCCCCGCCCGCCCCGCTTGCCGGGATCGCGCCAAATCAGTGCGCCGGCCCCGCAGGCGCGACCGGCGGCGGCCCGGGCTTCCACGTCGAGAGCGCGCGCGTGAGGTCGTCCGACACATAGTGCGGACCATCGAACAGATAGACCGAATAGCCGCGATACGCCAGCAGTTGCTTGCTCAACTCGTCGGCGCTGGCCGAACGGAACCCGCCGCGCTCGGCGGGCCGGAACGCCTCGGCGATGACCCGCACGCGCCGTTTGCCCAGCTTTGCAACCAGCTCGTCGAGGTAGCTGCGTGCGACATACGGCTCGCGGGCATAGACGCCGCAACCATCCTGGAAGAACACGCCGACGTCCGCAGGCAGCCACGTTGCGAGCCAGTCCGCGAGTGCCTTTCCGCCGATATTGGTCTGGTCGTACACGCTCACCCAGAGCGGACGTGGCAGCCGTTGCAGGACCGCGGCGAGCTTGGGGGCATCCTGCCAGGTCGGATCGATTTCGACCGGGAAGTAGTAGCCGGTGACATGCAGCGGGACGGATGCGTGCGCCACTTCCAGGGACTGGTCGGCGAGCGTCGATAGATGGGTGCGCGCACGCTTTTCGTCCTGGTAGCCGGCCAGGCCCAGGATGACGTTTCGGGCCCACGGCTCACGACCGATACGTTCCCAGTCGGGAAGGTGCGCAGCAGGCGGGATGCGGGTGTTGGCGATGTACGCGGCATCGTCGACGACGGTCCATTGAATCAGCAGATCGCTGATGCCGAGCATCTGCCAGTTGCCGACCGGGTTCGTCGTCGAGTTGTCCACCTGCCAGACGATGCCGTCCGCGTGCACGTCGTGCGCGGTCCAGCTGCAGGCGGCCACGACGAGCGATGCGCCGATGGCCGCAAGCGTCGCCGCCCGGGGCGAACGCGGCGCGGCGGCGAGCAGGCCCGGTCGTGCTGCGAGCCGAAACCGGCCCATGCACAGACGAATCCTGCGCAAGACCGGGATCGCGTACGTGGTCATCGCTGGCTCCCCGGGAAGCATGCCTGCGCGTCATCGTAGCCGATCAAACGCAAACGTGCGACCCGCGTTGTTGATGCGGGTCGCACGGGGTTGCCGCTACGGCGCCCTCACTTGGCCGTCGTGCCGTCCACCCACTTGTAGCCGAGATTCGTGATGCCGGTGACCAGACTCTGGAAGTCCCGATACGCCGGCAATCCGAGATCGGGTTCAAGCCAGTACGGATGGAAGAAGAACGATGCGAAACCGTCCCGCACCGCCAGACCATACTGGGCATTGGTCACGATTTGCTGCCACGTGTACGTGATGCACGAGAACGGGTCGATATTGCAGATGTTGTACTGCACGCTGCCCAGGTTCTCCGGAATGATCCGTTGCCCGTAGTAATCGGTGTTGATGATGTACGGGAAAAACTGCCCGGCGGAAAAGTCCTGGTTGGCCGCCCCCGTTCCGATTTGCGGATTGGTCGACGTGTAGTACACGGCCCGCTGGAACGTGGTCGGGAACGTGAGGGCGGTCGCCGACGATGCCGCGGGCGACATCTGGTACTGCGGCGCAGCCCAGCCGACGACCTTGTAGCCGTTGGTCGTGAACTCGAGCAGACCATCGGTCATCCTGCCTTCCGCCCATTGCACGGAGTCCTCATCGACCGGTCGGTTCTGCACGGCGAACCAGAACTCGTAATCGCTGCCGCTCACGGCGTTCTGCAGATTCGGCGTCGAATCGTACTGGTGCGTATATCCGTGCATCACGATCGAGCCGCCACGCGCGAGTGCATAGTTCAGCGCGCTCTTGAGGCCGGTTGCCTGCGCCAGATGGATCGTCTCCGGCACGCCGCCGTTGTAATAACCGTTCGGGTCCGTATACAACGGGATGGTGGCCATCGTGAACGGAATCCGCTTCGAGTACAGGTAATTCGACAGCTGCTGCATCGAGCTCGTCGTCGTGTACGCGTCGAGATCCTCCAGGCGGACGAGCGCACGATGATTCACCGGTGCATTGGTCTTCAGAATGTCGTGCAGGATGTCGCAAATCACCAGGTAGCGATCCGTCGGGCCGATGTAGGAAAACGGCATGTCCGCGAAGTACCAGAGATTGCCCGAGCGCATGACGTAGGGCGTGGTTGCACCGCTCTGGCTGTTCTTGATGGTGACGAGCGCCTGCGCCTTGGTGGCATCGACGATCTGGGTCAGGCCGACGTCCGGATCCGCACTGATGACGCCGGTCGAAGCGTCATAGGCGTAGTACTTGACCATCGACAGGTTCTTGTACGTGACCGTGTCGTAGAAGCCGGGATTCGGATTGCTCGCCGACGGCGTCGCGTTCATCCCGGCAAGGCCCTGGAAGCTGAACCCGTAGGTCTGGTTGAACGTGTAGGCCGTGTTCCATGCCAGTTCCCACAGGTTGTACTTGAACCAGACCACCGTCTTCTGGGCGGTCATCACGTCGCTCAGGAACGCCGTCGGAATCGGGTTGTTGTAGTAGTCGCCGATATAGAACGTCGCGTCGTGGCTTCCGATCATGCCGGACGTGTAGTTCTGGATCGGCACCAGGTCGACCGTCGTATTGAAGTGACCCAGCAGGTTCCTCAGCATGATGCTGTACATCAGGCCCAGCTTCGAATACGGATCGTTGGCCGGATTGTCGTACAGCACGAGCGTATGGGCGGTGGTGGCCTGCGCATGCGCGGTGCCCGGCAATGTCATTTGCGCGAGTCCGGCAAGCAGGGCGATGACGAGCAAGATCTTTTTCATGGCCGTTTCTCCCTAGTCACGTTCCACATTGCCATTGGATTTCTTGACGGAATTCTTGCTGAACTTCGGGCGGCCCGTTTCCTTGTATGCCTTGTCCCAATCCTCGTCGGACATCCCTGCTTTCACTTTGACCTGAGCCGAGCCGGTCGGCAGCGGAGGCGGTTTCACCGTCTTCTGGACAGAAGAATTGCCGTTCTGCTGCGCACTCGCATCCTGAACGCCGACGGCGAAGACAAGCGTGGCGATCAATGCGACGAGCGATCCGGCGGTGTTCAACCCGTTTCGAAAAGATTGCTTGCGATGCGAAGGCATGATTTTCATCCTTTGATATGCAAAATAAGTTCATCTCGTTAACGAAACGAGCACGGCGAAGCGCCATCCGGATTCGGGGCGTTATGTCGTGAATTTCTGCTGCGAGATTGAAACCAGACGAATAAATCCGGCAGGAGATGGTTTGACTTTCAAGCTAGAACCGTACCATCCGTCGCAAATGGGCATAGCGCCAAGGTGCCGAAATTGACGCATCAATTCAGCTCAAAAATTGCCTCGATAAACGTTTCAGGCGTGCAACGCGGCGGTGTCACGAATTTAATCGGACAAACGCGCCAAGCCTGTTCGTACGATTCAGGGAAAACCAGTTGATCACCGCGCTTCGCAAAGATGCAACGCGGTCATTGCGCGGACGACATGCATGCGCAATGACGACCGAGGCGCCTGATTTCCGGTTCGACGCCGATCCATCCGGCCGGTCGCGGCTGGAATCGCGCGACGACTTCCCGAGGGTGGCCGCCGGCGCCCGGCAGAGGGTCTGAAAACGATGTGTCATCCGGTCGATCTACCGCGTGTTTCAGCACTGAAACATTTGGCTCGGATTCGATGGGCCGATCCTGTGCGACGCCCCGTGACGCCCTCAGGCTCAAGGGTCACGCAGCGATGGCGCACGACTTGCTTCATGAGCAGTGGGTTGCGAAGTCGGTGCGCGGGGAGCACTGCGCGTGCGCCGGGTGGGGCGTGGCGGCAAGCGTGTTGAAGCACGCTGGGACGGAAGCAGGCAAGCAGGGACCGGGTTGTCGAAAAGTCATCCACTGAACACGCTGCATCGAGGAAGGTCGCGCCCGGCGCAGCGCCTTTTCGAGCGGCAGGCATTCGCGTGGCACACACCACGGAGTGGACGTGACGGGGGCGACGAAGACGAGGAACGTTTCGTCTTGCGTCGGTACGAGGGGAAATAATTCAATACAAGATAACAGCGCGGAAAAAATGATGGATAACATGATTTGGAGTGCGTATTTATATGCACTGAACCTTGTCACCATTGTGACCGCAATCGTCATCCTGGTCAGCACACTGGATGACCTCACGCTGGATGCCTGTTACTGGTCATTTGAAATCGGTCGAATCCTGCGCCGCGAAAAATCGCAAACGATCGATATCGGCATGCTGCGCGCGCTGGAAGAACGGCATCTGGCGCTGATGGTGCCGGCCTGGAAAGAATATGACGTGATCGCCAAGATGATCGAAAACACGTTGGCGACCCTCGAATACGAGCGCTACGTGATATTCGTCGGCACCTATCATAACGATGCCGAAACCACCGCCGAGGTCGAACGAATGGTCCGCCGGTATCCGGGCAGGGTCACGCGCGCGACGGTCATGAACGACGGGCCGACCTGCAAGGCGGACTGCCTGAACTGGATCGTCGAAGCCATCCTGCGCTACGAAGCGGTTCATCACATCCAGTTCGCGGGCGTCGTGATGCACGACTGCGAGGATGTCATTCATCCGGTCGAACTCAAGTACCTCAACCACGCGGTAGCGGAGAGCGACCTGGTCCAGCTTCCCGTGCTGTCCTTGCCGCGCAAGTGGAACGAGTTCGTCGCCGGCTGCTACCTCGACGACTTCAGCGAAACGCACCAGAAGGACGTGCCGGTGCGGGCCCGCCTGACCGGCATCGTCCCGGGCGCGGGCGTGGCGTCGTGCTACAGCAGGCGCTCGATCGAAGCGGCGATGAAGGAACGCAACGGCTGCCCGTTCAACACCAGTTCGCTGACCGAGGACTACGACTTCAGCTTTCGGCTGAGGGACCTCGGCATGAAGGAAACCTTCGCCCGCTTTCCGCTTTCGGATATCGCGCGCGACTCCGGGGCCAAGCGTGCCAGTGGTAGCAGCAGCGTCGTCAATCGAAACCTGCTGGCCACACGCGAGTATTTTCCCAAGACATTTCGCACCGCCTACCGTCAGCGCGCCCGCTGGATTCTCGGCATCGCCTTTCAGGGCTGGGAGCAACTCGGCTGGAAAGGCAACCTGCTCACCCGCTACATGTTCTTCCACGATCGCAAAGGCATCGTGACGTCACTGTTTTCGGTGATTGCCTATGGCGTGCTGCTCAACTTCCTGTTGCTGGCCGCCCTTCAGAAAGCCGGCCATGCCATCCCTGTCGGCGCCACCGCCCTCGCGGCGAGCCCGTGGGTCGCGCCGCTGCTGTGGGTGAACACCGCCATGCTGTTTGCGCGTGCGGGGCAACGCTACCACTTCGTCAGCAAGCTGAACGGCCCGGTCCAGGGGCTGCTGTCGATTCCGCGGATGTTCGTCAACAACCTGATCAATTTCTACGCGGTCTGCCGCGCGTGGCGCATCTATCTCGGCCATCTCGCGAGCGGCAAGCCCATCGCGTGGGACAAGACCAGTCATACCTACCTGTCGAACAAGGAACTCGGCAAAGTGCGCCTCAAGATCGGCGAGATCCTCGTCGGTTGGGGGGTGGTCACGCTGGAGCAATTGCAGGCGAGCCTGGAGAAACAGCTGACCTGCGGCAAGCGGCTGGGTGAGTTGTTGATCGAAGGTAGCGCGCTCTCGACCGAATCTCTGGCGGATGCAATCGCCGAGCAAGCCGAACTGCCTCGGGTGTGCCTGGGTAACGTCGCGGTGGGCCACTTCGCGGATTCGCTGGCATTCGAGCTGCAGTACGCGTATCGCGCCGTCCCGTTTTCAACGGCGGACGACGGCACGTTGAACATCGCGGTCGGACGGCCGCTCACGCCGGACGAACAGGATGTCGTGCGGCGCGGCGCCCGGGCGAAGGTGGCCTATTTCATTGCCTGCGATCTGGAGATTACCGCCGAACTCGCCCGGCACTCGCGCTTCGTCGAACTCGTACGCGCACGCGACGGCGATCCGTCGGCGCAGCAGGACGCTCCCGCGAAAAAACCGTCGGGAGAACAGGCATGAAGCATTCGAGATTCCCGCTCGCGGCCAGCCTCAAGCGCTGCGCACGGTTGAGCGCACTGGCGATCGCCGTGTCGCTGGCCTGGCAGGCGCCGGCATCCGCCGCCCAGCACTTGACGCCCAAAGCCTACCGGCTCGCCGACAGCGCCTACAAGGCGATCAATGCCGGCGACCTGCCCCTCGCGGAAGTGTATGCGTCGCGTGCCATCAAGATTCAACCTGGAAGCGAACAGCTCGGGCTGCTGCTCGTCGATGTCTACAGACGGGAAGGAAAAGTCGACCAAGCGGACGCGATGACCGAATCGCTGATCGTTCGTTTTCCGAAGAGTGCAGCGGTACGCGCACAGCATGGCTACCTGGCGCAGCGGCAGATGCGCTACGACGTTGCCTGCAGCGATTTCGCCGCCGCCGTCGCGACCGGGAAATGGAGCAAGGAGCAGCAGCGCAACCTGCGCCTCGCCTGGGCGGACAGCGCGCTCGCGGCGAAGCGTCCGCATGAAGCCGGCATTGCACTGACGCCGCTGGCCGATGAGAAATCGGCCGTGGTGCAGTTGCGTATCGCACAGATGAGCCTGCAGGCAGGCGACCGCGACACCGCGATCCGCATGGCGGACCTGGCAACCAGCGATGCGACGTCCGATGGCGAGCGCAACATGGCCGCGTCGATCGCGGCGCAGGCGCGGCAAGACGATCAGGCCGCTCAGGCGCCAGTGGACAATACCGCGCAACAGAAGCTGCAGGACGCCTACGACCTGCTGCGCGACCACAAGGACCGCGAGGCGCTCGATGCATTCCAGGAAGGATTTTCCGGCGGCGCCGGCAACGCAATGAACTACGCGGACGCGGGCTACGCCGCCAAGCGGATCGGGCTGAACCAGGAGTCCATCGACCTGTTCGAGCACAGCCTCGACGCCGACGAAAACGAACACACGTTCGACGCGCAGCACAAGTTCGGCTATCGGCGGGAAGTCGAGCAGCTTCAGCGCACCTGGGGGTTCGTGCTGAGCGCGCCGTACCAGTCGGCCGCGTTCGGCCCGCAAGGCACCATCAGCGTGTTGCAGCCGGGTATCGAAGTGTATTGGCAGCCGCCGAAGATCGGCTATCAGAACGGCCGCATCTTCCAGTTCTTCGTGCGCGGATACGGCACGGCCTACGACGGGACAGGCAACGTGACCGGCATGCCGACCGTGCAGGGTTCGGTGGGCGCACGCTACAAGCCGCTGCCCGACCAGAACGTCGTGCTGACCGCCGAGCGGCTGTTCCACGTCGGCGCCCTGTCGACGACCGACTGGTTGATGCGTCTGGGTTATTCGTCGGAAGCCGGGACCGACCTGAGGGTGACCGAACCGAGCTGGCGCAGCTGGCAGGCGTATGTCGAGGGCGCGTACTTCATCAGCGCGGGTCGGTACATCATTTATTCGGAGTTGCGTTACGGGCACACCTGGCGCTTGCCGATGATCAGCGATCGGCTGACCATCTACCCGCACGCCGCGGTGGCCGGCGATCACGACAATCGACAGCCGGACAAGACGGCGATCGGCGCCGGGCCGGGCATCCAGTTGCGGTACTGGTTTCGCGAAGGCCGGTATAGCGCGCCGGCAAGCTACCTGGATGTCACGGTGCAATACCGGTTCGGGTTGACGTCAGCGGCACGCGCACGTGGTCTCGTGGTACGCGCGACATTGTGGTTCTAGCCATCGACGCTGACGCTTGATCTTGAACGGCGCTTTTCGCTTAGTTGGGCGACTTGAGCGGAAGGATCGTTTGACGCAACAGCTGGAAGTACGAGCTCGTCGAATACGGGAGCATTTGCTCGACGTAGTTCCACCAGAAGAATCCGCCGATGAAACGCGGATCGGTCATGCTGTCGACCATCGGGTAGTACGTCTTGATCAGGTTCTGCTGCACCGATGCCGGCGCGGCGGTGTCCGAGGTGCCGATTTCGCCGAAGCCGACCTTCGCGTTCGGGAAGATGCCTTCCAGCGCCGCAAAATCGTTCTTCCACGTCGGACTCAGCCCCGGGCAATCCTGGTACGGGTAGTAGCTGAACAGCGCATAGTCGGCCTGCTGGCGGACCGTCGACGACAGGAAGGTGGTCGGCCACGTCTTCCAGTAATCCTGCGGCTTCTCCCAGCAGTTGTTGCCCTTGCTGTCGTCGTTGTAGTACAGCGTGATGGCCGTCTTGCCGCCGTTCGATTTGACGATCTGGTTGGCCGCGGCAACCATCTGACCGATCTGCTGCTCTTCCGAGTTGACCACGGAGTTCGTGCCGCTCGGGTCAGTCCGCAGCCATTCGCCGTTGATTTCGTTCGCGATCTCCCAGACGTCGACGGTGTTCTTCAACTGCGACACCAGTTCCTGCGTCCGTGCCTTGTACGTGGCGAGATCTGTCGGGAAATAGTAAGAATCGTAGACTTCGCCCATCACGTACGCGACTGCGTGCAGGCGCAGCAGCGGTGCGTAGTAGTCGGCGGCAGACGTACCCGGATCGAACACGACACGCACGGTGGGCTTGTACGGCAGGTTCTGCAGCGACGCGACGATCGCGTCCAGCTTGGTCAGGTCGTCGAGGGTCACGCCGTAGACGGGATTCTTCAGAGGTTCGACCTGAGCCTCGGCGGGCCGGGATAAGGGCATGAGCCCGGCATAAGCAACGCATGCGGCGATGGCCGTGCGCGAGAGATTTTTCGTCAGTTTTTTCAAAACGCCTTCCATCCCAAAGTAAGAAGAAGCGCGATTTTAGACGAAAATAAAAGCTAATTATCGGACGATATCGAAACTAGCGAGCCCCAAAACATCGTTAGGATTGGTATCGAAAGTGAGCACTTCGGGGCGTCGCGACGGGGCTATTGTTACGAGATACTGATCAATTGCACTGCAGCATCGGCGCGGAAGGCTGGCGCGGGGAGCCGGCGGGCGTTCGACGCGTGCGTATCAGGGTAAAGCCGATGTCCGGGTGGCCGGGGGCAAACGATTGCCAACGCTCGAAGCGGGTGGCCGCCCACCTCGACCGACAAGTGCGCCCCGCGACAGGCGCCGCACGCGACACGGGCGCTCGCCAGGCGACCGGTAACGGAAGCCGCCGCGACGAAGGTGCGCGACATGGCTTCGCACGCACGGCTCAGCCTTTGGCTCGTTGCCAACGATGCATGAGCCAGAACACGAATCCCGCCGCCGCGCCCAGGCATAAGAATGCCAGGAACCCCAAAGCGGCCGACAAACCGGCTTTGAAAAGATCGTCATCCCAGATCGACGTATAAATCAAAAAGGTGGCTATCCACGTCAACAATCCAGTAATCCCGCCACACAGACACGATGCGATCACGGAAACGCGCCAGTATTTCACTACCAGCAGATATTGTGGAATGGCAAACACTGCCGTGCCGAAATAGGCGATTGGAATGGAATATTTCAGTGACCCGTGATCGCCGGTGAAATACGACCACAGTAGACCCGGCACGAGGGCCGAGAGCGCAAAGGCAAGAAAAGGTATCTGACGCATCGGTGCAGGCAGCCGTTCGCTGCGGAAAGTCTATTGGAATCAGGCTTGGTCGGTGGACGGCTCGGGAACTTCACTCAATCGCGGCATCGCGGCCCTGCCAGTCGGTCGAGAACACTTCAACGAGCGTCGTCGATTAAGCGGTTATCATAGCGACAGCCGACCTTAGTATGCCTGACACCATTCAGCGCAACCGCCAAACGGCGAACAGACAGTTTTGTCGTCGTGCCGGCTCCTCACTTTACGCGATGGATTACCTGCTTCCGCATTACGAACGAGAACTTGCACTACTACGCCGATCGGTTGCCGCCTTCGCATCACGCTATCCCAAGATTGCCATTCGGCTCGGGATCAGCGGCGACCGTTCCGAAGATCCCCATCTCGAGCGAATGCTGCAGTCGTTCGCGCTCCTCGCGGCGGATATAGACAGTCGGCTCGATGACAGCTATCCGGAGTTTGCCGACGCCCTCCTCGGCATGCTTTACCCCCGGTATCTACGCGCGTTTCCGGCATGCGCGGTCGCCCAGTTCGATGTCTCGGACATGTTCGACAAGATCACCGAGCCGTCCATCGCTCCCCGCGCAACCGAGCTGGTCGGCAAGACCGAAGACTGCCGTTTCCGAACCGTCTATGACGTCACGCTGGCACCCGTACGTATTTCGGATGCGCGCTACACGTCGGCGTCGGCCGCCCCGTCCAATGTGGCGCTGCCCCCGAACACGGCCGGCCTGCTCTCCATCACCTTCGAAGTTGCCCGGCCGGACTTCCGCATCGACGCCATGCCCCACCCGTTGCGCATCCACATCAGTGGCGCCAGCGAAATCGTCGGCGCCACCATGGATGCGATGACGATATACACGGCCGCAGCCTTCGTCGAGGACACGGAACATCGCTGGGAAGCATTGAACGCGCCACCCCTTGCCGCAGTTGGTTACGGTGATTCCGAGAGGCTGATTGACGAAGATGACGGCCCTGCAGCGTTGAGGTTGCTGAGCGAATACTTTGCGTATCCGAAGAAATTCGATTTTGTCGACGTCGACCTCGCGTCGCTCGCGCGTGCGGCAGGCTCCGCGCAACGTCTGACACTCCACCTCGCCATTTCCAGTATTCACCCGGATTCGCCGGCTGCCCAGAGGTTGAAAAATCTGTCGGCCGGCCATCTCAGGCTCTTTTGCACGCCAATCGTCAACCTGTTCCAACTCACGTCACTGTCGCTCAAGCGAGACCCGATCAGCGGCACGTACCCCGTCCGGTCCCAGAATACCGATGCCACCGACGTCGAAATCTGCTCGGTCGACGCAGTCCGCGCCACGACAAACGCATCCCGGGCGAACGTCATTCATCCGTTCACGTCGCTCATGCACGGCAGCGCTACCAGACCGGCCGGTCCCTACTGGGTACCCAAACAACGCAACGCGGCTGCTCCATCGGACAGGAAGGAGGCCGCACTCGATTTGGTCGGACTGGACGGACGACCCGCTGCCGACACCGGGATTGAGCAGATCGTGGTAGATGTCACCTGCTCGAATGGCGACCTCCCTCGCACGATGCGATTCGGTGCCGACGATGGCGATCTGGTCAATGAGCAGGGCGCGCTAGTGTCACGCATCGTGATGTTGAGCGCTCCGACGGAGGTCGAACGTTTGCCGCGCGATGGCAATGCGGCATGGCGGTTTATCGCGCTGCTCGCCCCACACTCGATCGAACTGACCCGAGCGGGGCTCGTGGAGCTGAAACGCCTGTTCCGCGAATTCTCGAATCATGCTGCGAGACACGCGAACCTGTTGGATGGGCTGACGAACCTGAGCCATCGCGTCAAGCAGCTCTGGTTGTCGGGAGAACCGATGCCGAGCTTCGTGCGGGGCCTGGAAATCACGCTGACGGTCGATGAACAGGCATTCGCTACTGCCAGCCTCAGCACGTTCATCGTCGTCATGGACCACTTTTTCGCCATGTACGCGCCGGCGACAAGCTTCGTTCAACTCGTCGTGACGTCTGCCAACAATGGCAGAGAAATTCGACGGTGCGCACCGAGGCCGGGCACGATCCCGCTGACCTGACGGGATGGGGCACGACCCACCATTACGGGGGGGAATTGATGCCCCAACGACATGAGGCCTGTCTCTGCTTCAGACGGTCGAACATCCTGATCCATTGCCTGCTTTAACGTGGTTTGTTCCACACGGGCACAGCACCAGATCGCCATCCGACACACAGGACCGACCGTCCTCTTGCATGTCGGTATCGCTAGCTTGGATCGGGTACTCGCCCGGGCATCGGGTACAGGTTGCCATTTCATGATCCAAGGCAATACGTCTGTCACCGTCGTGCATACTCGACGCAGTCGCGATGACGCGCCCGCCGGTCGTGGTCGAATCGCCATCGCATACCAATGCTTTACTCATCGTGCCTCCCGTTGGCTGCCCCGCGAAAAACATGTTCGCCGCTTATCGACGGCAGCTCAGGACTCGCTGTACCTGAAAATAAGCTTGCCCATCTGCCACGTATCTTCCGGCTGCCTCAGCCTCTTTGAAGTTTTCGGCAAGTTAACATTGCGAGGATCTTTCCAGCCAAATGTTTCAAATATCTTGTTGGCCATAGGCACTTGCCTTTTGAATCTCCGCCAAATTCCAAATGCCACGAACAAAGCAATCGCCTCCAGCGCCAATCCGCCCGTCAGGTAGACCTCAAACATCAATTCCCATTTATCAAACGAACTGTCACGCATTACCACTGCTGTGACAAACAACATCGTCACCAACGCACAACCACCCCAAAATAGCGTCGAGAATTTCAGAAAAAATTTAAACAGCGCCCTACTTCCACGCTCGCAATGAGGGTGAACGGACAGAATGCCATCACCACACCGCCTGATTGCGTAGCCGATCCATCCAGCGCCCGCCCGCTCCGCGACAACCTCGACTTCATCGCCATTTTCGAAAACAGATAACCAGATCCATGCGCGGACTTCCTCACCGTTCAGCCTGAAGGTCACCAGATCCCCCGTCGTTTCCGTGAACTCTGTGGATGTACTGAGGTTGAGAGCAATATCATTCAAGCCAGCCAGCGCCGCGACGACCGCAGTGCGCTCCATGGCTTGCTTGTCCGCTTCCGTGAAAATCGCCTCGTAGGACTCACGACGCTTCGTCAGTCCCGTGATGACTCCTCGCAGGAGCACCGGGGCAGTAGCCTGCTTATTTCCCATCTCTAATTTCCCGTTGCAGCAAGCGCCGCCTCAAAAGCGGCCTGCTGCTTTTCCAGCGTGCGTCATTTGTCTGGGGCGGTTCCGAACGGCGAACTTGATGGCCAGTTCTCAAGGTCATCGGGTGCGAAGTGGTTGTCGATCAATGTAATTACCGTCAAGACCACAGCCACTTCCCAGCCGGTTGCGAGCAGGATCGGTTGGATGGACTGACGAACCCGAGCCATCGCGTCAAGCAGCTCTGGTTGTCGGGAGAACCGATGCCGAGCTTCGTGCGGGGTCTGGAAGTGACGTTGACGGTCGATGAACAGGCATTCGCTGCTGCCAGCCTCAGCACGTTCAACGCGCCGGCGACAAGCTTCGTTCAACTCGTCGTGACGTCCGCCAACAATGGCAGAGAGATTCGACGCTGCGCACCGAGGCCGGGCACGATCCCGCTGACCTGACTTTCCTGCGGCCCAAATTCCGGCGTCATGGCACGTCCGAAATCCGCGCGGATCAGGTAAGGCTCGAAATCAGATGGCAGCCGCAGGTCGCCCGATGACCGTGCCGCGCAATCGGAACACCGTTGTCGGTCATTGATTCATCGCCCTCGACAATCAGATTCGGCTTGACGTCGGGATGCTGAGGACACGATACCTCGTCGCCTTTGCGGGCAACAAAACGGCCGTCGAAGCGCATCGTCGACGAACCAGTGATCACCTTGCCGCCGTGGTCGGTGTCATCGCCGACACGGATGAGATTCATCATGAGTAAGGCCCAACCTTCGAGTGAGCGAACTACGGTTAGTAACGGAAATACAAGACACCCAATGCACCAGGCTCCCCAGACTGCTTGCTCTTTTTCGTGATCGCGGGCAAGTCAATATTTTTCACGTTCTTCCAACCGAAACCGGCAAAAATCCCCTCGGCCAGACGAACAAATCCCATAAATTTTCTGGATATGTTGAATGCGATCACGCCAAAAATAGCCGCAGCTACCCCCCCGCCGCCCGCATACATATAAAAAATTCCCAGCCAATTATAAATGCCTTCAAAAATCGACATGATCGCTCCCAAAGCAATCATGACCAACATTAATACCGAATATATATAAAACCACCATCGCACCGTCGCCTTATAGTGCGCATATCGGCCTCGACTGCAATGCGGATGGAGCGCTACGATTCGGTCACTGACACGCCTGATGCCGAATGCGCGCCATATCTCGCCAAATGGCTCCGCGACAATCTCGACTTCATCGCCCTCTTTGAACACGGATACCCATACCCAAGCACGAATGCTTTTCCCATCCAGTTCAAATTCAAGCAGATCGGCCTCCTCGGCCGTATCATCCGCGGACGCGGCTAGCCCGATGGCCACCCCACCCAGACCCGCCAGCCCAGCCACAACAGCCGTTGCGCCCATCGCCGTTCGATCCGCATCTGTAAACAAGAACTCCTGAAACTGCCTCGTGCTACGAAGATTCTTGATATGCCCTCTCAACAAACGGGTAGGAGAGAATTTTTCCGTGCTTGCCGTCATTAATCCGTTCCGTTAGCCGAAAGATCCATTACCATCAATGCCTTCTCAAATTCGTCGCTCTGCTTTACCGAATCCCAGGCCCGACTCATGGATCAGATGGCATCGACAGGTCGCTCGATGATCGTGCCGAGCAATCGGAACACTGTTACCAGCCATAGACTCACCGTCCTCGAAAATCAGACTCGATTTGACATCAGGATGATGCGAACACGGTATCTCATCACTCGTTCTGTCAACAACTCCCGTTAGTAACGGAAATACAAGACACCCAATGCACCAGGCTCCCCAGGCTTCTTGCTATTTTTCGTGATCGCGGGCAGATCGATACTCTTGACATCCTTCCAACCAAACCCCGAAAAAATTCCCTCGGCAAGGCGAACGAATTTCATCATCCTTCTTCCTATACGGAATGAAATGACGCCAGTAATCATCGCGACGATCACCCCACCACCCAAAAATAAATTCAAAACACCAAACCAATCGCTTTCGCCACTGAAATACAAAACAATTGCAGCGAAAATATTAAAGCACAACAAAAATATACCAGTCAGCCCAATCCACCATCGCGCTGTCGCCTTATAGTGCGCATATCGGCCACGACTGCAATGCGGATGGAGCGCAACGATTCGGTCGCTGACACGTTTGATGCCAAATGCATGCCATATCTCGCCAAATGGCTCGGCGACAATCTCGACTTCATCGCCATTTTTGAACACGGATACCCATACCCAAGCACGAATGCTTTTCCCATCCAGTTCAAATTCAAGCAGATCGGCCTCCTCGGCCGTATCGTCCGCAGACGCAGCTAGCCCGATGGCCACCCCACCCAGACCCGCCAGCCCAGCCGCAACAGCCGTTGCGCCCATCGCCGTCCGATCCGCTTCTGTAAACAAAAACTCCTGAGACTGCCTCGTGCTACGAAGATTCCGGATATGCCCTCTCAGCAATTGCGTGGGGGAGGATTGTGCCGTGTCTGCCATCGTTAATCCATTCAGTCAGTCGAAAGACCCATTACCTTCAATGCCTTTTCAAATTCATCGCTCTGCTTTCCCGCATCCCAAGCTGGATTCGCAGGTTTCCGTCCGAACGAGCACTTTTCAAGCCATGTCTGCAACTCATCGTCCGAAAAATACCAAATCAGGAATTGGATTGCGACCACTGCCACGGCAACCTCCCAGCCAGTCAGAATCAAAATACCCCGACCAAGCAATAACAATGCCTCTGATCCACCGATCGTTATACCCATTCCTTCTGCGGCTACGCCGACTGCAGTCGTGCCCGCCGCCTTCGCCGCACCCTGTCGAGCAAACCACCCGCCAGCCTCTGTAACCTCCGGGGTCGTAAACGAAGCCAATCTTGCGGTCGCACCGGCAATGCCCGCAGCACCTCCCCTTGCCAGAATCACAATGCGCCCCCCATTTCCGGCCAAGCGCGCAAGCAGCGGAGCTGACGATGTCAGAGCGGTAAGAAGATATGACAGGCCCGTACCAAAGCCTAATGCCGCTTTGGCGTAATAAAGGTAAGCAATGACACTATTTCCCGTTTTTCTCGCCTTCCGGACGTCCACAGCCGCCTGAATCAGCGCCGCAACCCCTCCCAGGAAACTCGTAATCGCCTTCAGATTGCGCAGCGTCTGCGCTGCGTCACTCCCGAACGCCTTGAGCGCCTTCTCCGAAACCGTAAATACGGCCCCTACCACCGACACCCCGGACGCCACCAGCAACGCATAGTCATCGCTGCTCTTATCTGCCTTGGCAAGCAAGCATCCGAAATTCAGCATCTCGATTACCACCAGCGTACTAGCCAACCGCGCATTCAATTGCGTCGACGCCCCCTTTTGCGACTTGCTGACCTCCTCCCACATGTCCGTCAAATTCTTGACACGCTTATCCGCTCCTACGGCCTGCAGCGAACGCAGATACGCCTGAGGCGGGGGTACTCCCTGCTGCCGCAACGCGCGATAGCCCATCTGCAAAGCCAGGCGCATTGCGGGCTCGGCCAGCACTGCGGCCTTGATGAGCCTGGTTGTGTCCGCCTGCGCAATCCCGCCTCGTAGCATCAACGTGCCGCGAATCAGATACATACCGACGCTATCGGCCAACTCCGCACTCTTACTCCATTTGAACAGGCCATTGCCTATCGTCACGGCGAGCTGATCGACACGAAGACCTTTCACGACATATTCCGAACCCGACGCCGCCGTTGCTCCGCGCTTTAGCACATCCGTCATCTTGTCGCAGAACTTCAGGAAGGCCTTCAGATTCTTGATGAGATACGAAGACACGAAGTCGGCCCAATGACTGACTTGATCGCCGGCACTCGCCGGCTGTGTCTTGTATTCGGTTGCCTTCGCCAGCAGCGCCTTGATTTCCTCCTTCTGATCCTGCTGGTTGTACGCATAGGCCCGCCACACCAGACTCGACGGTTGCGTGGGATCCATGTTGTTGACCAGATCCTCGACCAACTTGGCGCCCTTCTCCTCCGACGGCAAACCCCACAACGCAGCATCGATGACTGCGGCGAAGGCATGTCCATCGTCGAAATCGTTTTCGTGATAATCATGCAGCGCAGCCATGAACGTCGACGCTTTCAGCCACGCGCCGACATCCGGCGTCCGATTGGCCTGTAACTGATGCGAGGCCTTCTGCACCGACTCGTACCACGGTCGAAACACGTTCAGTTTGCTCGGATCGAGTTTGCCGTAATACTTCGGCCAAGCGGCATCGCCTATCCGCTTTGCCTCAGCCGGCGTGATCACTCCGGCAGCAGCAATTTTCTTGTCGGACATCGCCTGCTGTTCCGGAGATACGACCAGAGCATCGGGAACTCCATCCGCCGCATACGGATTATTCTTCATCGCCTCCCAACCAGCCGTCCACGCCGACCGCAAACGGCTTTTCGACTCGACTGCACCGTTGCGTACCGCTCCTTCAGCAGAGGTAATCGACTCGAGCGCATCGATCTGTTTCACCCGCTCACGCGTGTACGTCAGTAACCAGCTCCCAGCGTCGTTCCGGAAGCCGTTCAATTCATGAACGTTCCCGATACCGTCCCACAATGCCAACAACATCGGTGGATGATGCTTGCCCTTGTCGAGCTGGCCGACATCGCTCATCACCCGGATCAACGCGTCACTGGCCGACCCGGGAGACGCCTGACGAATACGCAACGGGTAACAGGTCGTCACCTGACGCATGACTTCCGGCTTGTATTTGCCGGTTTCGTCGCTCAGCGTCTGCGCAGGCGGCTGCAACAGTTTGGGATCGAGGCCAGGCATGTATTCGATGACGTCATCGATACTTTGTCGGGTTGCAACGACAGCGTGCCCTTGTGCATCCTGGCCCGCCGAGATCCACTTTGACGGCTCGATCCATTGCATGCGTTTCTGACGAAGCGCTGCATCCTTCTTGTACAGTTCGAACGTGTCACGATGCCACGCGTGCTGCGAAAATGCGACATACACACGGTCAGTGCACTTATCGGGCCTCTCGATAGCAATGATGTCCATCGGTACTGCGATAGATTTCTTTGCACATGCAGGATGCGTCGTCGGCTGGGCCGGCAGCGGAAGCGACTGCTTCCACAAGCGCCCGTCCTCCGTAACGTTATACGCTTCCCAGTAGTTACTACCTCGCGCACCCTTTACGTAGAACAGATACACCCAACCTGCACGCAACGTGCGCAGCGCGTATCGATGTTCAGTCAGTTTGACGTCAGTCACCCCATGCCCGCTAACGCCGGCTGGCAACTTTGCTGCCACGGAATTCGGCACGACTGTGTACCGAACCGGCAGGATCGGCAGCCCCGTCTTTTCGCAGTTGGCGCACTGGTTTGCTGTATCCATTCGCTCTCTCGATATGGGAACTAGATTTATTCTGCTGAGACTAGAAAGACAAAACTGCCTTCGACTCGTCGTACCACGCTCCCCGGCGAATCGCTTCGATTTCGTCCTCGCTCAATTCACCGACAGCGGATGTATAGAACTCATCCGGCGCGCGCTGGCGCAATGCCAGTGCGACGCCCGGATGACGATCGAAATATGGATGCCACGCCAGCGCATGCCCGATAAAAGCGATCTTGTCCTCGCGATCGGTCAGTCCGTGCTGCTCCGCACGGGTCGCGCTCGCAATCGCGGTCTCGACTTCGCTGGATCGAGGCTGCCGCTGCGTAGCCAACATATGCAACGCAAGCGCTCGATTTATCACGCCATGACGATGGATATCACGCCACTGCCCTTCAGTCAGATCCAGTTCCGTACACGATGTCGTTGCCGACGAATAGACGCATAACTTTGCAGTGGCATCCAACGCATGCCAGGCATTGACCGGGCCAAGCAAGGTCCGCTTCTGCCCGTCAGACAGAATCGGCCACATCAGGCTCAGTGCACGCGCGTCGTAGAAACGCAATGCGCATCGGCGCCCCTGATCGTCGATTTGCAGTATGTGATTCGACCAGTATCCGGCGATTTGCTCCGGTGCCATGTCGCTCGCCAACCAGCCGCCAATCCGTTGACCGAGCCCCTTTGCGACGGCATCCGGCTGTCGATCTTCGAAGGCCAGCCGAACGCTTTCAACCAACAACGCCACACCTTCCGAGGTCGACAAATCCAGCTCGATCAAATACGGACGATGATCATCAGGGAAGGCTTCGTGCCCAATTGCGACGACGGCGCCAGGCCGATCATGGAACGACGGTGCACCCTCGTCGCTTTGAGGCAATGCACGCTGACTCGGGTCGACTACAAGGCAACAGCGCGACATGCGTTGCTGGTCGAAATAAGCGCGCAAGGCACGGACAGTCGAATCGATCAACTCACGGTTCAAGTCATCAACAGGTTCGATCGTTTCCATCCCGTCACTCCAGCACGACGCTCGACGCGCTATCGGCCGATGCCGCAGCGGTCTTCCACGAACAGCCCTTCGGCACACTGGCAAGCGGTGAAGGCAAGCGCATCGACGATGCGCCCGGCTTGTCCCACGATGCGCATTTTTCGAGAATCTGGCCGCTCGTTCCGTTCTCGATCAGATCAGGTGTGATCTTGATATACGAGCCGCCTGCGCCGATCCAGATTTCTTTTTCGGCCGAGATAACGACCTTCCCGTTCGAGCTCGTGATCGTCACGTCGTTGAGCGCCGAAAGCTTCATCTCGTCACTCTGCGCCTGAATCTCGACCTTGCCCTTCGCCGCAAACAGCTTGATCCCCGCGTTCTGCGCGAACAGGCTGATCTTCTCCATCACACTCGCGATCAGCGATTTGCCGGCCGCCACGTGCACGCTCTTGCCACTGACGATATTGACCTGCTGGTTCGCCGTGACCTGCGCCGACTCCTGCGTCGACAGGCCCACGCCGGCGGGACTCGCCATCAGCATGATCGGCGTCGAGAACCCGTTCGCGTTGCCCGTGCCGCCCCCGTCCGTCCGACCACCACTGCCGGCGCCGCCGCTCACGCCATAGTGCGTCGCGTCGGTGAATTTCTTGAGCGCGTCCTGCCCTTCCTGCAGGCTCTCCGCCTGGTTCGCCGAACTCGCCTGCGACGTCAGATCGACGACGGTTTCCGCACTGGCCAACTGCTCGGATGCAGCGGTCACGTTCAATGGCTGGTTCGTCGCTGTCGGGTGCGTGGATACGAACAAGCCCTGCCCCGCCCGAATGGCGCCATAGGCGTCCGATTTGAGGTCGAAACCGCTACCGAGGAACGCACCACGCGTATTGTCGGTCTGCTGGATCAGGTACCCGAGGTGCAAATGAGACTGGTAGCTGCTCGAGTAAAGGTGAACCCGATTCTGCTGCGTCGAGTCGTCCATCACGAGCTGGTTGTAGCCGGTGCCGCCGTACTCGCGCGAGCGTTGACCGGACAGCAAACCGTTTGTGTGCCACACCGGCTGCGTCGCGCCCCCGTACATCCTCGCAATGATGACGGGCCGATCGCAGTCACCTTCCATGAAGCCCACGACGACTTCGTCGCCCTTGCGTAGTGGCTGAATCCCGCCACGGCTCGAGCCCGCATCCAGAAACGTCGGACGTACCCAGCACGACGCGCGTTCATCCTGGCCGTTGCGGCGATTCCAGTGGAACCACACCTTCACCCGGTTCAGCGAATCGGTATAGACCTCCTCGCCGCTCGGCCCGGCCACGATCGCATTCTGCAACTGCATCACGGGCTTCTTGTGTTCGAACGGGCTGCGGAACGGAACGTTGCGCGGTTGCGCTTCGACCATCACCTGAAAGAAACCTTCGCTGCCGTCGGCATGGCGAACCGTCGCGCCTGCCTTCGCTTGCGCAACCTCCTCAGCCAGCCCGTCGGGGAATTGCTCTGCTTCGTCCAGACCGGGCAGGTTATTGCAGATCAACCAGTCGACGCCGAGCAGAACGAATTCGCGATCCGGTTGACTGCCCGCATCGTGTACCGGATGGCCGCGCAGTTCGAAGCGCCGCCCCGGCATCGCACAACGCAAGCCGCCGATGCCGTGAAAGCGCTTCATCCGCGACTTGCGCTCTTCGAGCCGAATCTGCGCAAGACGCTCGCCTTGCTCACGATCCGACCACATGTACGCACCGGGATAGTCGTAGATCTCCCCATCGGTCGGCAGCTTGCCGTCCACGTCGGTCACACCCTGCACCTGCCGAGGAAGATCGGGGCGCTTGTAGTCGAACGAGCGCGACGTCAGTTGCGCACTATCGATCTGGAGCTGCTCCTTCCATTGCGCGAACCCGTCCAGTTCGCCGCTGATTTCCGTAGGGCCGAACTCGACAACCGGCTGCTTCAGCTGCGGGACAAAATAAACGTCGTCCGTCAGCACCATCGTGTGCGACCGACCATTGTCCGCCTGCTCGAAGTACGGGAACACGCCCACCTCTTCAAGGCTGCGATGAACGAAGTTCAGGTCGTATTCCCATTGCACGCGGTTCGAATACGACGGAAGCGGTTTATGCAAATCGAAACGATACGCGCCGCGTGCTTGCGGATGCTGGTCGAATACGTCGGTCAGAATCTGCTCGCCGTTCTGCTCCTGCCAGTCCCGCATATCGCGGCGCAGGCGCAGAAAATAGAGCCAGGAAGAGAAGGCCAGCTTGTAAAAGGTCAACGGCCCATCCGCCCCCAACCGGCTGAATCGGTGAACATAGCCATGGATCGGCATGTATGAGCCGTTTGCCTGCTGGATCCAAAGCGTGACCGGCTTGGCGAGCAGCGCGCTGAGTTCGATCTGACTGCCGCGCGGTGAAACGGCATCAATCTCGAATTCGTAATCGCGGCCGAGTCTAGCCGTTCCTTTCACATAGAGCGGCAATAACCAGTCGACGCCGAGCGGCGTGTCCAGTTTGACAAGACGATTGTATTGCGCGTCGCCAAGACGCAATGTCTTATAAAGCGCGGTATGGCCCATGCAGCTTGCCCTTGGTTGGTATTCAGGTGGGGTTTCTGCCGAGCGGTGATTATAAATACCTTTCGGAACAAGACGATAGTGGCCGTTGCACCTCATCTATTTCAAATAGACGGAAAATATGACCGGCACACACGAAATTAAAGAGACTTCACAATTTTTCAGGAAAAAATTTCCGATAATTCTCGTGAGTCGCTTTAAACCACTCATCTCTTTTCTGAACCCGGCCAACCGTGGCGACTCTGCGGCCGTACTCCCGGATAGTGCGCGCTGCGCACGGGAAATTCGGCGAATTTCCCCCTCTTTGATGCCGTGCCAGTCAGCCTCGCATGCGTATCGATCGCGAGATTCGTATCGGGGCTCTATTGACTCTCAGCCAGGAATTAAGCGGCTCGAGCTTTCTCGCCCTCGGCGCCACCTATCCCGTCGCCCTTTCGATTGGAGAAGTGCAAGAAATGGGAAAATCAGGCGTCGTTTCACGATCTTGTAATAAACGGCACTCGTCAAGATCGCCATAAGGAAATGAACAACGCCGATCCCGCCTTTGATCGCATTGACGAACCCGAACGCCGTTTCGACCCACGCCGCGCGACACGACGTGTTCGAATCAATAACGAATGGGGCGGGTTCCCCGAACGACACCACGCCCGGTCAACCCGCCCCCTTTCTGCCCCTACTCAGGCACCCGCGTTGCGATTCGCCTCAATCACCGTCAGCGCCGCCATATTCACGATCCGCCGCACCGTCGAGCTCGACGTCAGAATGTTCACCGGCGCATTGACGCCCAGCAGGAACGGCCCCACCGCCACATTACTGCCCGCCTCGGTCTTGAGCAGGTTGTACGCGATATTCCCCGCATCCACGTTCGGGCACACGAGCAGGTTGGCCGCCCCCTTCAGCGGCGACATCGGCAGCAGCCGCGACCGCAAGCCCTCGTCGAGCGCACAGTCGCCATGCATCTCGCCGTCGGCCTCGATATCCGGCGCCTGCTCCCGGACGATCTCCAGCGCCCGACGCATCTTCACGCCCGAAGCCGCACTGCCCGACCCGAAGTTCGAGCGCGACAGCAACGCCGCCTTCGGCGTCAGATTCAGCCATTCCATCTGACGTGCCGCGGCAATCGTGAATTCCGCGATCTGCTCCGCATCGGGGTTGTCGTTGACGTGCGTATCCACCAGCGCGACCGTCCGCTGATCGAGCAACAGGATGTTCATCGCCGCATAGGTGGACGCACCCGGCTTCTTCCCGATCACCTCGTCGACGAACCGCAGGTGGTTGTGATACTCGCCCACCGTCCCGCAAATCATCCCGTCCGCGTCGCCGAGCCGCACCATCATCGCGCCGATCAGCGTCAGGCGGCGGCGCATCTCGACCCGCGCCATTTCCTTCGAGATGCCATCCCGGCACCGCAGTTCCCAGTACGTCGTCCAGTATTGCGGGAACCGCTCGTCATACTCGGGGTTCGTCACCTCGACATCCTGCCCGAGCCGGATCCGCAACCCGAATCGCTCGATGCGCGCCAGCAGCACTTCCGGGCGCCCGACCAGGATCGGACGCGCCAGCTTCTCATCGACGATCACCTGCACCGCGCGGAGCACGCGCTCGTCCTCGCCTTCGGTAAAGACGATCCGTGCCTTGCCACCGTCGCGCACCAGCTGGCGCGCCGTCGCGAACAGCGGCTTCATGAACGCGCCGGAGTGGTAGACGAATTGCTGCAGTTGCTCGACGTACGCGTCGAGATCGGTCAGCGGGCGCTTCGCCACGCCGCCTTCCATCGCCGCCTTGGCCACGGCCGGCGCGATGCGGACGATCAGGCGCGGATCGAACGGCTTCGGAATCAGGTATTGCGCACCGAACGCCACGTCGTACGCACCATAGGCGGCCGCAACGACTTCGTTCTGCTCCTCCTCGGCCAACCCCGCGATCGCGTGAACCGCGGCGATCTCCATTTCGCGGGTGATCGTCGTCGCGCCCACGTCCAGCGCACCGCGGAAGATGTACGGGAAGCAGAGGACGTTGTTGACCTGGTTCGGGTAGTCCGAGCGGCCCGTCGCGATCACGACGTCGTCGCGCGTCGCATGCGCCAGTTCCGGGAAGATTTCCGGCGTGGGATTGGCCAGCGCGAGAATCAGCGGGCGCGGCGCCATCTCTTTCAGCATGTCGGCGGTCAGGATGCCGCCGACCGACAGGCCCAGGAACACGTCCGCGCCGCCGATCACTTCCGCGAGCTTGCGCGCGTCGGTTTCCTGCGCAAAGCGCGACTTGGCCGGGTCCATCAGCGCGGTGCGGCCGCGATAGACGACGCCTTCGATGTCGGTCACCCAGACGTTTTCAACCGGCAGCCCGAGGTCGACCAGCAGGTCCAGGCAGGCCAGCGCGGCGGCGCCGGCCCCCGACGTCACGACCTTCACGTCCGAAATCGACTTCCCGACGACCTTCAGCCCGTTGATGAACGCGGCGGAGACGGTGATGGCGGTGCCGTGCTGATCGTCGTGGAACACCGGAATCTTCATGCGATCGCGCAGCTTCTGCTCGACCGTGAAGCACTCGGGCGCCTTGATGTCCTCGAGGTTGATGCCGCCGAAGGTCGGCTCGAGACCGGCGATGATGTCGACCAGCTTGTCCGGATCGGTTTCGTTGATCTCGATGTCGAACACGTCGATCCCCGCGAACTTCTTGAACAGCACGGCCTTGCCTTCCATGACCGGCTTGGACGCGAGCGGGCCGATGTTGCCCAGACCCAGCACGGCCGTGCCGTTCGTGATCACGCCCACCAGATTGCCGCGGCTCGTGAAACGGTGCGCCTGCAGCGGATCGGCGGCGATGGCTTCGCACACGCCCGCCACGCCCGGCGTGTAGGCCAGCGCGAGATCGCGCTGGGTCACGAGCGGCTTGCTGGCGACGACCGAGATCTTTCCCGGGGTCGGAAATTCGTGATAGTCGAACGCGGCCTGCTGCTGTGTCTCTGTCTGTTTCATGTTTTTCCGATCCGGGCACGGGCGCCAGGCCAGTCCCGGCGCGATCCATGAAGGTGATTCTAGGGATCCGCCATAAGGAGATGATTCTGTTTTAATATCGGCTCATCACTTTTTCATGATGAATACATGACCAGTCAATGACTTTTGACGCGAACGACGTGGTCAGGCGGCTGGGCGCGCGCCTGAAGATGCGGCACCTGGTGCTGTTGTTGCAGATCCAGCAGCACGGATCGCTGACGCGCGTCGCGGAGCACATGGCCAGCAGCCAGCCGGCCGTGACGAACGCGTTGTCCGAGCTGGAGAGCATGTTCGGCACGCCGCTGTTCGAGCGCTCGTCGCGCGGCATGCGGCCCACCGCGCTCGGCGCGGTCGTGCTCGAGCGGGCGAAGGCGATGATCAAGGATCTCGACCACCTCGCCCGCGAAATGGAGGCCGTCGCCGCCGGGCATGCGGCCCACCTGCATATCGGCGTGATTCCGTTCATTTCCGGACAGATGCTGTCGGCGGCGCTCAAGCGGCTGCAAGCGCGCATGGAGCGGCGCGTGACCGTGACGATTCACGAAGGCACCAGCGATCAGCTCCTGCTGCAGCTCAGGGACCACAGCGTCGACATCGTGATCGGGCGGGCGTCGTCGGCGATCGATCTGGGCCAGGTCTCCTTCGAGGTGCTGTACCAGCAGCAGCCGCGCATGATCGCGAGCCGGCGTCTGGCCGCGAAACTGGCTCGCACCGCGCTCGACTGGCACAAGCTGCACGCGCTCGACTGGATTCTCGGCGCACCGCATACGCCGATGCGGGAACAGGTGACCGACCTGTTCCTGTCGGCCGGCATCCCGCCGCCCGTTCCGATCGTCGAAAGCTATTCGTCGAAGCTGATCGGCGAGATGATCGCGTCGAGCGACGAGGCCGTCTCGATCGTGCCCGCCGATATCGCGGAAGAACTGGTGCGGTTCGCGGGCGTGGCGATCGTGCCGTACTCGCTGGTGTGGACGCTCCCGCCCATCGCGCTGTTTACCCGCGCCGCCGATTCGCGCGCGCCGGCGCGCGATCTGCTCGTGGACGCACTGCGCGAGGTGTGCAGGGAGACGTACGGGGACGCGCAGCGATAAGGGTTCGCGCGCCGGGTCCGCCGAAAGCCGTCATACGCTTCGACGAATACCGGGCCGCCCCGTAGCAGGCTACTGGCTGGCGGTGAGGCGACGCAGAATTTCCGCACGCTCGGCGGTCAGCACATGATCCGAGCCCTCGCCGCGGTCATAGCGCTTGGTCGTCCGGTAGGAAAACCGCTTCCTGTACTGGCTGGTGGCGGGATCGAACACCCACGCATCAACGACGAACAGGTGCGCCTCGAAATGACTCTCGCCGTCGCCCCACACGTAATCGGCTCGAACGAACACCGGATAGGGCGACACGTCCGGCACCTTCCACATCGCGCGGTCGGCCAGCTCCGTCTGGGTGACTTTCGGCATCAGGTTCTCGATCTTGCCGTTCGCGCCATAACGCAATATCGCCACGCGCTCCAGCATCCCGCTGCCACCGCCGAAGAACATCCCCGAGAAGAACACCCACGAGCCGCCCGACGCAATCGGCAACCGTTCGGATCGCGGCTTCAGACCGAACTGGTACACGTCCTTCGAGCCATCGTACAGCAGCGCGGGCGGCATTTCGAAGCACGGCGCGCGATCGGGGAGCACGCAGAGTTTCACGCCGGACAACGGGAACCCCTCGTTGTCCAGCCGGCCCTCCGCCTGAGCGAAACGTGGGAATGCAAGTTCGCTGGATGCGGCTTGAGCCCCTGCGATGCCAATGACGAAAACGCTCAAGATCACGCCGAGCGGCTTGAAAACCCTGCGCATGCACCTGCCCCCTTCTCTCATGTTTTGTTAGGCGCGAATTGTCGATGATCCGGCCGCGTCTGTCGAATGAACGGGTGCGGCCGGCGACGTGCGCCGGCCAACACACATCAGACGGTCGCCAGCACCAGACGCCCCGGTGACGCGCCGATATGCAGCCCGTCGGAACGATTCGCGAGATAACGCTGGTTCAACTCGTCCGGCGTCCAGGTGTTGCTGTGGCTGAAGCCCAGCGCAGCCAGCCTCCCGGTCAGCTCGGCGGGTTCGAAGAAGCTCTTCCACGGTTCGCCACGCTCGGCGAAGCGCACCATCATCTGCTCCACCGCGATACGCACGATCGGCGACAGGCTCGACAGCGGGACCACATATTCGAGCAGAACCGCACTGCCTTTGGCGCAGCCGGCGATGAAGCGCAGCGTCTCGACGACCGCGGCCTCGTCGAGATACATCGTCACGCCAAGCCAGCTGAACAGCGCCGGCGCATCGGCATCGAAACCGGCGCGCGCCAGTCCCTCCGCGAGACCGACGCGCTCGAAGTCGACCGGCACGAACTGCAGCGACGGCGGCACCGCGATGCCGGCCTCGCGCAAGCGGGCCTGCTTCCACGCCTGCGTCGCCGGCAGGTCGACCTCGAACACGCGCCCCGGCGCATCGGGTCGCCGGTATGCGCTGGTATCGAGCCCCGCGCCGAGCACCACGTACTGGCGGGTGCCGCGTTCGATCGCATCGGCCCAGACGTCGTCGGCCAGCCGGCTGCGTACGACCACCGTGCTGCGCATGCCCACGGTCATCGGCTGGCGGAACTTGTCGAGGTTGTCGCGCAACGCTTGCGCCTCGGCCGTGCCGAGGACGGTCAGCGCGACCGGATCGTCGAGCACCAGCGGCCGGTCGAGCACCTGGTGCGCGGCCCGCTGCGTGGCCACCATCAATGCGCTCGGCTTGGGGCCGGCGTTCATCGGTGTCGTGTCGTGGCCGACGATATGCGCCCGGTTCAGATAGGCCAGCAACGCATCGTCGAGGCCGATGCCCAGTTGCAGATCCGGTTCACGCATCATCGCATCGCGCACGCGTGCCTCCAGCGCCGCGTCGTCGCCGCAGAAGCTGTCGAGAAACAGCTGCTGCCAGCGCTTGACGACGGCCTGCACCGGTGCGGCGCCGGCGTCGACGCCCGCGTCCAGGTGCGCTCTCAGCTCGACCACCAGTGCCGGCCACGCCCGATGCTTCATCGCGGCGAACTGGCGCCGCCGCACTTCGTCGGCCTGAGCCGGATCGAGGTATTTCGCGAGCAGCGCACAGCGCGCGTGCGTGAACGCTTCGTCGATCCATGCCAGCATCTCCGCCGTGATGCCGACGATTTGCGGGGCGCGCGGCTCGTCGAGCTGCATCGTCATCAGCTTGGCCGCGAGCGTCGGGTCGTTGCGGGTCATCCGGACCACGAGCCGGATCCAGCGCCACGCCAGTGCATGGGCGGCCTCGCTGTCGGCCGGCAGCGCCTGCTGCCGGGCAATGCGGACTTCGTCGATCAGTTCGAGCCAGGATGGATCCGTCGGCGCGATCGTATCCGGCCCGGTTGCCAGCAGCGCATCGAGTTCGTCGTCATCAAGGTGTTTTTGGATCATGTTCATCAACTCCAGAGCGTTCAGCCAGTCGGTCGCCGTGGTCTCGTCGCCGGCGGCGATCATGTCCACGATGTATCGCAGGTGACGACTGAGGCGCTGCGCACGCGATGCCTGCACGTCGAGTTCCGCAATCTGGCGCCGCAGAAGCTGGAGCGGCGAACCTGCGAGTTGACCATCGAGGCTGGCCTTGATGTCCGGCAGCGAATACCCGAACCGCTTCAGCGCCTCGATCCGATGCAGCCGGACGAGGTCGTCCCGCCCATACAGGCGCGCGCCGCCGTCCGTGCGCTGCGACGGTGACAGCAGCCCGATTGCATCGTAGTGATGCAGGGCCCGGACGCTCAGTCCCGCCTGCTTCGCCAGATCGCCGATTTTGAGTCGCATTTTTTCCCAGTCGTCGGGGTCGACCATAAAAGCTGACGTAGCGTCAGGTGCAAGTGAAATCGAAGGAATTGTGTGTGCGGCTGGAAGACGTCGGGGTCATCTTCCGGGTCTTCACGCAAACCTGCTGCGGATGTTTGCGGCGGCGTTCCCGGATTCTTGTCGACGAAGCCCGATCATGCCGAACGCCGGAGCGGGAAGAGATATGCTTCAATCGTCTGTCTTTCGCCATGATTCAAGGGGGTTCCGTTGAGGCGACGCTACGAAGCAGCATTCATTCTCCCGCTACCGAATGAAAAGCGGCTAACCGACGATGGCTGGGAGTTCACTGCCGATACCCGTCTGCCCGAGGCCACCCGAATCTTCCTCGCGACGGCGCTCGGGATGCAGCCACTCGAACAGTTCGCCGGCGAACAACACTACGTGAGTCCGGAAGTGGACGCATCCACGCTTGAGGACGACAGCGGCGCGATCGAGTTGGTGCATATCAAGCTGTACGACATGCGAGCCGAACACCTTTTGAAGATGTTTGACGCCAGTTCGCTTGCGGCGACCACGGAGCTGTTTTTCCCGCCATCGTGGAAGAAATAGACCATTCATCCAGCCGCTACGCCCACGGACAGCCTGAAACCGTACGCTGGAACCCACGCGAATACGGCTATGACCCAGGCGCCTGCACCTCGCCGCCCGCTGCCTGACATGGCCGCGCCCACGCCGGAACGCTGCGCTGTTTGCGCAGGGTACTGAAGATTGCGATACCCGCATGACGCCCCCTACACGGTCACGATGTGCCAGTGACCTTCGAGCATATCGAGCGAAGGGGGTATCTCGTGTTTCGGTCCCGGTTTGAACGGCGCCCCGAATGTATCGCAGTCGGTCAACGATCTTGGAAATTCGCCGATCTCACGGCCGGCCCACGAACGTCGTGTCCCGGCGAGAAGAACCGACGGGATTGCAGCGCTCAATGCAGAGAAAGCGAGGTTCAACGCTGGCTCGGCCTCCGGGTGGTCGCAGGCCATTGCGGCAAGAATCGTGTAGGAGAACTGGCTACGGCTTCGATCATGACCGTCACCCGTGGCATTGCGTACTGCAAGAAAGCCATCCGGCGGGCAATCGTTGCACTTGCCCGGGCCAGGCGACCAAGCCGAAAAGCAGACGAAGTCCCAATGCGGCGAATCCTGGTCGCTATCGGGTGACAAGTGGGTCCATTTTCGGTGCGATTTTTCATTCCACCCGATCGGGCCGAACCGCACGACAGTCTGGTTAGGTGAACCCTGCCGACGCCGATCGAGCTGGGTCATCCGCAACGATGTCCGGCCCCGTGCCGACGACAGCAGTGGCGTCAAAGCGGGAACCAGTTGCTGCCATACGGAATGGTTCCACCCGCACGGCGCCTCCGGCGTCGCCAGAAGCAGACGGACATCGTATTGACGCGTGTCGTATGTACTCATTGCGTGTTTGCCAATGGGAGGAATGCCCGGCCAATCACCCCTCGGCCCGATGGCAAACCACCTCGATATTGTGTCCGTCCGGCCCAATGACAAACGCCGCGTAGTAATTCGCGTGATAACGCGGCCGCAGCCCCGGCGCGCCATTGTCCTTCCCGCCTGACTCCAGCGCCGCGCGATAGAACGCGTCGACTTGCTGCCGATGCTCGGCCACGAACGCGATGTGAAGATGCGCCGGTTTCTCCGTCGTCTGGAACAGACACAACGAGGGCTGGCCCGGCGGAGAAATCTCGATGCCGTACGAAGGCTCGCCCTCCCCCTGCACCACTACGCCAAGCGGTTCAAGCGCGTTCAGGAAAAACGCCTTGCTGGCTGCAAAGTCGCTCACACCGAATTTGACATGGTCAAACATGACTCCCCCTCGGATAGATGGGTCTGCCGGCACCCGGATGGAATGTGGAAATCACCGCGATGTTGCCACACGTAGCCGTCGCCGGCACCCCCGCTCGCGACCGAAAAAAAAAGCCCGACACAGTCGGGCCAACGAGCGAGATACAAGGAGACATCCCGCTCATCCCTCATCGAGCGGTCACTGCGCGCTACCTGACATCATCATGATCCTGGCAATAGCCGACGATCGCGCACGGCGTTGCGACCGATCGTCGATCGACAGGCTTGCCTGGAAGGATTCGGAAAGAAACGACTACTGCGAAACCGGAGCGCCGGATGCTCCGTCCGCCGGCATCGTCGGCAACGGAACCGCAGCACTATTCGCCCCGCTGCCCGTTGCGCCGGCCGAATTCGTGGTGCCCGTCTGTCCGCGGCGGCCGCGGTGTGCGCCACGCACGACCGGGGGCGCGCTCGCGGCAACCGGCTGGATCGGCGGATGCGCGATGTACTGGAAGTTTTCATTGATCGCGCTATTGCCCGTATCGTACGACCGGTGCACGAATACGCTGCTGGTCACGGACTCGCTGGCTTGCGCGAACGCCGGCGGCATGGCGGACATCATCGCGGCGGCGGCCGCCGCGCTCAACGCGGCGATCCGCACGAGCAAACCGGCATCGCGGACTGTCGGGCGTACTGTCACGCTACGTTTCCTCCAATGTGCATCCTGTCGGCGATCGTCCGGCCGCCCGCGGCGCCCGCCCGAAAAAATTGGCCCGCACGTGAATGCGCGGGCCAAGCCGAGAACACAACAACACCTTGGGGGGTATCAAGGCGAGACCAGTCTAGCCCGAGTCGCCCGAAAGAAAATTTCAGGCCAAATTACAGCTATTACTCCATATAACGAAGCATCGGCTGCCGTCGCATGCGTCCAGGTGGTGACACATCGCCCGTGAGCCCGCGTGCCCGTGTCACGACGGCACGGCGTGCCGTTCGCGTGCGTCGCTCCGGGCTGGCAGATTGGCGCCATCGCGCTTCAAGCTTCCACGTGCCCGGCAAACGCACGCACCGTCAAAACCGGCAGCGGCGGCAGTCATACAAGCTATGGACACCGCCAACACAGCAACGTGCCAGATCAACGCGTGCCGGACAAATGCAGCGTGAACCACTCCACCGCCGCCTGGCTGGTTGCGCCGAAATGCTCGATATACGGCGTGAAATGCCCGCCCTTGATCTGGAGCAAGCGCTTCGGCTCCAGCGCGTTTCCCCACGCCTTGAGGCACAGGTCGGTGGGCGTCAGCAGATCCTGGTCGGCCACGATCATCAGCAACGGGGTGGGCGAGATGCGATCGACAAACTGGCCCGGTTCATTCTCGCGCGACATCTCGGCGCTGCGCAGCGTCACTTCGTTTTTCCAGTTCGGTGCAAACTGCGCCGCCGACTCGGTGAAGAACCGGTACGCATCCGCGCCGGCCATCGCACAGGCCGTCGCGGGATCGGCACTCACTGCCGGCAACATCGCCGGCGCGCCGCCCGCGAATCGCTGCGCGCGATCTTCGTCGAAGCGAGCCAGCAGCGCCGGCACCAGATCGGAACGCGTGCGGCGCAACGCCGACTGATACCCGCTGACCGTCGGCACCTGCGCAACCACGCATTTGACGCGCCGGTCGATTGCCGCGACTTCGAGCACGTGGCCACCGCTGTAACTGGTGCCCCAGATGCCGATGCGTGCGGCGTCGACCTCGGGGCGGGTCAGCAGATAGCTGATCGCATCGCGATAGCCGCGCTTCTGTTGCACGGGGTCGATCTCCTGACGCGGGTACCCGTCGCTCGCACCGAAATTCCGGTGATCGTAGAGCAGCACGCCAAAACCGCTGGCGGCAAACACCTCGGCGTAGCGGTCCAGATATTGCTCCTTCACGCCGGAGAAACCGTGCGCCATCACGATCGCCGGATACGTCGGCGTATCGGCGCGGCGCTGCGCCGGCTCGTAGTACCAGCCTCGCAGCGTGGCGGCTTCAGACAGGAATTCGATGTCGTGTCGCGTCATGTCGGCTTACCTCATTCGGTCAGTGTTATCGATGACCGACACGATAAGCGTGCACGCCGCGCCCCGCGTTTGCAGGAAAGACGATTGCTACGCGGAATCGGACAGTTTCGCGTACGCGCTGGGCGTCATGCCGACAAACCGGCGAAACACGGTCGAGAAGGCGCTCGTGGTTTCGTAGCCGAGTTCGGCCGCGACGGCGATCACCGCGCATCCGGACGCCAGCAGCGGGCGCGCGGCCGAAATCCGGGCTTGCTGGCGCCACTGGCTGAACGACAGCCCGGTTTCGGCGGTGAACAGCCGGGCCAGTGTCCGGCTCGACGCACCGACTTCATCGGCCCATTCCGTCAGCGTTCGCTGATCGGCCGGATGCTCGAGCAGCGCGTCGCAGACTCGGGCAAGACGCCGGTCCTGGCCTGACGGCAGCGGCAAGGGCTGCTCCGGAGACCACTCGATTTCGGCCAGCATGAGCTGGATGACGAGATCGTCGCGGCCGTCGGGATCGACCTCGATCGGGAACGACGACGCGCGCACGATCAATTCACGCAGCAGCGGCGAAACGTTGACCAGGCTCGGCTGATCCGGGGTTGCCGACCGGTACGCTTGCAGGTCGACGTAGACCGTGCGCATTTCGAGTGGCCCGTGCGCGTGCATCGCGTGCGGCAGGTCCGGCGGAATCCAGAGTGCGCGATGAGGCGGGATCATCCAGAGCGACTGGCTGGCGATGACTTCAGCGATGCCCGTCGTGGTGTAGACAAGTTGCGCGCGCGGGTGCCGATGCTCGGCGACAACGAAGCCGTCGGGGAATGCTTTCGGCATGACGGCGGCGATCCCCGGCGCATGCTGGTAGTCGCGCGGGTCGGTGCTCTTCGTGACGGATGCGATACCGGCCCGCTTCGGCGCTGCCGCCGCGTCGTGCTCGATCGCTTTACCGTGGCCGCGCCCTTCGACCTTCATCGCTCGTCCTCTCGTTTGTGCGGGATCGCCAGGTCGTGCGATCCGGGCGAATCGGACAGATGATACGGGAATGTCGGATCCCGGGAATCCTGGCGGGAAGCCGTGAATCGGTAACGAGATCTCACCGCCGATTCGCTGTACCGGAGACTCGATACGCCGCATTGAACTTCCGATCGCGCCAGTTCCAGCGCAGTCTGCGCGATCTTGGAAGTTCGATTCCGTGCTGCTATCGTTGTGCCCCTTTTGAAGCTTTCGGAGCGGCCGATACATGCCCTTGATCTTGCGTCGAGCGATTGCGGATGATGCCGCAGAGGTGGCTGAAGTCTATCTACGGTCGCGCAACACGCTGGCATCCTATGCGCCGCTCGCGCACGCCGAAGCCGCTGTCCACGATTGGGTGGCCAACATACTTGTGCCGTCGGGCAACGTTACCGTTGCCGTGAACGATAACCGCGTAGTCGGCATGGCCGCGCACGTCGTTACCGATGGCGTGGCATGGCTTGACCAGTTGTATGTGTGCCCCGAATTCAAGCGACGAGGGATTGGGTCTTCCCTCCTGGAATCGGTGAAGTCGCAGACGGTTGGCATGCTCCAGCTCTATACGTTCCAGATGAATCGCGATGCTGCTGCGTTTTATGAGCGGCATGGGTTCGTTGCGATTGCATACAGCGACGGAAGCAGGAACGAGGAAGGTTGTCCCGATGTTTTGTATTGCCTGACGCGGTAGCGGCTGCCCGCCTGGCACGCAGCACCTGTCCGTCATCGGCGATGATTGAAGGACTTGATCTCCGGAACCGTTCCATGTCGTTACGTGCGGTCGCGGCACATATAATTGCCTCCCGGCAAACCACTACGGAAACGGGTACGCATGAGCATTCGAGGGAAAGACCGCCAGATCGATAACATCGAATTCAGTGTCAGCGACATTGCACGAAGCAAGGCCTTCTATGGCAGCGTTTTCGGCTGGACCTTCACTGATTACGGCCCAACCTACACCGAGTTTCAAGACGGCCGGATCACGGGTGGGTTGACAACCGGTGGGCCCGTCCGGCCGGGCGGCCCGCTCGTCATCCTCTACGCTGACGATCTGGTCGAAACCCAACGAAGGATCGAGGCGGCGGGGGCCATCATCAGCCGCCAGACTTTCTCGTTCCCCGGCGGCCGGCGTTTCCACTTTCTTGATCACGACGGCTATGAACTGGCCGTATGGTCAGCGGACGAATCGGGCAAGTAGCCAGACAAGAACCCGTAAGCGGTGAGAGCCGCCGCCCCAAAGACACCCACGACCGGGCGCCTTGAAGCTCAAGACGTCCGGAATGATTCGGAAACGGGTGCTCACGGGAATGGCCGTCAGCAGACTCGACCTCGCAAGACATCGACGCGCGTCTTCGACACCGCCAGATCGCGAACGAAACGTCTTTCGACATAGCATTCAGAATCGCTTCCTGCTGCGATCCACAGCAGCGTGCGAACAGCCAGGAACCCAATGCATACCGTCAAGATCGCCAGGAACCGCCCGGATTTCAGATGCTTTATCGACCTGCTGTACGGGCACCCACGGAATGTGGATACGGATGGCGACGCCTATCCGGTCAACAGCAGGCTTTGGACGCGCCTGTACCTCCGCGACAGGAAAAGCGACGCCCCGAGCGTCGAGATCGATCCGACCGACACCGATCCAGCCATCTTCGCGGTCACATCGGACGCGCCAGAACTGGAGGAGTTGACCGCGCTCTATCTGTATCTCACCAGCGGCGACTCGATCCGTGCCTCGGAAAACCTGTTGGCGGCGTCGGACATCGAACGGCTCAGGGAAAAACATGCTGAAGCACTTCAGCGGGCCGATCGATCCGTCTGGCACCAGTCTTCGGATGAAGACCCTTACCCGAATCAGCGCCTGGCGGCCGGTTGAACGTTGCCGACGTCGTGACGAAACGCGCCGGCCGTGTCATCGTTCGATCGTCCTCCCCGTCAATGAAGCCTTCATCGGTACTGTGGAGACCGGCGACAGGGTCCAATCCGGGTCATTCGACAGGCACGTTCGGATCGCCGACAATCGAGTGACTGAGCCAGTGAACCCCGACCATCCGATCAGATACCCCGATTCGCCATGAGTGACAATATCGTCTGGGTCGTCGATATCGACGCAAGCCTTGAAGAAGCACCGATCCTCGCGCAACGCGGCATCGCATGGCTTGCCGAGCAAGGCATCGTGCAAGCGGTGCCCGAAAGCGGCAATGGGCTGCACGGCGATATCTATCGTCCCGGCCCGAATGCCGATGCGTGGTCCGAGTTCATCAGTCTCGGCAACGACTGGTGTGGCGTCGGCCTCGAGACCGAACGCACGGTCTTTCATTCAGGCCCGGGGCCCAACGACGTACGTTGTCCACACTGCGGCGCGTCTCACTCACTCGATGAGGTACCCTGGGGCGACGCAGTCGGCGCCTGGTACTCGAACGAAGCCGATGACACGCTCGCCTGCCCCGCATGCGGCGGCTCGGCACGCATCGTCGACTGGACGTTCCTCGAGCTCGACTGGGCATTCGGCAATCTCGGATTCGGGTTCACGAACTGGTTGATCGAGCCACGTCTCGCCGTCGAACTCGGCAAGATTCTCGGGCATCGCGTCAAGATCGTGCACCACCACATCTGACGGCTTGCATCGGCGTCCCGCGCGTGACGCGATGCGCAGGAACATCCCTGCCTTGTCGGGCAGCAGCGACGGCTGGAAGCCGTAACGCTCGTAGCACTTCGGCGCCCCGTGATCGGCCATCAGGCTGACATAGGCGGTCGGCGGCGCATGCTCGTGAATGTAGCCCATGAGCGCCCGCATGATCAGGTCGCCTACGTCTTTCTTCTGGTGAGCGGGCAACACCGCGATATCGACGATCTCGACGAAACAGCCGCCGTCGCCGATTACCCGGCCAACTCCGACCGGGACACTGTCGCAATGAGCGACGATGCGAAAGAAACTGCTGCGTCTCTCTAACGCACCGCCCTCCGGGCCCGTTTATACCGTTCCCGATTTCACCAGCCTGCTAGAGAATCCGATCCAGCGCGTCGGCAAACCGTGCAACCGCCCCATCGACATCATGCAGCTTGTCGAGGCCGAACAGCCCGAGACGGAAGGTCTTGAAATCCTCCGGCTCGTCGCACATCAGCGGCACGCCGGCCGCGATCTGCAGGCCGACGTCGGCAAATTTCTTCCCGGTTCGAATCCCGTCGTCGTCCGTATAGCTGACCACGACGCCCGGTGCCTCGAAGCCTTCGGCCGCGACGCTGCGGAAACCCTTGTCGGCCAGCAGCGCGCGAATGCGCGTGCCGAGCTCGAGCTGCTCCGCTTTCACCTTGTCGAAACCGTACGCCTCGGTTTCCTTCATCACGTCGCGCAGCGTCGTGAGGCTGTCCGTGGGCATCGTCGCGTGGTACGCGAACCCGCCGCCTTCATAGGCTTCCATAATCTGCAGCCACTTGCGCAGATCGCACGCGAAGCTGGTGCTGGTCGTCGCGTCGATGCGTTCGCGGGCGAGCGCGCTGAGCATGACCATCGCGCAGCACGGCGACGCGCTCCAGCCCTTCTGCGGCGCGCTGATCAGGATATCGACGCCGCTCGCCTGCATATCGACCCACACCGTGCCGGACGCGATGCAATCCAGCACGAACATGCCGCCGACCGCATGCACGGCGTCCGACACCGCGCGCAGATACGCATCGGGCAGCATCATCCCGGACGCGGTTTCGACGTGCGGCGCAAACACCAGATCCGGCTTGTGCTCCTTGATCGCGGCGACCACTTCGTCGATCGGGGCCGGCGCATATGCGGCCTGCCGTCCCGCTTCGACCGGGCGCGCCTTCAGCACCGTCGTTTCGGACGGAATGCTGCCCATGTCGAAAATCTGCGACCAGCGGAAACTGAACCAGCCGTTGCGGATGACCAGGCACTTCTTGTTCGTTGCAAACTGCCGCGCGACGGCTTCCATGCCGAACGTCCCGCTGCCGGGGACGATCACGACCGACTTCGCGTTGTAGACTTTTTTCAGCGTGGCGGAGATGTCGCGCATCACGCCCTGAAAGCGTTGCGACATATGGTTGACCGAGCGATCGGTGTACACCACCGAATATTCGAGGAGCCCCTCGCGGTCAACATCGGGAAGTAAACCAGGCATGCTCGCCTCCGGTGAAAGATGAACGATGGAATCTGGGCGAGCAGTGTCCGTCATGCGATACCGCCCTGCACCCATGCAATTGCGTTATTTTCTCGACGAAAGCAGATTCTAACGAAGGCCGCGCGCCGCTTGGGGCCTATTTTGTCGGCGGTCCCGCGTATGGGCGACGTGGCGCCGCCGCCAGCCGGAGCGCCTCGCTGCCACGGAGCCGCCGCGGCCCCCCGGCTGAATCGCCCGCCCGGTGGCCGTCGACGTCGACCGTGCGGCGCACGAAGCCCTGTTCCATGTATGGATAAGTGGCACTTCCGCCGCGTGCCGCCTAACATGTCGGCTCCCCCCTCACGACAGAGTCTTCGATGATCCCCAACCGAGCGTCATCACAGCAACCGTCGGCCGATCCCGCACTCACCCAGCGCGTCGATGCGGTACTGTCCCGTCAACTCGAAACGCAACGCCTCGTCGGCGTGGTCGTCCTGATCGCACGCGACGGCGAGCTCGTCTATCGCCGTGCGGCCGGGTTCGCCGACCGCGAAGCGCGCACGCCGATGCAAGAGGACACGCTGTTCAGGCTCGCGTCGGTGACGAAGCCGATCGTCGCGGCGGCCGCCATGGCGCTCGTTGCACAGCACAAGCTGTCGCTCGACGACGACGTCACGCGCTGGCTGCCCGAGTTCCGGCCGGCGCTGCGTGATGGCAGCGTACCGGTGATCAAGGTGCGCCACCTGCTCACGCATACCGCCGGCCTCGGCTATCGCTTCGCGGAAGCCGACGCGACGGGCCCGTATGCGCGTGCGGGCGTCTCCGACGGGCTCGATGGCGCATCGATCACGCTCGCCGAAAACATGCGCAGGATCGCGAGCGTGCCGTTGCTGTACGCACCCGGCACCGGCTGGAACTATTCGCTGTCGATCGACGTCGTTGGGGCGGTGATCGAGGCCGTCACCGGACTGCCGCTCGCCGATGCGGTCGATGCGCTCGTGCTCCGCCCGCTCGGTACGCGCGACACGGGATTCGTCGCACGCGACGCCGCGCGGCTCGCGACGCCTTACGTCAACGACACGCCGCAGCCGCACCGGCTCGCCGAGAACGAAGCCGTACCCATCTACGAGGGAACCGTCGGCGTGACGTACTCGCCGTCGCGTGCGCTCAACGCGGATGCATTCGCATCGGGCGGCGCCGGGATGGTCGGCACCGCCGGCGACGTGCTGAACGTGCTGGACACGCTACGAGCGGGCGGTGGCGCAGTATTGCCGGCCGAGCTCGTCGACGAAATGGGCCGCATCCACTCCGGCAACCTCGAGTTGCCCGACCTGCCGGGTGCGGGTTACGGGATCGGGTTTTCCGTGTTGCGCGACCCGCGCGCGGCACTGTCGCCGGAGTCCCCGGGCACGTGGCGCTGGGGCGGCGTCTACGGGCATTCGTGGTTCGTCGACCGCACCCGCGGACTCACCGTCGTGTCGCTGTCGAACACGCTCTACGAAGGGATGAACGGCCCGTACACGCTCGATCTGCGCGACGCGATCTACGGCATCGGCTGACACGCACAATTGCGCGCGCAACAAAAAAGGCCCGACACAGTCGGGCCAATGAGTTGAGACACAAGGAGAATCCCCGCCCACCACACCGGGCGGGTTACGCCGCGCTACACGACGTTCTTTTCGACGATCGGCCGGTTTTCCAGCACCCGCGCCCAGCCGAGCGTCGATAGGTCGAGCGTGTCATAACGCCCGCCCAGAATGAGTTCACTGACCCCGCGCCCCGTCGCCGGCCCTTGCTGCAGCCCGTGGCCGCTGTAGCCGTTCGCGAACACGACGTTGTCGAGCTCGGGGTGATACCCGATGATCGCGTTGTGGTCGAACACGTTGTACTCGTAGTATCCGGACCAGCAGTTCTCCACGCGCAGCGCCTCGAACTCCGGCACGCGATTCGCGAGCGTCGGCCAGATCACGTCGTCGAACAGGTCGTGGTCGACTTCGTCGAGCGGCAGGTCGTCCGGGTCGCGGTTCGGGCTCGGGGACGTCCCGCAGATGTACGTGCGCCCTTCCGGCCGGAAATACACGCCGGTCGGATCGATCAGCAGCGGACAATCCGTGAGCTTCGCCGGCGACGACACGTTGAAGATGCTGCGGCGCCGCGCATACACGGGAATGTCGATACCCATCATCGACGACAGCGCGCGCGTCCACGCCCCTGCCGCGTTGACGAGCGTGTCGCACGCATAGCGCTCGCCATCGGCCGTGACCACATGCGTCACCTTGCGGCCGTCGCGCACCACCGACTTCACGTCGGACGGCACATAGCGCGCCCCCAGCGCCTGCGCCTTCTTGCGCAGCGCCTGCACGAGCCCGTAGCCGTCGAACCAGCCTTCGCCGCTCACGCCGTACGCGCCCGACACGAGATCGTCGACGTTCAGCCACGGAAACTTCGCGCGCAGCGCATCGCGATCCATCAGCCGGATGTCCGCGCCGAGGCTCGTCTGCAGCGCATGGTTCTCGCGCAGCGTCGCATCGCCGGCCGGCGTCGCGAGAAACAGGTAGCCGCCTTCGTGCAGGTCGATCGACGGCTGGTAGCCGTCCACTTCGAGCCGTTCGCCGATCGTGCGCAGGAAGTCGATGCCGAACAGCGACATCTCGATCGACAGCGGCGTCGAGAACTGCTGGCGGATCGACGCGGCCGACAACGCCGACGACGATCGCGCGTAGGTGGGGTCGCGCTCGATCACGGTCACGGAAACCGTGGGATCGGTGGCGCGCAGGAAATAGGCGATCGAACTGCCGATCACACCACCGCCGACGATGACGACTTGAGAACTCACGACTGACTCCAGTTGCACAGGTTGGGCGCGGCCAGCCGGCCATGCCCGTGGGTTGTTCGTGCCGCGTCACACGCGGCGTCGCGCGGGCAGACCCGGGCGGCTGCCACACCGGCGTGCGCCGCGATCGCAACCGATCGCTGATGGCATTTCAGCACGTCCGGCATCGCCGCGAAAGTCCGCGCGCGCGGGTTAATCCGCCGATTTCGTCGTGACGGGCTGCCACGCGGCGTTCTTCACCTCATACAGCGTCGAGCTCGGGTTCTTCAGGTCGCCCGTGTTCGTGAACGCGATCGTGCCCGTGATGCCGTCGTAGCGCGTGCCCTTCAGCGCGCCGTTGAAATCGGCCGGCTTCGTCGAGTTCGCCTTCTGCATCGCGTTGATCGCGATCCACGTCGCGTCGTACGCGAACGGCGCGTACGCGAGCATGTCGATGCCGTACTTCTGCTTGAATTTCGTTTCGAACTGCTTGCCCTTCGCGAGACGCGACAGCGGCTGCCCGTATTCCCACACGGACGCGCCTTCCGCCGCATTGCCGGCCAGCTTGATGAAGTTCGCGTTCATCACGCCGCCGCCCGCGAGGAACTGCGCGCGGATGCCGAGCTGGCGCATGCGCTTCACGAGCATCGCGGCCTGCGCGTCGAGTCCGCCGAAGAACACGAGATCGGCATTGGTGCTCTTGATCTTCGTGAGCTGCGCGCTGAAGTCCACCGCCTTGTCGTTCGTGAATTCGCGCGCGACGATCGTGCCGCCGTTCGCCTTCACCGACTTCTCGAATTCGTCGGCTTCGCCCTGGCCGAACGCGGTGCGATCATCGATGATCGCGATGCGCTTCGCCTTGGTCACGCTCGCCGCATAGGCGCCTGCGTTGCCGGCGTTCTGCGTGTCGGTCGCGATCACGCGATACACGGTGCCGAGCCCGGCGCGCGTGATGTCGGGATTGGTCGCCGACGGCGTGATCATCGGAATGCCGGCCTTCGCGTAGATCTTCGATGCGGGCAGCGTCGTGCCCGAGTTGAAGTGGCCGATCACGACGGCCACCTGTGCGTCGGCGAGCTGCTGCGCGGCCTGCACGCCGGTGCGCGGATCGCTCTGGTCGTCCTGCGACGCGACGACGAACTTCACGGGCTTGCCGCCCACCGTCGTATGTGCGGCATTCGCTTCGTCGACGGCCATGCGCACGCCGTTCTCGATGTCCTTGCCGTACGCGGCGCCACCGCCCGTCAGCGGGCCGGCCACGCCGACCTTGACGACCGTCTCCTGCGCATGAACCGCGCCCGTCTGGAGCGCGAGGATCGCGGCGGTCAATGCGACGCCGGAAAGCGAACGAATGCGGAACGTCATGACAATCCTTGTTCTGGGGGCCGGGATGCAACACGCGACTGCCGCGCGTCGGCAACCTCTCGCGTGCCGGTCATCTCGTCCGCCGGCGGGGCGTCATGCAACACGCCCTGCTAGCGGGTCGATCGCCGCGGCTCCGTCTCCGAAGAACCTTTCATCGCGAAAGAGGTGAATGGATTGTGGGTAGCCAATACCCGTGCAGCAAACGAAATATCGGAACTATGTTGTGAGGATTTGTCATCAAGTTCCGCGTTCGCGGCCGGCCCGCGGCCCGCGCAACGGGGAGCCGTGGGTCGACAGTTGCGGTGGGAAACCACGCCGGCGCCCGTCCATCAAGGCCGGCGGTGGTCATGCCGGCGGCGCATCATCGTTGCGATGACGGCCCGGCCGGCCGCGCGTATTCCGCTGCCTCACGGGCCGCCCAACGCAAATCGGGCAGGACGCGTACGCGCCCTGCCCGATCGGCTCACTTCTTCCGGAAGCGGCGCGCGACGCGCCCCGCTTTCGCTGCGTTACTTCGCCGCGTTCGCCGTCATCTTGAAGATGCCCTGCGCGTTACCCGCATCGAAACGCAGGTCGGTCACCCAGCGGCGTGCCGCCTGGTCGAACGTGCGCTTGCGCGTGATGAACTCGTAGAACGAACCCGGCACGTTGCGCTTCACCGTGCTGCCGTCGCGCGTGCGGAACTCGCGCTCGACGGTATCCGCGCGATACGCGGTCTGGAACACGCGGCCCGAGCGCGAGCGCTCGACTTCCGGCTTCATCGGCCGGCCCTTCGCCTTCTCGTCGTCGGACAGCTTGAACACGTCGGCGACGCGGTCGGTCGCATGGTTGAACGCGTTGCCTTCGGTCGAGATCCACGCCATTTCCGCCGATTCCAGCAGCAGCGTCTCGTAGTCGAGTTCGTTCGGCAGGTCGTGCTGGCGCGCGAACGCCCCGACGATCTCCGGCAGCAGCGCGTGCGCGGCGTCGAGCGACAGCCAGCCTTCGCGCTCGACTTCCCACAGCAGCGCGACGGCGGCCGGCGACAACGGATCGCGCGACGTGCTCACGACGTTCGTCACGGCCTGCTGGAATTCCTTCGAGAAACGTTCCGGATGCAACTCGCTGACGAAGAATTGCGCGATTTCGTCCGGTGCGTCTTCATGCGCATACGCGCGGCCCGTCATGCCGAGCTTGTCGAGCGGGTAACGGCCGTTCAGGCGGAAGCCGAGCGGACGCAGGATGCGCGTGAACGCGGCTTCGCCCGGCGGCAGCGCGCCCGTGTTCGGCCAGCGCACCGTGCGCAGCGCGCCGTGGTCGAAATAGACCGAGCCGCCGCTTTCGATCGCATCGGCCGTGTACGCGCGGCCATTCGCCGATCTTTCGAGCAGCCCTTCGAACAGCGCCATGTTCATCGCCTGCGCGATTTCCGCGCGCGTCACGACGCCGTCTTCCCATTCTTCGAGGATGGCCGGCATGTTCAGGGTCGAGAACAGGGCGTCGGTCTTCGCCTGTCCCAGCAGCTTCGTCAGCAAGCTCTCGATATTCGGATTGCGCATCAGGTTTCTCGTCTCGGGGGACCGCCGGCAAACGTGCCGGCAACTCGTTGGCCGGCTGCCCTGCGGGCGCCTAGCCTTGCGTGGGGAGCATTATTCAAAGGGTTGCAGCCGGGCGTAAAGCGAGATTAAATTGATATGTGATGAGTTTTTGGAATTATCAGCCGCCCCCTGCTCCGCCCTCCGCCTTGTGCCGTGTGGGCTGATCGTCAGACGAATCGAACATCATGCGTAAATTCAAGATCCCCAACATGGGCGCGCTCGTGGCTTTCGAAGCCGCCGCGCGCCACGAGAGCTTCACGCACGCGGCCAAGGAGCTGTTCCTGACCGAAAGCGCGGTATCGCGCCAGATCGCGACGCTCGAGGCGAGCCTCGGCGTGCGGCTGTTCGCGCGCGTGAAGCAGCGCGTCGTGCTGACGCGCGCCGGCAAGCTGTACGGCACGCAGGTGCGGCGCGCGCTGGAGACGCTCGACCGCGACACGCTGTCGATCATCGCGCACGGCAGCGGCGGCGGCTACCTGGAGCTGGCGGTGCTGCCGACCTTCGCGTCGCACTGGCTGATTCCGCGCATCAAGAGCTTCTACGACCGCACGCCCGACGTGCGCGTGAACATGGGCAGCCGCACCGACCTGTTCTCGTTCGAGGACACCCACTTCGAAGCCGCGATCCACTACGGCAAGCCGACCTGGCCCGGCACGTCGTCCGACTACCTGTTCGGCGAGGAAGTCGTGCCGATCTGCTCGCCCGCGCTGCTCGACGGGCCCGTCGAGCGTGTCGAGGATCTCCTTGCGTACCCGCTGCTGCACTCGACGACGCGCCCCGGCGCGTGGGCGCAGTGGTTCGAGACGCACGGCGTCGAGGACATCCGCACGATGCAGGGCGTGCGCTACGAGTTGCACACGATGCTGATCAGCGCGGCCGCGGCCGGGCTCGGCGTCGCGCTCGTGCCGAAATTCTTCGTCGAGGAACAGTTGCAGCAGCTCGGCCTCGTCGTGCCGTGCGACGCGGCGACCGTCGGCGATTCCGCGTACTACCTCGTGTATCCGACGGAGTTCAGCCACAGCAAGCCGCTGGAGCTGTTTCGCGGCTGGCTGCTCGAGCAGGCGAGCGCGTATGCGTCGCCGGATTTCGACGCGGATGACGGCGAGATGGTGGACGACGAGGACGTCGAGTAACGGCGCGGTCGCGCCGGCGTCATGGCGCGGTGGCGTCGCATGCGTGTCGCGTCGGCCGGCCGGCCGTCACCACCTTCACCAGCCGCGCGCGATCGGGCGCTTCCAGCCCCGGGCACACGGTGTCCAGCGCGCGGATCACGACCGTTGCGCGCCCGTCGAAGCGGCATACGCCGTCGGGCTGCGCGGCGGGGAGCCGCAGTCCGCGCAGCGCATCGCGCTGGTTCGTGAAGACGATCACGCCCACGCGTTGCGAGCGGTCCGGCAAGCGCCGCGCCGATGCCTCGTCCTCTTCGAACCATACGTCCGACCCGATCGATTCGTCGCCGTAGTCGAGCGCGTAACGGCCCGACAGCGTGATCGCCCGGCCGACATGCACCGGATGGCATTCAGGTTCGGCGTCGGCCGGCGCAGGCTGCGCGCCCGCCGCGGCCGCGCCGCACGCCAGCAGCAACACACCCAGCGCGCGGGCGCAGCCGGTCAGGGTCGACACATCAAGCGCTTTGCGGATCATGGGCAGTGAGGTGCGGGGCATCGTGACGAAGACCCGCATTGTCGCGCAGCGCGTGCATTGCATGCAGGTGCCGCGTCATTGTGGCAGACGGCATACGCGGGCCGTGCGCGGCAGCGACGATCGTACGATCGGGGGAATTCGGGGGTAAGCGGCGATCGGCCGCGTGCTATGCTTCGCGCCGCACCGGCCGGACAGAAACCGAAGCCGGGCACACGACCACGCTGAAAAGGGAGAGGAATCGCGAAGGATCCGTTGAAGCCGGCGGGGCGCATCGGGTCCGGTACGCGCCGGACCGGGCAACCCCGACCCGGCGCTCCGGGCAGCCGACCTCGCATCGGCAGCGCGGCGGACCGACTGCTGTTCTTCACTACGTATGCTCTCAGGTTCACTGCATTTTTTTCTTCGCCGCGCTGCGCCATTATCCGCGTAATCCGGCCCAAGGGAAACGTTTGCGCGCGCTCCGCGCGTGTTATACCGCCCATTCGGCAATAGTCTTTCCAAATGCTTACGGCCCATGCGTCATCGTTCGGCAAATCTTGCATTCGGCTCGGCGTTCCTTTTTAATGGAACTGGTTCCAATCCTCGAATCGGCCATGCCGATGCGTGACGCTCCGTCGTCCGCGCGTCATGATGCCGATTCAGGATCGAGGATCGCTCAGCTCAGGATTCGCATCGCCCGTCCTTCCCGGACACCCCGTCAAACGAGACCGTCATGCCCGATTCCGCCTCCCTGCAGCAGTTGTTTCCCGCCTTTCAGGACATCCCCGCCGAGTACCGGCTGACTTCGCCGATCCACCAGCGCGTGTCGCTCGTCGACGGCGCATTGCGGCCGTGGGACGGCGCGACCAAGACCGTGCTGTCGCCCGTGTGCGTCCGGCAGGCGGACGGCAGCGTCGAGCAAGTCGAAATCGGCAGCTACCCGGTGATGGGCGAAACGGAAAGCGACGCGGCGCTGGACGCCGCGGTGCGCGCGTACGACGCCGGCCGCGGCGAGTGGCCGACGATGAAGGTCGAGCAGCGCATCGCGTGCATGCAGGATTTCATCAAACGGATGGTCGCGCAGCGCGAGCTGGTGGTGAACCTGATCATGTGGGAGATCGGGAAGAGCCTCGCCGATTCGCAGAAGGAGTTCGACCGCACCGTCACGTACATGACGCAGACGATCGACGCGCTGAAGGAGCTCGACAACGCGAATTCGCGCTTCGTGATCGCGGAAGGCACGATCGGCCAGATCCGCCGCACGCCGCTCGGTGTCGTACTGTGCATGGGCCCGTACAACTATCCGCTGAACGAGACCTTCGCGACGCTGATCCCCGCGCTGCTGATGGGTAACACCGTGGTGTTCAAGCCGCCTCAGTACGGCACGCTGCTGTTCGAGCCGCTGCTCGAAGCGTTCCGCGACGCGTTCCCGAAGGGCGTGATCAACACGATCTACGCGCCGGGCGCGGTGGTCGTGCCGCACATGCTCGCGTCGGGCAAGATCAACGTGCTCGCGCTGATCGGGTCGAGCAAGGTGGCCGATCACCTGAAGAAGCAGCACCCGAAGTCGCACCGGCTGCGCGCGATCCTCGGCCTCGACGCGAAGAACGCGGCGATCGTGCTGCCCGACGCCGATCTCGACCTCACCGTGAAGGAATGCCTGCTCGGCGCGCTGTCGTTCAACGGCCAGCGCTGCACCGCGCTGAAGATGCTGCTCGTGCACCGCTCGATCGTCGACGAGTTCCTGAAGCGCTTCACCGCCGCGCTCGAACAGCTGAAGATCGGCATGCCGTGGGAGAAGGGCGTCAGCATCACGCCGCTGCCGGGCATGCATCGCACCGCCTACATGACGGACGCGATCGACGACGCAAAGGCCAAGGGCGCGCAGGTCGTCAACCATTCGGGCGGCGAGTTCAGCAAGACGCTGTTCTATCCGGCCGTCGTGTATCCGGTATCGGAAGGGATGAAGCTGTATCGCGAGGAACAGTTCGGGCCGATCATCCCGGTCGCGCCGTTCGACGACGTCGACACCGCGCTCGACTACGTGACGACGTCGGATCACGGCCAGCAGGTCAGCATCTTCGGTTCCGATCCGGCGCAGATCGGCGCGCTCGTCGATCCGCTCGTGAACCAGGTGTGCCGCGTGAACATCAACTGCCAGTGCCAGCGCGGGCCCGACGTGTTCCCGTTCGCGGGCCGCAAGGATTCGGCGGAAGGCACGCTGTCGGTGAGCGACGCGCTGCGCGCGTTCTCGATCCGCTCGATGGTCGCGGCAAAGCAGACCGACGGCAGCAAGCAGCTGCTCGATTCGATCGTGTCGGATCACTACTCGAAGTTCATCAATACGGGCTTCATTTTCTGAAGCCGTCTTGATGCAGGGGCGCTCCGCCGTGCGTCGGCTCGGCGGAGCCGTCGGGTCGAGCGGGCACCCCACCTCCCCCGCTTGCGGTCAGATCGCACCCGGCCGCGCACGCAAGCTGTTCAGCAACGTGTCCCAAACCTGCAGTGCACCCGCTTCGTCGACCGGCGAGGTGGCCTGGTCCGGTGGCAGGTCGTCGCGCGCGGGCGCACCCAGCAGCAGTTCGATCGAGGTATGCGGCTGCGTCAGCGAGTCGGGATTCCCCGGCGCGAGCAAGTAGAAGCGATACACCGTGACCGCGCCGTCCTGGAGCGCAAACAGCACCTCCTCCGCGTCCATGCCGGCGACCCGCCGTTTGCCTTTGCGCAGGATGCTGTAGCTTCCCGGCATGCGATTGAGTCGCGCGCGCAATGCGGACAGGTTGCCGGTGAACGGCTGCTTCTGATCTTCGTTCACCGCATCCCGCAGCTTGATCAGGAGCAGCGCCGGCCGGCCCGGCATCAACGCGAACGACTGGCTCACTTCTTCCGTGTAGGTGGACGGTCCGGTGACGATCCCGCCATCGAAGCAAAAGCCGGATTCAGCAGGCACGGCCCAGTTATCGCGAACCCTGATTCGCCGGTAGGTATCGTTGTAGATGCTTTCCGCGCGATCCAGCACATCCGGGCCGATCATGCCTGTCGTATGAATGAGCGTACGGTTCGCGAACAGATAACCTTCAGTATCGAACGGCAAAGCGACCGATTTCACCACCGCATCGTTGAACACGAAAACCCGCGAGCGCTGAACGGGAGAAAAGGCCTTTTCCAGCCGGGCGCGCCCCGTTCTCTCATCAAGATCGACAGGATTCACCCGTTGTTGGGTTCGCAGTTCGTGCTCGCGCGCCGCGACCTTGGCATCGTAGGTCTCCATCGATACGTCATGCGTCGTCACCAGCTTTTCTCCACGGTACCGGTAACTTTCATTCGAAATCTCACTCGATCCGGGCCGATCGAATACGAGACGACCGACGCACCACGGACGCAAATCCGATAGCAAAGGATTGTTCATCCCCGGTTCCACGGCAACCGCAACAGAGCAGGCACACAATCCCGCCAGCAAGAACAGTGAACGAATGAAACGCGCCATTACGATCCTCGTCGCACGTCGATGTCTTTCGTGACTACAGGCGAGCCGCGGCGCCCGGTATGCAAGTGAATGACCATTTGAAAAATCACCCAAGGGTCGATATCGGCCGGCGGTGTTGTCAAGATTGCCCTCGATCACCGCCAGCCTCCGCGGAACAGTAGTCGATAGCAATCAGTCGACTAAAAGAGATATCTACTCGTGGCCAAAAGGCAAAGCGCTCTCAGGCATGAAGGCGTGCCGACCGGGACATTGCACGAAATGCAACAGCCCCCTTCCAGCGCTAATGGCCTTCACGGGCTGGTGGGCACGTGGCGCCTGTTAGCAGCGCACACGCCATGCTTGCGATCTTCACCCTGACTGAACCAATACAAAGTTGCTCTTCAAGCGTCACTACTCCAGATTGCTGTGGGATGGATCTGCTTTGGGCTGGAACCGGCGATGGATCGATATAACGGATTGGAGAGTGTCGGCCAGTTCCGGGGTGTGCACCATCTCAAGCAATGCGCGCGACGATGGTGCCTCGAACGCATTTTTTCCGGCAACGAAGCCGACATTCGAGTGCGACATCGGTCCATCGATTGCGATTGCATGGAGATTTGGAACGTGAGCGAGTCGGCCGGCGAGAGACTGCGGAAGGACGGCCGAGTAATTTCCTGTCGCCAAATGAGCTGACAGCACGTCAATCGAATCGGTACGAATAGTCTGCGCGGTACACCGCGTCAGCCTATCCTGAATGGCCTCGGAAACTCCCGAGTTAAGCAGGCAAATCCGTCTATTTAAAACGTGCTCCCATGTTGTATTTCGAGGTTGATGTTCCCCATCCGCATGAAAAAGAAAAATGCGTTCCCGGTATAGAAGGTGGGTATCGAATTCGTCCCCCGGGATATCCTCAAGATGCATGAGTGCCATATCCAGGTTGTTTTCTCGAATCGCCTGCAGGAGGGTCGCGGCACTGGAGACTAGAATTGATTGCTGAAGTAAAGGTATTTTGTCGGCAAGCGCAATGCTTAAAGTGGGCGCTACCCCGGAAGTCCCCGGAAGTATTCCTAGCCGGAAATGCCCCTCCATACCTCGGCGTAGCGAGGAGAGTTCTCGTTCCAGCCCTTTGCAGTCGTCATACATCTGCTGAGCCCAGGCCAGTACGCGCATCCCTTCAGACGTGAGCCCATCATATCGTCGACCATGACGCACGATATCAACACCCATGTCCTCCTCCAGTTGCTTGATACCCGCGGACAGGGTCGGCTGAGATACATGACAGCTTTTGGCCGCGTTGCCAAAATGGCCTTCGCGGTGCAAAGCGAGCAAGTATTCAAAGTTCCTGACGATCATAGATTTATTCTGGTAGAGGTAGCGAGATTTTATACTTTCGCGAAAATCAGGTGCAAGCTTCGACCGGCATCCGGCCCTAGACAGATAGCTGGCTCACATGAGAGGACGTTGCGTGCAATCCTCGTGCCTCAGATTCGATTCGTCATACTAACGCCATGTACCGAGAGCCCTGAATGGCTGATGACACCGGGCCGTTGACCAGCGGCTTGCTGTTTGAACTCCGGGAAAACGGACGACATTGCCTGGTCATCAGGCACATCGTCATGGCGACCGTTCTCGTCTGGATCGGTATCCGGGTTCGTTCGACCACGACATGATAGCTTCAGCTCAATGAGCGGACTTACATAGGTCACGCCTATCTGCACATAGATTTTTCCAGTTTGACCCGTTTCCAGCCTGCCCTGATCATGTCAACACACGCAGAACATGCGTCATTGATTTGAATGTTTTGCGTTTCTTGGGAGCAAATCTCCACCAGCCCGTAAAGGTGCTCAGAGAGGACGCAATTTATGGAGATATTGCGGCATACATACTATAGAGGAGTACTGTATATCGAGAAAATATATCCAAGTAGAGAGGTGTTCAATGCCACATAACCAGGAAGAAAAAAAGCAAGCACTGACGCGCATCAGGCGCATCAAGGGTCAGGTAGCAACGCTTGAACAGGCACTCGATTCAGGTGCCGATTGCCCTGCGATTCTTCAGCAGCTTGCAGCCGTTCGTGGGGCAGTCAACGGCTTGATGGCCACGGTTCTGGAGAGCTATCTGCGGGAAGAGTTTCCCGGTAGCGAAATCAGGAGTGGTTCGCAGAACAAGTCTATTGACCAGACCATCTCTATCGTCCGCTCCTATCTGCGGTAGAGGCACCAGGGTGCCCTCGGTGAGGGCAAATTTAGTTAGCTAGTAAAGGATGCGACATCATGAAATCACGTGCAGCAGTTGCCTTCGAGCCCGGAAAGCCGCTGGAAATCGTCGAGATCGACGTTGAGCCGCCGCGCAAGGGCGAAGTTCTCGTCAGGATCACGAATACCGGCGTTTGCCATACCGACGCCTTCACCCTGTCGGGTGACGACCCCGAAGGTCTCTTCCCGGTCGTGCTGGGCCATGAAGGTGCGGGCATCGTCGTGGAGGTGGGCGAAGGTGTGACCAGCGTGAAGCCTGGCGATCACGTCATTCCGCTCTACACCGCCGAATGCGGCGAATGCCTGTTCTGCAAGTCCGGCAAGACCAACCTCTGTGTCGCTGTTCGCGCAACCCAGGGCAAGGGGCTGATGCCCGATGGTACGACGCGCTTTTCGTACAACGGCCAGCCGCTTTACCACTACATGGGCTGCTCGACCTTCAGCGAATACACGGTAGTGGCCGAGGTATCGCTGGCCAAGATCAACCCGGACGCCAATCCCGAGCACGTCTGCCTGCTGGGTTGCGGTGTGACCACCGGCATCGGCGCCGTGCACAACACGGCCAAGGTGCAGCCAGGCGACTCGGTGGCCATCTTCGGTCTCGGCGGTATCGGTCTCGCTGCGATTCAGGGCGCACGCCAGGCCAAGGCGGGCCGCATTATCGCCATCGACACAAATCCGGCCAAGTTCGAGCTGGCCCGGGTGTTCGGTGCTACCGAGTGCCTCAACCCCAAGGACTTCGACAAGCCGATTCACGAGGTTCTCATCGAGATGACCGGCTGGGGTGTCGACCACACCTTCGAGTGCATCGGCAACGTCAATGTGATGCGTTCGGCCCTGGAAGCTGCCCATCGTGGTTGGGGCCAGTCGATCGTCATCGGCGTCGCCGGTGCCGGCAAGGAAATCTCGACCCGTCCGTTCCAGTTGGTCACCGGCCGGACCTGGAAGGGCTCCGCTTTCGGCGGGGTCAAGGGGCGCACCCAACTTCCGGGCATGGTGGAGGACGCAATGAAAGGCGAGATCGATCTCGCTCCGTTCGTCACCCACACCATGGGGCTCGACGACATCAACGAGGCCTTCGATCTGATGCATGAAGGCAAGTCGATTCGCACAGTGATCCACTACTGATCCACGGATCACTGATTATCCACTCTCTACATATCAATTTAGGAAAACTAATCATGGCAACTCCTGTCATTTCCGGCGACGGCATCTTCTCGCACGTCTTCATCGGCGCCGCCGACGTTCAGAAGTCGGCCGCGTTCTACGACGCCGCTCTGGGTGCGCTCGGCATCAAGAACCTCGGCCCGTTCGGCAACGGGTGGGTGCTTTTCGGGCGTGAGAAGCCCGCTTTCATCGTTGCCCGCCCTGGCAACGGTGAAGTGCCCTCCAGCAATGGCGCAACGATCGGCTTTGCTGCCGCAACGCCCGCCGACGTGGATGCATTCCATGCCGCCGGCCTTGCCGCAGGCGGCACCGACGAGGGCCAGCCTGGCGCGCGTGGTCACCTGCCCGGCGCCTATGCGGCCTACCTGCGCGATCCGGCGGGCAACAAGGTCTGCTCGTACGCCTTCGTCTGAAAGCAAGGAAGCTGAGGGCGCCCCGGAAGGGCCGGCACAAGTCTCTATAGGGCGAGCCTGTTAGACAAACCGTGTAGAGCGGTGCCTGCTCGTGAAGGTCGGCCCGCAGCCGTGCGCGAAACGCATGGCTGCGGGCATTTGCCTGGAAACGTGTTTTTTCAACAAATGAGGAGTGAGGTCGTTATGAAAGAGCCGGCCAACATCACGATGACGACCGCACCGCCCGCCTGGACAGCCACCGTGTACGGCATGCCGGCCTATGCCGATCGGGCCGCAGCCGTGGGCGAAGTGCACGCCCGCCCGCATCTGTTGATTCAGGCCCCTCGCGGCATATTGCAGCTCGCTTTCATGACCGAAGGCGACATTGCCAGGGATCAGGTGGCGATGAACGAGTTGTCTCAACGCTTCGGCGTTGCCGAACCCGACCATGCCATGCCGCTTCACGGCTTGACGTGGGATGAAGGCGACCTGCACTGCGAAAAGCACACCGAGTTCTCGACGTATCTCTGGTGCGCTTCGCTTGACGCCGAGACCGGAGAACCCTGCGGAGAAAATCCGTTCGAGCGCGGATTTGTCCCCCCCGGCCCGGTCGTATCCGGCATCCGTTTGAGACTGCTTCCCTGGACGCCGCAAACGGAGAAGGAGGCCGATCGCTTCGATGCCGCCAGCCTGTGCTACTCACTGGTGGAGAACGGCTCTGCCGCCATTCTGACCGACTTCCGACAGGACGAGGATGGCCTGACGCAGATCCTCATCCTCGCCCGCGATTTGAACCCGACGCGGGCGGGTGCGCTAGCCCAACGTCTGCTGGAAATCGAGACTTACCGTACCTTGGCGTTGCTGTCCCTGCCGTTGACACGATCGATGACATCGGAACTGCGACGCATGGAGTCGCGACTTGCAGCGATCACCGACGAGATGTGTACGAGCGTGGCAGAACGGCGCGACAGCGACGTGCTGCTATCCGATTTGACCGGCCTGGCTGCCGAGCTGGAAGCTGAAGTTGCGGCGAATCTCTATCGCTTCGGGGCTAGCCGTGCGTACTACGAGATCGTCGAGGAAAGGCTTGCAGCGCTTTCCGAAGTGGCCGTATCCGGGTACTGCACCTGGACGGATTTCCTGCAGCGTCGCATCGCTCCCGCCATGCGGACATGCCAATCCGTAAAGGAGCGCCAGGCCAAGCTCTCCGACAAGCTGACCCGGGCCATCGCGTTACTGCGTTCCTGGATCGACGTCGAACTCGAACGCCAGAACCGGGATCTGCTGACCTCGATGAACAACCGCGCCCAGATGCAATTGCGTCTTCAGCAAACCGTCGAAGGTCTGTCGGTCGCGGCGATCTCTTATTACGTCGTGAGTCTTCTCGGCTATCTGCTCAAGGGCATTCCGGTCGTTCACGACGTTGTGGCGCCGGTGACGGCGGCTCTGGTACCTGTAGTAATGCTGACGATCTGGTGGGTCGTGCGCAGGATCAGACACGCCCACCGCGATGCGGTTGCGGAAGAGAAACCTTCCTGATGGACCGCATCTCTGGCGCGCGATTGCAGCGCTATTCGTTTTAATACCGGAGAACAACATGGAACGCGTCGAACATCACGCCAGCTTTGACGGCTGGCAGGACGTCTATCAGCATGAATCGAAGACGCTGGGCTGCACGATGAAGGTCGGTATCTACCTGCCTCCGCAGGCGCAGCACGGCAAGGTGCCGGTGCTGTACTGGCTTTCGGGCCTCACCTGCACCGAGCAGAATTTCATCACGAAGTCCGCGGTTCAGCGCCATGCGGCCGAACATGGCATTGCCATCGTCGCACCGGATAGCAGCGCTCGAGGCGAAGGCGTTGCGGATGATCCTGCCTATGACCTTGGGCAGGGGGCAAGTTTCTACGTCAATGCGACACAGGCCCCTTGGTCAGCGAACTATCGAATGTATGACTACGTCGTGGAGGAGTTGCCTGCGCTGATAGAGGCCAATTTTCCCGTGACAGCGGAGCGAAGCATCAGCGGCCACTCCATGGGGGGACACGGCGCGTTGGTCATTGCCCTTCGCAATCCGGACCGCTATCGAAGCGTCTCGGCCTTCTCGCCGATCGTCGCCCCCACCCGGGTTCCGTGGGGCCACAAGGCGCTGGAGGCCTACCTGGGCAGCGACCGGGAAGCATGGATGCAGTACGACACCGTGGAGTTGATTCGCACCGTGCACGAGCGTTTGCCGTTGCTGGTGGATCAGGGCCTGGGCGACGAATTCCTGGAGAGCCAGCTTCAGCCCGACTTGCTGCGCAAAGCCTGCGACGAGACGGGGCATCCGCTCACGTTGAATCTGCGCCCGGGCTACGACCACAGCTACTACTTCATTGCCAGCTTCATTGGCGAGCATATGGCACACCATGCGTCAGCGCTGAAACGCTGAGCGAGAGGAGATCAGGTCATGATACGGACCGCAAAAAACCGACATCACGTCGTCATCATCGGAGCAGGCTTCGGCGGGATCGAGGCTGCCAACCAGCTTGCTGGTGCCGAGGTCGATGTGACGATCATCGATCGGCGCAATCATCACTTGTTCCAACCGTTGCTTTACCAGGTTGCAGGGGCGTCTCTCGCGACATCGGAGATCGCCTGGCCTATTCGCCACCTGTTTCGCAATCGCCCGGAAGTGAACACGTTGATGGCGGAAGTGGAAGGTATCGATCAGGACGCGCGCCAGGTCATTCTCAGCAATGGATCGAGGCAAAACTACGATACGCTCGTGCTCGCGACTGGCGCTACCCACGCCTATTTCGGACATGACGAATGGGGGGCTTTCGCGCCGGGGTTGAAGACGCTGGAAGATGCCACGACCATTCGGGGCCGAATCCTCGCGGCCTTCGAGGAGGCCGAGCGCACGAGCGATCCCCTGCAGCGTGCCGCGCTGCAGACGTTCGTCATCATCGGTGGTGGTCCCACCGGCGTTGAACTGGCCGGAACCATCGCCGAGCTTGCACGAGACACGCTGGCGCGTGACTTCCGCTCAATCGATCCGAGTACGTCGCGTGTCGTGCTGATCGAGGCTGGCCCGCGCCTGTTGTCCGTCTTTCCGGAGGATCTTTCGGCCTATACACGCCAGGCGCTCGAAAAGCTCGGGGTCGAGGTCGTGCTGGGTACGCCTGTCACCGAATGCTCGGCAAACGGCGTGGTGTATGGCGGCAAGCCCCTATCGGCCAAGACCATCGTCTGGGCCGCCGGCGTCCAGGCGTCTCCCGCCGCCCGTTGGTTGGGTGCTGCGTCTGATCGTGCCGGTCGAGTGGTCGTTCGCCCTGACCTGACGGTCGCTGGTCACCCGGAGGTCTTCGTCATCGGCGATACGGCGTCCTGCACCATGGCCAACGGGAAACCCGTGCCGGGCATCGCTCCGGCGGCCAAGCAACAAGGCAAGTACGTCGCCAATCTCATCGGACGCCGCTTGAAGGGCGAGCCCGTTGACGCGCCCTTCAAATACCGGCATCAGGGGAACCTGGCAACCATCGGCCGCAGCTTGGCAGTGATAGACATGGGGCGGGTGAAGCTGCGTGGTTCCTTTGCGTGGTGGATCTGGAAGCTCGCGCATATCTACTTTCTGATCGGTACGCGAAATCGCCTCAGCGTCGCGTTGAGCTGGGTGTGGAACCACAGCATCGGCTACCGGGGCGCTCGCATCATCATGCATGCGAGCACCGACGAGAATCCCACGGTGTTGGACAAATCCGCCTCCCTGGATTGAGAGGGTCAACGTTACCGGAACGTCAAAGCACGAAAATCAAAGCCCCCATCCCGCGCACCGCTGGCTCCGACAGACGATCGTGTCGCTGTTCACGCGCCCGGCGGAGCAGCCGGGCAGCACGGCGCGCCCGGCCACCCGGCGCGCCGCCCGCTAGATGCGCGGGCGTGTCGCTTTAGACATTCGACACCAGCAGCCTGATCCCGGCCACGCCGAACACGACGGCGAGACACGCTTCCATCGCGCGCCGGCCGCGCACGTACAGCCGGCGCGCGCCGTCCATCGAGAACACGAGCGCATAGCCGCCGAACACCAGGCACCCGATCGCAAGGCAGCCCGGCACGACCGCGCCATGCGACGCACCCGCGCCGTTCGACGACAGCGCGACGATCGACACCCACACGAGGATCGCTTTCGGATTGGTCAGGTGCAGCATCGCGCCGCGCACATAGAAGCGCGACAGCCGCTGCTCGCCCGCCGCGTTCAGCGACGCTGCCGCGTTGCCCGACAGCGCCGTGCGCCCCGACTTGAACGCGAGCCACAGCAGGTACACCCCGCCGAAGAGCTTGATCGCGACCAGCAGCTTCGACCACGCGAGCAGCGCGGCCGACACGCCGAGCGCCGCCACCGTCGCCCAGAACATCGACCCGGAAATGACGCCGAGCGCGAACGCGAGCGCCGCCTTGCGGCCCTGGTTCGCGGCGACCGACATGATCGCGAGATTGCTCGGCCCGGGGCTGGCCGTACCGATGAAATAGGCGGTGTAGGCCAGCAACAGGTTGGCCGAGAAGAAGGCGTGGACGCTCATGTCGAACCTCGCAGGGATGATCGGGAGATTGTTGGCAAACGCGCGCCGCCTGCCCATGGACAATTGGCCTGTAATTCGCTGGGCCAGTTGCCAGTTGGGCGGTCGCGCAACCGGATCGCAGCCGGCGAATCCGTCTCGTTTTTGAAACACTCGTCACATTCCCCTGCGGTTTTTGCCGACCCTGGCGGCCGTCCCGTCCCACCGCGTCCGGCCGGCCGAACGCTTGGCAGGCGCAGGCGGCACGCACGGGCCGCCTCGTTTCGTCGATCCGGCGAGGCACGCGCCGCGCAATTTATCCCGCCGTTACGTTACATCCGTGAAGCATTTCGCCTCGCCGCACCGCCCGCCGTACCCGACATGCATCGCGCCGCGCATGTCGATGGCCGCCTCGATCACCTCCGCCCCCCAGTATCGGCGGGACTCGCCGCCGCGCGCCGCAGCGCGGCTCAGCCCTGCTCGACAATGGTCTCGCGGCGCTGGTACGGAACCTGCATTCCATTCGGGGGACAGCCGCGCCGTTCATCGCGCGGACACGAATCCACCCTCGGGCGCACCCACCGGATACGCCCGATCGATCCGCGCAAGCAACGAGGCCCTTCATGGATGCGCTGCCCAATTCGTCCGACACGTCGTTCCAGCTCTTTCTCGCGAAGCTGCTCGAACAGCCGTTGCCCGACTGGACCGAAAAACAGCAGATGGAACTCGAGATGGCGCGCTCGCTGTCCACCGAAATGGTCCACCTCGCCGAGGACATGCGCGGCCGCACGCCCGATCTCGCGCGCTGCCTCGTGCTGCTCCGCTACGCGAAGGTGCTCGACTTCATGCTGACGTCGCTCGCCGCGCACCGCGACATTCATCCGCAGACGCTGCGCACGCTGTTCCGGCTCGCGAACCTGAAAGTCGACGATGCGTATCCGGCCTGAGCCGGCACCATGCAGCGGCGGCCGCGGCAGCCCTGCCCGATCCGCGCGCATGCCCGATGACCTCGCCGCATGAGCATCAGGAACCGGAAATCCCGGCTGGCCGGCGCACTCGGCGTGTTCGTGAAGCGCTACGGGCGCAAGGCGCAGAAGCATCACGACCCGAACGACCGCCGCTACGATCACGACGTCGAGCGCACGATGCTGCGCTTGTCGCCGGCCGACCTCTCCGATCTGCTGGCCGACGCTGACGCCAGCGCGGACGACGCCGAGGCCGGTTTCGCCGAGGTGAGACGCACGCCGTGAACGCTGCCGACTTCGACCGGATCTGGCCGGCCATCTGCGAAACCCCGGCCTGGTCCGTGACGAAAGGCCAGGGCAGCTTTCTCACGTTCGAATTCGGGCAACCCGCGCTGCATGTCAGGGAGCCGATCGCCGGCTCGCGCGGCCTGTCCGCGGCGGCACGCGACAGGCTCGCGTCGCGGCACGTGACGGTCACCGGCAACGGGCATCTGTGGATCTGCTACTGCCATTGGTCGATCGCGCTCGACGGTCACGAGCTCGCGCACAGCGAATCCCGGTCCGGCGACATCGCGGCTGCCGCGCAACGTCTCGACGGGCAGATCCTGCAATCGGTCGCGCCGCGTGCCCAGCCGGGTTCGTGGGCGTTCGACTTCGACCTCGGCGGCCAGTTGACGACCTGGCCCTACGGCGACGACCCGGCGGACGAACAGTGGCACCTCTACGACCGGCGCTCGGGCAACGTGCTGACCGCCCGCGCGGACGGCACCTGGTCGTATGGCCCGGCGAACGCGCCGCCCGGCAGCGAATCGTGCGGTTCCGACTAGCCGCCGCGGACACGCCCGTTCGGCTGCTACAGCACGCCGGGCCGATGCCGCGCATCAGCGTGACGACCGGCCCCGCCCCGCAAACGGAGGTACAATCGCGCGCCATGAACGCACTTCGCCGCTTCCTGCTCCGGCACGGTGTCGCGCGACAGCTTCTGTGGGGATTCCTCCTCGTGACGCTGCTGTCCCGTGCGCTGATGTCGGGTGCCGTGATGCTCGATCCGGAAGGTCCGGATGCGGGCTCGGTGGTGCTGTGTTCGGGCCGCGGCCCGCTGATCGTCAACGTGGCCGCGCTGGCAGTCCGTTTCGATGCCGGCGCGCCGATCACACCGGCCAACGATGCGCTGGCGCTCGCCGATGCGCTCAAGCATGACGCGCATGCCGACAACACGGCATCGTCCGGAAACGGCGACAGCCTGTGCGCATTCGGTGCCGCGCTGTTCACGGCGCTGGCGTCGTTCGTATTGCTGGTGTTGCTGTTTCCCGCCGCCGCGCCGCGGCGCTTCCGGATTCACTTCGACAGTATTCCCTTCGTGCGATCGATCTTCGACGATCGCCCACCTTCCCGCGCGCCTCCTCTGTTCTGCTGACGGTTCCGCCCAGCGGCTCGTGCACGTCGATGTGCATGGGCCTGCACGCCATTCGTCTCATACGACCTGATTCAAGCGTTCACCCGCCTGCCCGCATCGCGCGGGCGACGCCGTCATGCGCCCCGCCTGCGCGTGGCGCCGCGCCGCCCGTTCCATCGATGCGCGCTGGCGGGCGCGACGCACGTTGACGTCCGCCGGCCCGCGCCGGCGTGGCCGCTCAACGAACACGAGGAGCTGACACCATGTCGACCACCGTCGAGCGGGCCATCTCGCCCGCCCAATCCGCCCACGCCGGCTACCGGACGCTCTGGCGCTGGCACTTCTATGCCGGCCTGTTCGTCATGCCGTTCCTGGTGGTCCTCGCGATCACCGGAACGCTCTATTGCTTCCAGCCGCAGATCGAGCCGTTGCTGTATCCGCACCGGCTCGTCGTCGAGCCGCGTGCCACGCCGCGACTCGATCCCGACGCGCTGCTCGCGAACGCGCGCACCGCGATGCCGGCCGGCGCGACGCCGGTTTCCATGCAGGTCTCGACCGCGCCGGACCGCAGCGCCGAATACGTGTTCCGGCTGCGCGACGGCAGCCGCGAGAGCGTGTACGTGAACCCGTACGACGGCAGCGTGCTCGGCACGCTGAGCGTCGAGAACCGCTTCATGCAGATCGACCGGATGCTGCATCGCAAGCTGCTGCTCGGCAAGACGGGCGAACTGCTGATGGAGCTCGCCGCGTGCTGGACCTTCGTGATGATCGGCACCGGCATCGCGCTGTGGTGGCCACGAGGCGCTGCGCGCGTCGCGCAGGCGCTGCGCCCCGACCTGTCGCTGCGCGGCCGACCGCTGTGGAAGAACATTCACGCGACGGCCGGCATCTGGCTCGCGGCCGGCACGGTGGCATTCATCCTGACGGGGCTGCCGTGGTCGGGCTCGTGGGGCAAGAATTTCAAGGCGCTGGCCGCGACCGTGAACCTCGGTGCGCCGGAAGGCGCATGGGGCGGCGGGTCGGTGCGCTCGACCCGCCCGGGTGCCGCTACGGCGCCCGCGCCGGCCCAGGCCGCGGCGCCGGCCGGCCATCACCACGCATCCGGCGAATCGATGCCGGGAATGGTGATGGACGACCTGCCGTTGCCGCAAACGCCGTGGGCAGTCGGCAACGTGCCCGTCCCGCATTCGCCGTCGGCACCGACGCCGGCACCGCTGCCGCCGGCCCGCGCGATCGCGATCGTCGCGGGCGTCGGCGTGACGAGCGGCTACACGCTCGCGCTGCCGTCCGGCGCGGACGGCGTGTTCACCGCGTCGTACTTCCCGGACGACCCGAAGGCCGAGCGAACGATCTACATCGACCAGTACAGCGGGGCCGTCCTGAAGGACATCCGCTATGAGGACTACGGCGCGGTCTCGCGGGCCGTGTCGTACGGCACGTCGCTGCACATGGGCCGCTACTTCGGGCTGGCGAACCAGATCGTCTGCGCGGTGCTGTCGCTCGGGCTCGCCGCGATGGCCGTCACGGGTACCGTGATGTGGTGGAAGCGCCGCCCGGCCCGCAAATTGGGCGCGCCGTCGCGCGAGCGCGGTGCGCCGCCGATGCGCGGCTGGATCTCGGGGCTCGTCCTGCTTGGCGTCGTCTTTCCGCTGATGGGCGCGACGATCGTCGCGGTCTGGCTGGTCGACCGCCTGCTGTTCGGCCGTGCGGCACGCGCGGCAGCGTGATCGCGAAGCGATTCCACCGATTCGAAGGATAACGAAACATGAAGTTCAGATTGATGCTGCCCGCCGCGTTGCTCGCGGCCTTCGCGCCGGCAGGGCAGGCACAGGAAAGCGACGCCGGAAGCACCGGCGCCACGCTCGCACCGATTCGCGTCAACGCCCAGAAAGCGACGCCGCTCACGCAACCGCTCGACACCGGCAGCCGTCTCGGGCTGTCGTCGCTCGAAACGCCCGCGAGCGTCGAGCAGCTCGACCGCAAGACGCTCGACACGCGCGGCGACAGTTCGATCGTCGACGCGGTGAGCCGCGCCACCGGCATCAGCGCATCGCCGCACCCCGGCAACGGCGGCTCGGAGCTCGGCGCGCGCGGCTTCGTCGGCGCGTCGTCGGTCACGCAGCTCTATGACGGCGTGCGCCCGTACGGCGCGATCGGCATCACCTTTCCGTTCGACACGTGGTCGGTCGACCATATCGACGTGCTGCGTGGCCCGGCTTCGGTGATCTACGGCGAAGGCGCGATCGGCGGTGTCGTCAACATCGTGCCGAAGAAGCCGACGCGCGGCGCGATCCAGAACGAGCTACAGGTCGGCGGCGGCACCGAGGGCACGGCGCGGGCCGCGTTCGGCAGCGGCGGCGCGATCAACGACAAGCTGTCGTACCGCTTCGACATCAGCGGCAACCGCTCGTCGAACTGGGTCGACCGCGGCAATTCGCGCAACCTGTCGATCTCCGGCGCGCTGCGCTACGACGTGACAGCCGACTTGTACGTGACGGCGTCGTATGCGCAGGGCTTCCAGCATCCGATGCAGTATTTCGGCGTGCCGCTCGTCAACGGCGCACGCGATCGCGCGCTCGACAAGAAGAACTACAACGTCGGCGACAGCGACATCGCGTTCCGCGACAGCTGGGCGACGGTGTCGGCGAACTGGCAGCCGAGCGACAGCCTGAACGTGACGAGCACGCTGTACCGGATGAAGAGCAACCGTCACTGGAAGGATGCCGAGTACTACACGTACCTGCCGTCGACCGCGCAAGTGCGGCGCAGCAGCTACACGGAGATCTTCCACGACCAGGAGCAGTACGGCAACGTGACGGCGGCCACCGTGAGCAGCGCGCTGCTCGGGATGCGCAACACGTTCTCGGCGGGCTTCGAGTTCAATCACACGACGTTCCAGCACGACAACAACTCACCGTATTCGGGCACGTCGACGGTCGATCCGTTCAACTTCGATCCGGGCAGCTTCATCAACACGGCCGGCACCTATCCGAAGTACCGCAGCCAGTCGAACCAGTACGCGCTGTTCGCCGAGAACCGGCTGGAGATCACGCCGCGCTGGTCGGTGATCGGCGGGCTGCGCTACGACCACGCGAGCGTGAACCGCGACGATCTCGTGAACGGTGGCGCGTTCACGAAGATGTTCGCGAACACCGGTTGGCGCATCGGCACCGTGTACGACGTGCAGCCCGGCCTCGCGGTATACGGCCAGTATTCGGTCGCGGCCGATCCGATCAGCTCGCTGCTGTCGCTGAATGCGTCGAAGGCGAACTTCACGCTCGCGACCGGCCGGCAGATCGAGATCGGCGTGAAGCAGTCGTTCCTCGGCGGCAAGGCGGAATGGACGCTGGCCGCCTACCGGATCGTGAAGAGCAATCTCCTGACGGCCGATCCGCTGAATCCGAACCAGTCGATCCAGGTCGGCCAGCAGTCGTCGCGCGGGCTCGAGGCGACGGTCGGCGCGGAGATCGCGAAGGACTGGCGCGTCGACGCGAACGTGTCGATCCTGCGCGCGAAATATGACGACTTCCAGCAGACCTCCGGCGGCACGACGGTCTCCCGCGCGGGCAACGTGCCGATATCGGTGCCGCAGCGGCTCGCGAACCTGTGGGTGAGCTGGCGCTTCGCGCCGGACTGGACGGGCATCGCGGGCGTCAAGTACGTCGGCAAGCGCTTCGCCGACACCGCGAACCAGCTCGTGATGCCGTCGTACACCACCGTCGACCTCGGCCTCGCGTGGAAGCCGCGCAAGGACACGACGATCACCGCGCGCGCCTACAACGTGTTCAACCGGCGCTTCGTGCAGTCCGCGTACTACAACGAGACGCAGTACCTGCTCGGCAACGACCGGCGGCTCGAAGTGCTCGCGAACTACCGGTTCTGACGCCGCGCGACCCGGCCCCACGCCCGCGCGGCCGATCCGCCGCGGCGGACGAGCGAGCGGGCGGGCCGGGTCGCCCCGCGGACACGTTCAATCGAAACAGGAGAATGCCGGATGGCTACGATGGCGTGGCACTACACGGTCATGCTGCACTTCGAGTCGATCATCATGAGCGAAGTGATCATGCCGAACGCGCTCGACATGGCGCCCGAAGCGAAACCCGTCGCCTGGTTCTCGCGCAATCCCCACTGGGAGAAGATGGCCAACCGGCGGGCGATCGATCCCGTGACCGGCGATCGCGTGACATTGACGATGTGGCAGACGCGGCAGGCCGGCGGCGGGCTGGTGCGCTTCGGAATCGATGCGACGAAGCTGCTTCACGACCAGACGCTCTGGCAGCGCGCGCGTGTCGATGATGCGGCGCGCGACGCGCTCGTCACGGAGGGGGTGCGGCAGGGTGCCGACCCGCTCGAGTGGTGCGGATCGGTGAAGCCGGTGCCGGTCGAGCGGCTCGTCATCGAGTCGCTCGACGATACGTACCGGTGGCAGGCGTTCAAATGGTAGGCGGCCGCCGTGCACCCGACGCGTTGCGCACGCTATCGCGACGGCCGGCTCCGCCGGAACTCGACGAGGAATGCGATGGCCAGACCGTTGCCTGACCGGGCTATCGTGATCCTCGCCGCGCCCTTCAGTCTCTCACGCGCGAATGGAACCTGAGCGGCTGTTCGTCCGACGGCGCGGGTGCGCCGCCGGTGTCGCAGGCGCCGCAGGTGCTGCAGCCGTCGCCGCAACCGGCGCTCGCGGGCGCCGAGCCCGGCATCAGGCGCGTGCCGAGCCAGCGCAGCGCGCGCGGCCGGCCCGGCCGAGACAAGGCGAGCGCGGCGGCGCGCTGACCGCGCGCCGCCAGTTTCGGCGCGAGCTTGCGGAACATGAAGAGCGCGCTGGCGGCGACCAGCACCGCGATCGCCGCGTATTGCCAGGCAAGGGCCGCGCTCATGTCAGCGCCCGCGCGATCTGGTAGGTGACGAACGACGCGGCATACGCCATTACGAACATGTAGCTGAACGAGATCGCGACGTTGCGCCACGAACCCGTCTCGCGGCGAATCACCGCGAGCGTCGACATGCATTGCGGCGCGAACGCAAACCAGGCCAGCAGCGACAGCGCGCTGGCGACCGAGAAGTTGGCGGCGAGTGCGTGGCCGACGCTCGCGATGTCGGCGTCGCCGCCGCTCACCGCGTAGACCGTCGCAAGCGCCGCGACAGCGGTTTCGCGCGCGGCGAACGCGGGGATCAGCGACAAGCTGATCTGCCAGTTGAAGCCGAGCGGTGCGAACACGTATTGCAGGCCGCGTCCCATGTAGCCGGCGAACGAATAGTCGATCGCGGGGCCGACCGCGCCGGCCGGCGGCGACGGGAACGTCGAGATGAACCACATCAGCACGGTCAGCGCGAGAATCACGCCGGTCAGCCGCTTCATGAAGATCGAGCCGCGCTCCCACAGGCCGATCGCCACGTCACGCATGCGCGGCAGGCGATACGACGGCAGCTCCATCAGCAACGCGTGCTCGCCCTGCGGGCCGCGCACCTTCTTCATGATCCAGCCCACCAGCACCGCGCCGCCGATGCCTGCCGCGTACAGCACGAACAGCACGACGCCCTGCAGGTTGAAGATGCCCAGCACGCGCTGCGACGGGATGAACGCGCCGATCAGCAGCGCGTACACCGGCAGGCGCGCCGAGCACGTCATCAGCGGCGCGACGAGGATGGTCGCGAGCCGGTCGCGCGGGTCGGTGATGCTGCGGGTGCCGAGCACGCCGGGAATCGCACACGCGAAGCTCGACAGCAGCGGAATGAACGAGCGGCCGGTGAGCCCGACCGACACCATCATCCGGTCGAGCAGGAACGCGGCACGCGGCAGGTAGCCCGACTCCTCCAGCACCAGGATGAACAGGAACAGCACCAGGATTTCCGGCAGAAAGCCGAGCACGGTGCCGAGGCCGCCGATCAGCCCGTCGGTGACGAGGCCGCGCAGCGGCCCGTCCGGCAGGTGCGCGCCAGCCAGTGTGCCGAGCCACCCGAAGCCGTCGCCGATCGCGTCGGTAATCGGCTTGCCGATCGAATACACGGCCTGGAACACCAGGAACATCACGGCCGCGAGAATCACGAGCCCGAGCACCGGATGCAGCGCCCAGCGGTCGATTCGATCGTCGCGGATGTCGGTGGCGCGCGGCATCACGACGGCGGCCGCGAGCAGCGCGCGCACGCGCGTGTGGATCGCATCTGGATCGGCCGCGTCGACCGCGGCCGGCTGGTCGGCCGGTGCCGCGGGCGGGTTCGCGACGGCGCGGTCGAGCACGTCGACGAGCCGGCTCGCGCCGCCGCGCCGCACGGCCACCGTCTGCACGATCTGCACGCCCAGCTCGCGCGCCAGCACGTCGACGTCGATCCTGATGCCGCGGCGTTCGGCCGCGTCCATCATGTTCAGCGCCAGCACGACCGGCCGGCCGAGGCGCTGGACTTCGAGCACGAAGCGCAGGTGCAGGCGCAGGTTGGTCGCATCCGCCACGCACACCACGAGATCGGGCGGCGCTTCGCCCGGGTGACGGCCGAGCAGCACATCGCGCGTGATGCGCTCGTCGGGGCTCGTCGAATCGAAGCTGTACGCGCCCGGCAGGTCGAGCACCTGGATCTGCCGGCCCGACGGCCCGACAAAACGTCCCACCTTGCGCTCGACGGTGACGCCGGCATAGTTCGCGACCTTCTGCCGGCCGCCGGTCAGCTGGTTGAACAGCGCGGTCTTGCCGCAATTGGGGTTGCCGACCAGCGCAATACGCAATGCCGTGGCGCTCATGACTGGCCGCCCTCCTGCACGCTCACGCTGACACGCTCCGCTTCGGCGCGGCGCAGCGCGAAGCGGGTCGAGCCGACCTGGATCAGCAGCGGATCGGCGCCCCACGGCCCGCGCGCCACGACGCGTACCGGCTCGCCGCGCACGAAGCCGAGATCGCGCAGGCGCTGGGCGATGGGGTCGTCGGGCCGCGCGTCGTCGACATGGTCGACCAGGGCCGGCGTGTGTTGGGTCAGATTCGAGAGGCGCATGGCGGGGAGAACGCTACGGAAGAAAAATGAAAATCGTTCTCATTATAAGTGGCGAGGGACAATCGCGACGCGAAGGTCGGCCCGACCTTGTTCGACCGCGAGGTGCAATGACTGTGAGGCCGGCCCCGGCGCGAGGCCCCGGCTGGGTGCGGCCACGGATGCCGCCTCAGGGCGAGCCGGCGGTCGGCGCTGTCTGGCCGAGCACTGCGGCGAGCACGAGCGCCGCGAACATGACGGCGGCCTCGGCGCCGAGCACTGCGTCGAAGTGCCGCTGCGCGGCGGGACAACCGGAATCGTGCTGTTCGGCGCGCATGCGCAGCACAGGCAGCACGACCATCCGGTTCCAGCCGCCGAGCAGCGGCGCGCACTCGACACACGCGAGCAGGCCGCGAGCACGTGGCCCAACCCCAGCCCGAGCAGCCTCGCGCCCGTGAGCGCCGTCTCCCGCCGCACGTTGTAGAACCCCGTGACAAGCACGACGGCGAACGCGCCGGTCGCGACGGCAAACAGGAGGCCCTGCCCGGCCGCCAGCGCGCTCTGCGCGTCGACGAGCGCGTCCGCCGTCACTTCACCATGAACGCGTAGTGCCCCTGCGTGCGGTGGCCGTCGAGCGCAACGGCCACCCATGCCACCGTGTAGACGCCCGGCGTCAGCGGGTTCAGCGCGACGGACATGTGCTTGCGGTTCGACGCGTCGACTTCGGCTTTACCGTTCGTGATGGCGTGGCCCTGCGCATCGGTGACGGCGATCGAGCTGAACGCGGGTTCGATACTTCGGAAAGTCATCCGAAATGATCGAGCCTCGAAACGACCCGCCAGGGGGCGGGGCGGTCGATGCAGCCCCGCGCGCACACGTCACGCACGCGTGCCTGCCGCGCGCCCCGCCATCCACTTCCGGTAGCGCCGCGTCTGGCACTGCGCGGCCATTTGCTGCCTGACCAGCGCACGCAGCGGCGACACCTGCGGGTGCGTGCGGCGGCCTTCGCTGAGCCGCGTCAGCTGGAACTTGACGACGGCCATGTTCGCCAGCGCGCCCAGCGCCTTGTTCTTCCAGCGAATCGGTTCCAGCACCGGCGCGCTGTCCTTGCCGGCTCGCCAGTCGCGCGGCAGGTTCGGTTCGATGGACAGCGCGGTCGCGATGCCGACCATCGCCACACCGCTGTCGACCACCTGCTCGGCAACCGCGCGGCGCCGGATGCCGCCCGTGACCATCAGCGGCATCCGTGCGACGTCCGTGATGTCGCGCGCGAATTCGAGGAAATACGCTTCTCGGGCCAGCGTGCGCCCGTCGCGTGCCTCGCCCTGCATCGCCGGCACTTCATAGCTGCCGCCCGACAGTTCGACGAGATCGACGCCGAGCGGATTCAGCAGTTCGACCACGCACTTCGCATCGTCCGCGCTGAAGCCGCCGCGCTGGAAATCGGCCGAGTTCAGCTTGACCGCGACGGCAAATGCCGGCGACACCGTCGCGCGCACGTCCCGCACGATATCTAGCAACAGGCGTGCGCGATTCTCGATGCTGCCGCCCCATTGATCCTGCCGGCGGTTCGTCAGCGGCGACAGGAACTGGCTCAGCAGATAGCCGTGCGCCGCGTGAATCTCCACGCCGGTGAAGCCGCTCCGCTCCGCGAGCTGCGCCGCGCGCACGAAGCGCTGCTGCACATCGGCGATGTCGGCTTGCGTCATCTCCTTCGGCACCGGGAACTGCTTCGACAACGCACCGAGCGCGAGCGGCACGGCCGACGGCGCGAGCGTCGTCTGGCCAAGCGCCGCCTGCATCTGGCGCCCCGGGTGATTGATCTGCATCCACACGTGCGCGCCGCCCGAGCGCGCCACCTGCGCCCAGCGGCGGAAGCGGTCGAGATGCGCATCGCTCTCGAGCACGACGCCGTTCGGCCCCGTCATCGCGCGGCCGTCCACCATCACGTTGCCGGTCAGGATCAGGCCGACCTGGCCATCGGCCCACGCCTGGTACAGGCGCAGCAACGCGTCGGACGGTGCGTGGTTCGCATCGGCCATGTTCTCTTCCATCGCGGCCTTGGCCAGACGGTTCGGAATCACCGCCCCGTTGGGCAGTGTCAGCGGTGTAAACAGGTTCATGGAGGGCACCCTCGATTGACGATGCCCAACGATAACTTTAAAGTCAACTTTAAGGTCAAGCCCCTTTGGAGCACAGCATGAAAATCGGCGAACTGGCGCGCGCCAGCGGCATCGCGGCGTCGCGCATCCGCTTCTACGAAGCGAGCGGTCTGCTCGAACCGGCCCGTCGGCAGGCAAACGGCTATCGGGAATACGGGTCGGAAGCGTTGACGCGGCTCGCGATCATCGACCGCGCGCAGCGCGCGGGCTTTGCGCTCGACGAAATCCGCGCAGTGCTGCCGCCCGATCTCGGCGCGTGGCCGCGCGACGAACTGCTGGTCGCGCTGCGGCACAAGGTCGATGAAATCGCGCTGCTCGAACGGCGTCTCGCGCAGAACCGGCAACATCTGCAGGTGCTGATCGACGAGATCGAGAACAAGCCGGCGGGCGAGGATTGCGCGGGCGCCGCGCAACGGATGCTCGACCGGCTGTGCGCGCAGGCCGACGAGCCGCCGGCACCGGTGCCCGTGCCCGTCCCGCGGCCGACGCGCAAGCGCGCATGACTGGCTACACTGCGTCACCTGACGCACACACAACCTGCGCCGTGGCGAGACAAGACGACGCGTGCCCATCGGCTTCCGCCGCGCGACCTCATCCTCATCAAGTCCCGATCCGCATGACGATCCCCCGCATCAAAGGATGCCTCGTCGCCACGCTGCTGACGTTCGGCATCGGCAGCACCTTCGCCGCGACCTGCGGCGACACACCGGCTTCGATCCGCTGCCCGGACACCGCCGGCCTTCCAGGCGACATCGTCGCGCAGCTTCCCGCCGGCTACGAAGCGCTGGATGCCGCATCGGGGCGCCTGACCGACGGCGCCCGCATCGGCTATGTCGTCGTCGCGCATCAGCCCGACGATTCGATGCGCAAGGCATCGCTGCGTCCGCTGCTGATCTTCCTGCCGGGCAAGGACGGGCACTATCGGCTGGCGGCGCGCAACGACGCCGTGATCATGAAAGCCGACGAAGGCGGGATGGGCGACCCGTATCTGGACGGCGTGGCCGACAACGCGCTCACGATCGAACCCCGCACCTTCACGGTCGAACAGGGTGTCTTCGCGGGGCCGAGCCACTGGCGCGACCGCGTGACGTTTCGCTACGACGCCGCCCATCGCACGTGGGTGTTCCACCGCGAGGTCATGCGGAACTGGCGCCTCAACGACGCCCCGGACGGCGATGCGCTGAAGGCCGACCCGGTGCGCGTCACGCGCGCCAATGCGGCGAAAGCCGTCACGTTCGAAGCATGGCGGCCGCGTTACTGGTGCGATTCGGTGGAGCGGCGCGACACCGATCCGGTTTGCAGCAAGCCGCATTGACTGCAACGCGGCGTCACGGCTGACGATGCAGGCGGGTAAGCGGTACCGTGCTGCACGCGCGATGTGGCTGTCGGCACGCGCGGGCGCCCTTCCCCGGCCGTGCAGCTTTGATTACGTCGCAGGTAATCGACGCGCGCCGCCCGCGCCGCGATCATGGCTCCATCGACGCACGAACCGCATCACGCCAAGGAGCCCACCATGACCGCGTACGCCATCGCCCACCTGCACGACGTCGAGATGTGCGACGACATCGTCGAGTACCTCGATCGCATCGACGGCACGCTTGCGCCGTTCGACGGCCATTTCGTGATTCACGGCGCGCGGCCGGAAATACGCGAAGGCGTATGGCGCGGCGACCTGATCGCGATCGCGTTTCCCGATCTCGACACGGCACGCACGTGGTACGAATCGGCTGCGTACCGGCAGATCCAGCCGCTGCGCGCCCGACATGCGAGCGGCCCGCTGATCCTGATCGACGGCGTCGACGAACCGCACAAGGCGACCGACATCCTGCGCTGATCGGCCACGCCGGCGGCGCTTACGACGCGTTGCGCTCCATCGGCTCGCCGACGACGAACCCGCCGCCCTGGAACCGCTGCGCGGGATCGTCGTAGTCGGCGGTCGGCGCCGTCACCGGGAACAACCCGGCGAACTGCTCGGAGCTGTCGCGCGGGCGGAAGCCGAGAAAGCCGGCCTTCGTGTTGTCCCACCACTTCACCGGGTTGTCCGACGCGCCGTACACGATCGCGTGCCCGACGCGGTTCGTCAGCAACGAACAGCGCACCAGCTCGATGAAGTCGCGATAGCTGAGGAACGTCACGAGCATGCGCGGATTCTTTGGCACTTCAAACGATGAGCCGATCCGCAGGCACACCGTCTCGATCCCGAAGCGGTCGAAGTAGTAACGCGACAGCGATTCGCCGAAGCACTTCGTCACGCCGTACAGGCTGTCGGGACGCAGCGGCGAATCGGCGTCGAGCACTTCCGTGACCGGATGGAAACCGATCGCATGATTCGAGCTCGCGAACACGACGCGCTTCACGCCGTGCTTGCGCGCGGCTTCGTACAGGTTGTACGTGCCGGTGATGTTCGCGCCGACGAGATCGTCGAACGGCGCATCGACCGAAATGCCGCCGAGATGGACGATCGCGTCCACGCCGTCGACGAGCTGCATCACCGCGGCCCGGTCGGCCAGATCGACGACGCGGGTTTCTTCATGCGCGGCCGCGTCGCCGAGCGTCGCGATGTCGCTGACACGCACGACGTCGGCCCAGTCGGCGAGCGCGCCGCGCAACTGGCGGCCGAGGTTGCCGGCCGCGCCCGTCAGCAGCAGGCGCCCGAACGGTTTGCGCGTGCCGGTGGATGAGGCGTTCATTGAATCTCCTTGAATTTGACCGAATCGGAAAACGTTTTCCAACTATACGCGGGAGCGTCGCCGAACGTCAATGGCCGAACCCGTTCGCAGCCATCCGCACTTTCCCGATATCGCCGCGTGGCCGCGCGCACCCTTTTTCTGCCACAATCCGGCGTTATCGAACGAAAACGTTACCCTTCCGATGAAAAAAGTTTCCCCGACGATCCGCGACGTGGCGGCGGAAGCCGGCGTGTCGGTCGCGACGGTATCGAAGTACGTGAACGGCACGCAGCGCTTCTCGCCGACCGTCGAGGCACGGCTCAAGGAATCGATCGAGCGTCTCGGCTACCGGTCGAACCCGCTTGCACGCTCGATGATCACCGGGCGCACGCGCACCATCGGCCTCGTGATCCTCGACATCAGCAACCCGCACTTCACGAACGTGGTGAAGGGCGCGAACCGCGTCGCGCTACAGCATGACTACACGCTGCTGCTCGTCGATACCGAGGAGAACCAGACGCGCGAACGCTCGCTGATCGAAGCACTCGCGCAGCGCGTCGACGGGCTGATCGTCAGCACGCGGATGCCGGATGAAGAAGCCGGCTGGATGCTCGACCTCAACAAACCGCTCGTGCTGCTGCGTCGCAGCCCCGGCCTGCCGATTCCGAGCGTCGGCATCGACAACCGGCTGTCGACCTACATGCTCGCGCGTCACCTGCTCAATCTCGGCCACACGCGCATCGCGTATCTCGGCTTCGGCACCGCGCGCGTGAACGACGAGCGGATCCAGGGCGCGCGCGACTGCCTCGCCGAAGCCGGGCTCACGCTCGACGTGCACGATGCGCATGCGCCGACCGCCGAAGCCGGCGAACGCGCGTGCTCGCGCGTGATGCTCGGGCCGCAGCGCCCGCAGGCCGTGATTTGCTACAACGACCTGATCGCGCTCGGCTTCATGAAGGAAGCCGCGTCGCTCGGCTTCCGGCTGCCGCAGGATGTGTCGGTCGCGGGCATCGACAACGTGCCGTACGGCGAATATGCGGCGCCTGCGCTGACGACCGTCGACATCCAGAGCGAGAACATGGGCGAGCTCGCGATGCAGAAGCTGATCGACGCGCTCGCGGGGCGTACCGATGCGAGCTATTCGACGTTCGAGCCGCGGCTGATCATGCGCGCGTCGACGGCCGCGGCCGGCTGAGCGCCCCGCGTCGAGCCTTCAAAAGAAAACGCGCCGCCCAAGGGCGGCGCGTTCGTTTGCGGACAGGCGATTACACGATTGAGCGATTAAGCGATCGCCTCGTCACGCGTCGAGCTGCGCGGGCTTCATCTTCGGCGTGAGCATGTGCATCACGCCCAACGCGATCAGGTAGGCCGACGCGCCGATCGCGAACAGCACCCAGTAGTGGCCCGTGCGCTGCAGCACCTGGCCGATCACTTCCGAGAACAGCACGCCGCCGATCGAACCGGCCATCCCGCCGATCCCGACCACCGATGCGACCGCGCGGCGCGGGAACAGGTCGGACGCCGTCGTGAACAGGTTCGCCGACCAGCCCTGGTGCGCGGCGGCGGCGAGGCCGACGATCAGCACCGCAGCCCACAGGCTCTGCACCTGCGACACGAATGCGATCGGCAGCACGCAGCACGCGCAGATCAGCATCGCCGTCTTGCGCGCGCCGTTCACGCTCCAGCCCGCGCGCAGCAGCATCGACGACAGCCAGCCGCCGCCGATGCTGCCGACCGTCGTCAGTGCATAGATGCAGACGAGCGGCAGGCCGATGTGCTGCATGTCCATCCCGCGCGATTCGTTGAGCCACTTCGGCAGCCAGAACAGGTAGAACCACCACACCGGGTCGGTCAGGAACTTGCCGATCAGGAACGCCCACGTCTCGCGCTTGCGGATCAGTTCGCCCCAGCGCGGCGCACCGGCGTTCGCGTTCGCCGCGTCGAGCGCTTCCGCTTCGTCGCGCGGCTCGTCGTACTCAGCGGCGAGCGCGCGCGTATCGGCCTGGCGATAGAACACGAGCCACACCGCGAGCCACACGAGGCCGATCGCGCCGATGATCACGAACGCCGCGCGCCAGCCGTAGGCCACCGCGATCGCCGGGATGATCGCCGGCGCGAACACCGCGCCGATGTTCGCGCCCGAGTTGAAGATGCCGGTGGCAAGCGCGCGTTCGCGGCGCGGGAACCATTCGGCCGTCGTCTTGATCGCGGCCGGGAAGTTGCCGCCCTCGCCGATCCCGAGCAGCGCGCGCACGAACGCGAAGCCCATCACCGAGCCGACCGCCGCGTGCAGCATCGCGGCGATACTCCACACCAGCATCGCCAGCGCATACGAAATGCGTGTGCCGAGCCGGTCGACGATGCGCCCGAAGCCGAGCAGGCCGAGCGCATAGAACGCGGAAAACGCCATCACGATGCGGCCGTACTGCACCTGGCTCCAGCCGATGTCGTGCTGGAGCATCGGCGCGAGCAGGCCGAGGATCTGCCGATCCATGTAGTTGATCACGGTCGCGAAAAACAGCAGCGCACAGACGGTCCAGCGGTAGCGGCTGGCGGCAGCGCGCACGACGCCGACGACGGCAGATTGCATGAATGTCTCCGATACGCGGCCGCGCCCGTCGCGCCGCACGATGTTCGTTGACCGGCGACCGGCGCCGGGGCGGACGGTTGCGCGCTGTCGCGCGCGGCCGATTCCGCCGATCAATCTGGAAAACGTTTTTCAAAGGATAGGGCGTGTGCCGGCGCCCTGTCAGTCGGGGATTTCGATGAGTCATCTCAAATTGGTCGTGGCAAAAGAGACGACTGTTTCGCCGCGTGGCATTAACCGTTTTTCCCGGATTTTCCTGACGGGCGCCCACGGGTGCGGCAACCGATACACATGTCCGATTCCAGCCAGAACCGGCGGCCGGGATGGTTTACAGTCGTCCCATGCTCCTCGATCCCGACACCTGCTACGACGCCCTGCTTTCGCGGAACCGCCGCTTCGACGGCTGGTTCTTCGTCGGCGTGGCGACGACCGGTGTGTATTGCCGCCCCGTCTGCCCAGTGAAGCCGCCGAAGGCCCAGAACTGCAGCTACTACCCGACCGCCGCGGCCGCCGAGAAAGCCGGCTTTCGACCCTGCATGCGCTGCCGCCCGGAGCTCGCGCCCGGCCACGGGCTGCTCGACCTGTCCGGCAATCTCGCCGACGCGGCCGCCACGCTGATCGAGGACGGTTTTCTGAACACCCATTCCGTCGACGCGCTCGCACAGCGTGTCGGGGTGACCGAGCGCCATCTGCGACGGATCTTCGGCACGCAGTTCGGCGTGTCGCCGGTCGAGTTCGCGCAGACGCACCGGCTGCTGATGGCCAAGCGGCTGCTGACCGATACCGCGCTGCCGGTGGCCGTCGTCGCGTCGACGGCCGGGTTCGGCAGCGTGCGGCGCTTCAACGACCTGTTCCTGCAGCGTTACGGCCTCAATCCATTGCGGCTGCGCAAAGGGGCCCGTGGATCGGCCGATGGCGACATGACGTTTCCGCTGCCGTACCGGCCGCCGTTCGCGTGGGACGACCTGATGCGCTTTCTCGCGCAGCGGCAGATCGATGGGGTCGAGCGGATCGATGCGCAGGGTTATGCGCGTGTCGTCGACATGCCGACCCGGAACGGCAACGGTGAGAACGGGCGCGTCGCCGGCTGGCTGTCCGTCACGCACGTACCGCAGCGCTTCGCGCTGGCCGTCACCGTATCGCCCACGCTGACGCCGGTCGTACCGGCCGTGCTCGCGCGCGTGCGGCGGCTGTTCGATCTCGACAGCCGTCCCGACGTGATCGACGCGCATCTCGGCGAACTCGCGAGCGGCGCGCCGGGCCTGCGTGTACCGGGCGCGTTCGACGGCGTCGAGATTGCGATCCGTGCGATCGTGGGCGAACGGCTGGCGGCAGCGCATGCAGGCACGCCGGTGCTGGCGCGCATCGCCGAACGTTTCGGCTCATCGGCGGAAGGCGCGCCGCCGGGCCTCACGCACGCGCCGCCTTCCGCCGCGACGCTGGCCGCCCTGCCGCCTTCCGCCCTTGAAACGATCGGCATCGCGCGCGACGCCGCACAGGCGATCGTGTCGCTCGCCCGCGCAGTCGACGACGGCACGCTCGCGCTCGAACAGGTAGCGCCGCTCGACGCGACGCTGGCCGCGCTGCGCGCGCTGCCCGGCTTCGACGAACGCGCGGTGCAATACGTCGCGATGCGCGCGATGGCCTGGCCGAATGCGTTCCCGGCCGACGACGCGTGGCTTCCCGCCCGCACCGAACGCGCCCGTATGCCCTCATCTGCGCCACATGCGGCGCGCTGGGCGCCGTGGCGCGCGTATGCCGCACTGCACGTGTGGCGCCTTCATGGAGATGTGTTGCGATGACTCCCGCTCACCTGATTCCGAGCCCGCTGGGCGACATCGCCGTGCGCATCGAGGACGATGCGCTGACGGGCCTCTACTTCGTCGGCCAGAAATACTTCCCGCCGGTTGCGATCGTGACCGAAGCGGACGCGCGCGCGATGTCGCCGCTTGCGCGCAAGGTCGCGGAAGAAGTCGCCGAATACTTCACCGGCACGCGCGAGACGTTCTCGGTGCCGATCCACTTGCGCGGCACTGCGTTTCAGCGACGTGTCTGGAGGGAGTTGCTCGCGATTCCGTTCGGCGAACTCGTGACGTACGGCGAGATCACCGAGCGCGTCGGGTTGCCGATGAGCGGCGCGCGCGCAGTGGGCGGTGCGGTCGGCCGGAACCCGGTGTCGATCATGGTGCCGTGCCATCGCGTGGTCGGCGCGTCGGGCAGCCTGACCGGCTATGCGGGCGGCATCGATCGCAAGCGCGCGCTGCTGTCGCTCGAAGGCGCGGGGTTCGAGCGCGGTGCTCATCATCCGGTGCAGCAGGCGCTCGCGTTCTGAGTAGCGTTAAGCGACCGCGTCACGCGCTCAGCACAGGCCGGCGCGCTTCACGCTTCGCATACGCGCCGGGCGTCACGCGGAATTTCGCCTGGAACAGCGCGATGAACGACGACGTCGAGTCGTAGCCCAGTTGCGCGGCCACCGCGCCGATCGGCTCGCCGGCATCGAGCAGCGGCAGCGACGCAAGCAGCCGCACCGCCTGCCGCCATTCGGTGAACGACAGCCCCGTGTCCTGCCGGAACAGCCGCGACAGCGTGCGCCGCGTCGCGCCGACCTGATGCCCCCAATCGTCGAGACTGCGCGTATCGCCGGGAAACGCATGCAACGCACGCGCGATTTTCAGCAGACGCGGATCGCGCGGCAGCGGCACCGTCAGCGGCGCCTGTCGCATCCGCGCGATCCGGTCGGCGATCAGGCAGACGAGCGCCCCGTCCGGCCCGGTCTCGTCGTAGTTCACCGGCAAGTCGGCCGTGGCGATCACCAGCTCGCGCAGTAGCGGCGTCATGCTGAGGATCGCGCAATCGTCGTGCACGTCGTCGCGCGCGATCGCTGCATCGAGATACAGGCTGTGGAACGCGACGCAATCACGCGTCGACACCGCATGCGGCACGTGCGGCGGAATCCACATCGCATAGTGCGGCGGCAGCAGGTGACGGCCCGACGGCGTCGACACCTCGAGCACGCCGCTCGTCGCATACATCAGCTGCGCCCATGGATGACTATGCGCGTCGACATTCGCGTTGCCGGGAATCTCGAACGCACGCACGAACAACGGCCTCGGCAGGCGCGCCATCGGCGGCACCGCGTAAGGGTCACCCGGTTGTCCCGCCAGCAACATAAGATGTCCTCCGAAGGTCATTGCACGAACGAGCGCGATGCTACCGTGGCGGCTCTTCTTTCACACGGCTTCCGTTCATGAGCGCTCATACCCGCACCACCCGCAAGACCGTCACCGCGATCCGATCGACCAAGGGCATCGGCAGCCTCGTGTCGCTGACCGCGTATTCCGCACCGATGGCGAAGCTGGTCGACGAGGTGGCCGACGTGATCATCGTCGGCGACTCCGTCGGCATGGTGCTGTACGGGATGCCCGATACGCTGCGCGTCACGCTCGACATGATGATTGCACACGGTGCAGCCGTCGTGCGCGGCGCCGCGCAGGCGTGCGTCGTCGTCGACCTGCCGTTCTCGACCTACCAGGAATCGCCCGCGCAAGCGTATCGCTCCGCCGCGCGCCTGCTCTCCGAAACCGGCGCGCAGGCCGTGAAGCTCGAAGGCGGCAGCGAAATGGCCGACACGATCCGCTTCCTGACCGAGCGCGGTATCCCGGTGATGGCGCACGTCGGCCTCATGCCGCAGCAGGCCAACGCGATGGGCGGCTTCCGCGCGCAGGGCATGGACCCGCGTTCGGCCGCGCAGGTGTTCGACGCCGCGTGCTCGGCCGAACGGGCCGGCGCGTTCAGCGTTGTCGTCGAAGGCACTGCCGAAGCGCTCGCGCGCCATATCACCGAAACACTGACGATCCCGACCATCGGCATCGGCGCATCGCCCGCGTGCGACGGGCAGGTGCTCGTGACCGAGGACATGATCGGCGCATTCGATGCATACACGCCGCGCTTCGTGAAGCGTTATGCCGATGCGAATGCGGTGATGCGCGATGCGATTCGTCAGTACGCACACGACGTGCGGCAGCGTGTGTTCCCGGACCCCGCGCATTGCTTCGGGTACGGCAAGCCGCTGCAACTGGTGGACGTGGCCGACGCGACTGCGTGATCGCACTACGCGCGCGTGCGCATCGCATGCGCAACCCGCGCGTTCGCTTCGAATTTCGCGCGATGTGTCGAGAAGAACGTCCGCACGTTGCGGACGTTCGACGCGCCGGTGAACAAGCGTCGCGCGAATTCGTCGTATTCGGCGACGTCGGCCAGATCGGCCACCACGACGAAATCCGGCCCCGGCGACACGCGATAGCACTGCGTGACGGCCGGCTCCGCGCACACGTACGCTTCGAACGCGTCGTAGTCTTCGGCTGTCTGCCGGTCGAGGCTGATCTCGATCAGCGCGGTGACGGCAGTGCCGATCGCCACCGGATCGAGCACCGCGACCTGCCGGCGGATCACGCCGGCCTCCATCAGCCGCCGCACGCGGCGCATGCAGGTGGGCGGCGACGACAGCGCGCGCTCGGCCAGTTGCAGGTTCGATACCGACGCGTCGTCCTGCAGGATCGCGAGGATGCGCAGGTCGAGATCGTCGAGGGTGATGCCGGCCATCGGCGGCTCCTTCCGGTCAGGACGTGAAATTTAATTTCAACATGATAGACGATCTGCCATTCATTTCATTTGTAATTGTATTTTGAAATTTAATTCCATTTAGGCCGCTCTACCATCGCTCTCACTGATCCAGACAGGACATTTACGGAGCGCGATATGTGTGGAATTGTCGGGGCGGTCGCCCAGCGGGACATCCTGCCGAACCTGGTCGACGGGCTGAAACGGCTCGAATACCGCGGCTACGATTCGTGCGGCGTCGTGGTCTACCGCGACCGGGCGCTGGCGCGCGCCCGCAGCGTCGACCGCGTCGCGAACCTGCAGCGCGAGATCGCCGAGCAAGTGCTGTCGGGCTACACCGGCATTGCGCATACGCGCTGGGCCACGCATGGCGCGCCCGTCACGCTCAACGCGCATCCGCACTTCTCGCCGAGCGACGCCAATGCGCGCATCGCGCTGTCGCACAACGGGATCATCGAGAACTGCGATCAACTGCGCGCGGAATTGCAGGCGCATGGCTACGTGTTCGCGAGCCAGACCGACAGCGAGGCGATCGCGCACCTGATCGACCACCTGTATGACGGCGATCTGTTCGATGCAGTGCGGCGCGCGGTCGCGCGACTGCGCGGCAGCTATGCGATCGCGGTGATGTGTCGCGACGAGCCGCACCGGATCGTCGGCGCGCGCGACGGGATGCCGCTCGTCGTTGGCGTCGGCGAAGGCGAGAATTTTCTGGCGTCCGATGCGATTGCGCTGTCGGGGATCACCGATCGGATCGCTTACCTCGAGAACGGCGACGTTGCCGATATCCAGCTGCATCGCTACTGGATCGTCGACGCGGCCGGCCAGCGCGTCGAGCGCGCGGTGCAACGGGTCGCCGCGCATAGCGGTGCGGCCGATCTCGGGTCGTATCGCTACTACATGCAGAAGGAGATTTTCGAGCAGCCGCAGGCAGTGGCCGATACGTTGCTCGATGTGTCTTCGATCATGCCGGAGCTGTTCGGTGACGGTGCGTGGCGGGTTTTCAATGACGTCGATTCGGTTTTGTTGCTCGCGTGTGGTGGTAGCTATCACGCGGCGCTCACGGCGAAATACTGGATCGAGAGCATCGCGAAGCTGCCGGCCAGCGTGGAAATTGCCAGCGAGTTCCGGTATCGCGACAGTGTGCCGAATCCGCGCACGTTGGTCGTCGCAGTGTCGCAAAGCGGCGAGACGGCCGACGTGCTCGGTGCGGTGCATGTCGCCAAGCGTATCGGGATGATGCATACGCTCGCGATCTGCAACGTCGCGACGAGTGCGTTGATGCGCGAATGTGCGCTGCAGTTCGTGACGCGTGCGGGGATCGAGATCGGGGTGGCTTCGACGAAGGCTTTTACGACGCAACTCGTTGCGTTGTTTCTGCTGACGTTGTCGCTTGCGCAGGTGCGCGGGCGGTTAAGCGACGACGAGGAGAAGGAACATCTGCGTGCGCTGCGGCATCTGCCCGATGCGATGTCGAAGGTGCTCGCGCTCGAGCCGCAGATCATGGCGTGGTCGGAGCTGCTCGCAAGGCGCGACAACATGCTGTTTCTCGGGCGCGGGATGCATTATCCGATCGCGCTAGAGGGCGCGCTGAAGATGAAGGAGATTTCGTATATTCACGCGGAGGCTTATCCGGCTGGGGAGCTGAAGCATGGGCCGCTGGCGCTCGTCAGCAACGAAATGCCGGTGATTGCGGTCGCGCCGAACGACATGCTGCTCGAGAAGCTACGGTCGAACATGCATGAGGTCAGTGCGCGGAATGGCAAGCTTTTTGTGTTTGCGGATGTGGACTGCGGTTTGGTGCCCAGCGAGGGGATCGAGGTGATTCGGCTCAATGAGTACTACGGGCCGCTTTCGCCGATTCTGCATACGGTGCCGATGCAACTGCTCGCGTATCACGCTGCGTTGGCAAGAGGGACGGATATTGATAAGCCGCGGAATCTGGCGAAGTCGGTGACGGTGGAGTGAGGGTCTCCGAATCAGCGATTCGGGTCGGGCATGACAACGCGCAGCGCGAGAAGTTTTCAGGAATGACTTGCCCGCATCGCAGCCGAGCAACGATCAGGCTGACGTCGCCCTGTTTCCGCAGCAGCACCATCCGGCCTGACGTTGCGGCACCGCCGTGTGCTGCGGCGTCACTCGCGACCATGCTCCCGCCGATACTCTGCCCGAGTCTTCCCCGCCAGCTCGCGGATATCGCGCGTCCAGCGAGCCCGATCGAGATACCCGAGAGGGCATGAGCCAGTTCCGCGAGATCGACCGGCTCGCCGCCGGCGAGCCGGACGGTGGCCTCATGCAATCGGTATCGACAGATCACCCGCTTCGGCATCACGCCCACATCGCTGGAAAAACGCCGCTGCAGCGTGCGCTCGCTCAACCCCGCACGCTCGAATGTTCCGTTGCGGAGCCCCTTTACCGGCCAAAGACTCGCGCAAGAAACCCGCTATTTCGAGAGACTCCGCTTCTTCAACAACACCGCACCACTCGCCGGACTCACGAGCAAAATGGATTCGATATCCAGGTACAACCTCGAAGTCCTCGTCGTGATGTCGGTCGGCTCGTCGTTGCTCGGCTCGGCGTGCTCGATGTGTTCGGTCAGGTACGGCCGGACCAGACGCCCGGAAAGAGCGAACACGAACCCGCCATGCGTTTGCGCGTACGCAGCGGGTGACAGCCTCACGCGGCCGCGCACAGTGGACTTCCTGCCTTTTCCGGGATCGAGTTCGATGATGTCGATCTGCTGGATATAGCCTTTCGCCTTCGCCTCGGGTGCGATCACGAGCCCTCGCCCTCGCGGCCCGGTAATGACCTTTCTGAGCAGGATGCCTGTCCGGCCTTCGCCGTCGGCGTCGACCAGGTCGACGTTCACCTTCAACAGATGCTTCTGCGACTGATATCGCAGCCCGTACGACGCCGGCACCAGGAAAGTTACCTCACGATCCAGGTTGACCGCAGCCAGGTCGGCGTTCTGGCCATGCTTGTCGACCACGCCGGGGATCAGGCTGCGGACGCGATCGCTCAGGGACGGGGACGCGCTGTTGACGTGCAGCTTCTCCAGTGCTTCCCGAATCGCAACCGGATCGTCGCCGACAATCGGCCGCGTGAGCGGCGTGTTGGCCGAAACGGCAGGCGCGACGCTCGCCGTTTCGTTGACATCGTCGGCCGCTGCACGCGTCGCGACTGGGGCCAGCATGATCGCCACGGCGACGACGCACGCGCCATTCAGACGGCCCAACAAGGATCTCCGGTGAGACACGACAACTCCTGGTTTTCTGGCGGATCGGTCGACTATGAGATCGGCAGGATCAAACGATCGGTAACGTACCAACCGTTCGAGTTCACCGATCGCCTGCGCGACACATCATAGGTTCATTGTCAGTTGGGCGACAGGCCGGCGCGCCACACTATCGTATTGCCCAGACTACAACAATCCACGACAAGCGAGCAGCGGCGCGACGGGCGGGGGCGGTGACATTCAGTTGCCCGTCGCGAAACCGCAACCTCACTCCTGCCGATCCTCCCGCCTGTATTCCGCTGGTGCCTTCCCCACCAGCTTGCGGAAATCGCGCGTGAAATGCGCCTGATCGACATACCCGAGCGCATAAGCCAGCTCCGCGAGATCGACCGGTTCGCCGCCGATCGAACACCAGATTCACGCACGGATACACTCCGTCGGGCTCTATGCATCGACGGGTGCTCAGCGCGGCGAGGAAATCTCCGGGCGGTCGAACGCGTCGCTCAAGAGCTCTGGCTACCAGATGACACTGGCACTTTAGTTTTGAAGACTACGTCTCCGAAACATGTCGAGGAAGTCGTATGTGAACGCTCGTTAGCTTGGCTGGCAGTGAGAAACGTTCAAGCTCAGGGGCGACAGGTCGCACTGCCATCGCCTAACAACCGCTCCCCGACGCATTCTCGGACGCAGCTGACCCACCCCGCACGAAATGATGCTCCACCCTCGTGCGCAGTACACCATCGAGCCCAGCAAGCCGTTCACGCAGCCGCACCGCCTGCCTTTCCGTCATTTCCCCGAGAACGATTTTCTGCTCAAGAACATCACCACAGCGGGTAATGGCCCAACGATCAACCGTAGCAGTTTCACCTTCGAGCACAGCCGCCGCAGTCGAGACAATGCCCGGATTCCGTCTCGACACGAGATGAACCGTATGCGTCAACGTAAAACCAGGAAGGAACTGCGACCAGTCTTCACAGACTGCCGGGCGGGAAGCGGAGGAAATTTGGCTCATGGTTGCTCCGGATGATTGGTTATCGAACCGGTGCCAGCCATGCTGCTCCCGTTTCGTTGCCGTAAATCGGCCGCATCGCCTCAGAGGCGTCCACCTTGCCCGGGAGGGCAGGTTGGCGTCGAAGAATCCGACTCTGGATGCTTGACTTCTCACGTTCGACATCTCGAACGATGGTTCATTATACCGAAAAACAGATATCGGGCAAGAAGTGCCGGGAAAGCAGTACCTTGGCCGGACGGCGCCGCCGATCCGACCCTCACGCCCCCCATCAGGCAACGCGTGTCCGAGCGCATCGCCCCACCCTCACGCGATGTACTTGTTCTTGATCCGAATATCCCGCCCCTGAAACGGCCCGGTATCGTGATCGTGCATGTGCACGATCACCTGCTTCGGGTCGAACAATCTCGACACTTCGCGAAAATCCTGATTCACGCGCTTCATCCCTTCGAATATCTCGCCATGCAGCGCCGCATCGTCGAGCTGCACCGACCCATTCCCCAAAGCCCGCTCAAGATGGACATGCAGGAAGCTCGTCAATTGCGCGTCCTCGGTCGTCGCGAGCTGGAACGTGCTGATCGCGTCATGCAGCACCGGCGACGCGGACAGAACCTGCTCGATATCCGACGGGAACACTTTCGAGCCATAGAACGGCACGCTCGAATCGTTACGCCCGTACACGAACAGAAACGGGAAATGGCTGGTGCGTGACGCAAAGTCCGTCAGGCGCATGCCATGCGCCGACAGACGCTTGTTCAGCTCGCGGAATTGATACGTCCCACCCGAATCGCGAATGTTGTACCGGATCTTCGGCGCCGCGCCGGACTGCCGCCCGATGGTCACCAGCAGCTCACCGTCGTCATTCGTCTCGATCACGTAATCGAGCGCGTTGTACTGGAAGATCATCGGCGGCGTATCGCGCCCGAACAGTTCGCGGCACAACTCGGGGCGACTCAGCAGCGCACGCCGCAGGCCGATCGTCGTCGGCGTCTCGACACCGATGTTGATCTCGAGGTCCGACGCGCCATACGACGAGATCACCGTGCTCGCCTTGCGCAGCAGATGGTCGCGCAACGCTTCCGACAACCCTTCCCCGCCGACGATGAAATCGATGTGATACGGCGTCAGGTCGAGGTCGCATTCGTCGACCACCGAGCGGATAAACGGCGGGTAGCCGAAGATCAGGTACTGGTACTTCGGCCCGAACAGCTTCAGCGTGTTGATCAGCTTGGCCTTGTCCGGGCCGATCGACTTCATGATGCCGACGTCGACGAGCGACATCGATACGTTCATGCCGGTCGCCCACGGCCCGAGCGCAAAGCAGTTCAGCAGCATCTTGCCGGAGTCGCGAAACACCAGCTGATAGTTCAGCTGCAGGATGCGCTTGACGTCGCTGCGTTCGGCCGCGCTGCGCACCCAGTTGTTCGGCTGGCCGGTCGATCCCGACGATTCGTCGATGACGACGCCCGACTTCGGTATCGCGCCGCCATAGCAGCGCTGCTCGATCGAATAGCGCTTGATGTAGTTCTCCTTGGTCATGGCGGGCAGGTCCGACAGCCGCCATGTGCCGCCGGCCTTGTAGCCTTCGGCCTTCAGGAACTCGATGTACGCGGGGCACGACGTGCTCGCCTTGAGGAACGCGACGCGGGCGCGCATGCGGCCGACATAAGCCAGATAGGGCTGAAAGATCGGCGCGTTGAGGAATACATAGAGACGTCCGTCGACGCTGATCACGCGACGAAGGAACCAGAGCGTCCAGAGGACGGCTTCGAGAAAGAGGCGAATGAGCGTGTTCATGCGGATCTCGGCGAGTGGAACGGAACCGGCGCATCGACGAGGATGTCGGCAAGCGCCCTGCGTTGGCTCTGCGGCGGCGTACGCGAGTAGCCGACCTTGAACACGAGCCAGGCCCGGTCGACTCCGGTATGCGCGCTGAACCACGCGGCGGCCTCGGGGTTCGTGACCAGGTTGCCGTATGGATGCAGGTACAGGCCGAGGCTCGTCAGCGCGAGCCAGAAGCGCAGCAGGAAACGGCCCGATTCGATCGCGTTCTCCGGATTGAAGAAATCGCCGCTCAACACGCCGATCGCCGGTACGTGGCCCAGTTGCGACCGATAGCGGCGCTTGAAATAGAAGCGCGTCGGCTTGAACGTCAGGATCTTCGACAGACGCGCTGACATCCAGAACTCCGCCCGCGACAGGTTCATGCAGCGCCAGTCGAGGCCGTCGCGGTGCCGGGCCGTCGAACGCTCGGTGAAGCGAAACCAGCCGGTGATCTCGTCGTGGTAGTCCGCGACGTTCATGTCATGGAACACGGCGTCGATGTTCGTCGCGATGATCGGCTCGATCAGTTCCGCACCCGACAGGTGCGTATATCGATGCCCCCATTCGTCGGCGAGCGCCGCCAGCTGCGCGACGGCCGCGTCCGGTACCGGTGTCGGATCCATCGAAACGCGCGACGTGCGGCGCGCCAGCATCAGCGCGGACGGATCGTCGCGCGACGCGTCCGCGTTCGCGTGGGCAACGAGCCGCAACGCGGCGAACGGTATCAGCCCCGGCGGCGTCGGCTGCGACAGCATGGCCGCGAATACCTGCACCGGGCGATGCAGTTGCCATTCGACGCGCAAGCCGTGCGGCGCCGCGAGCAGATCGATCGCGTCGATGAACATGCCCATCGCGGACAACAGGAACGCACCGGTCGTGTCTTCCTTCGGCAGCGTGCGCGTGCCGTCGATGAACAGTTCGGCGTAATCGTCCGAGATCAATTGCACGCGCCACGGCTGAACGTTGTGCGGCGACGGTGCATGTCGGGCCACGGTCAGGATCGTGTGCCAGACAGAAAAGTCTTCAGCGGGAATCCCCGGCATATCTCGTGGCTTCCTTGTTGTTGTGCGGCTGATTGCCGTTGTTGCGCGAGAACCGGCCCCTCTCAAGACCGGGTAAAGCTGTGCGCATCTTACATGAGGGCCGAGGCTCCCCCACGGATGCCCGGGCGACGTCACTGCTGCGAGTCGTCCCGCCGGTATTCGGCCGGCGCCTTGCCCACCAGCTTGCGGAAGTCGCGCGTGAAATGCGCCTGGTCGAAGTAGCCGAGCGCATGCGCCAACTCCGCCAGATCCACCGCATCGCCGCCGGCGAGCTTGTCCGCGGCCTCATGCAGCCGATACCGACAGATCACCCACTTCGGCGTCACGCCCACATGGCCGGAAAAGAGCTGCTGCAGCGTGCGCTCGCTCAGGCCGGCACGTTCGGCCAGGTCACGCACCTGCGTGAGACCGCTATCCTGCTGCAGCATCTGCAGAATGTCGTGGATGCGTTCGACCTGCGGATCGGGCGGCGGCAGCACCCGCAGCAGCAGCGACTCCGCGGCCGACACCATACCGGCATCGTCCGGCGCACCGAGCACCGCCTCCTCGGCTTCCGCATCGCTACCACCCAACAGCGTCGACACCGGCAGCACCTTGTCGGTCATCCAATGCACGGGCTTGCCGAAAAACGCACGAAAGGCGCCGGGCCGGAAGCGCACGCCGATCACGCGCCCCGCATCGGCCAGCGTGGTTTCAAACGCACCGGACACCACACCGAAGATGCCCGTGCGCCGCCGGTCGAACACCAGGTTCACGCACGGATACGGCAGCGTGCGCTGCACATGGGGCGGCTGGTCGCGCAAATCCCATTCGACGATCCAGTGGTGATCCAGCACGCCGGCCAGTTCCGCACACGGGTAGTAGCGATTCAGGCGGAAGCGCTGCCGGGCAGCCCGTGGGCCAACCACGCCCTTCGGGGTAGTGGTCACCTTGCGCAAGTCGGACATGATGTGGACGGTAGTGGCGATGTCACGATGATGCACCGCCACAGCGGATTTTTCCAAGACGGCGACGCACGGACGTCCTACATTGGGTTCCCTCTCCCCGACCGCATTCCGGAGCCCGCCATGCAACCAGACCGTCACCTGATCCTCTACCACGCGCCGCGCAGCCGCTCGGCCGGCGCCCGCATGCTGCTCGAAGAACTGAACGCCGACTATGAACTGCACACATTCGACCTGTCGAGCGGCAAGCATCACGACCCCGACTACCTGCGCACCAACCCGATGGGCAAGGTGCCCGCGCTGCGCCACGGCGACGTGATCGTCACCGAACAGGCCGCCGTCTACCTGTATGCGGCCGAGCTGTATCCGGAAGCCGGTCTCTCGCCAGCGGCAGGCGATGCGCTGCGGGGGCCCTATCTGCGCTGGATGGTGTTCTACGGTTCGTGTTTCGAGCCGGCCATCGTCGATCGCTCGATGAACCGCCCGCCCGCACCGTACGCCACGTCGCCCTATGGCGACTTCGATACCGTCGTCAACGCGATCGAGACGCAACTGGCCAAGGGGCCCTATCTGCTGGGCGAGCGCTTGACGGCCGTCGACGTACTGTGGGGCGCGGCGCTAAACTGGATCACGCTGTTCAAGCTGATGCCCGAGACGCCGACGGTGCGCGCGTACATCGACCGTATCCTCGCGCGTCCGGCGATCCAGCGCGCGCAAGCGGCCGACGCGGCGCTGGCGGCAGCGCAGGACAACGCGAAGACGGCCGCCGCGCCTGCCAGGTAGCGCAAAGGCACAAGGCGGGGCGGAACGGGATGCCCATTCCACCCGCTCCGTCAGAACACCGTATGTAACCCGATCCGCGCCACGGTCTGACTCGCGGAGCTCGACGCCCCGTTCGGATCCAGCACGCCGTTGACCTGCGCATCCGCGCCGTTGTTCGCGCGCTGGTAGTCGGCCGACACATACACCATCGTCCGCTTCGAGAACAGGTACTGAAGCGCCACGCTGACCTGGTGAGCGTGGTTGTTGTTCACCGCTTCATTGCCCTTCATGTACATGTACTTCGCGCCCAGCACGACGTCCGGCCTGACGTGCCACAGCCCGCCCGCTTCGGCCATCCACACCCCGGCGTCGTTGAAGGAATTGTGCACGGTGGTCATCAGCGCATCCGCGGTCACGACACCGAAGTCGTAATGCATCCCGACGCCCCAGTTGCGCACGCTGGTGGACGGCACGCCGGGTGCGGGACCGTATTTCTCGTTCGTGTAGGCCACGCCCACCCCGAATGGCCCCATGTCGTAGTTCAGCCCTGCGCTGACCGCATTGTCCGCCCCGATTGATCCGGCCACCCCGCCGAACGCGTACATCGCGCCGCCGGAAAAACCCGACACCGTCGGCGAACTGTACTTGACGGAGTTCGCGATCGGCTTGCTACCCGCCGTGCGATCCCAATCGAACGCACCGGTCGGATTACCGGGAAGCGCGAGGCGCTGGAACGGGCCATTCCGGAAGCCGTACAGCCCCGAGATATCCCGTGAAATCGCGTTGTTCCTTGAAAACAGGGAATCGACCATGAAGTCGTACTGATTGCCCAGCGTGATGCTGCCGAACCGGTCGCTTTCGAGGCCCACGTACGCGTTGCGCCCGAAAATCCCCGTCCCGATGATGCTGCCGTTCGCCATCGAGAACTGGTTCACGAGCGCGAAGGTCGCGCGATATCCGCCACCGAGATCCTCCGTGCCGCGAAAGCCGAACAGATTGGGCGCGTAGATGCCGTCGTCGAACTTGGCGTTTTTTCCGCCGCCCTCGTTGCTGACATAAGAAATGCCGGCGTCGATCAGACCGAACATCGTCACGCTGCTCTGCGCCCATGCGCCTTGCGCCACGGCGAGAATCGCCACTGCTCCAAACCTGAGTTTCATTGCGTCTCCGTCTTTTTTATGAAAATGCGAGGCTGCCACCCGCTACGTGGCAGGTGCTCGTTCGATGCTTCACAAGAAATCGCCTTCATTCCGGTGTCCGGCGTTGACTGACCCGCACCCGAAATATGATTAGTCTTACTGATTTATCAATACGATTACCGTCTTATCGACCGGCCCCGCCCATACGCATCGAAGCACTCGAATCAAGCGCCCCGATAGATGATCCACGCAGCGGAGTCCACCTCGACAACCACGGTCTCCAGCGCCGATCCCGAACACGGCCCGTCGATACACACGCCATCGTCGAACCGGAACAGCGCGCTGTGATGGGCGCACATCAATACCTGCGACCGGTAACAGGACACGCTGCCCGGTACGAAATCGAGCGGCACCGAGAAGTGCGGGCAACGATTCACGTACGCCCATACCTGCTCGCCGCGTCGCACCACGATCACGGGACGTCCGATGCAGGCTTCATCGACGACCCGCGCGCCGCCGTCGGGCACATCGGAAAACCGGCAGAGTTGTCGTGCGTCCATCTCTCACACTCGCTGCTCGGGGTTACCGAGGCTCCAGTCCCACGGCCGCACTTCCACGCGCGAGAACAGCCCTTCCTTCACATACGGATCGTTGCCGATGAACTGCATCACCGCCTGAATGTCGTCCGCCTCCACAACGAGCAGCGTGCCGTTCATCGCGTCGCCGTGCGGGTCCAGCGTCGGGCCGCCGAGCCGCACCACCACGCCGTGCTGGTCGGCCGAGCGCAGGTAGGTCCGGTGACGCGGCCGCACGCGATCGCGCACGTCGCGCATGCCCGGCTGGTCCGTTGCAAACACCGCAAAGAATCGCGCCATGACAGTCAGCTCCGGTCGAGGACGAAGTCGTACGTCACTTCGCGATACGGGCCGGTCAGGCCGAACTGACGGGCGAGCGCGTCGTCCGCGTCGCACCGGCGATACGCCACCATCAGCGACGGCTTCACGCCGAACACGGCGTCCGACTTCAGATAGGGATCGTCCTCGTCGAACAGATGCGTCACGAGCGTACGGCAGCCCGGCGCGTCGATCATGAAGTGCAGATGCGCGGGCCGCCACGGATGACGCCCGGTGGCTTCGAGCATCTTCCCGACCGGGCCGTCGGTCGGAATGGGATAGCTGATCGGCAGAATCGTCGTGATCGCGTAACGGCCTTCGGCGTCGGTGCGGTAGCGGCCGCGCAGGTTGCCGTGCGGTTGCGCCGTATCCTGGCCGGAATACATGCCGTTTTCCGCCGTCTGCCACACGTCGAGCACGGCGTTCGCCACCGGCTTGCCGTCGGTGGTCAGCACCCGGCCGTGCACGACTGCCGGCACGCCGGGCGTACACGCCATGTTCTCGCCATACGCGCGATCGGGCATCCCCTCGATATAGAACGGACCGAACACGGTCGTTTCCGTTGCGCCGGTCGCGAAGCGATGGTTGATCGCATCGACCAGCATCGAGACGCCGAGCGTATCCGACAGCAGGATGAACTCCTGTCGCACCGCGTCGTCGCACCTCTTCCCGGTCTCGGTCAGGAAGCGGATCGCGGCCATCCACTCCGCCTCCGTCAGCTCCGTTTCGCGGACGAACGCGTGAAGATGCCGCACGAGGCTCTGCATCAGCGCGCGCAGGCGCGGGCTCGGCGTGCCGTCGAAGCTGGCGACGACCTGCCCGGTCAGCCTGGCGTCGTCGTCATGGTGGTCATGGCTCATCTCTGTCTCCGTTGACGCGTCGGGCCGTTCATTGCGGCGCACGCCCTTCCCATGCGTGCTGAAGCAGCGCGCGAATCGCCGGGCGTTCGATCGGCCGCGGATTCGCGTACGGATTGCGGCACGCGAGGTCGGCCGCTTCGTCGAGGCCCGCCTCCGGCATCCCGAGGTCGGCGAGCGCCGGCGCGATGCCGAGCTGCGCGTTCAGCGCGAACAGTAGCGGGCCGGCTTCGGCTGCGTCGTTCCCGCCCAATGCGCGCGCCACGCGGCGCAGCGCATCGGGCGCGGCAGCGTGGTTGTAGTGCGCGGTGTGCGGCAGCATCGCCGCGTGCGTCTGTGCATGCGGCAGGTTGAAGGTGCCGCCGAGCGTGTGGCACAGCTTGTGGTGCAGCGCCATGCCGACCGCACCCAGGCAGGTTCCCGCGAGCCATGCGCCGTACAGCGCGCGGCTACGCGCCTCGCGGTTCCGCGGATCGCGCACTACCACGGGCAGCGCTTCGCCGAGCGCGCGGATCGATTCTTCGGCCATCAGGCTGATCACCGGGTTCGCGTCTTCCGCATAGAGCGCCTCGACGGCATGCGCCATCGCATTGATGCCCGATGCCGCCGAAATGTCCGGCGGCAGCGACAGCGTCAGCGACGGGTCGTAGAGCACGGTACGCGGCAGCACGCGCGCGTCGCGCCCGGTGCGCTTCAGCCGACCTTCCGTGAGCCCGAAGATCGGCGTCATCTCCGAGCCGGCATACGTCGTCGGCACGGCCAGGATCGGCAGCACCGATTCGAGCGCAATGGCCTTGCCGAGCCCGATCGTCGACCCGCCGCCGATCGCGACGCAGCAGTCCGCCTCCAGCTCGCCGGCCATCTCGCGCGCCGCGTGCGCGACCTCGATCGGCACGTGCATGACCGCCTGCGCACAGATGCCGGCGGCCCGCTCACCCAGGATCGCCTCCACGCGCTCGGCGAGCGGCCGCTGCTCGGGCGTGGACAGGATCAGCGCGCGGCGGGCGCCGAGCGTCGACAGCTCGTCCGGCAGCCTGTCGAGCGCGCCCCATTCGAACACCACGCGGGAAGGGGTGCCCTGATAGACGAAGCGATCCATGGCGAACCTCAGCGCTTGAAGTGCGGCGGCACGTTGCCGTCGACGTTGACCCACACCGACCGCGCTTCCGTGTAGTCGTGCATCGCCTCGAAGCCCATCTCGCGGCCGTAGCCCGACTGGCCGACGCCGCCGAACGGGCTGCCCGGATTGACGCGCTTGTAGCAGTTGATCCAGCACATGCCCGCGTTGATCTGCGATGCCATCTTGTGTGCCCGCGAGAGATCCTTGGTCCAGAGGCCGCTGCCCAGCCCGTATTCGGTTGCGTTGGCAATGGCCAGCGCTTCATCGTCGCTGCCGAAGCGCAGCACCGTGACGAACGGGCCGAACACTTCTTCCTGCGCGACGCGATCGGCCGCGCTCCTTGCCTCGATGACCGTCGGGCGCACGTAGTAGCCGTTGGCGAGCGCCGGATCCTGCGGTGCGCTGCCGCCCGTGAGCACGCGGCCGCCCTGTTCGCGCGCGACGTCGACGAACGACAGCACGCGATCGAGGTGCTGCTTCGACGTCAGCGGCCCCATCTCGGTGTTCGCATCGAGCGGGTTGCCGATGCGGATCGACGACGCGAGTGCCACGAAGCGCTCGAGGAACGCATCCGCGATGCGCTCGTGCAGCACCAGACGCGAGCCGGCGATGCACGCCTGCCCCTGGTTGTGGAAGATCGCCCACGCGGCGCCGTTGATGGCCGCGTCGAGGTCGGCATCGTCGAACACGATGTTGGCGCCCTTGCCGCCCAGTTCGAGTTGCACACGCTTCAGGTTGCCCTGCGACGCTTCGACGATCCGGCGGCCGGTGGCCGTCGATCCCGTGAACGCGATCTTGCCGACGCCCGGATGTTCGGCGAGCCGCTGGCCGGCCGACTGCCCATAACCGGGGACGATATTGACGACACCTGCGGGGAACCCGACCTCGGCCATCAGCTCGACGATGCGCAGCGTCGACAGCGGCGTGATTTCCGACGGCTTGAGCACCACCGTGTTGCCGGCGGCGAGCGCCGGGCCCATCTTCCAGCTCGTGAACATCAGCGGAAAATTCCACGGCACGATCTGGCCGACGACGCCGATCGGCGCGCGCTGCACGTAGTTCAGGAAGCCGGCTTCGACCGGAATCACCGAGCCTTGCAGCTTGTCGGCCATGCCGCCGAAGTAGCGGAAGCAGGCGGCCGTGCGCGGCACGTCGAGCGAGCGAGAATCGCGGATCGGGTGGCCGGTGTCCAGCGATTCGAGCTGCGCCAGCTCGTCGGCGTTGGCCTCGATCGCGTCGGCCAGGCGCAGCAGCAACCGGCCGCGTTCGGCGGCCGGCAGGGCCGACCATTTGGGGAACGCGCGCGTCGCGGCTTCGACGGCCAGATCAACGTCGGCCGCAGTGGCGGCCGCGATCTTCGTGATGACGGAGCCGTCGTGCGGGTTCAGCACGTCGATCGTGCCGCGGTCGACGGCGTCAACGAAGCGCCCGTCGATGAAGAGTTGGGTTTGCATGAATCGTCCTCGGTGTAAGGCTTGAAGCGGAAACTGACGCGCCGCTCAGAACGCGATCGGATACGGCGCGAGCTCGCCGCTCTCGTAGCGTTGCGGCAGGTCGGGCGTCGCGTTTTCCCAGACCAGCAGCATCGACCGCTTCGTGGAATAGCCCTGATGCCGGATGTCGGCAGGCATCGCGCAGATGTCGCCGGCGCGCATCGTCACGCGTGCGCGCGGCGCGCCGGTGTTCTTGTCGCCGATGTCCCACACGATTTCGTCGGACAGTTGCAGGAACCATTCGACGCGGTCGTTGCCGTGGAACACCGGCAGGATGAATTCCTCGGTGGTCGGGCAGAACAGGCTGCGCCCGCACACCGACGTGACCGACGGATTCCACGTCACGTCCGAGCGCGACAGGTACTTGAACAGGTTGAACGCGTGCAGCTCGCCTTCGAAGCCGGGCTCGACATGCACTTCCGGTTCGTCCTGCGCGACGTCGACGAACGCGCGGTTGACCGGCAGGTCGTCACGCAGCGGCGAATCGCCTTCGAGGCCCGGCATGCGGCGCGTCGCGATACGCGTGCGCTCGATCGCCGAACCGTTTTCGCCGTGCTTGCGCCCGAACGCCGTGCCCGTTTCCTCCGGCGCCGCGAACGGGTCGAAGCCTTCGTTGGTCCAGTCGTGCAGCATCGCCTTGAAGGTCGCCATGATCGTGGGCGTGTCGAAGGTCTCGGTGTAGTCGACCCCGGCGTCCTTCAGGATGCCGTTGAAGGTGCCCGCATACATGTCCACCTTGCCGTAGTGATTGCGCGTGCCGAACACGTGGTCGAAGTTCACCCAGCCGTAGAAGAAGCCCCATGCCACGTCGCGCATCATTGCGCGCAGGAATGCGTCCGCCGGCATCGCATGCGTGCGCGTCTGGCCTTTCGCGGGCCAGCAGATCTTCACGAAATATTCGTCGCGCTGAAATTCGAATTCACCGAGCCGGAAGCGGCGGTAGCCGGTGACGGCATCGGCTTCGGTGGCTTGCACCAGATCGGCGGCAAAGCCCGCGGAAAGGTCGAGAGTGTCGAGGGTGGCCATAACGTGTCTCCTGGAATAGTCGAATGAGGTCGGTCGAATCAGTGCAGGCAGATATCGGCCCACTTCTCCACGGACAGCTCGCCCAGGACGGTCTGCACGAGTGCGACGCCCGGCTGGCTCGCGGTGAAGCGGTACGCACAGCCGGCCGGCAGAAGCGCCTGGTGGCCTTGGCGCAATACGACGTAACCCATCTTGCGGCCGGCCGGCTGGGTGCCGGCGCTCACGGTGCCGCGCCCCGATGTCGGCGGCGTATCGAGCTTGATGAATTCGATCCGGACTTCGCCATCCATCTGGATCACGAACTCGTCGTGCGCGCAGGCGAACCACGGCGACTGGCCGTCGGTCCGCAGCACTTCGATCACGTATTCGAGGTTCTTGCCGGCGACGACCTTTTCATAAGGGGCCGACTTCGATGCCACCTCGAAGACATTCGAGAAGGCGTAGTGGCGGGCGCTGCCGCTGGTGATTTCGATCTCGCCCTTCCGGTAATGGTCGAGCGAGCCAAATACGGTGTGGAATGCCGTGTCGGTCATTTCTGTCTCCTGAGTTGAACCGCTTGTTGGATTCAACTCTAGGGGCAAGGCCCGCCCGCAACAAGGCACGGGACGGCGACTACGGCATTTGCGTTTCGCGAATAATCCGCGCGCTTCAACGCACCCAGCCGCGCTCCAAAAGCGGACGATCCCACGGGGATTCGTCGCCGATGGTTTCCGCGAGGAATTCGACGAGCGCCTTCACCTTCAACGCCTGTCGCTGCGTCGCGGGATAAACCGCGGCAAAGCTCAGCGGCGCGAGCTGGAAGTCGGTCAGGATGGGCACCAGTCGGCCGGCGACCAGCGCGTCGCTCGCCACGAGCGTCGGCAGGCACACGACGCCGCCGCCCGACAGCGCATACTCGCGCAGCAGGTGCACGGAGTTCGAGCGGATCATGCCCGGCAACTCCATTTCGACGACCTCGTCGCCACGCGTCATCGTCCAGCGGTTGCGCGACGGATAGCCGGAATAGAGCGCCGTGGTGTGCTGCAGCAGGTCGCGCGGATGTTGTGGCGCACCATGCGCGTCGAGGTAGGCGGGCGACGCGCAAAAGAGGCGCCTGACGGTGAACAGCCGCCTTTCGATCAGCGACTCGGAGATGGGCGGGAAGATCTGGAACGCGATGTCGAACCCTTCTTCGACAGGATCCACGACGCGGTCGTTGACGATGACGTCAAGCTGGATGCCCGGGTAGCGCCGGTTGAATTCCATCAGCGGCGCACCGAAGTGATCGAGGGCGAAACCGGGCAGCACCTGGATGCGCAACCGCCCGGTCGGCGTCGCGCGAAGCTCGCGCATCTGGTCCGTCAACTCGTTGACTCGCCCGACCACCTCCGCGCACTCGCGATAGAACGCCTCGCCCACTTCCGACAGACGCACGTGGCGCGTGCTGCGATGGAATAGCGGCGCGTTGACGAACTTCTCGAGCTGCTGGATGCGGTTCGTCACGACCGAGCTGGTCACGCCGAGCTGCCGCGCCGCCTCGGCGAAGCTGCTCGCCTCCGCCACCCTGACGAATGCCTCGATGCTCAGAAACCGGTCCATACCGCGCCCTTTTTCGACAGCGAAACCGGCAGTCTACCTGTGCGGGTATCGGGCTGTGTCATGCGGGAGGCGTCACTGTGTCCCCCAATCGATGTCAATTACCGAGGACACCGGCCCCCGCATGCGCCGCGCTGCCCGCGCGGGCCTTACCGCGATTGCTCGCCGGCCGCCAGTTCCGGTTGCACGGCCACGCGACGCTGCAGCACGGCCGGCGCGGTTTCCTTCAGCAGCAGGCTGACCACGATGCCCAGCACGACCGCGCACATCGGCAGCCACAGAATGTTCTGGATGCCAAAGTGTGCGGCGACGTAGCCGCCCAGCGCCGGCGCGATGCCGCCGCCGAAAATCTCGCCGACCCCGACCACCACGCCGATCGACGTCGACACGAGCCCGATGGGCGCGGCCTCGGTCGCCACCGGGCCGGACAGCAGCGACACCAGCCCGAGCGTGAAGAACGACGCGACGAACAGGACCCCGAACAGCGCGAGCGGCTGCGGGCCGAGGCCGCGGAAAATGTAGAGCATCACGGCCGTTCCCGCGAAGCCGACGATGCTCGCGAGGCGGCGGCCGACCAGGTCGGACAGGCCCGGCAAGCCGAACTGCCCGAGAAAACCGCCGAAGCCGATCGCCGACACGACGAGGCCCATCTTCTGCGTGCCGAGCGCCAGGTAATCGGTCAGGTACAGCGGCAGCAGCGCGCCGAGCACGAAGACGCCCGTCATCGCGCAGCACAGGGCGGCCATCGCCACGAGGATGTTGCGGCTCTTGAGCACATGGCCGAGCGACGCCGGCGCATGCTCCGACGCGACAGCCTTCGTGACCTTCGGCTCACGGATGACGAAGAACATGATCGCGCCGAGGATCAGCCCGGGAACGGCCACGAGCGCAAAGACCCAGCGCCACGACACGAAGCCGAGCAGCTGCGTCGCGATGATCGGCGACAGCGCGAGCCCGAACAGCGCGAAGCCGCTTTGCTGCAGGCCGAGGTTCAGCCCGCGCCGCCGCGGATGCGACGCGTCGGCCGTCGCGGCAAAGCTGGTCGGGCAGAACGAGCCTTCGGCCACGCCCATCAGGCCGCGAATCGCCATCAGCCCGAGCAGCCCGCCCGCGAGCCCCGAGAAGCCCGACAGCAGCGAGAACGCGACGATGGCCGGAATCAGCACCTTCCTGCGGCCGATCTTGTCGGAGATGCCACCCATCAGCGCCGCGAAGATGCCCCACGACAAGCCGAGCACGCCGATGCAGTTGCCGACGTCCTGCGCGTTCAGGTTGAGGTCCTTCATGATCGAAGGGAACAGCGGCGCGATCAGCCAGCGATCGAGGCCGACCAGCCCGAAGCCGAGCGCCAGCAGCGTGACCGCCTTCCACTCGTATGAGGTATCCCACTCGTTTGCTTTCATGTCCGTCTCCGTGGACACAGGTTCGCCTGCGCGCGCCGGAGCGCCTGCGCATGAGCCAGGTCCGATGTCTTTTGTGTGCGACGCGAATCGCGAGGAAGTGTCGGCCGCCGTTCCGGTTCGTGGCGCGGAATTCAGTCAGCCGACGTCACCACGATAGGTGCAAGGCCGCCAATCGGGTATGGAACAACCGGCGAACGCGCCATTCGCGAAACGCAAATAATCGGGCGGAGCGGGCAGAAAGGGACGGCGGGAGGGCGTGGAGCCGGTGCGCGCAAGGTAGACATGGCGCTCGCTCGCGCGTGACGGGGGAATCCCTGATAGACATTGCGAGCGCCCGCGCAGGGCCCCGCGCACGCGAGCTATACAACATCATCCGACAGGCTGGGTATTCGTGGTGATGCCAACCAGCGCGGCAGATTGCTTCGCCCGAACGTGGTCGCCGCGTCAGACCATTTGGAGGATGAAATCCCATGCGGGGAATTATCCGGGTAGAAGACAGGCATACCCGCGGCGGCCGGGTCGAATCCGGTGCCAGGAACAGCACGGTGATGGGGCGCGCGGTCGCCCGCAGCGGCGATGCGTGTTCGTGTCCGATTCACGGTGCTTGCGAGATCGCCGAAGGCGACCCGGCCTTCGACATCGAAGGCCGCGCCGCCGCGTTCGATGGTCACAAGACTTCGTGCGGCGCGGAATTGATCTCGTCACTTCAACATTCGGGGCGGGTCTGAATGCCGACGACCCGACGCATGACCGCCGAACAATGCTCACGGTCACGATCCCGTCGAAGCACGAGCACGCGCTGCTGGCATGGGTACGGGATGCACATCGGTTATCGACCCAACCCGGCCCCGATGCGACGACGTGATCGACACCCGCTCCCGGTCCGGCTAACCTGCGGAGAAATTAATTCCCTTATTCCACATCCAAAGAAAACGTTATTCCATATCAAGCTGAATCGCCAGCCAACTTTGGATCCTTTTTCCCGCCTGTCCCCCGTATCATTTCTTCCATTCCGAAAGAAAAGAGTATGAGAAGGACATGAGCGACACCACCACGCTGCACTACCTCGACTACGCGGCCACGACGCCCGCCGATCCGCGCGTGATCGAAGCGATGACGGCCTGCCTCGGCTTCGACGGCATCTTCGGCAATCCCGCGTCGAGTTCGCACGCCGCCGGCCGCCTGGCAAAGGACAAGGTCGAGCAGGCACGCGCGCAAGTCGCCGCGCTGATCGGCGCGGATGCCGACGAGATCGTCTGGACGTCGGGCGCCACCGAATCGAACAACCTCGCGCTGAAGGGCTTTGCGGAAAACGCGACCGGCAAGCGCCACCTGATCACGAGCCGCATCGAGCACAAGGCCATTCTCGACACGATGGCGAACCTGTCGAAGCACGGCGCGTCGGTCACGTACCTGACGCCCACCCGCGACGGCGAGATCACCGCCGACGCGGTCGCGGCCGCCATCGGCCCCGATACGGGCCTCGTATCGCTGATGCTCGTCAACAACGAGCTCGGCACGCTGACCGATATTGGCGCAATCTCCCGAATCGTGCATGCCGCGGGCGCGCTGCTCCACGTCGACGCCGCGCAGGCGCTCGGCAAGACGCCGATCGACGTGCGCGCGCTCGGCATCGACATGCTGTCGATGTCCGCGCACAAGGTGTACGGCCCGAAGGGCATTGGCGCGCTGTTCGTGCGCCGCGACATCGCGGACCGGATCGCCCCTCAGATTCATGGCGGCGGGCATGAGCGCGGCTTGCGTTCGGGCACGCTCGCCACGCATCAGATCGTCGGCATGGGCGTTGCATGCGAACTGGCCGCCGAAAAGCTCGACGGCGAAGCCGCGCGGATCGCGGCGCTCGGCGCCCGCCTGACGGACGCGCTGGTCGCACTCGGCGACGTCACGCAGAACGCGGCCACCGCGCGCCGCATCCCGCACACGCTGAGCCTGACGGTGAATGCGCCCGGCTTCTTCCCGTTCATGCTCGGCGAAGCGCTCGCCGTGTCGTCGACGTCCGCATGCAACTCCACCAGCGGCGCACCGTCCCACGTGCTGACCGCGATCGGCCTCGATGCGGAGACGGCAGGCCGCACCGTGCGCGTGAGCTTCGGCCGCTTCACGACGGAGCAGGATGTCGACTTCGCGATCGCCTGTTTCCGGCAAGCGATCGAACAGTGTCGCGCGACGGCCGCGAACGGCTTCTCCGCGTCGCGACAGATCACGCCGGCCGACCTGAAGGCGATCCGCAATGCCGGCTTCCGCTCGGTGATCTGCAACCGGCCCGACGGCGAAGGTGTCGACCAGCCCGCGTTCGACGAGATCGCCGCGGCGGCCCGCGAACTGGGCCTCGAAGCACGCTATCTGCCGGTCGAGCGCGACCGCATCGGCGAGGCAGAAGTCGACGCATTCGGCGCGCTGGTCGATACGCTGCAGAAGCCGGTACTCGCTTACTGCGGCAGCGGCAACCGCGCCGGCATGCTGTGGAATCGTTGGTCCGCGCGGCGTGCGGCTTCGGCTTCGGCCTGAACGGGAACACCGCCACGCCCTACTGCCCCCGCCCCACCCGCGTTCGCGCACGAAGCCGATGCTTCGATGCGCGGCCGGGCGGCGGTGTCGATTGAAGTCGCACCGGCTTCGCACCTTGCCTTCCGCACGTCATCACGCGCCATACGCGTCCAGCGCCTTCAACGGCACATGCAGGCTCTCGTTCGAGGCAAACGCGTCGAGCAGATAGTCGACCGTCGCCTGCACACGCGACGCCTTCAATGCACGATGCGGATACTGCAGCGCCATCTCGTAGGTGCCCGGCGCGAAATGGCGGCGCAGCAACACCTTCAGCCTGCCGGCTTGCAGATGCGTCCAAGCGAGATGCACGCCGACCCGCGCGATGCCCAACCCGTCGACGGCCGCCTGCACCCCGGCTTCCGGCGCCGAGAACGTCAGCAGTGCCGATTCGCCCGGATCGAACTCGACCAGACTCCCGTCGCGCCGCCTGAATCCCCACGTCGCGATTTCACCGTCAAGAAAGCGGCGCGCGATCAGCCGGTGCGCGCCGAGATCGTCCGGCGTTCTCGGAATCCCGTGGCCGGCCAGATACGCGGGTGACGCCACCAGCACCGCATGCATGCGAAAGATCGGCCGCGACACCAGCGCCGAATCGCGAATGTTGCCACCACGTATGACGATGTCGTAGCCGTCGCGTACGACATCGACGATCCGGTCGTCGAAATCGGCTTCCACTGACAGGCCGGGGTACCGCGCCAGCAATCCGGGCAACACGGGTTGCAGGTGATCGCGCCCGAACGCGGCGCTGGTCGAAATGCGCACGCGCCCTTGCGGCCCGAGCCGCTGCGCGACGATGCTGTCGACCGCCGAGTCGAGCGCCTCCAGCGCGACGCGCGCCTGGCGCAGGAACACGCTGCCTTCGTCGGTGAGCTTCAGCGTGCGCGTGGTGCGGTTCATCAGCCGCACGCCCAGCGCGTGCTCGAGGCCGGCGACGTTCTTGCTGACGGCGGCAGACATAATGCCCAGCATGCGGCCGGCCGCCGCAAAGCTGCCGCCGTCGGCCGCGTGCACGAACGACAGGATCGCGCGCGTCCGTTGTGACAAATCCAAAGCAGCCTCCTTCAGTCGACACGTTGCACGGTACATCCTCACCTGCCGCCGATTATCAACCTGAAGTTGAGAGCGACTCAACCCGGACCCAACTTCCGGTTACGACTCGCGCCGCCCACAATGCGGCCATCGTTCAACGTACTGCAAAGGAGTAGCCATGCTTGTCACCATCGTTTTCGACAGCGGTCACGGTCACACCGAGCGACAGGCACAAGCCGTCGCGGAAGGCGTGCGTCGCGTGCCGGGCGCGGAAGTCCGGCTCATCGCGGTCGCCGACGGCGCGATTCCGTGGGAGGCGCTCGCCGCGAGCGACGCGATCATCTTCGGCTCGCCGACGTACAACGGCTCGATCAGCTCGCGGCTCAAGAAGTTCATGGAAGACTCGACGCGCCCCGCGTGGCTTCCGCAAACCTGGCGCAACAAGATCGCGGCCGGCTTCACCAACTCCGGCGCGCAGCACGGCGACAAGCTGAACTCGCTGATGACGATGACGCTGTTCGCGGCGCAGCACGGGATGATCTGGGTCGGGCTCGACCTGTTCGCCGGCGCCACGCCGAACGAGCGCAATCGGATCGGCGGCTGGCTCGGTGCGATGGCGCAGTCCGACGACGTGTCGCCGGAACACTCGCCGATCGCCAGCGACCTCGACACCGCCGCGCATCTTGGGCAGCGCGTCGCCGAACTGGCGTCGCGGTTCGCGGCCAGCGCGTAAGCGGCAAGACGTTCGCAAGGGGATCGACATGAAACTGCTGTGCCTCGATGTACCGCTGCCTGGCGCCAGCCTGGAGACCTATCAGCCGCACCTGCTCGATGAAGTACGCCACGCGTGGCAACTGCTCAAGCACGGGTTCGTCCGCGACATCTATTTCCGTCAGGATCGCCCCGGCGTCGCGATCATTGCGGAGTGCGATTCGAGCGAAAGCGCCCGCGAAGCGCTACGCGAGTTTCCGCTGGCGAAGGCCGGGCTCATCGACTGGGACATCATTCCGCTCGGCGCGTTTCTCGGCTGGGAAACGCTATTCGCAGCGAGCAACGCGTGATCCTCGCGGACGGCGGCGTGACGCGAACATGCCGCTCGCTCGCGCTTCGACTGGGCAAGGCCGGGCGCCGGTGAAATCCGGCACAATGGCCGTCGTGTCCGTCACCCGAAACCCGAATGCCCTGCCCGTCCCATTCCCGCGCGTGGAAGCGCGCCGACGCTGATGCACGTTCGGCCAACACCCCATGCAACTGGCGGCGTGCCAGCCGGGCCGCCGCGCTGCTGCTTGCCGCGAGCGTCGCCGCGTGTGACGCGACGCCGGTACCGGATCGACTCTCGGACTTCGACGCGACCTACGCGATGAAGGAGCGGTTCGGCCTCGGCGACGTCATGGTGTTTCTCGGCTCCTGCATCGGCGCAAAAAACCCGACTTACCCGATCCAGGCGGCCTGCACGCTGGTCATCCGCTCGAACGGCCACGGGACGGAGACGCAGGCCGATTTTCACTGGAACGGGACGAAATGGGTGGCCGAGCCCACCGAGTCGCGGGACATCCTGCCCTATCCCGATCCAGTGCTCGCAGAGTGGGTGAAGTAAGCCGGCCGCTACTTCGGATACTCCAGCTGCAGCGCGACCCAGCCCGATGTCGCATCGCCGTAGCGGGCCGCGATATCGCCGAGCACGCCGGGAAGCACCGATTCGCCACGCCGACCGGCCGGCATCGTCACGCGCGCATGCCGGACATTCGCCGGCTGCGCCAGCAACCGCAGCCCGTGCGTTGACGCGATCACGCGCGCGTCCGCCGTCGCGACAACGTCGCTGCGCCAGGTTCGCGCCCACGCGTCGGCGGTCAACGCAACCGGAAGCTCGTCAAAGCCGTTTTCGACCGGAAGATCGAACGTCTCGTGCCGCCAGAACGCGACGCGGTTCGTCAACGCGACCGCCACCGCACGCGCGGTCAACGCGAACCCGCTGCCGTCGTGAACGTCGCTCCATGCCTGCGCACCGACGCGCCGCGCAGTCTCGCGTGCCGCTGCCGGCCCGGCCAGCGCACTCACCAAGGCCAGCGAAGCGGGAATCGACGCCGACACGCCGGTCGTCGTCATGACGTTGCCGTCCATCACGTAGCGGCGATCGTCGACCCACGTCGTATCGGCAAAGCGGCGGCGCAGGCCGTCGCGCGAATACCAGTGGGACGTCGCCGTGCGATGCCGCAGCAGGCCCGCATTCGCGAGGACTTCCGCGCCATCGCAGATCGCCACCATCGTCGCGCCGGCACCGGCCTGCTTGCGCAACCACGCCAATACTGCGGGGCTGTCCGCGCGATGCAAAGCAGGCACGATCACCACATCGGCCCCCACTGGCGTGGCGGCATCGAACCGTTCGAAGGTCGTGTCGGCCAGCATGCGCAGCGCGGGCATCAGTTCGACCTCGCCTTCGTCGGCCGACACGGCGACGACATCGGCCACACCGGACGTCTTCAGCATCGCGTACGGCACGATGAAATCGGTCGTCTCCGTGCCCGCGTTGTCCGCGACGATCGCAACGAGCGGCCGCGTGCGGCCCGCCTTCGGTGCGCCGATCGTCAGCGCGCGTGCGACCGGCGGTGTGTCCTCCGCCATCGCCGGTGCCGTCCGCCCCGCTGCACACGCGCCCAGCATCGCGCCCGCGAGCAGCACTGCCCCGCCTGTCTTCCATACCCGCATCGTCCACCCGCATCCGTCGATTGCACGTCCTGAAAATTACAAGGATCATGCTCGCGGTCACAAGGACAACTCCACCGCACTTTCCGCCATGTCCCAGTCAACCTGCCCGGCACGCGACATCGTCGTCGTCGGCTTCGAAGGCGTCCAGTCGCTCGACATCACGGGCCCGATGGAAGTGTTCGCGGTCGCGAACCGTTACCTGCCCGACCATGCCGTGCCGTACCGGCTCACGCTCGCGTCGCAACACGGGGATGACATCGTCACGCACGCGGGCCTGCGCCTCGCCGGTACCGTCGCGCTGGCGGCGCTGCCGGAGCGGATCGACACGATCGTCGTCGCCGGCGGCGATGAAGCGGCGCTGCGGCACGCCGCGTCGGAAGCCGGCGTGCTGCCGTGGCTGCGCACGCGGATCGCGGACACGCGGCGCATCGCGAGCATCTGCACGGGGGCGTTCGTGCTCGCCGCGGGCGGATGGCTGGACGGCAAGCGCGCGACCACGCACTGGAACCAGTGCGCGGCGCTGCAGGCGCTCTGCCCCGGCGCGCGGATCGAACCGGACGCGATCTACGTGAACGATCCGCCGTTCCATACGTCGGCCGGCGTGACGGCCGGCATCGATCTGTGTCTGGCACTCGTCGAGGCGGACTGCGGCGCGCCGACCGCGCTCGCGGTCGCTCGCGAACTCGTGCTGTTCATGCACCGGCCCGGCGGACAGGCGCAGTTCAGCGTCGGGCTCGGCTCGCTGGCCCACGCGACGCCGCGCATGCGCGCCCTGCTCGCCGAGATCGCCGACGATCCGGCCGGCGATCTCGGTGTCGCCGCGCTGGCCGCACGGATGCACATGAGCGAACGCTCGTTTGCGCGCCATTTCCTCAAGGAGACCGGACTGTCGCCCGCGCAGTACGTGCTGGCAGCGCGCATCGAGCGCGCGAAGGCGCTGCTGGAGCGGGCCGACTGGCCAATCGAACGGATCGCCGAGCGATCGGGATTCGGCAGTATCGACGCGCTGCAGCGCGCGTTCGCGAAGCAGGTCGGCGTATCGCCGCGCGACTATCGCGCGCGCTTCGGACCGCGACGCGACAAGCCGCGGGCGGAATAGGCCACCACCGGGTTCGGCATGTGTCCGGGCCCGCTTTCCCGGCGGCAATCGCCTGCCGGCACGTGCGGCGCATCCGTCACGCCCCCGGTCATCCGGAATTTCACTACGTTGCCGAAATCTGATAGAGCCGGGAGATTTGATTTCATACCGTTCACGCATCGGACTGGAAAGCGATTGCCGATTTCCCCACGGCATCGCGAGCCGCCGACGAATCCCAGGAGCGGGCCGTATCGCACGGCCCGGGCGGCGATGACGGTCCTGCCACGCAGGACATTCGTGACGGAGCGACCATGGATGCAAAATTCCAGCCTGATTCAGGCACCGACAGTGACGTAAGCCTGCTGCACAAGATGGGCTATGCGCAGGAACTGTCGAGACGTATGAGCGGTTTCTCGAACTTCGCGGTTTCGTTTTCGGTGATCTGCATCCTGTCGGGCGGCATCACCGCGTTCCAGCTCGCGTTTTCCGCCACCGGCGGCGCGTCGATCGGCCTCGGCTGGCCGTTGGGCTCGCTGTTCGCGCTGATCGTCGCGGTGTCGATGTCGCAAATTGCGTCCGCGTTTCCGACGGCCGGCGGCCTCTACCACTGGGGCGCGATCCTCGGCGGGAAGAAATGGGGGTGGATGACCGCGTGGCTCAACCTGATCGGCCTGATCTTCGTGATCGCCGCGATCAATTTCGGCACCTACGATCCGTTCTTCAAGACGCTGATCGCGCCGATGTTCGGCGTCAGCCCGGACAGCCTGACGTGGTGGCATCAGACGGCGTTCATCGCGTTCATCACGATCTCGCAGGCGATCCTGAATGCCCGCGGCATCAAGATCGCGAGCAAGATCACCGACCTGTCGGGCTACCTCATTTTCGTGGTGACGATCGCGCTGGTGGTGTCGCTGCTCTACTACTCGCCGGTCGCGTTCGATGCGCATCGATTGGTGACATTCACCAATTTCACCGGCGTCGACGGCGGTGCGTGGCCAAAGCAGGCCACGCCGCTCGCGTTCCTGTCCGGCCTGTTGCTCGTGACCTACACCATCACCGGCTTCGACGCTTCCGCGCACACGTCGGAAGAGACGCACGACGCGGCCAAAAACGTGCCGCGCGGCATCATCGGGTCGGTGTTCTGGTCTGCGGTGTTCGGCTACGTGATGGTGTGCGCGTTCGTGCTGGTGATGCCCGACCTGACCGCCAGCATGAAGCAGGGCACCGGCTTTTTCGAAGCCATTCTCGCGCCGATTCCGAAGACCTTGCGCGTCGTCCTCGAACTCGCGATGTTCTTCATCAACTACGTGTGCGGGCTCGCCGCGATCATGTCGACGTCGCGGATGATGTATGCGTTCGCACGCGACGGCGGGCTGCCGGCATCGAAGCTGCTGCGCAGCGTGAACCCGACGCACCGGACGCCCGGCCCCGCCATCTGGACGTGTGCGGTGCTCGCGATCGTCGTCACGCTGTACGGCGACGCGTTCTCGGTGCTGAGCGCCGGCAGCGCGGTGTTCCTGTTCATCTCGTATGCGATGCCGATCGGCTCCGGGATGCTGGCCGAAGGCCGCACGTGGACCGACAAGGGCCCGTTTCAACTGGGGATCTGGTCGAAGCCGTGTGCGCTGCTCGCGCTGGTCGGCGCCTGTGTGCTCGCGTATGTCGGCATCCAGCCGCCGAACGAGAAGGTGCTGTACGTGCTCGTCGGTTTCGTCGTCGTGCTGATGGTGATCTGGTACGGCTTCGGCGTGCGCAACACGTTCGCGGGGCCGCCGGTGCTGAAGGACACACGCAATCTCGACCGCATCCGCGAACTCGAGGCGAACGTCGATCCGACTGTCTGAAGCGTCTTCGAAGCAGGCTGAAAAAAAACCGACTCGCGGGTTCGATGCCGCGAGTCGGTTTTTTGTTGGAACGTGAAGCGACGCGGTTCGACCGCCTTGCGGCAGCCGAACCCCGCGACCATCAACCGTAGACGGGAAAACGCTTCGTCAACTCCGCAACCTGCCCGCGCACACGCTCGAGCGTAGCCGCATCTTCCGGCGCTTCCAGCACATCGGCGATCAGGTTGCCGACGATCTCCGCTTCCTTCACGCCGAAGCCCCGCGTCGTCATCGCCGGCGAACCCAGGCGCACGCCGCTCGTCACGAACGGCTTTTCCGGATCGTTCGGGATCGCATTCTTGTTCACCGTGATGTGCGCCGCACCCAGCGCCGCTTCCGCTGCCTTGCCGGTGATGTTCTTTGCGCGCAGGTCGACCAGCATCACGTGGCTTTCCGTACGGCCCGACAC
>NZ_CABVQC010000013.1 GCF_902499175.1 Burkholderia aenigmatica
GTGCGCCCCGCCGCAGGAGCCGGTTCGGCCGGCCTGCCGTCGGATGCGGCACGACGTCGCCCGGCGCCGCCAACGCCGGCGCGCGCGCCGCTCTATGCCTGGACGGAAAGACCCGCCGCGGCGATCACGCCGGCGCCGAGCGTGCACGACACGCTGCGCTCGATCGAGGCCAGCACCGCACAGTGGGCGACGCTGGGCAGTGCGCCGTCGGCCGACGCAGGGCACGCGACGGCGGCAGCCGCAACCGTGGCTGGTGTGGCTGCGGCAGCAGCCGGCATGGCAGCGCCAGCAGCAGCGGCCGTGCCGACCGGGATCGCGTCCGCGACCCACGGCCTCGCGGCGCATGACGCCCCTGTTCCGCTCGCACACGATGCGGCGCCGGCGTACGACGACAACGCACCGATCGTGCTCGACGCGTTCATGCCGGCAGCGCCCGCTGTCCATGCACCGGTTAGCGATGCAGGCGCCGTGACGTTCGACGCTACGGCACCGCACGCGCTGCCGGATACCGGCATCGACGATGCCGCGTTCCCGGATCGCGCCGACGATGCGATCCGATTCGCCGACGATGCGCCCGCCGCGCCGGCATCGGGAATCACGCCCGCGCCGTCGTTCGACGCACCCATCGACCTCGCGCCGTGGGAAGATCTCGCCATCCAGCCGGCTTCCGCGTTCGACGCATCGGGCTGGAATCCGGTCGCCGAATCATCGACGGACACGACGGGATCGGAAGCGGCTCATGCTCCCGCCGCACAACCCTCGACCGAGGCGGTTCACGACATCGCCGCAAGCGACCCGTCGGCATCGTTCGATACCGACGACGAGGACACGGCGCAACCGGCTCCCGCAATCGATCGCACGGCATCGGCCCGCGTGCCGCAGGGCATCGCCGACGTGAAGCCCGCCGGGAACATCGCACCGTTCGCGGCCCTCCCCTCTTCGCCGATCGCCGAAACGCCGTCGCGCGCAAGCACCGAAGCCAGGCCGTTTGCGGCAGCGCCGACACCGGCCGCACCGGAAGCCGCCAAGCCGGACACCGTGGAATCTGCGGCACGGCCGTCGGGAGTCGCTCAGGGCGCCGCCCCGACAGCGGCATGGACGTGGACGCCGTCGACGGCACAACCTGCCACGACGAATCCGCCCGTTGCCGCTGAATTGCCGAAATCTCCGGTCGCCGCTCAACCGTTTGCCGCCGCGCAAACGGCTTCGGCAACGGCTGCGTCGCCGCTCGTTGGCACCACCCACGGTTCGACCGCGCAAGCACCAGCATCGCCCGTTGCGCCGGTCACCGCTGCCGCTTCATCGAATGGCATGACCGGCGCTGCGTCGGCTGCGCTTTCGCAGCCCGCCGCTTCGGCATCGACCGTTGCAACCGTCACGCCGGCATCTCCCATCGGCATGACCGGCGCTGCGTCGGCTGCGCTTTCGCAGCCCGCCGCGTCGGCATCGACCGTTGCATCCGTCACGCCGGCATCCCCGATCGGTGTGACCGGCGCTGCGTCGGCTTCGCTTTCGCAGCCCGCCGCTTCGGCATCGACCGTTGCATCTGTTGCGCCGATCAGCGAGACGGGCACGGTTTACGGTTCGCTCTCCCGCGCATCGACACCCGCACCGAACGTTGCGCCCACCGTGACGCCGTCGACGGTCGGCCCGTCGGCTTCGACATCCGGTTCGAACGCACCGGCGCCCGCACCGGTTGCCTCGTCGGCAATCGGCACCGCGACGCCCGTAAATGTCGCGTCCGACTCGATCACTGCACCGTCTTCCGCCCCTGCCCCGACACCTCCGGTCAGCCCGGCAACCTCGTCGACGGGTACGACATTCGGCACATTTAGTCCCTCCGGCGCAGTCGCACCGATCGCCACGGCCACGGCCGCGGCCACTCCGGCGCAACCGATCGCCGGCTCGCCCGTCACGCCGGCCGGCTCGCTGATGTCGTTCGGCGCAACCGCCGCGACACAGGCTCCGTCGATCGCTTCCGTCCCCGTAGCAATCGGAGCCACGACGTTCGCCCCCCAACCCGCCCCGGCCTCGTCGCCGGCCAGCTGGTCCGTGTCGAATGTCGCCGCAACACCGGCAGCCGCATCGACCGTGGCACCGCCGCAACCCGCCGCGACACTCCCCGGCGCGAATAATTTGTCCGCACCGGCGATCCCCGTTGCCCCGCCGGCCGAAGCAGCCACCGCCGCGGCGACCGAACCGGCCGCGCCGATCGAAGCCGCATCGCCGCCGCCCCCCGACACCCCCGCTCGCCAGCCGCGCCCGAACGCGTTCGAATTCCACGCGCCCGCGTCGTTCAACGTCGAACTGCCGACGCTCGACCTGCTCGAACCCGCATCCGGCGACATCGAAACGATCACCGAAGAACACCTCGCGCAGACGGCGCAGGTGATCGAACAGCGGCTGCAGGAATTCAAGGTGCCGGTGACGGTGGTCGGCGCGTCGGCCGGCCCCGTGATCACGCGCTTCGAGATCGAACCCGCGCTCGGCGTGCGCGGCAGCCAGATCGTCGGGCTGATGAAGGACCTGTCGCGCGGCCTCGGCCTCACGTCGATCCGTGTCGTCGAGACGATTCCCGGCAAGACCTGCATGGGCCTCGAACTGCCGAACGCGAAGCGCCAGATGATCCGCCTGTCGGAAATCCTCGAATCGCGCCAGTACCAGCACTCGGCCTCGCAGCTGACGATCGCGATGGGCAAGGACATCACCGGCCACCCGGTCGTCACCGATCTCGCGAAGGCGCCGCACATGCTGGTCGCGGGCACGACGGGCTCGGGCAAGTCGGTCGCGATCAACGCGATGATCCTGTCGCTGCTGTACAAGGCGACACCCGAGGACGTGCGGCTGATCATGATCGACCCGAAGATGCTGGAGCTGTCGGTCTACGAAGGCATCCCGCACCTGCTCGCACCGGTCGTCACCGACATGAAGCTCGCGGCGAATGCGCTGAACTGGTGCGTCGGCGAGATGGAGAAGCGCTACCGGCTGATGTCGGCCGTCGGCGTGCGCAACCTCGCGGGCTTCAACCAGAAGATCCGCGACGCCGAAGCGAAGGAAAAGAAGATCGGCAACCCGTTCTCGCTGACGCCCGAGGATCCCGAGCCGCTGTCGACGCTGCCGCTGATCGTCGTCGTGATCGACGAGCTGGCCGACCTGATGATGGTCGCCGGCAAGAAGATCGAAGAGCTGATCGCGCGCCTCGCGCAGAAGGCGCGCGCGGCCGGCATCCACCTGATCCTCGCGACGCAGCGTCCGTCGGTCGACGTGATCACCGGCCTGATCAAGGCGAACATCCCGACGCGCGTCGCGTTCCAGGTGTCGTCGAAGATCGACTCGCGCACGATTCTCGACCAGATGGGCGCGGAATCGCTGCTCGGGATGGGCGACATGCTGTTCCTGCCGCCGGGCACCGGTTATCCGCAGCGCGTGCACGGCGCGTTCGTCGCCGACGAGGAAGTGCACCGGATCGTCGAGTACCTGAAGCAGTTCGGCGAGCCGCAGTACGAGGAAGGGATCCTCGACGGCCCGGCCGCCGACGGCGCAACGCAGGACCTGTTCGGCGAAGCGCCGGACGCGGAAGCCGATCCGCTGTACGACGAAGCCGTCGCGTTCGTCGTGCGCACGCGGCGCGCGTCGATCTCGTCGGTGCAGCGGCAGTTGCGCATCGGCTACAACCGCGCCGCACGCCTCGTCGAGCAGATGGAAGCGGCCGGGCTCGTGTCGCCGATGGGCATCAACGGCAGCCGCGAGGTGCTCGTGCCGGCCGCGGCCGACTGAGCGCGGCGGCTGGCCGCCGGCAACCGACAGGGGTGCACCGGGAAACCGGCGGCCCCTGAAAAACGAAGGGCGCTGCATCGGCAGCGCCCTTTTTCATTTACTGCACCGGCACCAGCTTGAAGTCGACCGGCTTGCCGACCGCCACCTTCTGCGGATTCGGGCCGAGCTGCCCCGTTTCGACATTGCGGCTGAACACGTAGAACGTATCGCTGTCCTGGTTGCCGACGATCAGCCACTTGCCGGTCGGATCGATCAGGAACTCGCGCGGCGTCTTGCCGAGGCTCGACTGGCGGCCGACCTGCTTCAACCGGCCGTCGGCCTGGTTCACCGCGTAGATCACGAGGTCGTTCGCGTCGCCGCGGTTGCTCACGTACAGGAAGCGGCCGTCCGGCGACAGATGGATCGCGCCGCCGCCGACCTTGCCCTTGAAGCCCGGCGCCGTCATCGACACGGTCTCGACCGGCGTCAGCTTGCCGTCGTGGTAGCCGAACACCTCGACCGACGCGTTGAGCTCACTCGTCACGTACACGTACCGGCCGTCGGCGCTGAACACCATGTGACGCGGGCCCGAGCCCGCCTTCACCGGCGTGTAGCGGGTGTCGGTCGGGCTGATCAGCCCGCGGCTGCCGTCCACCGTGTAGCGGTAGCCGTAGATCTTGTCCGCGCCGAGATCCTGCACGAACAGGTAACGGCCATCCGGCGAAAACACCGTCGAATGCACGTGCGCGCCGTCCTGGCGGCCCTTCACGGGACCGGTGCCTTCATGGTGCACGGTCAGCACGGACTGGCCGACCGCGCCGTCGTCGCGCAGCGGAAACACCGCGAAGCTGCCGCCCGGATCCTTCGCGACCGAGTAGTTGGCGGTCACGAGGTACTTGCCGTCCGGCGACAGCGCGAGATAGCAAGGATCGTTCCCTTCCGACGACACGCGGTCGATGAAGCTCAGCGCGCCCGTCTTCGCGTCGAAGCGGAATGCGCTGACGCCGCCGCGCTGCGTCGCCGGCCCGTCGTCGCCGGGCAGTTCGTTGACCGCGTAGACGGTGCGGCCGTCGCGGCTCGGCAACAGGTAGGACGGATTCACGGTCTTCGCCGACGACACCGGCGCCACGCTGCCGGATTTCGTATCGAAGCGGTACACATAGATCCCGTCGCTGCCGCCGCCCGTGTAGGTGCCGACGAGCAGGTTGTAGACGCCGTCGGCCGGGGCGGGTGATTGCTGCGCAAATGCGTGGGTCGCGGACAAGGAGAGCACGATCGCGAAACCTTTCATCCAGTGAGCGAGCCTAAGCGGGAACCCTCGTGTCGAAGCGCGTGCGTCACGCTCGCGTAAACGGTTGGGCATTGAATCCTCCTTGCATCGAGTCGCTTCAAGTGTTGAGATAGGACGAAACGCCGGCCGTTCATGCGCTCCGCCGCCCGGCCGAGTATACGGGGCGCGGTGCCAAGGCGTGAAGCCCTGGCCACCGCCGTCCGCATTGTGAACTCGAATACCCAAGGATCGCCTGCCCATGCCCGCCCTGATCGAAGACTACGCCCTCGTCGGCGACGGCCACACGGCCGCGCTGATCGCCAAAGACGGCTCCGTCGACTGGCTGTGCTGGCCCCGCTTCGATTCGGGCGCCTGCTTCGCGGCGCTTCTCGGCACGCCCGAGCACGGCCGCTGGCTGCTCGCGCCGGCCGCCGACGCCGCGATCACGCACACGACGCGCCGCTATCGCGGCGACACGCTGATTCTCGAAACCGACTACGAAAGCGCCGACGGCGCCGTCACCGTGATCGACTTCATGCCGCCCGGCAACGGCTGGTCCGAACTGGTGCGGATCGTGGTCGGCCGCCACGGCACGATGAAGATGCGCATGGAGCTCGTGTTGCGCTTCGACTACGGCTTCTCGATCCCGTGGGTCACGCAGCTGACCCGCGAGGACGGCATGAAGGCGATCGCGGGCCCCGACACCGTCGTGCTGCGCACCCCGGTGCCGCTCACCGGCGAAAACCTCCATACGCTCGCGGAATTCACGGTGAGCGCCGACGAGCGCGTGCCGTTCTCGCTCAGCTATGCGGCGTCGCACCTGCGGCTGCCGCCCGCGCGCGACCCGCTGTCGATGCTCGCGCGCACCGAGAACTACTGGCTCGAATGGTCGGGCCGCTGCCAGGTGCAGGGCCGCTATGCGGCCGCCGTGCGCCGCTCGCTGATCACGCTGAAGGCGCTCGCGTACGAGCCGACCGGCGGCATCGTCGCCGCGCCGACCACGTCGCTGCCCGAGAAGATCGGCGGCAACCGCAACTGGGACTACCGCTACTGCTGGCTGCGCGACGCGACGATCACGCTGCTCGCGCTGATGCGCGGCGGCTACTACGACGAGGCGCGCGCGTGGCGCACGTGGCTCGGCCGCGTGATGGCCGGCTCGCCCGAGCAGATCCAGATCATGTACGGGATCGCCGGCGAACGCCGGCTGCCGGAAATGGAACTCGACTGGCTGCCCGGCTATCAGGACTCGAAGCCGGTGCGGGTCGGCAACGGCGCCGCGAACCAGCTCCAGCTCGACGTGTTCGGCGAGGTGATGGCGGCGCTGCACCTCGCGCGGGTGGGCGGCCTGCAAGCCGACGACACAGTCTGGTCGGTGCAGTGCGCGCTGCTCGACCATCTCGAGAAGATCTGGCAGGAACCCGACGAAGGCATCTGGGAAACGCGCGGCGGCCGCCTCCATTTCACGTTCTCGAAGGTGATGGCGTGGGTCGCGTTCGACCGCGCGATCAAGTCGGCGGAAATGTTCCGGCTGCCCGGCTCGCTCGACCGCTGGCGCGCGCTGCGCGAGCAGATCCACGCCGACGTATGCAACAACGCGTGGCACGAAGGCAAGCAGGCGTTCGCGCAGAGCTACGGCAGCGACGAGCTCGACGCGAGCGTGCTGCTGATGCCGCTGCTCGGCTTCCTGCCGCCGGAAGATTCGCGCATCGTCGGCACGGTCGAAGCGATCGAGCGCGAATTGCTGCACGACGGGCTCGTGATGCGCTACCGCACGACCGACTATGACGACGGCCTGCCGCCCGGCGAAGGCACGTTTCTCGCTTGCAGCTTCTGGCTGGTCGACAACTATGCGCTGCTCGGCCGGATCGACGATGCGCACCGCCTGTTCAGCCGGCTGCTCGCGCTGTCGAACGACCTCGGACTGCTCGCGGAGGAGTACGACCCGGTGGCCGGGCGGCTCGTCGGCAACTTCCCGCAGGCGTTCTCCCACGTGGCGCTCGTGCATACCGCGATGAACCTGATGCACCACGAAGATGCAATGGCACGCGCAGCCGGCCAGCCCGCGCCGGCCGTCGCCACGGGGCGCTGAACGGGGGCGCGGGCGGCTTGGTCAGAGAACGTCAAATCGCAAAACTTTGATGAAAAATCGGGGAAATGTTGCATTGCACCACCCATCGTTGTCCGATATGATCGACGCGATTGTCCGGCCGCAGTGCAACATGGCCGGCCGCTGACCCACACGGCACGCCGCGACGCCCCACGCCGCCCTTGCGCACCGTCCCCCACGCGGGAGTAGTCTGCATGCTTTACCAACTGCACGAATTCCAGCGCGCCATGCTGAGCCCGCTGACGGCCTGGGCCCAGGCCGCGTCCAAGTCGTTCGCCAATCCGTCCAGCCCGTTCTCGCTGATGCCCGGCGCGACGCGGATGGCCGCCGCGTACGAACTGATGTACCGGCTCGGCAAGGATTACGAGAAGCCCGAATTCAACATTCATCAGATCGTCAAGGACGGCCACAACATCCCGATCGTCGAGCAGACGATCGTCGAGAAGCCGTTCTGCCGGCTGCTGCGCTTCAAGCGCTATTCGGACGACGCCGATGCCGTCACGCAGTTGAAGGACGAGCCGGTCGTGCTGGTCTGCGCGCCGCTGTCGGGCCACCACTCGACGCTGCTGCGCGACACCGTGCGCACGCTGCTGCAGGATCACAAGGTGTACATCACCGACTGGATCGACGCGCGGATGGTGCCGGTCGAGACTGGCCCGTTCCACCTGCACGACTACATCGCGTACATCCAGGAATTCATCCGCCATATCGGCGCGCGCAACCTGCACGTAATCTCGGTATGCCAGCCGACGGTACCGGTGCTCGCGGCGATCTCGCTGATGGCGAGCCGCGGCGAGGACACGCCGCTCACGATGACGATGATGGGCGGCCCGATCGACGCGCGCCGCAGCCCGACGTCGGTGAACTCGCTCGCGACGCAGCACTCGACCGCGTGGTTCGAGAACAACGTGATCCACACGGTGCCGGCGAACTATCCGGGCGAAGGCCGCCAGGTGTATCCGGGCTTCCTGCAGCACACGGGCTTCGTCGCGATGAACCCGGAGCGGCACGCGCAATCGCACTGGGATTTCTACCAGAGCCTGCTGCGCGGCGACGAGGACGACGCCGAAGCGCACCGCCGCTTCTACGACGAATACAACGCGGTGCTCGACATGGCCGCCGAGTATTACCTCGAGACGATCCGCGTCGTGTTCCAGGAGTTCCGGCTGGCCGAAGGCACGTGGGATGTCGAAGGCGAGCGCGTGCGTCCGCAGGACATCAAGCGCACCGCGCTGATGACGATCGAGGGCGAGCTCGACGACATCTCCGGCAGCGGCCAGACGCACGTCGCGCACGAACTGTGCACGGGCATCCCGCAGGATGATCGCCGCAGCCTGACCGCCGAGAAGTGCGGCCACTACGGGATTTTCTCGGGCCGCCGCTGGCGCACGATCATCTATCCGCAACTGCGCGACTTCATCCGCGAGCATGCGCCGGAGCCGAAGCACGGCGCGACGAAGGATGTCCCGGAGGCACCGGCGGCCACGACACTCTCGGCCGTGCCGGCCGGCGACGCGCCAGCCGAAACGACGCGCGCCACCGCGGCGAAGCGCACGCGCGCGAAGGCGCCGGCCAAGGCCGCCGCACCGGTTCCCGCCAAGGCCGCACCGGCCGCGAAACGCGCCGCCGCCGGCAGCCCGCGCGCCAAGACCGTGCGCACGCGCAAGGCCGCCTGACGCACCGCGTTCCGACGAAAAAACGCCGCCGTTGCCTGCGCACGGCGGCGTTTTTACATCCGGCGGCCGCTACGGCCCGGTCAGCCCATCAGCGCCGCAACAGATACGCGAGCAGCACCTCGGTATTCATCCGGACCATCTCGGCGCGCTCGTCGGTGTCGGTGAAGTCACGGCCGAGCGTCGCGGCGAGCGTGAAGCGGTTCGACACGATGTAGTAGCCGAGCCCCGACAGCGTCACGTAGAAGCGCAGCGGATCGACATCGGTACGGAACAGCCCGGCCTTCTGGCCACGCATCAGCACGTTGCCGAGCTTCGCGACAATCGGCGACATCATCTCGCGGATCCGCGTCGACTTGTGCAGGTAGCGCGCTTCGTGCAGGTTCTCGTTGTTGATGAGCCTGAGCAGCTCCGGATGGTCGCGGTAGTAGTCCCAAACGAAATGCGCGAGCCGCGTGACGGCTTCGACCGGCGCGACGCCGTCGAGATCGAGCTCGCGCTCGGCCTCGGTCAGCGCGGAGAACGCGTGTTCGAGCACGGCCGTGAACAGTTGCTCCTTGCTGCCGAAGTAGTAATAGAGCATGCGCTCGTTGGTTTCGGCCCGGCGCGCGATCTGGTCGACGCGTGCGCCGAACAGCCCTCCACTCGCGAACTCTTCGGCTGCCGCCATCAGGATGCGGCGGCGCGTACCTTCAGGATCTCTTTTGATTTTTGGCTGATTCATGTGGCGTTTTGCTATGTGAGCCGCGTGATCCGGACCGGCACCCCCACCGCCTCGGCGCCGGCCGCCCTGGAACGGGCGCGCCGTGGGCGGCCGCCCTCCTGCTGAGCCCCTGCAAAAAAGCGGTTCGATTATGCGCACAGACGGCGTCCAGCGCAATGCGGGAAATCGGCGATAATCAAGCTTTGGCAAACCTTTCCGGCCGCGCCCGACGTGGCCGCGAGCCATTCGGCGCCGCTGCGCCCGTTGTCACCGTGACCGACTCCAAAACACTCGCGGATCGCATCGAAGATCTGCTTCCCCAGACGCAATGCACGAAGTGCGGCTATAACGGCTGCCGCCCGTACGCCGAGGCAATCGCCGCCGGCGACGCGAACTACAACCAGTGCCCGCCCGGCGGCGCCGAGGGCATCGCGCGCCTGTCGAACCTGCTCGGCAAACCCGTGATTCCGCTGAACCCCGTCAACGGCAGCGAGCATCCGCGCGCGGTCGCCTTCATCGACGAAAGCCTGTGCATCGGCTGCACGCTATGCATGCAGGCGTGCCCGGTCGATGCGATCATCGGCGCGCCGAAGCAGATGCACACGATCATCGAGTCGCTGTGCACCGGCTGCGACCTGTGCGTGCCCCCCTGCCCGGTCGACTGCATCGCGATGCTGCCGGTGACCGGCGATCGCACCGGCTGGGACGCGTGGTCGCAGGAACAGGCCGACGCCGCCCGCGCGCACCATGACCTGCGGCTTGCGCGCCAGCGCCGCGAACGCGAGGCCGCCGAAGCGCGCGCGGCCGCACGCCGCGCGGCCAGTGCCGCGAAGCCGGCTGCGGCACCAGCGGAAACGCCCTCCGCCATGCCGGCCGCCGCACCGGCCGCAGACGACGCCGAAGCGAAGAAGCGCGCGATCATCGCCGCCGCGCTCGAACGCGCACGCAAGAAGAAGGAAGAACTGTCCGGGCAAGGCGCCGGGCCGAAGAACACCGAAGGCGTGAGCGCAGCCGTCCAGGCGCAGATCGACGCGGCCGAGGCGCGCCGCCAACGGCTCGCCGAACAGCAGGCCCAACGCGACGCCAAAGCGGCGGCCGCGAGCGGCAACGACGAAGAGAACGACGCAGGCAACGACGGCCCCGGCGGCCCGTCCGCACCGCCCGACCAGAACGCTCCATGAACGCCAGCAAACGACGCGCGATCTACGAAACGCTGCAGAGCCTCAATCCGCATCCGACCACCGAGCTCGAATACTCGACGCCGTTCGAGTTGCTGATCGCCGTGATGCTGTCCGCGCAGGCGACCGACGTATCGGTCAACAAGGCGATGCGGAAGATGTTTCCGGTCGCAAACACCCCGCGACAAATCGTCGCACTCGGGGAAGAAGGCGTCACCGAGTACATCAAGACGATCGGCCTGTACCGGACCAAGGCGAAGAACGTGGTCGCGACATGCCGGATCCTGCTCGACCGCTACGACGGCGAGGTGCCGGCCGATCGCGAAGCGCTCGAAGGGCTGCCGGGCGTCGGCCGCAAGACCGCGAACGTCGTGCTGAACACCGCGTTCGGCCAGCCGACGATCGCGGTTGACACGCATATCTTCCGCGTCGCGAACCGCACGGGGCTCGCGCCGGGCAAGGACGTGCGGGCCGTCGAGGCCGCGCTCGAGAAGTTCACGCCGAAGGAATTCCTGCAGGACGCGCACCACTGGCTGATCCTGCACGGGCGCTACGTGTGCAAGGCCCGCAAGCCCGAATGCTGGCACTGCGTGATCGAGCCGCTGTGCGAATTCAGGCCGAAGACGCCGCCGCCGAACGAGTGATGCGCAACTGCGGCTGACGTGTCGCAGACCGCCCGGCGCCATGCGGCCGGACACTCGATGCACACCCTATCGGGCGTGGTTCCGCCTGCAAGCCGCAGCCGCGACCGCGCGTAGTCACCCGCGCCGCCGCCCCGCTTTCCCCCTTCGCGACTACGCGTTGGACGTCGCAGTCGCATCGTCGGCCGCCGCACCGCCCGCGCGTACCAGCGCCAGCACGGCCGCAAGGATCGCGCCCCCGCCCGCCCACTGCAGCGGCGACAGCGCTTCGCCGAACAGCAGCGCCGCGAGCGCGACCGTCACGACCGGTTCGAGCGTCGACAGCATCGACGTGCGTGCGGCCCCGAGCCGTTCGAGCCCGGCAAAGAACGCGAGCATCGCGGCGACCGTCGACACGAGCGCGATCGCGAGCATCGACGCCCAGCCTCCGGCCGTCGCGGGCCAGCGCGGCGGCGCACCGAACGCCGCGGTCCGCACGACGGCGATCGCCACGAGCGTCGCGGTCGCCGACAGGCAGATGATCGCGGTAGTCGCGAGCGGATCGACGCCGCGCGTCGCCTTCGTGCCGCCGACGATGTACAGCGAATAGATCACTGCGGCGGCCAGCGCGAGCGCGATCCCGAGCGGCTCGCCATGCCCGCCGCCGACCATCAGCGCCGAACCCGCGATGCACAGCACGAGCGCGACGGCCTTCGCGCGCGTGAGGCGCTCGCCGAGCCACCACGCGGCCAGCAGCGTGACGAAGGCCGGATACAGGTACAGCAGCAGCGCGACGAGGCTCGCCTGCGCGTGTTGCAGCGCGCTGAAATAGCAGAACGACTGCCCGACGTAGCCGAGCGCGCCCATCGCCACGAGCGGCGCGAGCGCGCGCCCGCGCGGCCACGCGACGCGGCGATGCCGTGCGATCGCGGCAAGCACCGCGCCGCCGATCGCGAAGCGCACGATCAGCAGCCCGAGCACATCGACACCGGCCGCATACGCGTAGCGGCCGAAGATCGCCATCGCGCCGAACGCGGCGGCGGACATCGCGACGTAGAGCGTGCCCTGCAGGGCGGTGGACGACGGGCGGGCGGTGGCGGTCATGACGGAACGGGCGCGAACGGCGTGGCGACGGAAATCGTCGCAGTGTAACGGCGCGGCGGCAGCGAGCCTAGCCCGCGCTTACCCGTTCCCCGGCGCCGGTGGCGGGCGCCAACAACCGGCCCGCGGGCGACCGCCACTGCCGGCCGCACACCCCGCTCCGCGCCCGCCGCCAGCACCGTCCGCCGACCCGGCGTACAATGCGCGACGCGGCATCACGCCGTCCGAATCACGACGTTTCCCCACCATGTTCAATCCAAGCCGCGACGATGTGCGTCGCTTTTTCACCGAGACCTGGCGCAAGCAGCGCGCCGGCGAGATCCTGACGCCGCTGGAAGCGATCGCAGCCGACTGGATCGTCGAGCATCCCGAATACCACGACGACCTCGCCGACGCCGATGGCGCGACCGCGCGCGAGTACACGCCCGAGGAAGGCCGCACGAACCCGTTCCTGCACCTGTCGATGCACCTCGCGATCAGCGAGCAGCTGTCGATCGACCAGCCGCCCGGCATCCGCGCCGCGCACGACAAGCTGGCGGCAAAGCTCGACTCGGCCCACGAAGCACAGCATTCGATCATGGAATGCCTCGGCGAGACGATCTGGGAAGCGCAGCGCACCGGCACGCCGCCCGATACCGACGCGTATCTGCAGCGCATCCTGCGCCGCGCATCGCGCGACTGAGCGCCGCGGCACCGGCCCACGGGCGCCGGATCGCGGACAAAAAAATACCCCGCAGAGGCGGGGTATTTTTGCTGCGCGAGCCCGTCGGGCCCGTCGCGCTTACTTCTTGAACACGAGATCGGTTTCTTTCAGCGACTCGATGTAGGCCGCGATGTCCTTCATGTCGCTGACCGACAGGCTCTGCACCTGTGCCTGCATGATCGCGTTGTTGCGACCGAGCAGCGGATTCGTCAGGCCCATCTGGTACTGGCGCATCGCCCACACGAGGTAGTCGGCATGCTGGCCGGCGAGGCGCGGATATTCGGCGTTGATCGGCTTGTTCATCTGCGCGCCGTGGCAGGCCGCGCAGTTGTGCGATTCGACCAGTTCCTTGCCCTTCGTGGTGTCCGCCGCGTGCGCGGTACCGATCGCGAGGCCGGCCGCCAGTGCAACCGCCGCCGTCTTGAATGCGTTGTTCATGAATGCTCCTGTCCCGCCGGAGAGATCGGCGGCGCGCGCTTACTTGTAGGGGTTGTCCTTCGAGTCGGCCTTCTGGGCGGCGTAGTACGCCGACAGATCCGCGATGTCCTGGTCCGTCAGCGAACCGGCGATCGCATTCATCGACGGGAAGTGACGATCCTTCTTGCGGTAGGCCTTCAGCGCGTTCTCGAGGTATTGCTGGTTCTGGCCGCCGAGGACAGGCACCCGGTAGACCTCCGGGTACGCCGCGCGGTAGTCCTGGATGCCGTGGCAACCGATGCACATGGCGGCCTTGCTCGCCCCGTCCTTCGGGTTGCCGACCACACCGGCCGCCTGCGCGCTGCCCGCGAGCGCCACGAGCGCTGCGACAACGACGTGTTTGCCGACGAATTTGTTCATAGCTCTTGTAACCTAGCTTGAGGGGAAACTGGCGCCAAAGCGGCAACGGCCCGCGCCGTTTTGCTTATTGGATCGCCACGCAGGCCAAAAAAAACGGCCAGATTGTACCGCGTCGGCGGGGAACGCGTCCATAAGGCGCCCCGCTTCGCCCCGCCGCAGTCCCGCAACGATACGCGGGCGCGGCCCAACCGCACAGCCCTTCTGACTTATACTGGGTTTTTTTCCCGATTGAGAAGAGCGCCGCCATGCGTTTCGAAGGGTCCTCGCACTACGTCGCCACCGACGATCTGAAGCTCGCGGTCAATGCCGCGCTGACGCTGCAACGCCCGCTGCTGATCAAGGGCGAGCCCGGCACCGGCAAGACCATGCTCGCCGAGGAAGTCGCGGCGGCCCTCGAGATGCCGCTGCTGCAGTGGCACATCAAGTCGACCACGAAAGCGCAGCAGGGCCTGTACGAATACGACGCCGTGTCGCGGCTGCGCGACTCCCAGCTCGGCGACGAGCGCGTGAAGGACATCTCGAACTACATCGTCAAGGGCGTGCTGTGGCAGGCGTTCGACGCCGAGCGCCCGACCGTGCTGCTGATCGACGAGATCGACAAGGCCGACATCGAATTCCCGAACGACCTGCTGCGCGAGCTCGACCGGATGGAATTCCACGTGTACGAGACGCGCGAAACGGTGCGCGCGAAGCACCGCCCGCTCGTCATCATCACGTCGAACAACGAGAAGGAACTGCCCGACGCGTTCCTGCGCCGCTGCTTCTTCCACTACATCCAGTTTCCCGACCCCGCGACGATGCAGAAGATCGTCGCGGTTCATTTCCCGGACATCCGCGAGGAGCTGCTGCGCGCGGCGCTCGAGAGTTTCTTCGAGTTGCGCGGCGTGTCGGGCCTGAAGAAGAAGCCGTCGACGTCCGAGCTGCTCGACTGGCTGAAGCTGCTGCTCGCCGAGAACATCCCGGCCGACGCGCTGCGCGGCGTGGACGCGAAGCAGATCGTGCCGCCGCTCGCGGGCGCGCTGCTGAAGAACGAGCAGGACCTGAGCCTGCTCGAACGGCTCGTCTACATGAACCGGCACAACCGGTAATCCTCCCCCCATCCGCGAAGGCCCGGCCATGTTGCTCAATTTCTTCTACGCGCTGCGCGCAGCCAAGCTGCCCGTCTCGGTGAAGGAATACCTGACGCTGCTCGAATCGCTGAAGGCCGGGCTGATCTCGCCGTCGATCGACGCGTTCTACTTCCTCGCGCGGATGACACTCGTCAAGGACGAGCAGTACTTCGACAAGTTCGACCAGGCGTTCGGCGCGTATTTCCACGGCGTGTCGTCCCTGCCGTCCGAAGCATTCGACATTCCGCTCGACTGGCTCGAAAAGCGCCTCGAGCGCGAGCTGTCGCCGGAGGAGAAGGCGCAGATCGAGGCGATGGGCGGGCTCGACAAGCTGATGGAGCGCCTGAAGGAACTGCTCGACGAGCAGAAGGAACGCCACGAAGGCGGCAACAAGTGGATCGGCACCGGCGGCACGTCGCCGTTCGGGCACGGCGGCTACAACCCGGAAGGCGTGCGCATCGGCGGCCCGTCGAATGGCAACCGCACCGCGGTGAAGGTGTGGGAGGCGCGCGCGTATCGCGACTACGACGATTCCGTCGAGATCGGCACGCGCAACATCAAGGTCGCGCTGCGACGGCTGCGCCGCTTCGCGCGCGAAGGCGCCGCCGAGGAGCTCGACCTGCCCGGCACGATCCGCAGCACTGCCGCGAACGCGGGCTGGCTCGACCTGCGGATGGTGCCCGAGCGCCACAACAACGTGAAGGTGCTGATGCTGCTCGATGTCGGCGGCTCGATGGACGACCACATCAAGCGCACCGAAGAGCTGTTCTCGGCCGCGAAGGCCGAGTTCAAGCACCTGGAATTCTTCTACTTCCACAACTGCGTGTACGACCACCTGTGGAAGAACAACCGCCGCCGCCACTCGGAACGCACCGCGACGTGGGACGTGCTGCACAAGTTCACGCCCGACTACAAGCTGATCTTCGTCGGCGACGCGACGATGAGCCCGTACGAAGTGCTGCAGCCCGGCGGCTCGGTCGAATACAACAACCCGGAAGCCGGCGCCGTGTGGCTGCGCCGCCTCGCCGACCAGTTCCCCCATCATGCATGGCTGAACCCGGAGCCCGAGCGGCTATGGGAATACCGGCAGTCGGTCGCGGTGATCCGCGACCTGCTCGGCCATCGCATGTATCCGCTCACGCTCGCGGGCCTCGAAACCGCGATGCGCGCACTCAGCAAGTAACGACACCCACCAAGACACGAAGGCCGCGTCCGAGCGGCCTCTCCCGGAGATAGCATGAACCCCTCGCCCACCGCGAGCGCCAGCCGCGCCGGCGGCCGCCGTTTTTTTGCCGATACCTCCGTCTCGGCACTCGTCGCCGGCTTCGTCGCGATGATGACGGGCTATACGAGCTCGCTCGTGCTGATGTTCCAGGCCGGCCGCGCCGCCCACCTCACCGATGCGCAGATCTCGTCGTGGATCTGGGCGCTGTCGATCGGCATGGCGCTGACGACGATCGGCCTGTCGCTGCGCTTTCGCGCGCCCGTCGTCGTCGCATGGTCGACGCCCGGCGCCGCGCTGCTGATCGCGTCGCTGCCCGGCGTGCCCTACCCCGAGGCGATCGGTGCGTTCGTCGTCTGCGCGGTGCTGCTGACGGCCGTCGGCGTGAGCGGGCTGTTCGACACGCTGATGCGCAAGATTCCGGCCGGCATCGCCGCCGCGCTGCTCGCGGGCATCCTGTTCGAGATCGGCATCGAGATCTTCCGCGCCGCGCAGTTCCAGACCGCACTCGTACTCGCGATGTTCTTCACGTACCTGATCGTCAAGCGGCTCGCGCCGCGCTATGCGATCGTGACGACGCTGATCGTCGGCACGGCGGTCGCCGGCGGTCTCGGCCTGCTCGACTTCAGCGGCTTTCATATCGCGTTCGCGCAACCCGTGTTCACGATGCCGGCCTTCTCGATCGCGGCGATCGTCAGCATCGGCATTCCGCTGTTCGTCGTCGCGATGGCGTCGCAGAACGTGCCGGGCATCGCGGTACTGCGCGCGGACGGTTATCAGACCCCGTCGTCGCCGCTGATCGCGACCACCGGCCTCGCGTCGCTGCTGCTCGCGCCGTTCGGCTCGCACGGCGTCAACCTCGCGGCGATCACGGCCGCGATCTGCACGGGCCCGGAAGCGCACGAGGATCGCACGAAGCGCTACACGGCCGCCGTGTGGTGCGGCACGTTCTACCTGATCGCGGGGATCTTCGGCGCGACCATCGCCGCGCTGTTCGCGGCGCTGCCGAAAGCGCTCGTCGTGTCGGTCGCCGCGCTCGCGCTGTTCGGCTCGATCATGAGCGGGCTCGCGAACGCGATGCAGGACGTGAAGCAGCGCGAGGCCGCGCTCGTCACGTTCATGGTCACCGCATCGGGCCTCACGCTGCTGTCGATCGGCTCGGCGTTCTGGGGGCTCGTCGCGGGGATCGTCACGCAGGTGATCCTGAACGCGCGTCGCCCGGCGTGACGCGGCGCGGCGCCCGCCGCTGCGGCCATCGGACACGCCAGAACGTGCCCGACACGAATCGGGCCTAGAATAGCGGATCGGAGGCGGCGCCCGGCGCCGCTTCGCTTCGCCGCCGCGCTCGCGCGGCCCGTGAGAACCCGGCGCCTTGCGCCCTTCTTCCGAATCGCCATGACTACCGCACTCGACCAGCTGAAGCAGTACACGACCGTCGTCGCCGACACGGGCGATTTCCAGCAGCTTGCGCAATACCAGCCGCGGGACGCGACCACGAACCCGTCGCTGATCCTGAAGGCCGTCCAGAAGGATGCGTACAAGCCGATCCTCGAGAAAACCGTCCGCGATCATCGCAACGAAAGCACCGATTTCATCATCGACCGCCTGCTGATCGCATTCGGCACCGAGATCCTGAAGCTGATCCCGGGCCGCGTGTCGACCGAGGTCGACGCGCGCCTGTCGTTCGACACGCAGCGCTCGATCGACAAGGGCCGCGAGCTCATCAAGCTGTACGAGGCCGCCGGCATCGGCCGCGAGCGCATCCTGATCAAGCTCGCGTCGACGTGGGAAGGCATCCGCGCGGCCGAAGTGCTGCAGAAGGAAGGGATCAAGTGCAACATGACCCTGCTTTTCTCGCTCGTGCAGGCCGCTGCATGCGCGGAAGCCGGCGCGCAGCTGATCTCGCCGTTCGTCGGCCGGATCTACGACTGGTACAAGAAGCAGGCCGGCGCAGAGTGGAATGAAGAAAAGGATGGTGGCGCGAACGATCCGGGCGTGCAGTCGGTGCGCCGCATCTACACGTACTACAAGACGTTCGGCTACACGACCGAAGTGATGGGCGCGAGCTTCCGCACGACCAGCCAGATCACCGAACTCGCCGGCTGCGACCTGCTGACGATCAGTCCCGATTTGCTGCAGAAGCTGCAGGACAGCAACGACACGGTCACGCGCAAGCTGTCGCCGGAAGCGCTGCAGGACAAGCCGGCCGCGCGCGTCGCAATCGACGAGGCAGCGTTCCGCTTCCAGCTGAACGACGACGCGATGGCGACCGAAAAGCTCGCTGAAGGCATCCGCGTATTCGCCGCAGATGCGGTGAAGCTCGAGAAGCTGATCGACTCGCTGCGCTGAGCCGCCACACGCGTCAGCGGCTGTCAGCAACATTGACAACAGCCGTCAGCACGCACGCCGCACACGGCCGCGAACGTCATGTTCGCGGCCGTTTTTATTTTTCATTCCATCGTCAAGCACGCGCACTACAATCCACGTCACGGGTGCGCCGGCCGCCTCCCGATGCCCCCTTTCCCAGTCAGTCTTGCACGGTGCCGAACCCGCGCGGATGCGCAGGCCGGCCCATTACAGGAGACAGCGATGCAAGTTCAACCGTACCTGACGTTCTACGGTCGCGCCGACGAAGCCCTTCAGTTCTACGAAAAGGCACTCGGTGCGAAGACGATGTTCAAGATGCACTTCAAGGACGCGCCGCCGAATCCCGATTACCCGCTGACGCCGGAGATGGGCGACAAGGTAATGCACGCGAGCTTCACGATCGGCGACTCGATGATCATGTGCTCGGACGGCGACTGCAGCCAGCCCGGCGGCGGCATGCACGCCGGCTATTCGCTGTCGCTGAATCCGGCGACGGTCGAAGAGGGCCAGAAGCTGTTCAATGCGCTCGCCGACGGCGGCGAAGTGACGATGCCGTTCGGCAAGACGTTCTGGGCGCTCGGCTTCGGGATGGCGAAGGATCGTTTCGGCGTGCACTGGATGGTCAACGTCGAAGACCTGTCGCAACGCGAGGACCTCGCGAAACGCGCGCAGGGATGACACGAAAGACAAAGCCCGCCACCTTGCCGGTGGCGGGCTTTTTTATTGCGCGGCCACGCGATCCGCGTCAGCCCTCGACGACGTCGAAATAGTCCTCCGGCCGCGTGCGGTCCTCCGCATGCGCCATGCCCATCACGCGCACCAGCACGCTCACCACCACCGCCACCACCAGGTTCACGATCAGCGACCACACGGCCGCGTAGCCGGGAATCGCCAGACCGAACAGGTGGATCGTGAAGATCGATCCGGCCAGCTTCAGCGAGATCGCCATCCACGTGCCGCACACGATGCCGGCGGCCCAGCCGGCCAGCAGGCCGCGATGGTCGAGCATGCGCGTGTACAGGCCGAGCACGATCGCGGGCAGTGTCTGGATGATCCAGATCCCGCCGAGCAGCTGCAGCTGGATCGCGTAAGTCAGCGGCAGCCCGAGGATGAACGCGACCGCGCCGACCTTCACGATCAGCGACACGAGCTTCGCGACGTGCGTTTCCTGGTCGTGCGACATGTTGCGGTTCACGAACTCGCGGTGAATGTTGCGCGTGTACAGGTTCGCGGCCGCGATCGACATGATGGCCGCCGGCACCAGCGCGCCGATGCCGATCGCCGCGAACGCGACGCCCACGAACCACGACGGGAAATACTCGAGGAACAGCGCGGGCACCGCGAAGTTCGGGCCGAATGCCTTGAAGTACGGCGCGTACTGCGGCATGTCCTTTACGCCCGACGCGAGCGCCATGTAGCCGAGCAGCGCGAGCAGGCCGAGCACGAACGAGTATGCGGGCAGCATCGCCATGTTGCGGCGGATCGAGTTGCCGGACGACGACGACAGGATGGCCGTCACGGAGTGCGGATACAGGAACAGCGCAAGCGCCGAGCCGATCGCGAGCGTCGCATACGCGCTGTAGCCATTCAGGCTCATCGCGTCGGGCGCCTTCAGCAGCAGCTTCGCGGGCGGCACGCTCGCGAAGATGTGCCCGAAGCCGCCGAGCTTCGCCGGGATCACGATGACCGCCGCGGCGATCGTGATGTAGATCAGGATGTCCTTGACGATCGCGATCATCGCCGGCGCGCGCAGCCCCGACGTGTACGTGTACGCGGCGAGGATCGCGAACGCGATGATCAGCGGCAGGTCGCCGACGAAGCCGGTCGTGTCGAAGCCGAGCGCGCCGATCACCACTTCGATGCCGACGAGCTGCAGCGCGATGTACGGCATCGTCGCGAGGATGCCCGTCACCGCGATCGCGAGCGCGAGCATCCGGCTACCGTAGCGCGCATTGACGAAGTCGGCGGCCGTCACATAGCCGTGCCGCTTCGCGATGCTCCACAGCTTCGGGAACACGACGAACGCGAACGGATAGATCAGGATCGTATAAGGCAGCGCGAAGAACCCCATCGCGCCGGCACCGAACACGAGCGCGGGGACCGCGACGAACGTGTAAGCCGTGTAGAGGTCGCCGCCGAGCAGGAACCACGTGACGATCGTGCCGAAGCGGCGTCCGCCGAGGCCCCATTCATCGAGATGGGCGAGATCGCCGCGCCGCCAGTTCGCGGCCAGGAAACCGATGATCGTGACGCCGATGAACAGCAGGACGAAGACGAAGGTTGCGCCGAGATTCATCGCGCATCTCCCTGCGAACCGCTCGCCTTCCACGCGTTCTTGGTCTTGAAATAGACGAACGCGGTGATCACCGCGCTAATGAAGACCCACAGCAGCTGGTACCAGTAGAAGAACGGAAAACCGAACCATTGCGGTTCGATCTTGCTGTACGACGGTACCCACACCATCGCGATCAGCGGCAGGACCAGCAGCCAGAGCCAGCGCTTGGCGGCCCGGTTGGCGTCGGCATCGTGAGCCATGACGTCTCCTCATCTTTCCCGGTTATCGATCTTGTTGAGCGGGTACGGCGCCGAGAGGAGCGCAAAACGGGTAGGCTGCGGCTCCCCTGGCTTCGCGCCAGTATAGGAGCCGCGGGCACGCGGTCAAGCGGGGGCGAACCCGAGGTGATCCGCCCCTTGTCGTGCGGTTGCACCGGCATGCCGCCGGTGCATGAAACGTCAGATCGCGAACACGGTGTCGCGTGCGCCGGTCGTTTCTTTCAAAGCTTTCACCCACTTGCGTGCGGGCAGCTTCAGCGTGTCCTCGATCAGCTTCGCACGTGCGTCGAGCTGCGCGAACGACACGTCGAGCGCGGGGCCCGAGAACGCGATCGCGATCCGGTTGCCGTCGTGCACTTCGGGCAGCGCGATCACGCGGTGATCGAACGCCGCGTTCAGGTGCTTCATGTTGCGCACGAAGCTCGGATGATCGCCGAACAGGTTGATGGTCGCGATGCCCGCATCGGCGAGGCAGCCGCGCACCGCGCGGTAGAACGCGACGCTGTCGAGCACGGGGCCGCGCGCGGTCGCGTCGTACAGGTCGATCTGGATCGCGCCCGTCGTGCCGCGGTTGGCCGGATCGTTGACGAAATCCCATGCGTCGGCTTCGTGCACGGCGAGACGTGCGTCGTCGGGCGGCAGCGCGAACATCGTGCGCGCAGCGACGATCACGGCCGGGTTCAGCTCGACGGCCTCGACCTTCGCGTGCGGCAGGAAACGGTGCGAGAACTTGGTCAGCGCGCCGGTGCCGAGCCCGAGCTGGACGATCCGCTCGGGCGTTTCGAGGAACAGCAGCCACGCCATCATCTGCTGCGCGTATTCGAGCTCGATATGCAGCGGCTTCGAGATCCGCATCGCGCCCTGCACCCATTCGGTGCCGAAGTGCAGGAAGCGCACGCCGCCCTCTTCCGAGAACGTGACGGGCGCGAAGCGCGGCTTGCGCGGCGCTTCGAGCACCGGCACGTCGTCGTGTTCGTCGATTTCCGGGCGGCGCTTCAGGCGCGGCGGCTGGAGTTTTTCGGAGCCGTTGTAGGCGGACGGCTTGCTGCGCTTGGACGCGCGCGCCTCGGCGGACGCGCGCTTGATCAGTCGGGTCATGTGTGAATCTCGCTGGGTGAAGCTGGTTTTAGCGGACGAGAGGATAGCATTGGCGGGGATTCCGCCGGCGGACGGACACGCGTCCGGCTCGTCGGTGCCATTGCCGTCGTGCCACTTCGTCGGAATCGCGCTGCTCGATGGTGCGAAAAAAGCCTCGCCGCCGGGCCGATTCCTTCGCACGCACCGTTCGTCACGCCAACGTACGGACCGGTTCGCACCGCTCCGGAAATATTCCGTAATCAGCGCATGCCGGCGGCCGCCTCAAACGACCCGCCTGTCGCTCGTCGCTGCGCCCGCGACACGCTATGCTCCCGCGTCGGCCACGTGCCGCAGCGCTTTAAATATTACGGATTACAAACAAAAATGAGAGACCTCATGACACAGAAAGCACGTCTGGCACACGCCGGCTACGCAGCCGCCTTGACCAGCACCCTGCTGCTCGCCGCATGCGGTGGCGGCGGCGACAGCAACGCATCGAGTACGCCCGCCAGCAACCTCAGCGCCGCCCAGCAGAACTACGAAAGCTTCGCGCTGGCCGCCAATGGCGGGCTGCACTACCTGCACGCGCAACTGTCGATCTCCACGTCGAGCAGCGGATCGGTGAGCATCGGTCAGGGCAGCTATTTCTATGCGGAAGATCAAAGCCTCACGCAAAGTCCGTCCGGCGGACCTCAGCTGTTGACGAAAGGCCTGTCGTCGGTCTCTGCGTCGCTGCCCGTGCCGACGCTGGCCGACCAGCGTTATGTCGTCAACGGCGCTGTCGTGACGAGCACGCAGGAACAGGTCAGCTACAGCGGCGCGAACGTGCAGCTGACGGACCTCGCCGCCGACGGTCATACCGCCGCGATGACGGTTCTCGGCACGAACTACACGATCGTGCCGCTGTCCGGCGCGATCGCCGGCTCGCCAGCCGAACTGTTCGACGACAGCGCGCTCGGCGCCATCACGAACACGATCAACGGCACGTCGCTGTACAACAAGCAGGCGACGTGGCAATCGGGCGCCGCCTACCTGAAGGTCACGCGCCAGGTGGTTGGCGACACGGTGCTGACCGGCGACTGCGCCGCACCGCAGACGACCGGCACGACCCCGACGCCGTGCAGCACGACGGCATCGACGCTGGAAACTTTCTTTCCGTACACGAGCACGGCCGACAACAAGACCTACAATCTGAGCGACGGCCAGATCGTCACGCTCGCGGGCGTCCGTGCATGGGTCGCCAACGCGGCACTCAATGCGCCGACGACAGAGTACCGGGTCTTCTATCAGAACAACGGGCAGATCGACATCGGGACCGTGATCCGCGACGGCACGACGCTCGCGATCGCGCCCGCCGGCAGCACGGCGCCGCAGAACTTCTACATCCTGTTGAACGGCGCGGCGGTCCAGTCCGTGAAGGCCGCGATCACGTTCTGACGCAGCGTCGTGTTCCGGGCGCGCGGGCGTCGATGCAAACGGCGGCGGACGATTCGTCGCCGCTCGCATGAAGGGGCGCAGGCATGGCCGCCGGCGCGCCGTACCGGGATCGAATAGCGGCGCACAATACGATCAGGTGCCCGCCTGGCGAGGAGGAGGTCCCATGGAGTCGACCGACAAGAAGATCTGGTTTCCGGCGAAACGCTACGGCTGGGGATGGGGGTTACCGGTCGCGTGGCAAGGCTGGGCCGTCCTGCTGCTCTTTGTGATCGGGATCGTGGTGGTTGCGACGCGCGTGTCGCCCGCCCGGTCGCCGCTGGCGTTCGCGGCTTGCATCGTCGCGTTGGTCGCCGCGTTCACGGTCGTGTGCTGGCTGAAAGGCGAAAAGCCGAAGTGGCGCTGGGGCAAGGACGAGTAAGCGACGATCCGTCGAATCGTCAGGCACGAATCCCCTGCCACTGCGCGAGCTTCTGCTCGAACGACAGCATTGCATTCGCCGGGCTCGACGAAGGCAGCACGAGCGTGTCGTACCCCGCCGCGCCAATCACCTCTGCAAACCGCCCTGCCGTCTTGCCGTTGAAACACACACGCTTCAGCAACGGCGCATGTTCCCTCAACGCATCGAAATCGTTCGGCTTCGCATGCCGGATCGCCGAATCGAGGCTGCCCTCGCGATGGCACGCGGCCAGCACGTCCCAGATCCCGATCCCGTGCATCAGCACGCGTTCGAGCCGCGCGTCGTACGCGAGCTCGTGCAGCCCGGGCTCGCCGAGCACCGTGCCGAGCAGCCGCCAGAACTGGTTGCGCGGATGCGCGTAGTACTGCGCGGCATCGAGCGACGCCTCCCCCGGAAAGCTGCCGAGGATCATCGTATGCGTATTCGCCGCGACGACCGGCGGGAACCCCCGCAGCATCACGCGCCTCCGCCGGGCCCGCCCGAGCGCGGCCCGTCGCCGTGCGCATCGAGATGGCGCCACAGCGCCGGCAGCATGCACTCGGTGACCATCAACGGCTTGCCGTGACGCTGGAACACCGAGCGCCGCGCGGCGAACGCGTGCGGTGCTCGCGCACCGTCGAGCGCATGGGTCGCCAGCGCAAACAGCGGATGGCCCGCGATCACGCGCCGGCTGACGAGCGCTGAACGCTCGACCTGCGGATCGCTGTACAGCAGTTCCGCCAGCGGCCGCGTGCGCAGCCGCCGCATGGCCTGCCACACGCCCTTGCTGGCCGCGAGCGGCGCGATGCTGTGCGCGGCGACGTACGGCGTGCCGTCGACCGACAGGATCACCTCGCGCACCCACATCGGCGCGCGCGGTGCACTGGCGACCGCGTCCGGCTCGTCGAACCACGGACAGTCGACAGCCTCACGCGTCACGCGCACGTTCACGCGGCCAAGCCTTGCAAGGTGCGCGGTCAGCGATCCGCCGCGCGTCAGCCAGTCGCGCTGGTCGAGCGTGCAGCCAGGCCGCGGCGTCTCGCGCCAGCCGGCCTGCCCGCCGTCGAATCGCAGGCGCGTGTTCACGCGGCGCGCGACAGCAGCAGCGCGTTGGTCCGCTTCACGAAGCTCGCCGGATCGTCGAGCATGCCGCCTTCGGCCAGCAGCGCCTGATCGAACAGCAGGTGGCACCAGTCGCCGAAATCGGCGCTGTCGGCCTTCAACTGCTTCACGAGCGCGTGCTCCGGATTGATCTCGAGGATCGGCTGCATCGCCGGCGCGTTCTGGCCTGCCGCCTTCAGCATCCGCTGCAGGTAGCCGCTCATGTCGTTGTCGTCGGCGACGAGGCACGACGGCGAATCGGTCAGGCGGAACGTGACGCGCACTTCCTTCACCTTGTCGCCGAGCGCTTCCTTCATCTTCTCGACGACGGGCTTGATCGCCTCGCCTGCCTGCTCCTGCGCCTTCTTCTCTTCGTCGTTCAGCTCGCCGAGATCGAGGTCGCCACGTGCCACGCTCGCGAGCGGCTTGCCGTCGAATTCCTGCAGGAACGACAGCATCCATTCGTCGACGCGATCGGTCAGCAGCAGCACCTCGACGCCCTTCTTGCGGAACACTTCGAGATGCGGGCTGTTCTTCGCCGCCTGCCATGCGTCGGCCGTCACGTAGTAGATCTTGCTCTGCTCGGGCTTCATGCGCGACACGTAGTCGGCGAGCGACACGTCCTGCGCGTCGGTGTCGCCGTGCGTCGACGCGAAGCGCAGCAGCTTCGCGATGCGTTCGCGGTTCGCGTGATCCTCGCCGAGGCCTTCCTTCAGCACCTGGCCGAACGCGCCCCAGAAGGTCTTGTACTTCTCCTTGCCGGCATCGTCTTCCGCGTTCGCGAGCTCTTCGAGCATCGACAGCGCGCGCTTCGTCACGCCTTCGCGGATCGCCTTCACGTCGCGGCTTTCCTGCAGGATCTCGCGCGACACGTTCAGCGGCAGGTCGGCCGAATCGACGACGCCCTTCACGAAACGCAGGTATTGCGGCAGCAGCTGCTCGGCGTCGTCCATGATGAACACGCGCTTCACGTACAGCTTCAGGCCGCCGCGATAGTCGCGGTTCCACATGTCGAACGGCGCGTGCGCCGGCACGAACAGCAGTTGCGTGTATTCGCTGCGGCCCTCGACGCGGTTATGCGTCCACGTGAGCGGATCCTGGTGGTCGTGCGCGATGTGCTGGTAGAACTGCGTGTACTGCTCGTCGGTGACGTCGCTCTTCGAACGCGTCCACAGCGCGCTCGCCTGGTTGACGGTCTCGTCCTCGTCCTTCAGGACCATCTCGCCCTTTTCCTGATCCCACTCTTCCTTCTGCATCAGGATCGGCAGCGCGATGTGGTCGGAATACTTCTGGATGATCGACTGCAGGCGGTGCGACGACAGCAGCTCGTCCTCGCCTTCGCGCAGGTGCAGCGTGATCGTCGTGCCGCGCTGCGCGCGCTCGATCGCGTCGATCGTGAAATCGCCCTCGCCCGCGCTTTCCCAGCGCACGGCTTCGCTTGCCGGCAGGCCCGCGCGACGCGTCTCGACGGTGATCTTGTCGGCAACGATGAAGCCCGAGTAGAAACCGACGCCGAACTGGCCGATCAGCGCCGCATCCTTCTGCTGGTCGCCGGACAGCTTCGTGAAGAATTCCTTGGTGCCCGAACGCGCGATCGTGCCGAGGTTCGCGATCGCCTCGTCGCGGCTCATGCCGATGCCGTTGTCGTCGATCGTGATCGTGCGCGCGGCCTTGTCGTAGCCGATGCGGATGCGCAGGTTCGGATCGTTTTCGTACAGCGCGTTGTCCGCGAGCCCTTCGAAACGCAGCTTGTCGGCCGCGTCGGACGCGTTCGACACCAGTTCGCGCAGGAAAATTTCCTTGTTGCTGTAGAGCGAATGGATCATCAGGTGGAGGAGTTGCTTGACCTCTGCCTGAAAGCTCATCGTTTCATGTGCCATGGATGCTGTTTCCTCTTACTTGAACTTGAATGGTGTGGCGCAGGCGTCCGGCGCGCGATGCCGGCCGGCCCGTGAAAGGCTGCCGCCTGGCGCAAGCGGTTTGCGCGGGTATCTGGGGACGGCACGCCCGATTTCAAGGGCCGGCGTGCCGCCCAGGGTCACGACGCGCGGCGCGCGGCCGAATCGATATAACGTGACAGCAGCCCCGGCAGCGCCGGATCGCCGCAATTCGCGACGTTGAAGCGCATCCACGTCGACGGCGATTGCTGCGGCGAGAACAGGCTGCCCGGCGTCAGCAGAAAGCCGGCCTCGTGCGCGACCGCCGCGAGCGCGTCCGAATCGACGCCCGTGTCGGCCCACAGGAACATCCCGGCCGCCGGCATCGTGAAGAGGCCGAGCCCCGTGCGCTCGAGCATCCGCGCGGTCTTGTCGCGCACGCCGTCGAGCCGCGCGCGCAGCCGCTCGACGTGGCGACGGTAGTGCCCTTCGGTCAGGATCTTGTAAAGCACGCGCTCGTTCAGCTCGGGCGTCGTCATCCCGACCAGCATCTTCTGGTCGGTGACCGCCTTCGCGATCTCCGGCGCGCAGGCGACATAGCCGACCCGCAGGTTCGCCGCGAGCGTCTTCGAATAGCTGCCGAGGTAGATCACGCGCTTCAACTGGTCGAGGCTCGCGAGGCGCGTGGCCGGATAGCTCGGCGGGCACAGGTCGCCGTACACGTCGTCCTCGACGACGAGGAAGTCGTACGCCTCCGCGAGCTTCAGGATCCGGAACGCCTGCGCGGCCGACAGCGACGTGCCGGTCGGGTTCTGCAACACCGAATTGATCACGAGCATCTTCGGCCGCCACATCTGCACGAGCGTCTCGAGCGCGTCGAGATCGGGGCCGTCCGGCGTGTACGGCATCCCGACGAGCTGCGCGCCCTGCGCCGCGAAGCGGCCGAACATCTGGAACCAGGCCGGATCGCCGACGATCACCGCATCGCCGGGCTTCACGTAGATCCGCGAGATCAGGTCGATCGCCTGCGTGATCCCCGACACCAGCACGATCTGTTCGGGCTTCGCGCCGATCTCCACTTCGGCGAGACGCGTCTGCAGTTGCTGGCGCAGCGGCAGGAAACCCTGCGCGGTGCCGAAGCCGAGCATCTGCGCGCCGGACTGGCGCCCGAGCGCGCGCAGCGCGCCGGTGATCAGTTCGCCGTCGAGCCAGCGGCCCGGCAGATAGCCGAGACCCGGCCCCTTTTCCGGGCTGACGGTGTGCAGCATGTTGCGCAGCAGCCAGACGACGTCGATCGTGTTGTGCACCGGCGCGGCCTCGGCCACGCGTGCGACGCTGTCGGCCGGTTGCGGGCCGGCGGCCGTGCGCTCGCGCACGTAGAAGCCCGAGCCGCGCCGCGAGTCGAGGTAGCCCTGCGCGACGAGCCGCTCGTACGCCTCGACGACGGTGAAGCGCGACACGCTCTTGTCGAGCGCGAGCTTGCGGATCGACGGCATCCGCATGCCGGGACGGAACACGCGTTCGTCGATGCGCCGCCGCGCCCACTGGACCAGCTGGTCGACGAGCGTGAGCGTGGCCGTGTCGTGCGGCACGGGAATCTGGGCGAGTGGGACGGTGGACATGGGCGGCGGCTCCAACTGTACCGAAGGCTATCGCGCCGATTGTACCGTTACTGTGCCGGTAGCGACGATTACAGTTGACCGGCATGGCGACCCTGCGGCCGCCGCTTTGGCCCCGCCGCACCGGGTACCGCGCCCACCGGCCTGCATCGCGGCCGGTACGCCGGCCGGTCCGGCCACCGCCCGGCGCATCGCCTGCCCACCATGACACTTTCGCTTCCCGACCGACGTTCATGCCAGCCCGCTCCCTGACACTCGACCATCTCGTGATCGCCGCGCGCACGCTCGACGAAGGCGTCCGCCACGTTGCCGGCGCGCTCGGTATCGAACCGGCCGGCGGCGGCCGCCACCCGCTGATGCGGACCCACAATGCGCTGTTCGGCGCGTGGGGCGGGCTCTACCTCGAAGTGATCGCGATCGACCCCGACGCGCCGGCGCAAGACGACGGCGCCAAGCCGCCGCGCGCGCGGCTGTTCGGCCTCGACGATCCGGCCATGCATGCGCGGCTCGCACAAGGTCCGTTTCTCGCGCACTGGGTCGCGCGCGTCGACCGTCCGCGCCAGCTCGCGCTGTGGCAGAGCCAGTACCCGGCGCGCATCCCGCCGGTCGTCGCGATGCGGCGCGGCGACCTGAGCTGGGGCCTCACGGTGCCCGACGACGGCGCGTTCCCCGCGTGGCAAGGCGCGGGCGACGGCCTGCTGCCGTCGCTGATCCAGTGGGACAGCGCGCACCACCCGGCCGAATCGCTGCCGGGCGACGGCGTCGCGCTGAAGGCGCTCAAGGGCGTCCACCCGCGCGCAGACGTGCTTCGCGAGCAGCTCGACTGGCTCGGCGCCGCGCACCTGCTCGACCTCGAAGCCGCCGACGGCCCGCCCGCGCTCGTCGCCGAATTCGACACGCCGCAGGGCGCGCGCACATTGCGCTGAACGCCCTCCTCCCCCTCAACGACACCAATACCGGCAACACGGAGACACCCCTCACATGAATTCGCGCGAAACCCGGGGCATGCTGCTCGGCCTCATCGGCGTGATGATCTTCAGCCTGACGCTGCCGATGACGCGTATCGTCGTCTCCGAACTCCATCCGCTGCTCAACGGGCTCGGCCGCGCGCTCGCCGCCGCGGTGCCGGCCGGCCTGCTGTTGTGGTGGCGCCGCGAGCCGCTGCCGACCCGCGCGCAACTGAAAAGCCTCGCGATCACGTCGCTCGGCGTGATCATCGCGTATCCGGTGTTCTCCGCCTGGGCGATGAAATCGGTACCGGCGTCGCACGGCGCGGTGGTCAACGGCCTGCAGCCGCTGTTCGTCGCGCTGTACGCGGCATGGCTGTCGCACGAGCGGCCGTCGAAGGCGTTCTGGGTCAGCGCGGTGGCCGGCAGCGCGCTGGTGATCGCGTTCGCGCTGCGCGACGGCGGCGGCACCGTGCAGGCCGGCGATGCGCTGATGCTCGTCGCTGTCGGCATCGGCGCGCTCGGCTATGCGGAAGGCGCGCGCCTCGCGCGCCAGATCGGCGGCTGGCAGGTGATCTGCTGGGCGCTCGTCGTGTCGGCGCCGTTCCTCGTGTTGCCGGTCGGCTGGCTCGCCTGGATGCAGCATGCCGCGCATCCGGGCCCGCTCGCGCTGCGCACGTGGCTCGCGTTCGGCTACGTGACCCTCTTTTCGCAGTTCATCGGCTTTTTCGCGTGGTATGCGGGGCTCGCGATGGGCGGCATCGCGCGCGTCGGCCAGGTGCAACTGCTGCAGATTTTCTTCACGATTGCCTTTTCCGCGCTGCTGTTCGGCGAAACGGTCACGCCGTCGACGTGGCTGTTCGCGGCCGCGGTGATCGCCACCGTGGTGCTCGGGCGCCGCTCGGCGGTCGCCACCGCCGCGCAACCGGCTCGCGCCGGCTGAACAGCTGCGCCATAATGGACGTTTTGCCTGATCGGTTTTGCCCACCCGGCCGCGAAGGCTCGATCGCGCTCGTGCCTGCCCACCCGGCAGCGTCGAAGCGATTTGCCCGAACGACCTTTCTTGACTGACCACGATATCCGAACGAGGAGACTATGAATCCGAGCGACCTGCATCCGCCGCACTGGCAGCTTTCCGAACGCGCACGCAAGCTGACGAGCTCTGCAATCCGCGAGATCCTGAAGGTCACGGAACGCCCCGAGGTCATCTCGTTCGCCGGCGGCCTGCCCGCCCCCGCGACGTTCCCGGCCGAGCGCATGCGCGCCGCCGCCGATCGCGTGCTGCGCGACGCGCCGGCCGCCGCGCTCCAGTACAGCGCGACCGAAGGCTACCTGCCGCTGCGCGAATGGATCGCCGAGCGCTACAGCGTGCGCGTGTCGCAGGTGCTGATCACGACCGGCTCGCAGCAGGCACTCGACCTGCTCGGCAAGGCGCTCGTCGATCCGGGCAGCCCGATCCTCGTCGAAACCCCGACCTACCTCGGCGCGCTGCAGTCGTTCTCGCTGTACGAGCCGCGCTACGTGCAGGTGCCGACCGACGAGCAGGGCCTGCTGCCGGAAGGCCTCACGCCCGAACTCACGCAAGGCGCGCGCCTCTTGTACGCGCAGCCGAACTTCCAGAACCCGACCGGCCGCCGCCTGCCCGTCGAGCGCCGCCGCGCGCTCGCCGCGTTCGCGCAGTCGAGCCCGTTCCCGGTGCTGGAAGACGATCCGTACGGCGCGCTGAACTACCGCGGCGAGCCGCTGCCGACGATGCTGTCGATGGCGCCCGATCACATCGTGCACCTCGGCACCTTCTCGAAGGTGCTCGCGCCGGGCCTGCGGATCGGCTACATCATTGCGCCCGAGGAACTCCACTTCAAGCTCGTGCAGGCCAAGCAGGCCACCGACCTGCACACGCCGACGCTCACGCAGCGCATCGCGCACGAAGTGATCAAGGACGGGTTCCTCGACGAGCACATCCCGACGATCCGCGAGCTGTACAGCGCGCAGTGCGACGCGATGCTCAGTGCGCTCGAGCGCCACATGCCGGAAGGCGTCACGTGGAACCGGCCGGAAGGCGGGATGTTCATCTGGGTGAACCTGCCCGCGCAGATCGACAGCATGAAACTGCTCGCCACGGCCGTCGACAACCACGTCGCCTTCGTGCCGGGCGCACCGTTCTTCGCGGACAACGCGCAGCAGAACACGCTGCGCCTGTCGTTCGTGACGGTGCCGCCCGAAAAGATCGAGGAAGGCGTCGCGCGCCTCGGCAAGCTGCTGCGCGAGCGCCTCTGATCCCCTTTTTCCTGTCACGACTCTCAACGAGGAATCGAATACATGGCTAACGTCTACGACAAACTCAAGTCGCTCGGTATCGAGCTCCCGACCGCCGGCGCACCGGCCGCCGCCTACGTGATGAGCGCGCAAACCGGCAACACGGTCTTCCTGTCGGGCCACATCGCGAAGAAGGACGGCAAGGTCTGGGCCGGCAAGCTCGGCGCCGATCTCACGACGGAAGACGGCAAGGCCGCTGCCCGCTCGATCGCGATCGACCTGCTCGCGACGCTGCACGCGCACACCGGCGACCTGAACAAGGTCACGCGCGTCGTCAAGCTGATGAGCCTCGTCAACTCGACGCTCGACTTCACCGAACAGCACGTCGTGACGAACGGCGCGTCGGAACTGATCGCGGAAGTGTTCGGCGACGCCGGCAAGCACGCGCGCTCGGCCTTCGGCGTTGCGCAGATCCCGCTCGGCGCGTGCGTCGAGATCGAGCTGATCGCCGAAGTGGCGTAACGAGCGCATCGCGATGTCCGACCATCGGGTCCGTTTCAAGCAGGTCGACGTGTTCACGTCGGTGCCGTTCAAGGGCAACGCGCTCGCCGTGGTGTTCGACGCCGATTCGCTCGGCGACGACGACATGCTCGCGATCGCCCGCTGGACGAACCTGTCGGAAACGACGTTCGTCTGCACGCCGACCGATCCGGAAGCCGACTACCGCGTCCGGATCTTCACGACGGAGGGCGAACTGCCGTTCGCCGGCCACCCGACGCTGGGCACCGCGCATGCGTTCCTGGAAAGCGGCGCGCAGCCGCGCACGCCGGGCCGGCTGATCCAGCAGTGCGGGGTCGGCCGGGTCGCGCTGCGCGAGCAGGCCGACGGCTGGGCATTTGCCGCGCCGCCGGCACGCGTCACGCCGCTCGACCGTTCGGACTACGCGGCGCTGGCTGCCGCGTTGCGCAGCAACGCGATCGACCTGGAGGCCGAGCCGTGCGCGGTCGACAACGGTGCGCCGTGGCTGGTCGTGCGGCTGAAGTCGGCCGATGCGTGCATCGGCCTGTCGCCCGATCCGGTCGCGCTGGCGGCGCTCACGCACCGCTACGGCATGGACGGCCTCGCGGTCTACGCGCCGCACGCCGACAGCGGCCCCGCGACGTTCGAAATCCGCTGCCTGATGACGGGCGGCAACTTCGGCTTCGGCGAGGATCCCGTCACCGGCAGTGCAAACGCGGCGCTCGCCGGGCTGCTGACGCGGCAGGAACGCCGCCCCGGCCAGTCGTATACGGCCCGCCAGGGGACGGCGATCGGCCGTGAGGGCCGCATCTTCGTCCGCTACGACGAAGACGGCACCGCGTGGATCGGCGGCCAGGTCGTCACGGTCGTCGACGGCACCTTCCTGTCCCCCGCGTAACATTTCGCGATGTGCGATGGCGCCGGCCCGTCCGGCGCCCCCTACGATTCGCCCAACTATCGCAAAAGCGTTCCAGCCAGTAATATCGGGCCTAATCCGTTGTTTCGGAGGTCTGTCCATGGTTGCGTGTCCCGCGAACGAACAGACGTCGGGACAACCCGAACCCTAGACGGCCATCCAGACGGATGGCGCACGCGAGCAGGACGCCACCCTCTTCGATGAGCTCCGCCCGGTCCAACCACACGCCGCCGACCCGGCCGCTACGCGCGCCGCGCAAATCGCGCCGGCGTGCGCTATTTGCGATCCCGCTGCTCGGGATGCTGGCGCTTGCGCTGCTGTGGGCCGTGATCATCGCGCGTCTGTCGGTGGAAAAGGACAGCGCGTACAAGGAAGCGGCGGCTTCCGCCGCGATCCTCTCCTCCGCACTCGAGCAGCACACGGTCAAGGCGATCCATCAGGTCGACCAGATCACCCGCTTCGTCAAGTTCGAATTCGAGAAGTCGCCCGCGCGCTTCAACCTCGCCAGCGCCGTCGAGAAAGGCGTCGTGCCGAGCGACACGCTGATCCAGGTGTCGCTCGTCAACGCGAAGGGCATCCTGTTCGCGAACACCGCCGAGCTGCATCCGCAGCCGATCAACCTGTCCGACCGCGAGCACTTCAAGGTCCACCTCGCGCACAACGACGACCGCCTGTTCATCAGCAAGCCCGTCCTCGGCCGCGTGTCGAGCCACTGGACGCTGCAGATGACGCGGCGCCTGAACAACCCGGACGGCAGCTTCGCGGGCATCGTCGTCGTGTCGGAAGACCCGAGCTACTTCACGAACGACTTCTACAACAACGCGGCGATCGGCAAGGAAGGCGTGATCGCGGTCGTGTCCGATACGGGTGCCGTTCTCGCGCGGCGCACGGGCTCGGTCAGCAACGCGCCGGGCGCGTTTTCGGCGTCGGGCGTCTACCCGATCGCCGAGCGCGTGACGGGCACGATCATCGACCCGATCGACGGCGTGACGCGCATCGTGTCGTACCGCCACCTCGACGGCTACCCGCTCGCGGTGATGGTCGGGCTGTCGCAAACCGAGGAATTTGCGGACTACTACCATACGCGCAACGTCTACCTGCTGATGACGAGCTTCATCACGCTCGCGATGCTCGCGTTCTTCGGCGTCGCGACGGGCCTGATCGGCAAGCTGCTCGGCCGCGAGCGCGAAATGACGCAGCTCGCCGAATACGACCTGCTCACCGGCCTCGCGAACCGCTACGCGACGCTGCGCGGGCTGCGTAACGACGTGTCGATGCCGACGAGCCTGTCGCGGCTCGGGCTGCTGTTCATCGATCTCGACAACTTCAAGACCGTCAACGACACGCTCGGCCACAACGCCGGCGACATCGTGCTGCAGATGACCGCGTCGCGCCTGTCCGATGCGGTCGGCGACGAAGGCTCGCTTGCGCGCATCGGCGGCGACGAGTTCGTCGTGGTGATGAAGGGCGACGACGTCGAGCGGCGCGCGGTGCGGCTCGCGGAAGCGATCATCCGGATGTTCGGCGAGCCGTTCGACGTGCGCGGCAGTTCGTTCGTGCTGCATGCGAGCATCGGCATCGCGCTGCACACCGTCGCGAACGAAAGCGAGATCGACCTGCTGAAGAAGGCCGATCTCGCGATGTACAGCGCGAAGGACGCCGGCAAGAACTGCTACCAGTTCTACGCGCCGCACCTGTCGCACCGCGCCGACCACCTGATGCGCTGGGAACAGCAATTGCGCGTCGCGCTCGCCGAGGGGCAGCTGTTCCTCGCATACCAGCCGAAGATCGACCTCACCCACCGCACCATCACCGGCTTCGAGGCGCTCGCGCGCTGGGACCACCCCGAACACGGGATCATCTCCGCGAACGAATTCATTTCGATCGCCGAATCGACCGGCCTGATCGTGCCGATCGGCGACTTCGTGATCCGCACCGCGTGCGAGCAGATCGCACGCTGGCGCGACGAGGGCCACGACACGCTGACGCTCGCGGTCAACATCTCGCCGGTGCAGTTCTGGCGCGGCGACCTGATCGAGACGATCTCGCGCACGCTGCAGGAAACCGGCATCGACGCGAACCGCCTCGAAATCGAGATCACCGAAACCGCGATGATGGAGTATCCGGAACTCGTGTCCGAGAAGATCGTCGCGCTGAAGAAGCTCGGCATCCGGATCGCGCTCGACGATTTCGGCACCGGCTATTCGTCGCTGTCGTACCTGCACCGCTTCTCCGTCGACACGCTGAAGGTCGACCGCTCGTTCGTGCAGGCGATCCCGAACGATCGCAGCGTGTGCGTGATGGTGTCGTCGATCGTGCATCTCGCGCGCTCGCTGGGCCTGACCGTCGTCGTCGAAGGCACGGAAACCGAGGAGCAGATCACGTGGCTGTCCGCGCTCGGCGAGATCGAAGCGCAGGGCTTCCTGTTCTCGCGACCGGTGCCGGCCGACGCGATTCCCGCGCTGATCGCACGCTTCGGCGTGCGCGCCGAACCGCCGAACGTGATCGCGCATCGCGCGACCGGCAGCACGGGCGCGTGAGCGCACCGCAGCCGTGGCGGGCCTTGCGCGTACCATCATTGTTTCGTTTTCCGATCTGATTGTTTAGTTCATGAACTAGCGTTTCCGCGCATGGCAGTGTCACGGTGCGCGGCGGACAATTGGGAGGGCCAACGTGTCGGCGGGCCGCCGGCATGGCTATACACGAGAGATCGGGCCTCCGGCCCACCCTACCAACATGACAACCGTCGAAATCGAAGCGACTGCTGATGTCGAACAGGCGCAGGCTTCCCTGTGGAACCTGTTCAAAGTCGTTGCGAGCATTTCGGCGGTCTCGTGGGGCGGACTGTCGATGATGGCGCAGCTCGAACGCCACTACGTGGAACGGCTGCGGCGCATCGAGCCTCACGTATTCGGCGATCTCGTCGCGCTGGCCTGGCTCGTGCCAGGCCCCGTCGGCTGCAACGTGGCGGTACAGGTCGGCCAGATCCTGCACGGCCGCATCGGCGCATGGGTCGCCGGCCTCGCGAGCGTGCTGCCGTTCTCCATCCTGATGACGCTGTTCGCGATCTTCTATCGCACGCCACTCGTGCGCTCGCTGGCCGCGCCGATGCTGATCAATCACTTCGGGATGGTGCTCGCCGCGCTGATCGGCGTCACGTGGGTCAAGCAGTTGCGCTCGCTCGCGCGCACGCGGCGCGAACAGCTGATCGCCGCGCTGTCGACGATTCTGCTCGGTTTTGCGCATAATCCGGCCGCCTTCGTCGGGATTCTTTTCGCCGCGTTCGCGGCGGGCTGGCTGACGGGGCCACCGCAACGCGACGCGGTCGATGTCACGCTGTCGGCCCGCGACCGCAACCTGCTCGTGCTGCTCGGCGTGCTCGTCACGCTGTTCGCGATGCCGCTGCCCGGCGACTATCAGGCGACGCTGCTGTGGCCGCGCCTCGCCGGCGCCGGCATGACACTGTTCGGCGGCGGCTTCTCCGCGCTGCCCGTGCTCAAGACGCTGTTCGTCACGCCGGCAACGGGCATCTCCGATCACGACTTCACGCTTGCGTTCGCGTTGTCGCCCGTCGCACCGGGGCCGCTGCTGAATGTCGTGCCGTTTCTCGGCTACCTGACCGACGGCTGGGTCGGCGCGCTGGCCGCGACGGCCGCGCTGTTCATTCCGTCGGGCTGCCTCGTCGTGTTCGCGCAGAACCACCTGTTCCGGCTCAAGCGCCATTCGCGCTTCGAACACGGGATGCGCCTGTTGCGCGCGGCGACCACGGGTTTTCTCGTCGTCGCCGTCGTGAAGATCCTGCACCGCGAGCCGGCCGACCCCGTTTACTGGCTGACGGGCGCCTTCGCGACGCTGTGCTTCGCGCGCTTCAAAGTGCCCGTCTATGCCGTGTACGGCACCGTCGCGGCTGCGTGCGGCGTGTGGCTGTGGGCCGCCGCGCGCTGACGGCGACGGCCGCCGGCCTCTGCCGGCATTCGCCGGTCTCGCTCGTCCTCAACCTGCCTGCACCGCAACCCGGCGCTCCATCCAGCGAGCGCGCAGCGCGTCGTATGCGAGGTTGAAGCAGAACGTGTAAGGCAGGAAGAACAGCACGATGCCGAGGTCGAGCAGCAGCGCCTCGACGAGGCTCACGTTCAGCCACCACGCGGCAACCGGCACCACCATCGCGACGAGACCGAGCTCGAACATGATCGCATGCGCGATCCGCATGCCGAGCGTGCGCTTCAAGCCTGCCCGCCGCTCGAAGCGGTCGAACAGCGTGTTGAACGCCATGTTCCACGCCATCGCGATCAGCGACACCATCACCGTCAGCACGCCGACGTGCGACACCGGCATGTCGAGCAGCCACGCGCCGATCGGCGCGCACAGCGCGATCGCGATCAGCTCGAATGTCAGTGCATGCAGCAGCCGTTCCGTCACTGTTTTGTTGATCTGTTTCATGATTCCCTCCGATTCGTCTACTTCGTTCATGGCAGCCATTTTGATCGGCACAACCGTATGAATCCAGTTTGATATCATCGGTTTTACCGATATAACGCCGCCAGGAGTGCTGCATGCGCCACGCCCCCGAAGCCCTGCTCGCATTCGCCGAAGCCGCGCTGCTCGGCTCGTTCACGGCCGCCGCGCGCAAGCTCGGCAAGCGCCAGTCGACCGTGTCGGAGGCGATCGCGAACCTCGAGATCGATCTCGGCGTGCAGTTGTTCGACCGCTCGACGCGCGCGCCGACGCTGACCGATGCCGGGCGCGCGCTGCTGCCGCAGGTGCAGCGCGCGCTCGAGGCCGGCGCGGCGATCGACCGCATGGCCGCGCGGCTCGCGCGTGGCGAGGAAGCACGGCTGACGCTCGTCGTGTCCGACACGTACCAGTCGAAGCGCTACGAGGAAACGTTGATGGCACTCGAACGGCGCTTTCCGGCGCTTGAGCTCGAATGCCAGATCGCCGAGCACGAGGACGTGCTCGACCTGATCCAGCAAGGGCGCGCGCAGCTCGGGCTGATGGCCGCGCGCGCGGCCTATCCGGCCGATATCGGCGCGGCGACGATCGCGGAGGAATCGGAGATCGGGCTATTCGTCGGCCGCACGCACCCGCTCGCCGAATACGGCGACGCCGACGTGCCGCACACCGCGCTGCGCGACGTGCGCGAACTGCGCCTCAATACCTACGTGAAGACGGAAGGCCGCAGCGCCGACGACCGGATCGTCGTCGGCACGCAGCACTGGCTGGCACCGAGCTACCTGATGCTGCTGGAGATGGCCGTGCTGGGGTTCGGCTGGGCCGAACTGCCGCGCTGGATGGTCGACCACTTTGCGCACGATCGGCTGTGCGAACTGCGTGCGCGCGGCTGGCCGCGCCGCGTGCGGGTCGATGCGGTCTGGTCGCGCAACCGGCCGCTCGGCCCGGCCGGCTCATGGCTGCTCGACGCGATGCTGGCCGCGTAGCGGCGCTTGCAGCGCACCGGCGGCTGCACGCCGGCCGACCGCTCCGGTCAATCAGAAACCGCGAGACAGCACCGCCGCGCCGATCGTGACGACGCCGAGCACGAGGTTCACGACGACGAGCAGGCGCACCGTGTTCACCGCGCGTGCGCCGTCCGGCCACTTTTGCGCCTGCACCGCGCGGCGGATGCGCGGGAACAGCGCGAACCGGATATGCCCGAAGATCAGCATCATCACGACGCCGAGCCCGGCCATCGCGTGCAGCGACCACGTCGCGTGCGCGCCACCGAATTCCATGAGCAGGAAGCCGCCGGACAGCAGGATCACGATCACGGAACCCGATACCCAGTTGAAGAAGCGGCCGAACACGCCTTCGATCAGCGGCAACCGAAGCTGCGGCGACAGGTCGGACAGCGCCGGGCGCAGGCAGAAGTTGGCGAAGACCATCCCGCCCACCCACACGGCGACGGCCAGCAGATGAAGAAACAGCGCGACGGCGACAGCATGGGACATGACGGCAATCCTGTGAGGAGTTGGGTGCGGCGAACGGCCGCGTCGCACGCGGCATCGAGCGACGTTCGACCGGATTGTCGCTGCGCGGTTCAGACCCCAGGCGCGATTTCACACTATTTTGCAAGTTCCGCGTGACAGCGCCACGCTTGCTTACCCGAATCCCCACGCCCAAAAGAAAAGGCCGCACGTCCGCCGAAGCGGAGGTGCGGCCTTCGATCGCGGCCGAACCGGACGATCGATCGTGCGTCGCGTCAGCCGAGCAGCGGACGCAGCTCGCTGACGACCTTGAGCTTCGTCTCCGGCGCGCGGCCCTTGCGCGCGCGCTTGCCGACGTGCGGCGCGAGCGCCGCGTACGACAGCGTCTCGTCCATCGCCTTGCCGCCACGGCCCGTGCCGATCAGCACGACGCCGGCCGGATCGATCGCGAGCGCCTGCACGAGCGTTTCCTTGTCGTCGAGCGCCATCAGGATCACGCCGCGACCGCCGCCGGACAGCGTCTTCATCTCGTCCATGCCGAACACCAGCAGGCGGCCGCCGCTCGACAGGCAGGCAACCTGCTTCGCGTTCGGCAGCACGGGCATCGGCGCGAGCGGCACCGCGCCTGCGTCGATCGTCATGAACGCCTTGCCGGCCTTCACGCGGCTCACCATGTCGCCGACCTTCGCGAGGAAGCCGAAGCCGTTGCTCGACGCGAGCAGCAGTTGCTGGTCGGCCGGCGCCGCGTAGTAGTGCATCAGGTGCGAGCCCGATTCGAGCTCGATCAGCGACGTGACCGGCACGCCGTCACCGCGCCCGCCCGGCAGCACCGACACGTCGACCGAGTACACGCGGCCGCTGCTGCCCCACGCGATCAGACGATCCGGCGTGCGGCACTGGAACGCCGCGTACAGATGGTCGCCGGCCTTGAACGAGAAGCTGGCCGGGTCGAGCCCGTGGCCCTTCAGCGCACGCACCCAGCCCTTCTGCGACACGACCACCGTCACCGGCTCGTCGACCACCTTCGCCTCGAAGGTCGCGCGCTTTTCCTGCTGGATCAGCGTGCGGCGCTCGTCGCCGTACTGCTTCGCGTCGGCCTCGATCTCCTTGATCATCAGCCGCTTCATCGCGCTTTCGTTTGCGAGCAGTTCCTCGAGCTTCGCCTTTTCGTCGCGCAGCGCTTCGAGTTCCTTCTCGATCTTGATCTTCTCGAGCCGCGCGAGCTGACGCAGCCGGATTTCGAGAATGTCTTCCGCCTGCCGTTCGCTGAGGCCGAACGCGCTCATCAGCGCGGCCTTCGGCTCGTCCGACTCGCGGATGATGCGGATCACCTCGTCGATGTTCAGGAAAACGATCATCCGCCCTTCGAGGATGTGGATGCGGTCGTCGACCTTCGCGAGACGATGGCGGCACCGGCGCGTCATCGTCAGCTGGCGGAACTTCACCCATTCGTCGAGGATCGTCAGCAGGCCCTTCTGGCCCGGCCGGCCGTCGGCGCCGATCATCACGAGGTTCAGCGTCGCGTTCGATTCGAGGCTCGTGTACGCGAGCAGCGTGTTCACGAATTCCGTCTGGTCGATCGTGCGCGACTTCGGCTCGAACACGAGCCGCACCGCCGCTTCCTTGCCCGACTCGTCGCGCACCGCGTCGAGCAGGTCGAGCATCGCCTTCTTCGTGTTGAGCTGCTCGGGCGTCAGCGTCTTCTTGCCGAGCTTGAGCTTCGGGTTCGTCAGCTCCTCGATTTCCTCGAGCACCTTCTGGCCCGACGTACTCGGCGGCAGCTCGGTGACGACCAGTTGCCACTGGCCGCGCGCGAGATCCTCGATCTTCCAGCGCGCGCGCACCTTGAGGCTGCCGCGGCCCGTTTCGTAGGCCGCCGCGATTTCCGCGTCGCTCGAGATGATCTGGCCGCCGCCCGGGAAATCCGGGCCGGGGATCAGGTTCATCAGCTCTGCGTGCGTGAGCTTCGGATTGCGGATCAGCGAGACCGCCGCCGCTGCGACTTCACGCAGGTTGTGCGACGGGATTTCGGTCGCGAGACCGACCGCGATGCCCGACGCGCCGTTCAGCAGCACGAACGGCATGCGGCTCGGCAGCGTCTTCGGCTCTTCGAACGAGCCGTCGTAGTTCGGCATGAAGTCGACCGTACCCTGGTCGATCTCGTCGAGCAGCAGCTTCGCGATCGGCGTGAGACGTGCTTCGGTGTATCGCATCGCCGCCGCGCCGTCGCCGTCGCGCGAGCCGAAATTGCCCTGCCCGTCGATCAGCGGGTAGCGCAGCGAGAAATCCTGCGCGAGACGCACCAGTGCGTCGTACGCCGACTGGTCGCCGTGCGGGTGGTATTTACCGAGCACGTCGCCGACCACGCGTGCCGATTTCACCGGCTTCGCGTCGGGGCCGAGGCCCATTTCGTTCATCGCGAACAGGATCCGGCGCTGCACCGGCTTCTGGCCGTCGCACACGTCGGGCAGCGCGCGGCTCTTCACGACGCTGACCGCGTAGCTGAGATACGCCTGCTCCGCGTAGTTGCCGAGCGTCAGCGCTTCGGCATCCGGTGCATCGGGGCCGGCGAAGAGATCGGAAGTGTTGTCGTCCATCTGAATTCCGTATTCGTAAGTGGCGTGAGGCCGGGCCGGGTGTCATGCCCGGCCGCGCAGGTGCTCGGCTTAGATGTCCGCTTCGACGTCGTTGCCCTTTTCCTCGAGCCAGCCGCGCCGCGCGGCTGCCTCGCCCTTGCCCATCAGCATCGTCATGCGCGCGACGGTCGCCTCGTAGTCGAGCTCGCCGAGCTTCACCGGCATCAGGCGGCGCGTGTCGGGGTTCATCGTGGTATCCCACAGCTGCTCGGCGCTCATTTCGCCGAGACCCTTGAAGCGGCTGATGCTCCATTGCGTCTCGCGCACGCCGTCCTTGCGCAGCTTGTCGAGGATCGCTTCGAGCTCGCCGTCGTCGAGCGCATAGAGCTTCTGCGCGGCCTTCTTGCCGCGCGCGGGCGCGTCGACGCGGAACAGCGGCGGGCGCGCAACGCACACATGGCCGCGCTCGATCAGTTGCGGGAAATGCTTGAAGAACAGCGTGAGCAGCAGCACCTGGATGTGCGAGCCGTCGACGTCCGCGTCCGACAGGATGCAGATCTTGCCGTAGCGCAGGTTCGACAGGTCGACGCTTTCATCGGGGCTGTGCGGATCGACGCCGATCGCGACCGAGATGTCGTGCACCTCGTTGTTCGCGAACAGGCGGTCGCGCTCGGTTTCCCACGTGTTCAGCACCTTGCCGCGCAGCGGCAGGATCGCCTGGTATTCCTTGTCGCGGCCCATCTTCGCGGAGCCGCCCGCCGAATCGCCCTCGACGAGGAACAGTTCGTTGCGCGCGATATCTTCCGTCTCGCAGTCGGTCAGCTTGCCGGGCAGCACCGCGACGCCCGAGCTCTTGCGCTTCTCGACCTTCTGGCCGGCGCGCGTGCGCGCCTGCGCCTGCTTGATCACGAGTTCGGCGAGCTTCTTGCCGTGCTCGACGTGCTGGTTCAGCCACAGCTCCAGCGCAGGACGCGAGAACGACGACACGAGCTTCACCGCGTCGCGGCTGTTCAGGCGTTCCTTGATCTGCCCCTGGAACTGCGGATCGAGCACCTTCGCGGACAGCACGAACGACACGCGCGCGAACACGTCTTCCGCGAGCAGCTTCACGCCCTTTGGCTGCAGGTTGTGCAGCTCGACGAAGCTTTTCACCGCCTGGTAGAGACCGTCGCGCAGGCCGGATTCATGCGTGCCGCCGGCCGGCGTCGGGATCAGGTTCACGTACGACTCGCGCACGAGCGAGCCTTCCTCGCTCCATGCGACGACCCACGACGCGCCCTCGCCTTCGGCGAAGGTGTCGTCGCCCGAACGCGAATCGGCGAAACGCTCGCCTTCGAACAGCGGGATCAGCAGCTCGCTGCCGTTCATTTCGTCGAGCAGGTAGCCGCGCAGGCCGTCTTCATACTTCCACGTCTGGCGCTCGCCGCTCTTCTCGTTGACGAACACGACCTCGACGCCCGGCAGCAGCACGGCCTTCGAGCGCAGCAGGCGCTGCAGTTCGCCGAGCGGCAGGTTCGGCGAATCGAAGTACTTCGGGTTCGGCCACACCTGCACGCGCGTGCCGGATTTCTTCTCGCCGCGGCCTGCGCCCTGCGTCGAGAGCGGCTTCACGACATCGCCTTCGGCGAAGCCGAGTTCCGCGATCTTGCCGTCGCGCCAGACCGTCACATCGAGGCGCGTGGCCAGCGCGTTCGTCACCGACACGCCGACGCCGTGCAGGCCGCCGGAGAACGTGTAGGCGCCACCGGCGGCCTTGTCGAACTTGCCGCCCGCGTGCAGGCGCGTGAATACGATCTCGACGACCGGCACACCCTCTTCCGGGTGCATGCCGAACGGGATGCCGCGGCCGTCGTCTTCGACGGAGACCGACTGGTCGGCGTGCAGCGTAACCGTGATCTGCTTGCCGTATCCGCCGAGCGCCTCGTCGGACGCGTTGTCGATGACTTCCTGGATGATGTGCAGCGGATTCTCGGTACGGGTGTACATGCCGGGCCGCTGCTTGACCGGCTCGAGACCCTTGAGCACCTTGATCGATGCTTCGCTATAGGCCGCGCTGGGTTTCTTCGTTGACATAGGCGCTGAATTTCGTCATTCATCGGGACGTTGTCCACACCTCGTGTGGATAACGTCGTGGACAAAACGTTGAGTTCCGTAAAAAAGCGAATCGAAACAACGGTGTGCTTGGACTGCTCCGAAAGCGGGCGCGCGGCGTGCGCTGCGCTGCCCGGGACGCGCGGTATTTTACTGGTTCCGCGTGGCACGCCAATCGCGGAATCGCGCGCAGCGGCCACCGGCCGCGCGACGCGTCTGCGTATTACGCGGGCTTGCGCTTCGCCTCGAGCGTTTCCCACCGTTCGAGCGCGGCGAGCAATTCGTCGTCGATCGCCGCGAACCGCTCGGTCAGGCGCGTGCCTTCCTGCGGATCCTTCGCGAAAATCGAGCCGTCTTCGAGCCTGGCGTTGATGGTCTTCTGCTCCTCTTCGAGCGCGGCGATCTTCTCCGGCAGCGAATCAAGCTCGCGCTGCTCGTTGAACGACAGCTTCACCGTGCGTTGCGCGTTGCGGCCCGCGGCGCTTTTCGCCGCGTCTTCCTTGACGGGTGCCGCATCCTTGACCGCACGCTTCGCGGCTTCCTGCTGCGCGAGCTGATCCGCGCGCGCGCTCTGGATCTGCCAGTCGCTGAAGCCGCCGACATACTCGCGCCACTTGCCGTCACCCTCGGCCGCGATCACCGACGTCACGACGTTGTCGAGGAACGCACGATCATGGCTGACGAGCAGCACCGTGCCGTCGTAGTCGGCCAGCAGCTCCTCGAGCAGTTCGAGCGTCTGGATGTCGAGGTCGTTGGTCGGTTCGTCGAGCACCAGCACGTTGGCCGGACGCGCGAACAGGCGCGCGAGCAGCAGCCGGTTGCGCTCGCCGCCCGACAGCGACTTCACCGGCGAACGCGCACGCTCCGGCGCGAACAGGAAATCGCCGAGATAGCTCATCACGTGCTTGCGCACGCCGCCGATCTCGACCCATTCGCTGCCGGGGCTGATCGTATCCGCGAGGCTCTTTTCCTGGTCGAGCTGCGCACGCATCTGGTCGAAATACGCGACCTGCAGGTTGGTGCCGATGCGCACCGTGCCTTCGTCGGGCTTCAGTTCGCCGAGAATCAGCTTGAGCAGCGTCGTCTTGCCGGCGCCGTTCGGGCCGATGAAGCCGATCTTGTCGCCGCGCATCACCGTCGTCGAGAAGCGATCGACGACCGCGCGGCCGCCATAGCGCTTCGTCACGTCGGTCAGCTCCGCGACGATCTTGCCGGACTTCTCGCCCTGCGCGACGTCGAGCTTCACGTTGCCCAGCGAGTTGCGGCGCTCCGCGCGCTCGTTGCGCATCTGCACGAGCCGCGCGATGCGGCCGACGCTGCGCGTGCGGCGCGCTTCGACGCCCTTGCGGATCCACACTTCTTCCTGCGCGAGCAGCTTGTCAAACTTCTCGTTTTCCACGCGCTCGATTTCGAGTTGCTGCGCCTTGCGCGTCTGGTATACGGAGAAATTGCCCGGGTACGACAGCAGCCGGCCGCGGTCGAGATCGACGATGCGCGTTGCGACGCGGTCGAGGAACGCGCGATCGTGCGTGATGAACAGCAGGCCGGCGCGCTGCGCGACCAGCAGCTCTTCCAGCCAGCGGATGCCGTCGAAGTCGAGGTGGTTGGTCGGTTCGTCGAGCAGCAGCACGTCGGGCTGCAGCACCAGCGCGCGCGCCAGCGCGACGCGCTTCTGCATCCCGCCCGACAGCGCGTCGACGGGTGCGTCGACGTCCGCCAGGCCGATCTGCGCGAGCGTCATCGACACACGCGTGCGCCAGCTCCACGCATCGTGCGCATCGAGCGACGACTGCAGCGCGTTCATGCGCGCGAGCAGCGCATCGTGTTCGGCGCCTTCGGGGATATCCGCGAGGCGGTGCGCGATCGAATCGTATTCTTCGAGCAGTTCACGCGTGTGCGCGAGCCCCGACGCGACTGCATCGAACACCGTCGCGCCCGGCTCGAATTCAGGCTCCTGCGGCACATAGACGGTCACGAGTTCCTGCTGGCGCGTGACCAGCCCGTCGTCGGGCTTCGCGAGCCCGGCGACGATCTTCAGCAGCGACGACTTACCCGCGCCGTTGCGGCCGATCAGGCCGACGCGCTCGCCGGCTTCCAGCGAGAAATCCGCGTGATCGAGCAACGCGACGTGACCGAACGCGAGCTGCGCGCCGGAAATGGAATAGAGCGACATGGGGAGACGGCGAAGAGAGAAATCGGAAGCGCCCATTGTACCGGTCGCGGGCGCCGCCACCGCTATGGCTGGACGGACTAGGCCGGTAAACGGGTTGAGAGGCAGGTTGGAACGCGCTTTTGACGGCAGGCAGCGGCCATCGACGCGCAGCGACGCGATGCGATGGCGCGACGGGTGCACCCGGCTTTCGGTAGCGGAGCCGCGCCGCGGGTTCTGAGCGAAAGCCAACGTCGGCCGGATGCCTGTGGCCGGCCGATCGACCATCCCGCGCCGGACGCCTCGGGCGCCCGTACGCGGCACGCGTGATTACTTCACGTTGACCGTGATCGTCGAGCTCATTTCGGGGCCGTACGACCGGTGGATGCCGTCGCCGAACTGCAGCGTCAGCGTGTGCTGGCCGGGCGGCAGCTTGATTTCGGTTTCGGTCTGCGCCTTGCCGAAGTGCAGCGAGCGCTCGCTTGCGGGAATCACGTCGCCCTTCGGAATCGGCCGGCCGTCGATCAGCAGGTGATGATGGCCGGTATTCGGCGTCATGTCGCCGGCGGGCCGAAGCTCCATCCCTTCGAGCCCGAACTTCACGTGCACCGGATTCGACACCGTCGCGCCGTCGCTCGGCGCTTCGAAATACACGCGCGCCTCGGCCCGTGCGACCGTCGACACGGCCATTGCCGCCACGCATACCGCACCTGCGATCCACTTTCTGTTCAGCATCGCATTCTCCTTATGATTGGACAGCCCCGGAAGCATACACCTCGCGAACGGCAACCGTGTTTCGGTTGAATTGTTCGCGATGCGTACGTTTAAGACGACGTTGCGGAGCCGTTCGGCGAAATTCCGGTACCATTGCGCCTTTCGTCCGCCGGCGACGCTGCGGACGGCATCACCGAATTTCCCTTTTCCCGAGCGCTACATGAGCGAAGTAACCGAATACCAGAGCTGGGTCTGCCTGATTTGCGGGTGGGTCTACAACGAAGCGGAAGGGCTGCCCGACGAAGGCCTCGCGCCCGGCACCCGTTTCGCCGACATCCCCGCCGACTGGCGCTGCCCGCTGTGCGATGTGGGCAAGGAAGATTTTGTCGTCGTCGATTTCTGATTCGCTGACTCGCTGATTCCCTGGTTTTCCGATCGCGGCTGATTGCGCGATCGCGCGCGTCGGCGTGCATTCCGCCCCGCCGATGCGCCGCGCGTTTGCTATACTCTGCGCGCTGTCCACACCGCCGTCCGGTTCGCGTTTTTTGCGCGTTTCACCCGGACATGGCTCTCCCCGTAGTTCAATGGATAGAACAAGCGCCTCCTAAGCGCTAGATACAGGTTCGATTCCTGTCGGGGGGACCAGCCAAGCTCTCAGCCATCCCCTAGATTCACAAGAATCTCCTTACTTCGCCCCGTCTGGTGCTTCTCTAGCTCCCAGCCTTACCCGAGACTGTAGTAACGGTCGGAGAAGGTGTTGAGATTGTCGTTGGTATCAGCAGATACCAACATTGCCTATCACTGACACACAGAAATCGCATCAGCTCGGTAACGCATCAACATTGGCCACGCCAACGCGCCCTTTCCGCCCCACCGCCGGCGACAGACAGGGCGCGACGATGTTGAACTGCCGCCAGCTTACTCGTCGAACGGCCCGGCTTCGAAGGTGGCCACTCCGTCGGCATACTCTCGCACCCATATATCGCGGTGATCCTCGCCAGAGCCCTTTACTGCGAACGACGCATTCGGTAGGCATGAAGCCAGCTTGTCGAACAGCATGACGATCGCCACGCTGTTCAGAAAGAAGAGCGTTGAAGTCGGTAGCGCCGAACCACATGCTTCGGTGAGGTTGGTCAATACGTCGTGGCTTAGCGAATATTCGTCAAGAAACCTCAAGAGTTCCTCACGGACACTGGCAACATTCAGCGGCTCACCATCGAACGGATGAACCGAAACCTGAGTGTGAAAGCTCATTCGAACTTGCTCCGTTATTTTTCTCATTCAAACACTGGCTCTTCACGGTGTGCGGAGCGAATCGTGATCTTCGACGATCTACTGACCGTTGTTGATCGGCCAGGTTTGGCCTTTCGTGGGCAGTTCACCCTTCTGCGCGGCCTTCACGAAGCGTGCCGAGCCTGCTGGTGAACTGCGGCTTCTCTTCGACGCAAATCAAAGATCGATTGACTCTCAACATCAGCCCCAGTACACTACGCGCCGCGGGGTGGAGCAGTCTGGCAGCTCGTCGGGCTCATAACCCGAAGGTCGTAGGTTCAAATCCTACCCCCGCAACCAATACCGAAGCCCGCTCTGCGAAAGCAAGCGGGCTTCTTGCTTTCCGCATGCAGTGCTGCGTGCGCACTGCCTGGCAGCCGCGCATACGAATCGACGCACAATCAACCGCCGGCATCCCCTGCGACACACGATCGCAACCCGTCCGATCGCCACGGCCTCACACCGCACATTGTGTAGAATTCCGAACCTTCTTCAGCCATCCGGGCTCACGCAATGATTCGAGCGATCGCGGCACTCGCCGCGCTTTCAGCGATGGCCGGCACGGCTGCTGCCGCCGATACCATCATCGCGCCTGCGAAGCCGCGCTATGTCAGCCCCGGCATCGCCAACGTCACGGGCGCAGCGGCACCGCGCGCGGAACACCTCTCTTCCAACTCACACTGCCGTGAACTGGCCGCCGGTATCGACGCAGTCAAGCACACCCCCGACCGCGGCCAAAAAGTCGTGCGCGGGATGGGCCCGGACGGCAAGCCGCGTAACGAACTGCGCGCTTACGACAAGCGCGCCGATCTCGAAACCGAGCATCACCGGCTCGGCTGCCGATAACGAACGCAACGCCGCCCGGTCATTTCACGCCGGGCGTCGGCATTCACGCCTTCACGCGTTCGCGCCGCCATCGATCGTCAACCCGGTCCCGTTGATCGACCGCCCTTCCGGCCCGACCACGAACGCGACGAGTGCCGCCACGTCGTCTGCCTTGCCGTACTGCGGAATCGCCATCCGCGAACGCTGCGCGCTGGCATGTTCGCCGTCAGCCGGATTCATGTCGGTATCCGTCGACCCCGGATGCACGATATTGACCGTGATGCCACGCGGGCCCAGATCGCGCGCGAGCCCCTGCGTCCAGCCGATCAGCGCGGCCTTGCTCGCCGCGTAGAGGCTCATCCCCGCATCGGGCACGCGCGTGGCGAGGCTACTGCCGGTCGACACGATGCGCCCGCCCTCCCCGAGATGCCGCGCTGCCGCCTGCGACGCGACGATCACCGCGCGCACGTTCACGTTCAGCGTCGCGTCGATATCGTCGAGCGTGAGGTCGTCCAGCGCCCCGGCCCGGAAAATCCCCGCGTTGTTGACGAGGATGTCGAGACCGCCGAACGCCTCCGCGGCACGATCGACCGCGTCGCGCACGGCCACCGGATCGGCGCTGTCGGCCTGGATCGCGACGGCGCGGCGGCCCAGCGCCTCGATGCCGGCGACGACGGCCAGCGCCCGCTCGGCCGATTTCTCGTAGGTAATCGCGACGTCCGCGCCATCGGCCGCCAGCCGTTTCGCGATCGCCGCACCGATGCCGCGGCTGCCGCCCGTGATGAGTACACGCTTGCCCTGAAGTCGGTTCATGTCGGTTCCTTTCCTAATTTATGTAACGACCGACACAGAATGTGGCAAGTTGCGCGGCACAGTCAATTGATTTAATTTATCGATCGATACAGATATCGATGAAGGAACGGACGCAATGGCTGAGCGAGGCCGACCGAGAAGCTTCGACAAGGAAGCGGCGCTGGAGCGCGCGATGGAGGTGTTCTGGCGCCTCGGCTACGAAGGCGCGTCGATGACCGACCTGACGGCCGCGATGGGCATCGCGTCACCGAGCCTGTATGCGGCGTTCGGCAGCAAGGAAGCGCTGTTCCGGCAAGCGCTCGAGCACTACGGCGCAACGGAAGGGCGGGAAATCTGGGGGGGCGTCGAACAGGCCGGCAGCGCGCACGACGCCGTGCGGAACTACCTGATGGATACCGCACGCGTGTTCACGCGGCGGTCGAAGCCGGCAGGCTGCCTGATCGTACTGTCGGCGCTGCACCCGGCCGAACACTCCGACACGGTCCGGCAAACGCTGATCGCGATGCGCGAGCGTACGGTCGAGAATCTGCGCGAACGCCTCGCGCAAGGTGTCGCGACCGGTGAGATTGCGGCGCAAGCGAACCTCGACGCGATCGCGCGGTACTACGTGACGGTCCAGCAGGGGATGTCGATTCAGGCTCGCGACGGTGCGAGCCGTCGCGATCTGGAGGCCGTCGCGCAAGCCGCACTGGCCGCCTGGCCGGCACTCGTCGGCACGGGTGGCGCAGGCGGCGCGTAACGGCAGGACGCCGCCGCGCGCCGCGTCGGCACGTTACTGCTTTGCCGCGTGCTGCACGTCCTTCGACGCATGCCACACGCGATAGCGCACCTCGAAGCCATCCGGCACATAGACGACGAGCGGCAGGCGGCTGTTGTAGCGCAGCAGCTGGCCGTCACCACGCACCTGCACGAACCGTTGCTGCGGCGCCTGGCCCGGGCACGCCATCAGCGTCGATGCAGGCCCCTTCACGTCGGTGAGCTGGTAGTACGTATAGCCCCAGCCCTTCACGTCCTCTGCGGTCAACTCGCCGCCGAACCACTGCTGGTTGCAGTCGGTCTGCAGCGTCTTGCCGATCATCAGCTCGACGCGCGCATCGCCTTCGTTCTCGAGCGCGGGCAGCGCGATCACGACGCGCTGCTGGCCGGCCGCTGCCTGCGGAAACATCTTGATCGACTCGGCCGGCACGGCGGGCGCCGATGCAGGCCCGGCCACGCAGGCGGCGGCAGTCGTCACGCAGAAGGCGGCCAGCGCGGCCCGGATCGCGAATTTCATCGATGTACTCCTGAAAACAAATGAGTCCCGGATGCTAACACTTTCGCCGCACGACCTTACGACGCTGTAATTTGAAGACACAATTGCAAACAGCTGGCAATTCCCTTGCGCGGTATTTATAGGGGAACCAACGGAGAACATCATGCTGAAGCTCATTGCTGCCGCCGGCGTAGCGACCCTGCTGGCCGGCTGCGTCGTCGCCCCGGACGCCGGATACGGCTACGGGCAGCCCTACTATTCCGATCCCGGCTACGGGTACGCGCCGTCGCCCGTGTACGGCACGGTCAATATCTGGGGCGGTGGCGGCGGACGCGACTGGGATCGCGGCCGGCGCGATTACCATCGCTGGGACGGTGATCGCGGCAACCGTGGCGATCATGGCGACCGCGGCAATCGCGGCAACGGCTGGGGGCACGGCGACGGGCGCCGCGGCGACTGGAACGATGGCGGCGGAGGCGGCGGCCATCGCCACTGACGCACATTTGCAACCGTTTGTATCCGTGCACGGGCCGCCGACGGCCGACACGTCATGCAGGCGAACGAACGGCTGCGCAAAAGACCAAGGCCCTCGCGTCAAGCGAGGGCCTTCTGTCGTCCGCTGCGGAGAAGTGACCGTCGGCGGTGTCGGACGTCCGACGCCGACCGCACACGCACCGCGCGTCCGCCTGCTTACCAGCCGGCCGGCTGCGCGTAGCCGCCCGACACGGGCGCGCCGCACACATACGCGCGCTGGTAGCGGTCGTAGCAATAGTTCGGGCCGTCGTCCTGGTACTGCGCCTGCTGGTAGGTCGGATAGGCGGGCTGCTGGTACGCGGGCGCCTGGTAGTACGTCGGCGGCTGATAGGCCGGTGCCTGGTACGCGGGTGCCTGATACGCGACGGGCGGATTCATCGCGGACGTCACGATCGCGCCCAGCACCGCGCCGCCGATCAATGCGCCGATGACGGCGCCGCCGTCGCGGCCATGCGCGGACGCCGGGCCTGCCACGGCAAGCGAACCGGCGAGGACACACACTGCGGCAATTTTTTTCATGATGGACTCCCACGCGAAGTGGTACTGGATGCGATGCATTGTGGCGGCACGCGGCCGTAATAGATGCAGCAAGTGGTAACGCGCGATTACCGGTATCACGCACACCGAAACGCGCCGCCGCCGTGCTACGATTTTCGGCATACAGGAGACGCCTTCATGCAGCCCGAAACCGCCCGCCGTTTCGATACCGAATTCGCCCCGCGCATCGCGCAGGCGATCGCCGCCTTCTTCGCCGAACACGTGCTGACCGACGTCGTCCCGTATGGCGGCCACGGGCACCCGACGCGCGTGCAGATCCGCAGCGCGCCGCATGAGCATGTCAGCGGCTTCGAGCATCCGCTGAACCTCGAGCTGACCTGGGACACCGACGAAATCGAGCGGCTGATGGATCCGGACGGCCCGCAGCGCTTCGAGCACTACCTGGCCGCACTGCCGAAAAAACTGGGCGCGTGGCAGGGCGCACGCGACATCGATCTCCTGTCGCGCACGCAGGCCGACCCGCTCGTGCGGCTCGGCGGCCTCGACTTCGAAGGCTGAGTGCCGGCGTCGCGCAATGCGGCCCGGTGATACACTCGACCGGCCCCGCTCCGGTGCCGTTGCGCCGGCCGGGCCGCTCATCGCCGCCTCCACCCTTCCGCATGGTTGCGCACGCAACCGGCAACCGGGCGCGCGGACAACCACGCATTTGCTCCCGCCATGAACGCCGATACCGGCCTGCCGCTTCCGCAACGCTACTGGGCAATCCTCTGCGTCGCACTGGGCATCACGCTCGCCGTGCTCGACGGCGCCATCGCGAACGTCGCGCTGCCGACCATCGCGCGCGACCTGCACGCATCCGACGCCGCATCGATCTGGATCGTCAACGCGTATCAACTCGCGGTCACGATCACGCTGCTGCCGCTCGCGTCGCTCGGCGAACGCATCGGCTATCGCCGCGTCTACATCGCCGGGCTCGCGCTGTTCACCGCGGCGTCGCTCGGCTGCGCGCTTGCCGGCTCGCTGCCGATGCTGGCCGTGATGCGCGTGATCCAGGGTTTCGGCGCGGCCGGCATCATGAGCGTCAACGCGGCGCTCGTGCGGATGATCTACCCGTCGTCGATGCTCGGGCGCGGGCTGTCGATCAACGCGATGGTGGTGGCGCTGTCGTCGGCGATCGGGCCGACGGTCGCGTCCGCGATCCTGTCGTTCGCGTCGTGGCCGTGGCTCTTCGCCGTCAACGTGCCGATCGGCATCGCCGCGGTATTCGGTAGCCTGCGCGCGCTACCGGCCAACACGCTGCACGATGCGCCATACGATTTCGCGAGCGCGCTGATGAACGCATGCGTGTTCGGCCTGCTGATCACGGCCGTGGACGGACTCGGTCACGGCGAAGGCCATGCGTACGTCGCGGCCGAGCTGGCCGTCGCGTTCGTCGTCGGCTACTTCTTCGTGAAGCGCCAGCTGTCTCAGCCGGCGCCGCTGCTGCCCGTCGACCTGATGCGCATCCCGATGTTCGCGCTGTCGGTCTATACGTCGATGGCGTCGTTCACGTCGCAAATGCTCGCGTTCGTCGCGCTGCCGTTCTGGCTGCAGAACTCGCTCGGCTTCTCGCAGGTCGAGACGGGCCTCTACATGACGCCGTGGCCGCTCGTGATCGTGTTCGCCGCGCCGCTCGCGGGCGTGCTGTCGGATCGCTATTCGGCCGGCATCCTCGGCGGGATCGGGCTCGCGCTGTTCGCAGCCGGGCTGCTGTCGCTCGCGACGATCGGCGCGCATCCGGGCACCGTCGACATCGTGTGGCGGATGGCGCTGTGCGGTGCGGGCTTCGGGTTGTTCCAGTCGCCGAACAACCGCGCGATGCTGTCGTCGGCGCCGCGCGAACGCAGCGGTGGCGCGGGTGGCATGCTGAGCACCGCGCGGCTGACCGGGCAGACGCTTGGCGCCGCGCTCGTTGCATTGATTTTCGGGCTCGTGCCCGATCGCGGGCCGACGATTGCGCTCTATGTCGCCGCGGCATTCGCGGCAGTGGCCGCGGTCGTCAGCATGCTGCGCATCGCGTCGCCACGGCCGGACGCCGCGACCTGACACCGCCGCACACCGCCCGCCGATCCGCGCGTCATTCGGCGTCGAGCGCGTCCATCACGAAACGCACGCGCGCCTGCACGCTCTCGCGCGGCAGTTCGATCAGCCGGTAGCCATATGACGTGTAGCACTCGACCATCGCGTCGTAGGTGCGCACGGCTTCCGCGAAATCCTGGCGGCGCTCGGTATCCTGCGCATAGATGTCCGGCCACGGTGGCGCGATGAACACGCGCCCGTGATAGCGGAAACGGCGGGCGGCGGCTTCCGCATGCGCGGGTACCGCCAGACCCGTCAGCCGCAGGTAGCCGACCACGTCCGGCACGCCACGATCGAAGAACACGGGCCCGCGCGCGTGGTGCGCGAGATCATACGAGCGCATCTCCCAGCTCAGCATCAGTTCGGCGAACGCAGCCGGGTCGCGCCACGGCAACGCCTGACCGTCGATCGCCATCTGGTCGCGGATCACGCCGCGCCCGGCTTCCTGCGAGCGCGCGAAGCTGGCGTGCTCAAGCGCGTCGAGCAACGTGCTCTTGCCCGATCCCGGGCCACCGGTCACGACGAAAAAGCGGCGGGTGGCGTCGTCGGTCGCGTCGTCGGCGCCGCCGGGCGCCTGCACGAACTCACGCATGCACGATCCGCCGGCCCGCGCGCCGCGTGACCGACGCGGCGGCTGCGACACTGCGCAAGTCGGCGACGAACGTATCGCGCCAGACCGACAGGTCGTTCCCGCGCAGCCGCGCGAGGTTCTCCTCGTGGCGCGCCTGCCGCTCCGCGAGCGGCATCGACAGCGCGCGCTCGAGTGCCTCGGCCATCTGCGACAGGTCGTACGGATTGACGAGGAGCGCGCCGGTCAGCTCAGCCGCCGCGCCCGCGAACTCCGACAGCACGAGTACGCCCGGATCGGCCGGATCCTGCGACGCGACGTACTCCTTCGCAACGAGATTCATCCCGTCGCGCAACGGCGTCACGTAGCCGACCTGCGACATCCGGAAGAACGCCATCAGCAGGTTGCGCTCGTACTTGCGGTTCAGGTACTGGATCGGCGTCCAGTCGAGCTGCGAGAAGCGACCGTTGATGCGACCGGCCTCGCCTTCGAGCGTTTCGCGAATGTCCTGATACGTCTTCACGTCGGAACGCGTCGGCGGCGCGATCTGCAGGAGCGACACGCGCCCCTGCCAGCCCGGCGCGTTCGCGAGCATCCGCTCGAACGACTGGAAGCGTTCGACGAGCCCCTTCGAATAATCGAGGCGGTCGACGCTCATCACCAGCTTGCGGCCGTCGAGCGCCTCGCGCAGCATCTTCACCGGCTTGCGCGTGCCGTACTGGACGGCCGCCTGCGCGATCGCGTCGGGATGCACGCCGATCGGATAGGCGGCGACCTTCACGACGCGACCGTGCGCATGCAGCATCCCGTCGTCGCTCGCCGCGCCGATCCCGCGCCGCTCGATGTAGTCGGTGAACGCCTGCTTGTCGGCCTCGGTCTGGAAGCCGGCCACGTCGTACGCGCACATGAACTTCACGAGCTCCTCGTGCGGCGGCACGAGACGCAGCATGTCGGGCGACGGAAACGGAATGTGCAGGAAAAAGCCGATCGGGTTCTTCACGCCGAGCTCGCGCAGGTAATGCGCGAACGGCAACAGGTGATAGTCGTGCACCCAGATCAGGTCGTCGGGACGCAGCAAGGCGGCGAGCTGCTTCGCGAGCATCGCGTTCACGCGCAAATAGCCCGCGTACTCCTGGCGATCGAAGCGCGCGAGATCGCCGCGGTAATGGAACACCGGCCACAACGTCGCGTTCGAGAAACCGCGGTAATACTGGTCGTAGTCGCGCCGGGTCAGCCCGACCGTCGCATAGGTGACGTTGCCGTCCCGCTGGATCGCGGGCTCGGTGTCAGGGGCGCCGACGATCTCGCCGTTCCAGCCGAACCAGACGCCGCCCGTTTCCTTCAGCGCGTCCATCACGCCGACCGCCAGGCCGCCCGCGCTCGGGCGCGTGTCCTCGCCGGCGGCGACACGGTTCGATACCACGATCAATCTGCTCATGCGGCTTCCCCTCCTCGATTCGATTGGCTGGCGCGCGGCGCGCGCCAAGGCGGACACGGCTGCCCGAAGGCGGCCATGCGGCGATTCAGTTGTGAGCAATGCAGGTGTGAAAGGCAGCGGCGGAATTCGGCGGCAACGGCATCAGGCGTCCTGCTCCTGGCCGAGATCGCGCTGATAGTCGAGCCCTTCCGGGCGGGCGCCGCCCTGGTTGTGATCGCCGTCGGACGGCGGCGTCTCGCCGGGCGCGCCGGCAGGCGGTGCCGACGGCGCGTCGGTCTGCGGACGCGGCCGGTCCGCCCCAGCATCGGGCGGCCGAGGCGAAAACCGTTTCGAACGGCGCATGGCTGGGTGTCTCATGTGCGGCGCGGCCCGAGGCCGTCGTAGAAACATTCCATAACTGAACAGTCTAGGTCGCTTCCTTGCACGTCAGAGTAACAATTGCCTTCAATTTGTAACGTTTCGACCCCTCACGATTCATCTATCCGACAATAGCGCCGCGCGCACGCGCGCGGCATGCCGTCCGGCGATTTGTCAAAGCTTTGCAGTTTTCCTATGACAATTGCGAAACAATGACGCGGCATGAGGGCGCGCACGCGTTGCCGCTCACCCAGACAGGACTTGCACTCAGGGATGAACATTCGTTTCGAATCGCCGCGCCGGGCCATGCCGGCGCGCGTCGTGCTGGCCGCGATCGCCACGGCCGCACTGCTGTCCGGCTGCAACTCGCTGTACAGCGAGGGCGCGACAGCCGGCGCCGGTATCGCGGGCGCCGCGATCGCCTCCAAGGTCACCAACAACGCCGCCGTCGCGACGGGCATCGGTCTCGGCGCCGTCGCCGGTGCGCGTGCGGGTGTCCAGTACACGCAGCGCGTCGCACACCGTTACACACAGGAACAGATCGCGAAGGCCGCCGGCCCGCTCGACGTGGGCGGCGTCGCGCCGTGGTCGACGCACCACTCGTTCCCGATCGAGGACGACGAGCAGGGTCGCGTGACGGTCAGCCGGATGATCAGTGTCGGCCCGCTCGACTGCAAGGAAATCGTGTTCGCGGTCGACACGCCCGCGAAACCCGACAAGGCCGCGCAATCGGCGTTCTACGTCGCCACGATCTGCCGCGACGGCCCCGTGTGGAAATGGGCGTCGGCCGAACCGGCGACCGAACGCTGGGGCGCGCTGCAATGAGCGTCGCGCTCCGTATCGCGGCCATCGGCGCGCTGTGCGCGGCGACGGCCACGCTGTCGGGCTGCGGGTCGGTCGGTGCAGCGAGCGGCGCACTCGCCGGCGCGGCGACGGGCCTCGTCACCGCGAATCCGGCGGTCGGCGTCGGTGTCGGCATTGCCGTGCAGGCCGCGACCGACGAAGCCGTCAACCGCACAATGAAGCAGCTCCATCAGAACCAGCAAGACGCGATCGCGAAGGTGGTCGGCAGCCTGGCCGTCGGCGAAGTGAAGCCGTGGAAGGTGAAGAACACGCTGCCGCTGGAAAACGGCGAAGGCGAGGTGCGCGTCGCGCGCGCTTACTCGACGCCGCTCGCGCTGTGCAAGGAATTCGCGTTCTCGGTGAAGGACGGCAACAAGGCCGACTGGTATTTCGCGAATGCCTGCCAGCAAGGCACGCACTGGAAGTGGGCGTCGGTGGAACCGGCGGTCGATCGGTGGGGGAATCTGCAGTAAGCAGCCCCCGCTGCCCCGGACTTCGCGCGAGCCCCCGTCACCCTGCCCTCGATTCCGGCAGACAATGCATCGTCCGGATTCCGGACAATCGATCCGGCTCAGCGGACGGCTTTCCCGATCAGATCGCTCAGATAGCGCTCCAGCACGCTGAACCGGACGATCGACGCATTCCGCCACGTCGGATGCGGACTCGCCGCGGCCCTGACGTCGACCGGCAAATCATCCCTCAGCCACATCTCCGGAACGTGCAGCCTGGTGTAGGTTCCGCCCGCGATTTCCTCCAGAACCATGTGTCCGCACCGCGGATATTCGTGGAACGAACCGGATAGCGCTCGGACGAACATGAGGGCACGCTCCCCGACTTGCAGCGGTACGTTACCCCAAGTCGGTGGACCGCCGACGAACTCGATCTCTGCCCCGAGATGGTCCTGTGTGATGCACTTTCCAGTGGAATAGATGCGCTCGACCTTCGCACGAAAAACTTGCGGGCGCGGAGAATCGAGAACGGCTATGAGCACCAGATCGAACGTTTCCGCCGCGACGGTATAAAGCCCCTGCTTCTCGTTCATGGGTGCCGTTGGGATCGTTGACGAGGCACGAAGGCATCGAATCAACGACGCAATCGCAGGGATTCATCGCGCGAGCCTCCGGCCTCTTTCCCGTCAGCGCATCAGCGATGCGCATCTCCGGCAGATGTCCCGGCCGCAACGCACGCAGCGTCCTGCTACGCCGGCGAACCCGGCGCCACGGATAAGCCGCGTTCGCATTGACTCGAAGCGGTCGAATGAAACCGCGAAACCGCAAAACCGGCATTCAGGCGACATGCGCCCGAATGCCCCGCCGACTTCAGGACTCGACGTCCTCGAGACTGAAAATCTCCGTCTGGTCGTTGTACGAGAAGATCTCGCCGTAACGGCCCCAGTCGATCACCGCGTCGAGCGTCTCCTCGGCGGCGCCGTCCGACAGGAAATCCTCCAGCTCCTGCTCGAAGCGCACGCGCGGCGCACGATGCCCCGGGCGCTCGTTCAGCACCTTCTTGATCCGCGCCGCAAGCGGCACGTGCTTCAACAGGTGATCCGCGAACATCAGCTTGCGCTCCTGCGTGCCAAATTCCGCGAACACACGTCCCGGCGGCGTCAGGAACACGTCGCCTTCCCGCACGTCCGCGAAACCGAGGTACTGCAGCACTTCCGCGATCGGGAACAGGTCGTCGACCTCCAGATGCAGCGTGCGCGCGATTTCCGGCATGTCAGCGCGGCCATGGTACGGCGCCATCGCGAGCGTCTCGATCAGACCGGCCATCAGGTTGGTCGACACCTGCGGCAGCCAGCTGCCGAGTTCCAGCCCCTTCTTCGTCGCCTCGCCGGTCTGGCGGGCGGTCATCTTCGCGTAGATGTCGTCGACCAGCTTGCGGAACGCCGGGTCGAGCCGGTTGCGCGGATGCTTGAACGGCACCTTGATCTCGGCGATCACGCGGCCCGGGTTCGACGACAGCACGAGGATCCGGTCGCACATGAACACCGCTTCCTCGATGTTGTGCGTGACGATCAGCACCGACTTGATCGGCATCCGGCCCTGCGTCCACAGGTCAAGCAGGTCGGTACGCAGCGTCTCGGCGGTCAGCACGTCGAGTGCCGAGAACGGCTCGTCCATCAGCAGGATCGTCGGATCGACGACGAGCGCGCGCGCGAAGCCCACGCGCTGGCGCATGCCGCCCGACAGCTCGCGCGGGTACGCGTTTTCGAAGCCGTCGAGACCGATCAGATCGATCGCAGCAAGCGCACGCTCGCGCCGCTCGCGCGCGCCGACGCCGAGCGCCTCGAGACCGGCTTCCACGTTCTGCAGCACAGTGAGCCACGGGAACAGCGCGAAGGTCTGGAACACCATCGCGACGCCTTCGGCCGGGCCGGTCAGCGGCTTGCCGAGATAGGTCACTTCACCACCGGTCGGCTCGATGAGCCCGGCGATGATCCGCAGCAGCGTCGACTTGCCCGAGCCGGAGCGGCCAAGCAGGCCGACGATCTCGCCTTCGCGCAGCGACAGGTTCGCATCATCGAGCACGAGCAGTTCGCCCTGCGTCTTGTTGAAGCCGCGACAGACGTGATCGACGCGCAGGATTTCCTCACCGAGGCGCGGCGGCTGGTTCGTCTGGACGGGGGCGTTTACAGCATTCGGATTGTGCATCGCGTTTCGCTCTCAATCGGTCTCAGTCGAGCCGCAGCTTCGCTTCCGCGAAGGCATACAGCGGACGCCACAGCAGGCGGTTGAACAGGGTGACGAACAGGGACATCACGGCGATGCCCAGGATGATCTTCGGAAAATCGCCGGTGGCGGTGGTCTGCGCGATATAGGCACCGAGGCCGTGCGCCTCGATCTTGGTATTGCCCCACTGCACGGCTTCCGACACGATGCTCGCGTTCCACGCGCCGCCCGATGCGGTGATCGCGCCGGTCACGTAGTACGGGAAGATGCCGGGCAGGATCGCCTGCCGCCACCATTGCCAGCCACGGATGCGGAAGTTCGTCGCCGCTTCGCGATAGTCGTTCGGGTAGGACGTTGCGCCGGCGATCACGTTGAACAGGATATACCACTGCGTGCCGAGCACGATCAGCGGCGACAGCCAGATATCGGCGTTCAGGTGGAAACGCGCGATCACGATCACGAACGCCGGGAACAGCAGGTTGGCCGGGAACGCGGCGAGGAACTGCGCAAGCGGCTGCAGCTTCTCGGCGAGCCGCGGGCGCAGCCCGATCCACACGCCGATCGGCACCCAGATCACCGACGCGATCGCGATCAGCACGACCACGCGCAGCAGCGTGACGAGCCCGAGCACGAGCACATGGCCGACCTCGGCCATCGTCACGCCGGTCGACACGAAGCTGATGACGCGCCACACGATATAGGCCGTGCCGATCAGCACGAGGATCGCCCACGCGATGTCGACCGTGCGTGATGCCTTCCTCTCGACTTTCGGCAGCGAGAAGCGCATCGCACCCGACAGCGGCAAGCGCAGCGGAATCCGCGCGGCCTTCGCGAAGAACCAGCCGGCCGGCACGAGCAGCTGATGAATCAGGCGCGTGCGGCGCACGAGGTCGAGCAGCCAGGATTGCGGCGCATCGCCCGACGCGGTGTTCTCCATCCGGAACTTGTCGGCCCACGCGATCAGCGGGCGGAACAGCAGTTGGTCGTACGCGACGATCACGACCGTCATCGTGAGGATCACCCAGCCGATCGCACCGAGGTTCTTGTCCGAGATCGCCTGCGCGAGATACGCGCCGACGCCCGGCAGCGTGATGGTCTGGTTGCCGACGGTGATCGCCTCCGACGCGACGACGAAGAACCAGCCGCCCGACATCGACATCATCATGTTCCAGATCAGGCCCGGCATCGAAAACGGCACCTCGAGCTTCCAGAAGCGCTGCCACGACGTCAGGTGGAAACCGCGCGACACTTCGTCGAGGTCGCGCGGCACGGTGCGCAGCGACTGGTAGAAGCTGAACGTCATGTTCCACGCCTGGCTCGTGAAGATCGCGAAGATCGCCGCGAGCTCGGCGCCGAGCACGCGGCTCGGGAACAGCGCGAGGAAGAACGTGACGGTGAACGAGATGAAGCCGAGCACCGGCACCGACTGCAGGATGTCGAGGATCGGGATCAGCACCATGCCCGCACGCCGGCTCTTGGCCGCGAGCGTGCCGTACACGAGCGTGAACACGAGCGACGCGACCATCGCGGCAAGCATCCGCAGCGTGGTGCGCAACGCGTATTCGGGCAGGTTCGACGGGTCGAGCGAGATCTTCTGCGTCTGCAGGGTGCCGATCGGCGCCATCGTTTCGTGGAAACCGACGACCGCCATCGCGATCAGGCAGATGATCAGCGGAAACGCGATGAAGTCCCACCGGTTCGGCAGAACGCGCCACGCGGACGCGTTGGCGGTCCGGTTCGGATTGAAGAATCCGACGTCCATCAGGCGCCCTCCCCGGTAAGGCCGAACGAAGCCGGCAGTCGATGTTGATTCATGGCAAAGCGCACGGATGCGGTAATTCGATTGACTGACGATCGCGCGCGAGCGCGAGGCGCCTTGCGTGCGTGCGCTGCCGCGCCCCGACGAGTCGGCCCGCGACGGCACGACACTACACCAACCTGTATTTCAGGTACAACCGTCCGGGAACGGCGCAGGCGGCGCACGGATCGTGCCTGGCGCGCGGGCGGATGGCGGATGCGCGGTTCGAGCAGCCCGGCCGCAGTCCTTCGGCCGGCATGCAGGCCCGAATTATGCCGTGATCCGGCCCGGCCGGGAACCCGCCAGCCGCACGCGCGCACAAACCCTGTCCAGCGTCACCAGCCGGATATGACTATGCGGGTATGATCGGGGCTGGCCCTTGGGGTCGGTGGCGGCCGTTCTGATGGCAACGCATGCGCGTTCCTTCTGTCAACAGGCCCTGGGGATCGATCGACGAGCGGGAGGAAAGGGAATGGCAGGAAACTTGGTGATCGTCTGCCGCGATCAGGATGCCGACGCGTTCTACGAACTGATGCAGGAGTACGGGTCGTTCCAGACGCGGCTGTCGTCGACGGCGTGGTACCTGAACATGAACGTCGTGCCTGAATCGCTGCAGGAGGAAATCCTGGAGCGCCTCGGCCGGTACACGACCGTCTATATCTTCGAGGCCACCACCGTGACCTACAACACCATCGACAGCAACGCGGCCGAAACGCTCGGCACGCTGTTCGAATGATGCCGCGCGGCGCCAGCCCGGCCGGGTTGGCGCCGCAGCCGCTTATGCGGCCTGTGCGTGGGGCTCGTCCTTCGGCACGACCTCGAACGGGAATGTCATCGAGACGCGCAGGCCGCCTTCGGGGCGGTTGCCGATGTCGCACGCCCCACCCAGCCTGAGTACGAGCCGCTCGACGATCGCGAGCCCGAGCCCGCTGTGGCCGTTCCCGCCGCGCGCGGGGTCGAGCCGCACGAACGGCCGCGTCGCCGCCGCGAGGTCGCGCGGCGCGATCCCGCCGCCGCTGTCGCTGACCGACAGCACGTAGCCGGCCGGCGTGCGCGCCGTCTCCACCAGCACGGGCGGCGCACCGTACGCATGCGCGTTGTCCAGCAGGTTCGACAGGATCCGGTCGAGCGTCGCCGTCGGCAGCCGGAAGCCCGGGTCGGCGTCGAGCCGGGTCTGGACCGTCGGCGCGTTCGGCGCGACCGCACGGTAGCTGCGCGCGATCCGCTCGCACGCCTGATCGACCGGCACCGGTTCGCTGCGATCGGAGCCGCCGTGTGCAAACACCAGGAATTGATCGACGATATGCGACATCGAATCGACGTCGCGCACCACCCCGTCGCGCAACCGGACGTCGTCCATCATTTCCGCCCGCAGCCGCATCCGCGCAAGCGGCGTGCGCAGGTCGTGCGCCACGCCGGCCAGCATCACTGCCCGGTCGCTCTCGGCCTGCGACACCTGCTCCACCATCTGGTTGAAGCCATGCGTGAGCTGGCGCAGCTCGCGCGGGCCGCGCTCGCGCAGCGGCGGCACCGGCTGGCCGCGGCCGAAGCGCGCAACCGCACGTGCGAGCGACCGCAGCGGCTGCTGCAGTTGCCACGCCGCGAACAGCGCGGCGATCACGCCGGCCGAGAAGATCGTGCCGAGCCACAGCAGCATCCGGTCGAGCGAGCGCGGCGGCCGCAGCGGTTGCACCGGCACCACGATCCAGTTGCGGTCGGTCGGCTCCTTCACCCACAGCACGGGCGGATGGCCGGGCGCACCGATCTCGACGCGCGTGCCGGGCGGCATCCGCTCGCTCACGTCGTCGCGGAACCGCTTGAGCGCCGCCGGCAGGCTCGACGGATCGCCATTCGGCACGTCGGCGCTGCCCGGTGTCACGAGCCGCACACGCGATGGCAACGGCTGGTCGGGCGTGCGCTCGACGTGCTGGCGCACCGCGTCGACCAGGAACGCGGCCTCTTCGACCGCGTAGCGCGTCTGCATCTGGCTGCGCTCGAGCCGCATCGCGAAAAACCACGCGAAGTGCGACAGGAGCAGGACACCGATGACGAGCAGCGCCAGCCGCCCGAACAGTGAATCAATGGGTTTGCGCATGGGCCTCGCCGTCGGGCACGAACACATAGCCGCGCCCGCGGACCGTCTGGATGAAGCGCGGCGTCGACGGATCCGTTTCGAGGATGCGGCGCAGACGCCATACCTGGACGTCGATGCCGCGGTCGGTGCCGTCGTACTCGGGCCCGTGCAGCAGCTCGAGCAGCCGCTCGCGCGTGAGCGTGCGCAGCGCATGGTTCACGAAGATCTTCAGCAGCGCGAATTCGCTGCTCGACAGCGTGGCGGGCTTGCCGTCGACCGACAGCGTGCGCGCCTGGAAGTCGAGCACGAAGCGGCCGAACGCGAACGGCTCGCGCTGTTCGGGTGCCGCCGCCGACGGCGTCGCGCGGCGGCGGCGCAGCACGGCCTGCACGCGCGCGAGCAGCTCGCGCGGGTTGAACGGCTTGCCGAGGTAGTCGTCCGCGCCGAGCTCGAGCCCGACGATGCGGTCGACGTCGTCCGCACGCGCGGTCAGCATGATCACGGGGATATCGTCGCCGGCCGCGCGCAGCTGGCGCAGCGCGGTCAGGCCGTCGACGCCCGGCATCATCAGGTCCAGCACGATCAGGTCGGGCCGCTCGCGCTCAAGGCGCTTCTCGAGCGTGGCCGCGTCGTGCAGCACGGACACTTCCATCCCCTGGCGCACGAGGTAGTCGCGCAGCAGGTCTCGGAGTTCTTGGTCGTCGTCGACGATGAGGATCTGGGTAGTCATGGCTCGAAGTTTACCGCGCGAGGGCGGAGTCAAAGAACGAAACAAAGGGACGAAAGGGTTACTGCGGGTTACGGCGCAAGGGAACTGTAATGCGCGGTAACCCGGCCACCGCCCCACGTAACACCAGCCGGGGTCCGCATCGCTAACCTGCGTCTTACCGGATGCGGTACACGGCTTGCCCGGTACCGCATCGCCGGACCCTTTGGATACAAGGAGTTTCTGAAATGTATAAGAAGACTTCCCGCGTGGCCATCGCGGCCGCCACCGTGCTCGCTCTCGCATTCGGCACCGCACACGCCGCGCAGCCCAACGACATGCCGCCTCCGGGCGGCCCTGGCGCCCACCAGATGCACGGCGGGCACGACGGCGGCCCGTTCGGCGTGATCATGAAACTGCACGACCAGCTGAAGCTCAACGCGTCGCAGGAACAACAATGGCAGACGGCCATCAACACGATGAAGCAGAACCGTGATGCGATGCGCAAGAGCCACGAGCAGATGCGCGAGCAGTTCAAGGCGCAGCAGAACCAGCCGATTCTCGACTTGAACGCGATGCACACCGCCCGCCAGCAGGCCGAGCAGCAGAACGCGCAGCTGCGCGAGCAGACGTCCGCCGCATGGCTCGCGTTCTACAACGGGCTGAACGACCAGCAGAAGACCACGGTCAGCACGGCGCTCAAGCAGCAGTTCGCGAAGATGGAGCAGCGCCACGAGAAGATGAAGGAGCGCTGGGAGCAGCATCGTGCGGCCAAGGCCGCGTCGGCGCCGGCGCAGTAAGCCTGCGGGCCGCTCCGCGGAGCGGCATCGAAGGGGACGCGGGCACCGGCCCGCGTCCCCTTTTTTGCGTTTCAGGCGACGTCGAACAGCAGCACCTCGGCCGCCCGGCCGCGCGCGAACGCCACCGCGTCCACGCCTCCGATCCGCGCGCCGTCGCCCGCAGCCAGCGCGCGACCGTTCACCTCGACGTCGCCGCGCACCACATGCACATAGGCGCGGCGTCCGGCCGGTACGTCGAACGCCGTCGCCTCGTCGCCGTCGATCAGCCCCGTAAAGATGCGTGCGTCCGCACACATCGGCAGCGCGCCGTCGCCACCATCCGGCGCCGCGACGAGCCGCAGCCGGCCGCGTTTCTCGTCGTCGGCGAAGCGCGTCTGCACGTAGCCGGGCCGGCCGCCCGCCCCGGCTGGCGCAAGCCAGATCCGCAGCAGGTGCAACGGCTCGTCACACGATGCATTGGTTTCGCTCAGCATCACGCCGGAGCCGGCGCTCATGCGCTGCACGCCGCCCGCGCGGACGATCGCGCCGTTGCCGAGGCTGTCGCGATGCGCGAGCGCGCCGTCGAGCACGTAGGTGACGATTTCCGCGTCCCGGTACGGCCGCATCCCGTAGCCGCGGGTCGGCGCGATGCATTCCTCGTTCAGTTCACGCAACGCGCCGAAGACCGGCGAACCGCCCCGGCCGGCCCCACAAGGAAAGCTGTGATGGAATTCGTGCCAACCCTGGCTACGCTGGTCGCGATCGGCGGCGCGGCGAATCTGAAACATGGGACGGACACTCCGTGAGATGCGTTGTTGTGGCATGCCGCCACTGTATGAGTGTGCCAATCGCGCCACAATCCGCCGCCTGCGCACCGCATCGTTGCACCTGCGAATGCAATCAATGCAATGTCCATTGCAAATACAATGATTGTCGCAACAACCGGATCAATGCGTCGAAGAATCGACCGGTCGGCCCGGATTGCCGGTTTGCGGGTATCGCGTTCGGGTAAAATACCGCCCTTTTGGCGTTCGCCGTTCCGGCGGCCGCCATCGCCAGAGCGCCGATCGGCGAATTTTGGCCGTCTAGAATACGCCGCGGCGCCCGGTTCGACCGGCCGCGAGCGCTCCCGAAAAGTCAGCAACAGAAGGATGGAAATGAAGAAGGCCGCCCTGTGCGCCGCCCTCGCCCTCATGGCGGGCAGCGCCTTCGCGAAGGAGTGGAAGACCGTGCGGATCGGCGTCGACGCCAGCTACCCGCCGTTCGAGTCGACCGCGCCGAGCGGCGAGATCGTCGGTTTCGACGTCGATCTCACCAAGGAAATCTGCAAGCGGATCAACGTGAAATGCGTGTGGGTGGCGCAGGATCTCGACGGAGTCATCCCGGCGCTGAAGGCGAAGAAGTACGACGTCATCGTGTCGTCGCTGACCGTCACGGACAAGCGCCGCGAACAGATCGACTTCTCCGACAAGGTCTATGACGCGCCGGCGCGGATGATCGCGAAGACCGGCTCGCCGTTGCTGCCGACGATCGCCTCGCTGAAGGGCAAGCGCGTGGGCGTCGAGCAGGGCTCGACGCAGGAAACCTACGCGAAGACCTACTGGGAGCCGCAGGGCGTGACGATCATTCCTTACCAGAACCAGGACCAGGTCTACGCCGATCTCGGCTCGGGCCGCCTCGACGCGACGCTGCAGGACGAGTTGCAGGCCGACTACGGCTTCCTGCGCACGCCGCGCGGCAAGGGTTTCGCGTTTGCCGGGCCGGAAGTGAAGGATCCGAAGACGATCGGCGACGGCACCGCGATCGGCCTGCGCAAGGAAGATACGGACCTGAAGCTCAAGATCAACAAGGCGCTGGCCGACATGCACAAGGACGGCACGTACGACCGGCTGTCGCACAAGTATTTCGCGTTCAGCGTCTATTCGGCTTCGGCCCGCTGAGCAACGAAAAGAAGAGACAACGGATGCGGGGGCGGCCCCGTATCCGCGCAGTACAGACAGTCAACCACGCGCCGCCCGCCCCCTTGCCCGCCGCTCGCGCGACGGGCGGGCCCGGCACCGACGCCGGGGCGGACGGTCATGATACGTACGGGGCGTTCCGCGCAGCTTGGCGGGCGCGTCTTTCGCGGCGCACCGCGTGCGCCCTAAAGGACCACACCAGGGACCACATATGTTTCTACAAGGTTACGGCCCGCTGATCCTCGCTGGCACCTGGCAAACCGTCAAACTGGCGGTGCTTTCGCTTGCGCTGTCGTTCCTGCTGGGCCTGCTCGGCGCGGGCGCGAAGCTGTCGCGCAACCGCTTCACGAGCGGTGTCGGCACCGTCTACACGACGCTGATCCGCGGCGTGCCCGACCTCGTGCTGATGCTGCTGCTGTTCTACAGCCTGCAGATCTGGCTGAACATGGCGACCGACGCGCTCGGCTGGGACCAGATCGACATCGACCCGTTCCTCGCCGGCGTGCTCGTGCTCGGCTTCATCTACGGCGCGTATTTCACCGAGACGTTCCGCGGCGCGTTCCTGTCGGTGCCGCGCGGCCAGCTCGAAGCCGGCAGCGCGTACGGGATGACGAACTGGCAGGTGTTCACGCGGGTCATGTTCCCGCAGATGATGCGCTTCGCGCTGCCGGGGATCGGCAACAACTGGCAGGTGCTCGTGAAGTCGACCGCGCTCGTGTCGATCATCGGCCTGGCCGACGTCGTGAAGGCGTCGCAGGACGCCGGCAAGGGCACGCTGCGGTTCTTCTTCTTCACGCTGATCGCGGGGGCCGTCTACCTCGCGATCACGACGATCTCGAACTTCGTGCTGATGTGGCTCGAAAAGCGCTACTCGACCGGCGTCCGCAAGGCTGACCTATGATCGACCTCATCCAAGAATACTGGCGCAACTACCTCTTCACCGACGGCTACCGCATCACCGGTGTCGCGATCACGCTGTGGCTGCTGGTCGTGTCGATCGGCCTCGGCTTCTGCCTGTCGGTGCCGCTCGCGGTCGCGCGCGTGTCGAAGAAGAAGTGGCTGTCGGGCGCCGTGTGGCTCTATACGTACGTGTTCCGCGGCACGCCGCTCTACGTGCAGCTGCTGCTCTGCTACACGGGCCTCTACAGCCTGCAGGTCGTGCGCGGCACGCCGATGCTCGACGCGTTCTTCCGCGACGGGATGCACTGCACGCTGCTCGCGTTCACGCTGAACACCTGCGCGTACACCACCGAGATCTTCGCAGGCGCGATCAAGGCGACCTCCTACGGCGAGATCGAAGCCGCGCGCGCGTACGGGATGTCCTCCTTCACGATGTACCGCCGCGTGATCCTGCCGTCGGCGCTGCGCCGCGCGCTGCCGCTGTACAGCAACGAAGTGATCCTGATGCTGCACGCGACCACCGTCGCGTTCACGGCGACCGTGCCGGACATCCTGAAGATCGCCCGCGACGTGAACTCGGCGACCTACATGTCGTTCCATGCGTTCGGCATTGCCGCCCTGCTCTATCTCGTGATCTCGTTCACGCTCGTCTGGCTGTTCCGCCAGGCCGAGCGCCGCTGGCTCGCGTATCTGCGCCCGCAAGGCAAGTAAGTTTTCGCAGGACTATTGATGAATTCCCAGACTCAGAAGCTTTTCGTCGACGATCTGCACAAGCGGTACGGCGACAACGAGGTGCTCAAGGGCGTGTCGCTGAAGGCGAACTCGGGCGACGTGATCAGCGTGATCGGCTCGTCGGGTTCCGGCAAGAGCACGATGCTCCGCTGCATCAACTTCCTCGAGCAGCCGAATGCGGGCCGCATCGTCGTCGACGGCGAGGAAGTGCGCACCACGAAGGACAAGACCGGCGCGCTGCGCGCGGCCGATCCGAAGCAGCTGCAGCGCGTGCGCACCAAGCTGTCGATGGTGTTCCAGCACTTCAATCTCTGGTCGCACATGAACGTGATCGAGAACGTGATGGAAGCGCCCGTGAACGTGCTCGGCATCCCGAAGAAGGAAGCCGAGGAACGTGCGCGCACGTATCTCGAGAAAGTCGGCCTCGCGCCGCGCGTCGAGAAGCAGTATCCGTCGCACCTGTCGGGCGGCCAGCAGCAACGCGTGGCCATTGCACGCGCGCTGGCGATGCATCCGGACGTGATGCTGTTCGACGAGCCGACTTCCGCGCTCGACCCGGAGCTGGTGGGCGAAGTGCTGAAGGTGATGCAGAAGCTGGCCGAGGAAGGCCGCACGATGATCGTCGTCACGCACGAGATGGGCTTTGCCCGCAACGTGTCGAACCACGTGATGTTCCTGCACCAGGGCCGCGTCGAGGAAGAAGGCGTGCCGTCCGAGGTGTTCGCGAACCCGAAGAGCGAGCGCCTGCGCGGGTTCCTGTCGGGCAGCCTCAAGTAACATCGCATGCAGCACGCCACGCGTCGCGACGCGTGAACGGGCGCCCCGCGGTTCGCCGCGCGGCGCCCGTTTTGCATTGACGCGGCGTTATGCGGCGTCGACCGGTGCGGCGTCGGCGAACGCGCGCAACTCGTCGCCCGCGAGCCGGTAACGCACCCATTCGCTCTGCGGCGCCGCACCGACGCTCTCGTAGAAGCGGATCGCCGGCTCGTTCCAGTCGAGCACGCTCCACTCGAAACGCCCGCAGCCCGACTCCACCGCGATCCGCGCGAGCGCCTTCAAGAGCCGCAGCCCTGCGCCCGCGCCGCGAAAACGCGGCGATACATACAGATCCTCGAGATACAGCCCCTGCCGGGCGAGCCACGTCGAATACGAGAAGAAGTACACGGCGAAGCCGGCCGGCTCGCCGTCGACCTCGCAGATCAGCGCGCGCGCCGGCGAGCCTTCGCCGAACAGGCTGCGCTCGAGCGACGCGGGCGTCGCGATCACCTCGTGTTCCGCCTTCTCGTAGATGGCCAGCTCGGTAATGAAACGCAGGATCTGCGGCACGTCGGCGACGGTGGCGGAACGGATGTCGATTTGCACGATTTGAGCCCTCCTACGGCCCGGACTTGAAACGGAAAGCGGCGCCGCGCACCCGCGCTGGCGCCAATCAGATCGTCATGCTACGTTCATGCTGCTCCTGCAGGAAGTGCAGTTTCTTCATCCAGACCTGAACATGATGCATCCCGATCTGCGCCGCCTCGACCTGAACCTGCTGCTCGTGTTCGACGCGCTGTACCGCCACCGGTCCGTCGCCGCGGCCGCGCACGAGCTCGCGTTGAGCCCGTCCGCCCTGAGTCACGCGCTCGCGCGGCTGCGCGACGCGATCGGCGATGCGCTGTTCGTGCGCCTCGGCAACGAGATGCAGCCGACCGTGCGCGCCGACGACATCGCCACCTGGGCCGGCGACGCGCTCGACGCGATGTCGAAGGGGCTCGCCCGCGCGCGCCGCTTCGATCCCGCGCAAAGCGACCGCACGTTCGTGTTCGCAGCGACCGACTACACGGCGTTCGCGGTGCTGCCGGCATTTCTCGCGCGTATCCAGCATGTCGCGCCACAGTTGCGGATCCGCGTCGTGCATTCCGACCGGAAGATCTCGGTCGACGAACTCGCGGCCGGCCGCATCGATTTCGCGCTCGGCTATCACGAGGAATCGGCGGCCGACGCGCCGGGCATCGAGGACTTCGACTGGTTCTCCGACGACTACGTCGTGATCGCGAGCGCCACGCATCCGGACATCCACCGGCGGCTGACGCTCGACCAGTACCTGGCGGCGCGCCACGTGGTCGTCACGCCGTGGAACGAGTCGCGCGGCGTCGTCGACCACGTGCTCGACCGGCTCGGCCTCGCGCGGCAGGTCGCCGTGCAGCTGCCGAGCGTGCTGGCCGCGCCGTTCGTGATCGCCGAATCTGCACTCCTGATGACCCTGCCGAACCGCGCCGCGCAGGCGCTGCGGCACGCGACGCCGATCCGCATCTTTCCCGCGCCGTTCGAGATCCCCCGCTACACCGTGAAGGTCTACTCGCACGCGAAGCATGCGCGCACCGATGCGCATCGCTGGATTCGCGCGCAGTTGCTCGACGCGAAGCCGGCCACCGCCTGACCGGCACACGTTGGCACACCGCGCTGCGCGTTGCCGGGCAAGCGCTACAGGCAGCGGCCGGCGACGTCCGGCAGCCGCCCCGACATTACGAAATACCTACCAATTTCTCGCATTTGGCGCTTACGCCCGCGCGCCCCGCAACGTCAATAGTGGCAATCCTTGACCCCTGTTTGTGAAATTCGTGTCTCCCTTGCGGGACAAGGGTTTTCCGTTAATTGCAAACCCTTGCCCCACCTGTTGCGCACCGTGTTGCATGGCAATTTGACGACAGGTGTTAGTCAAACAACGATTTCCATCGCCACAAAATTGTATTTTTGCTAAATTAGTAACCAAAGTAGCAAAACGAAGTTCGTGAAATGTAGTTTAGCTTCACGACACTACAAGGAGACCCCGCAGGCCGACCCGGCTGCGCGGGACCGCTCAACGGTCTTCCGTCCGCTTGCCCGCGTGCTGCGCTTACCGGCCCTGCACGAGGTCTCCCTGGTTATCCCGCTTTTGCCCGGCGCTCGCGCTCCGGGCATCTCGTGCAGTCTGGGTTGACTTTTTGACAGGGTATGGAGGAGATGATGAAGAAAGCTTTGGTCGCGGCCGCGCTGATGGCTGCTGGGGTGGTGACGGCGCACGCGCAGAGCAGCGTCACGCTGTATGGCCGCCTGGATGCCGGCATCGAGTACATGAACGGCCTGCAAAACGGCCACCAAGTGCGCGCGGAAAGCGGCGACTGGGGCACGAGCCTCTGGGGCTTGAAGGGCACCGAGGACATCGGCGGCGGCAACAAGGTCCTGTTCCACCTCGAAGGCGCGTTCAACACGATGACGGGCGGCTTCAGCGGCTCGATCTGGGATCGTTATGCGACGGTCGGCATCTCCAACGACCGCTACGGTACGCTGCTGTTGGGTCGCGAGCTCGCGATCGCCAACGGCGTGTGGGACTTCGACCCGTTCGGCCAGTCGGCCTGGTCGACGGCATCGCTGGTTCGCGGCCGCAACTGGAACAAGACCAGCAACAACGTGTCGTACCAGTCGCCGCAGTTCTACGGCCTCGACTTCTACGGCCAGTTCTCGTTCTCGAACTCGACCAGCTTCAACGGCAACACGACGGCCGGCCAACCGGGCCGTGCAGCCGGCGCACAGGTCACCTATACGAATTCGCTGTTCCAGTTGCGCGGCATCTACGACGAAACGCGCGACAGCAACGGCCGCTTCTCGGACGTGTTCAACTACTCGCGTGAATACTTCGCGGGCGTGAACGTGTTCCTCGGCCAGTTCAAGGTGCAAGCGGCCTACCAGGCATCGCGCGCGGACGGCAGCGGCGGCCCGGCAGTGAACGCCGGCGTGACGGGCACCCAGCAGGTCTGGGGCGGCGTGACGTGGCAGGCAACGCCGGCAGCGGCGCTGATCGCGGCCGTGTATCACGTGAACGCGAACCACGGCGGCGGCAACGCGAACATCTACACGGTCGGCGGCTCGTACAACATCTCGAAGCGCACGCTGTTCGACCTGCAGGTCGCGACGGTGCGCAACAGCAAGAACGCCAACTTCGGCCTGAACGCGAACGGCGCCGGTACGGCCGTGTCGACGGGCAACCCGAATCCGGGCGGCAGCCAGACCGGCGTCTACGCGGGTATCCAGCACCTGTTCTGATCAGGCGCCGTTCTCAAAGAATCGATTCAACGACGTTTTCCACGCTGCTGCGAGAGGCGCGTATCGGTGCGGTACCCAACCGGGTATCGCACCGTTTTTTATTGGTGGGCCTAGGGCCCATCGACGAATACGGTGCTCAGACGGCCGCTTCGTTCTCTTCGCCGGTACGGATGCGGATCACGCGCTCGACATCCGACACGAAGATCTTGCCGTCACCGATCTTGCCGGTGCGCGCCGCGCCGATCACCGCGTCGATCACCTGGTCGACCTGCGCTTCCGCGACGACCACCTCGATCTTCATCTTCGGCAGGAAGTCGACGACGTATTCGGCGCCACGATACAGCTCGGTATGGCCCTTCTGGCGGCCGAAGCCCTTCACTTCCGTCACGGTCAGGCCCGTGAGACCCACTTCGGCGAGCGCTTCGCGGACTTCGTCCAGCTTGAACGGCTTGATGATGGCAGTGATGCGTTTCATGGTGGTTGTCCCCCAATGCTCGTTTGGATGAAAAATCGCGACCCCGATTGTAAGCCTGCGAGCCGCATGCGGCCCAGCACGGCTCAATCGAGACGTTCGGTAAAACGTGACGTGATCGGGTAGCGCCAGTCGCGCCCGAAGGCGCGATGCGTGACGCGAATGCCGATCGGCGCCTGGCGGCGCTTGTATTCGTTGATCTTGATGAGCCGCGTCACGCGTTCGACGTCGGCCTGCGCATAACCGGCCGCGACGATCTCGGCGAGCGGCCGGTCCTCTTCCATGTACATCCGCATGATCGCGTCGAGCACGTCGTACGGCGGCAGGCTGTCCTGGTCGGTCTGGTTCTCGCGCAGCTCGGCCGACGGCGCGCGGGTGAGGATCCGCTCGGGAATCACGTCGCACAGCGGGTAGTCGGCCGTTTCGTTGCGATAGCGGCAAAGCCGGTACACGAGCGTCTTCGCGAGATCCTTGATCACCGCGAACCCGCCGGCCATGTCGCCGTACAGTGTGCAGTAGCCGACCGCCATCTCGCTCTTGTTGCCGGTCGTCAGCACGATCGAGCCGAACTTGTTCGACAGCGCCATCAGCAGCGTGCCGCGGATGCGCGCCTGGATGTTCTCCTCGGTCGCGTCTTCCGCGCGGCCCGCGAACTCGCCCGCGAGCGATACGCGGAAGGCATCGAACATCGGTGCGATCGCGATCTCGTCGTAGCGCACGCCGACGCGCCGCGCCATTTCCGCCGCGTCGGTGGTCGAGATGTCGGCCGTGAAGCGCGACGGCATCATCACCGCGCGCACGCGCTCGGGCCCGAGCGCATCGCATGCGACGGCCAGCACCAGCGCCGAATCGACGCCGCCCGACAGCCCGATCAGCACGCCCGGAAAGCCGTTCTTGCCGATGTAGTCGCGCACGCCCGTCACGAGCGCGCGGTACACCTGCGCGTCCGTCGACAGCTCGGGCGCGATCGCACCCGGCAGCGGCCGCGCGCCGTCGAATTCGACGATCGCGTGCCCTTCGTCGAACTGCGGCATCTTTGCGACGAGCGCGCCCTGCGCGTCGAGCACGAACGAGCCGCCGTCGAATACGAGCTCGTCCTGGCCGCCGACGAGGTTCACGTACACCATCGGCAGCGCGGTTTCGCGAATCCGCGCGCGCAGGATGTCGATGCGCACCGCGTCCTTGTTCATGTGGTACGGCGAGCCGTTCGGAATCAGCAGCACCTGCGCGCCGGCCGCCTTCGCGATCTGCGCGGCCGATGCGTGCCACGCGTCCTCGCAGATGATCACGCCGTATTTCACGCCGTTCAGCTCGAACACGAGCGGCTCGGCGTCCGTCGCAAAATAGCGCTTCTCGTCGAAGACCTCGGCGTTGGGGAGATCCTGCTTGCGGTAGGTGCCGACGATCTTGCCGCCGACGATCAGCGATACCGCGTTGTAGGTATCGACGGGCGGCACGCCGCGCTCGATCGGGCGGTTTGCATTACCATCGACGGCTGACGCGTGCGCGCCGTCGCCCGCGCCGCGCAGCGGATGGCCGACCAGCACCGCGAGCCCGTCGAACGCCTTCAGCGCATCGGCGAGCGCGTCGAGTGCCGAGGCCGCCGCCGCATAGAACGCGGGCCGCAGCAGCAGGTCTTCCGGCGGATAGCCGGACAGCGCGAGTTCGGGTGCGACCATCAGCTGCGCACCATCGTTGTGCGCGGCGCGCGCGGCCGCGACGATCCGCGCGATGTTGCCGGCGAAATCGCCGACGGTGACGTTGATCTGGGCGAGAGCGAGTCGGGTCTTCATGGCGGGATCGGCGCAGCCTGGCGGCGCGCCCTGAACGGCTGACGAAATCGTCCCGGTGCGGGCCGCGCAGGCCGTCGCATCCGGTGACACAGAACAGTACGGATTCACGCTTGAAACACGAACGCATCGATTATCGCACGGGCATCCTGTCGTCCCCCGCGGAGGTGCCGGCCGACGAATGGAACGCGCTGCTCGCCCGCGACGCGCAGCCGACGCCCTTCCTGCGCCACGAATTCCTCGACGCGCTGCACATCGCGCGCTGCGCGGTCGACGATACCGGCTGGTCGCCGCACTTCGTCACGCTGACCGACGAGCGCACCGGCCGCCTCGCGGCTGCCGCACCCGTCTACGCGAAGCAGCATTCGTACGGCGAATACGTGTTCGACTGGGCCTGGGCCGACGCGTACCAGCGCAACGACCTGCCCTACTACCCGAAGCTGCTGTGCGCGGTGCCGTTCACGCCGGTGCAGGGCACGCGCCTGCTCGCGGCCGACGACGACGCGCGCCGCCGGCTCGCGGCCACGCTGCTCGCGTTCGCCGAGCAGAGCGACGTGTCGTCGCTGCACGTGCTGTTCCCGACCGGCGACGAAGCGGCGCTGCTCGAATCGATGGGGATGATGCTGCGTGAAGGTGTGCAGTTCCACTGGATCAACGACGGCTACCGTCACTTCGACGATTTCCTCGGCACGCTCGAGCAGAAGAAGCGCAAGAACATCCGCGCGGAGCGGCGCAAGGTGCACGACGCGGGCGTGACGTTCCGCCGGCTGACCGGCGACCAGATCACCGACGCCGACTGGCGCTTCTTCTCGCGCTGCTACCGGCAGACCTATCGCGAACACTATTCGAGCCCGTACCTGAACCTCGATTTCTTCCGCACGATCGGCGCGACGATGCCCGAGAACCTGCTGCTCGTGATCGCGGAAGCCGGCGGCCAGCCGATCGCGAGTGCGCTCGCCGTCTACCGGCGCGGCGAACGCGGCGGCGGCACGCTGTACGGCCGCTACTGGGGTGCGGTCGAACAGGTGCCGTGCCTGCATTTCGAAACGGCCTATTACCAGTTGCTCGAATTCTGCATCGAGGCCGGGCTCGACACGTTCGAAGGCGGCGCGCAGGGCGAACACAAGCTCGCGCGCGGCTTCCTGCCGACCGTCACGCACTCCGCGCACTGGCTCGCGCACCCGGCGTTCTCGGACGCCGTCGCGCGCTTTCTCGAACGCGAGACCGACCATATCCACGCGTACGTCGACGAATTGCGCGAACACGATCCGTTTCGGCGCGGCACCGCGTAGCGTCATCACGCCCACCGGCTTGCGGCGAGACCACGATCGGCCTCGCCGCAAGCCATACGGCCGCGTCAGGGTCAGTGCGCAGCGAGCGTCACCGTCTGCGACAACGCCTGCGGATCGCGCGACGAAGCGGCCACCGACAGCCCGTAGCTGCCCGCCGCGATCCGCCACGCATGCGCATTCGCATCCCAGACCGCAAAGCGCTGCGCCGGCACCGCGACGCTGACGGTACGCGCCTCGCCCGGCTGCAGCGCAACCTTGGTCCAGCCGACGAGCCGCTTCGGCGGCTCGCCGAGCGACGCAGGCAGCGCCGCGTAGATCTGCACCGTCTGCGCCCCGGCCCGCGCGCCCGTATTCTTCACCGTCACGCCGACCGTCACGTTGCCCGCTGCATCGGCCTGCGCGGACATCGCCGACAAACCATACGTCGTGTACGACAGCCCGTAGCCGAACGGGAACAACGGCTCGATCGCCTTCGCGTCGAACCAGCGATAGCCGTACGCGAGCCCTTCCGCATAGACGGTCTGCGTGCGCGCCGGATCGATCGTCGCCTGCGGCAGGTCGGCCTCCTGCTTCGGGAACGTCAGCGGCAGCCGGCCCGACGGGTTTGCATCGCCGAACAACAGGTCGGCGATCGCCTGACCGCCCTGCGCGCCCGGATACCACGCTTCGAGCACACCATGCACGTTCGCGAGCCACGGCATCAGCACGGGGCTGCCGTTCTCGAGCACGACGATCACGCGCTTCGCCTTCGCCGCGACGGCCGCGATGAGCGCGTTCTGGTCGTACCGCTGGTTGTACGGATCGGCCTTCGCATCAGGCAGCGACAGGCTCGCGAGGTCGAGCCCTTCCGTCTGCCACTGCGTCGCGAACACGATCGCGACATCGGCCTGCGCGGCCGCGCTCGCCGCGGCATTCGCGTCGGTCCCGTCGAGATAGCTGACCGACGCGTTCGGCGCCTTCGCGCGAATCGCCGCAAGCGGCGCGGACTTGTACCAGGTCGCACAGCCGCCGAACAGCATGTCGGCCGGTTGCTGGCAGGTCGTCACCGCATTGCCGTCGATCGCCGGCACCGCGCCCGAGCCGCCGCCCGACAGCACGCCCGCGTCCGCATGCCCGCCGATCACGACGACCGACTTCAGCGCGCCGGCCACCAGCGGCAGCACCGGCTGCGCATCGCCCGGCACGGCCGCGTTCTTCAGCAGTACCGCGGATTGCCGCGCGATCGCGAGCGCATCGGCGTTGCCGGCCGCTTCGTCGATCGCGCCGCCCGGCTTCGGCGGCGCGTCCATCACGCCGATGCGGATCAGCGTGCGCAGCTTGCGCTGCACCATGTCGTTCAGCCGCGCGGCCGACACGCTGCCCGCCTGCAGCGCGGCACGCAGCTTCGTGTTGAAGAACGAGCCGAGCGGCGCGTTGTTGTCGTCCGCCGCGCCCGGCTCTTCCTCGTCGAGCCCCGCCTGCACGGCCGCGACCGTCGAATGCGTCGCACCCCAGTCCGACTGCACGACGCCCTTGAAGCCCCATTCGTTCTTCAGCACCGTGGTCAGCAGATACGGGTTCTCGCACGCATACACACCGTTCAGCTTGTTGTACGAGCACATCACGTTGCCCGGCTGGCCGTCCTTCACGCCGATCTCGAACGCGAGCAGTTCGGCCTCGCGCATGGTTCGCTCGTCGACGACCGAATCGATCGTCATCCGGTTGGTTTCCTGGTCGTTGAACGCGAAATGCTTGATCGTCGCGATCACCTTCTGCGCCTGCGTCGCCTGCGTGCGCGCGGCGCTCAGCGTGCCTGCCAGCACCGGATCCTCGCCCATGTATTCGAACGTGCGGCCGTTGCGCGGCTCGCGCGCGAGATTCACGCCGCCGCCGAGCCCTTCCGCGAAGCCGAGCGCGCGCAACTCGAGCGCGATGCGCGTGCCGTAGGTGCCGGCCAGCGCCGGGTCCCACGTCGCCGCGAGCGCGACCGGCGCGGGCAGCGCGGTCACGCGCGCGTTCTTCACGTTCACGCCGCCTGCCGAATCGGCACTGCTGACGGCCGGAATGCCGAGCCGCGGCACGCCCGGGATGTAGCTCGCGCCGTTCAGCGCGTCGGCCGGAAACGGGCCGCCCATGTCGAGCGCGGGCATGCCCGTGCCGTGTACGAGCTGCAGCTTCTCGTCGGTCGTCAGTTGCGCGACGAGCGCGGCTGCGCGCTGGTCGGCCGCGGCATCGGGGTCGGCCGGGCCTGCGTGAATGTCGTCGCCGCCGCACGACGCGAGCAGCACCGTGAGCGTGCACGCGGACGCAATCGTCGAACACCGGAACAGCGAAGTTTTCATTGATCCTCCTGAATCGATCTGTTGTACTTGTCGCCACACTCCAGCGTCCGAGTCTAAAAATCGACCGGTCACCATGCTTGGCCGGCAGGAGCATGCGTTGACCTCTCGCAGCGGGGACAAACCCGAACGGCATGACGACAGGGAGACAGACATGGAGTTGCGACAGAAATCGGTATCCGTCCGGATCTACCGCTGGCTGTGCGAAGACGCGCGCGCGAACGGCATCGATCTCGCGCCGCTTTATGAGACGCTCGGCATCGGCCCGGCCGAGCTGGCGGACGACACGCGACGCGTCGCGGGCGACCGGCACGTTGCCGCGATGCAGTTGACGAGCGAATGGCCGCTGTCGTGGCATCGCCCGCCGCCGCAGGCCGTGCCGTGGCTCGTGCCGTTCCCGGAACTCGCGGGCGTCACGTGCAACGCGGCGACGCTGCGCGACGCGTTGTACGGCTACCTGCACTATCGCGAACTGATCGGCAACGTCGACTGGGTCTTCGCGCACGACAACGGCGACGCGATCGCACTCGAATACGTGAACGAAGGAGACGGCCGGCACGACGGCAGCGCATTCGCCAACCTCGCGATCCTTGCGGCGCTCGCGCGCCTATACGATCCGCACGTGCGCATCGACGACGCCGCATTCGCCGGCCGCGCGTTCGCGCCCGCCGCCGTGTTGCGCGACATGCTCGGTGCGCCGGTGTCGTTCGACGCCGCGCACAACCGCCTCGTGCTGCGCTCCACGCGCTTCGACACGCCGTTCGAGCGCTACAACGCGCCGCTCGCCGGCATCCAGCGTCACGCGGCCGACACCGCACGCGAGCGCGTGCGCGCCCGCTCGACATTCGGCTCGTCGGTCGAGCAATGTGTGCGCGACTGGCTGCGCACGTCCGACGAAGTCGACGTGCCGGCCGACACGCTGATGGAGCACGTCTGCACGCGCTTCGCGATGTCGCGCTGGACGCTGCGCCGGCGGCTGCATCGCGAAGCGGTCGGATTTCATGCGCTCGTCGCACAGGCACGGCTCGGTGAAGCGCGCGACCTGCTGCTGAACACGCAACTGCCGATCGGCGAGATCGGCGTGCGGGTCGGCTTCCGCTCGACGAGCGCGTTCACGCGCTTCTTCACGCGTGAACTCGGTGCGGCGCCGAGCCGCTTCCGTGACGGACACGGCGATCGGTGGCGTTGACGGGCGCTTTTTCTGAGACACTGGCGGCTTCGCATCCCGCCGCCCTGCCATGTCCTGGTTTCTGTATCTGATCGAATGCGCCGACGACAGCGTCTACACGGGCATCACGACCGACGTCGCCGCGCGCTTCGACGAGCACGCATCCGGCAAGGGCGCGCGCTACACGCGCTCGCGCAAGCCGCGTGCGGTGCTCGCGTCGTTTCCGCTGCCCGACCGGTCGAGCGCGTCGCGCGCCGAATACTGGGTGAAGCGGCTCACGGCGGCGCAGAAGCGGGAACTGGCCGCCGGGGTGCGAACGCTGGAGTCGGTGCTGCCTGCCGTGGTGGCCGTCGATACGAGTGGCGATGCGGCCGGGTTGAAGAAGGTCGATGCGCGCGGGCGGAAGAAGGCGAAGGCGGAGAACGTCGAGCGCGCGGCGAAGACGGTTGAGACGGCGAAGACGGACAAAGGCACCAGGAAGGCCGGAAAGGCAGGGAAAGCCGAGAAGGTCGACAAGTCCGGAAAAGCTGCCAAGCCTCCCAAGGCAACAAAAGCCACACCGGTCGCGAAGCGCACGAAGCCGGACAGCGATGCGGTCGCAAGAAAGACTGCATCGCGCGACACCCCGGTAAAAAAGTACAAGCCGGCCGTGCCCGCTTCGTCGAAAGGAAAAACATCGGCAGCCAGCGGCAAACCCGCCACGAACGGACGCGAAGGCGCCTCGCCCGCACCGGCCCGCCGCCGCCCGTCTGCCTCGAAAGCAACCAAAGCCGCCGAGGCCATTGCGGCCTCCGTTGCCCCTCGCCGCGCGAAGCGCACGAAGGACGCGCCGTCCACTGCCACGTCGCCAGCGTCCGTGCCCACCGCCGCGCGCAAACACCCGCCGCGCACAAAACAAAACCGCGCGGCCTCCTGAGGAGACACGCGCGGTTTGCGTTTCGCACGAACCGGCCGTCGGCCGGTACGCCGCTTACTTTTTGTAGTTCGCTGCGCCGTCGGTGATTTCCTTGTGCGCGGCTTCGATGCCGGCCCAGCCTTCGACCTTCACCCACTTGCCCTTCTCGAGCGCCTTGTATTGCTCGAAGAAGTGCTTGATCTGGTCCTTCAGGTATTCAGGCACGTCGTCGATCGACTTCAGGTTTGCCGTCATCGGGCAGACCTTGTCGTGCGGCACCGCGACCAGCTTCGCATCCACGCCCGACTCGTCGGTCATCTGCAGCATGCCGAGCACGCGCGAACGCACGATCGAGCCGGCCAGCAGCGGGAACGGCGTGATCACCAGCACGTCGACCGGATCGCCGTCGCCCGACAGCGTCTGCGGGATGTAGCCGTAGTTCACCGGATAGCGCATGCCCGTACCGATGAAGCGGTCGACGACGAGAAGGCCCAGTTCCTTGTCCGCCTCGTACTTCACCGGATCGCTTTGCGCCGGAATCTCGATGATCACGTTGAAATCTTGCGGCAGGTCCTTGCCGGCCGGAACATGATTGAAGCTCATGAGCACTCTCTGTAGGTCGATGGGAATTCGGGACAGGGCGCCGCGGCCGATGCATCGCCGCAGGCGTCCCGCAAAGGAATGCGCCATTATAGCCAATCGACCGGTGGCGTCCGGATGACGATCGGCCGATAATCGTTCCGGATGCCCGGCCGTCGAACCACTGGCCGCGTTATATGGAATCGGCGTCGGCGCCGATGCGCCGTCGCCGGGCGATCGTGAAGCATGGGGCTTGAGTACGTGCTGAAGCGCTGACTCGGAGCGACCGTGAAGCATGGGGCCCGAGTAAGTGCTGAAGCGCTGACTCGGGGCGACCGCAAAGCATGGGGCCCGCGTAAGTGCTGAAGCGCTAACTCGGGGCGACCGCAAAGCATGGGGCCCGCGTAAGCGCCGAAGCGCCAACTCGGGTCGACCGCAAAGCATGGGACCCGAGTAAGCGCTGAAGCGCTAACTCGGGTCGACAGGAGCTGGCATGGAAGAGGCGAAGCACTTCATCGCGGGCGAATGGACGTTGCCCGCACAACTGGAAACCATCGCGGTCGTCGATCCATCCGACGGCCAGCCATTCGCAGCGATCGCCCGCGGCACCGCGCCCGACATCGAGCGTGCGGTCGCCGCAGCCCGCGACGCATTCGCGGGCCCGTGGGGCGCCGCCAGCGCCGCCGAGCGCGGCCGCGTGCTGATGCGACTGTCGGCGCGCGTGGCTAATTCCCTCGAGGAACTCGCCGCGATCGAGGCGCGCGACACCGGCAAGCCGCTGAAACAGGCACGCGCCGACGCAGCCGCGCTCGCGCGCTACTTCGAGTTCTACGCGGGCGCCGCCGACAAGCTGCACGGCGAAACCCTCCCCTATCAAGCGGGCTATACCGTGCTGACGGTGCGCGAGCCGCACGGCGTCACGGGCCACATCGTGCCGTGGAACTATCCGATGCAGATCTTCGGGCGCAGCGTCGGCGCCGCGCTCGCGGCCGGCAACGCCTGCGTCGTCAAGCCGGCCGAGGATGCGTGCCTGTCGTTGCTGCGCGTCGCCGAGCTGGCCGCCGAGGCCGGGCTGCCGGCCGGCGCGCTCAACATCGTCACCGGCTACGGCCATGAAGCGGGCGCCGCGCTCGCTCGTCATCCCGGCATCGACCACATCTCGTTCACGGGTTCGCCGGCCACCGGCAAGCTGGTCACGCAGATGGCGGCCGAGAACCACGTGCCCGTCACGCTCGAACTCGGCGGCAAGTCGCCGCAGATCGTGTTCGCCGATGCCGATCTCGAAGCGGCGCTGCCCGTGCTCGTGTCGGCGATCGTGCAGAACGGCGGGCAGACCTGCTCGGCCGGCAGCCGCGTGCTGATCGAGCGCGCGGTGTACGAGCCGCTTGTCGAGCGGCTCGCCACCGCGTTCAACGGGCTGCGCGTCGGCCCGAGCCGCGCCGATCTCGACTGCGGCCCACTGATCAATGCGAAGCAGCAGCAGCGCGTGTGGGATTTCCTGTCCGACGCGCAGCACGACGGCATTCCGATGGCCGCGCATGGGCAGGTCGTCGCCGACGCGCCCGAAAGCGGCTTCTACCAGGCGCCCGCGCTGTTGCGCGACGTGCCGCCGTCACACCGGCTCGCGCAGGAGGAAGTGTTCGGCCCCGTGCTCGCCGCGATGCGTTTCGTCGACGAAGACGAAGCCGTCGCGCTCGCGAACGGCACGCCGTACGGCCTCGTCGCGGGCATCTGGACGCGCGACGGCGCGCGCCAGATGCGTCTTGCGCGACGCCTGCGCGCAGGCCAGGTGTTCATCAACAACTATGGCGCGGGCGGCGGCGTCGAGCTGCCGTTCGGCGGCGTGGGCCACTCGGGGCATGGCCGCGAGAAAGGCTTCGAGGCACTGTACGGCTTCACCGCGCTGAAGACGATCGCGATCCGGCACGGCTGAACGCGCGGAAAACGGCAAGCGGCACGCGGCCGGCAGCGCCCGGCCGCATGCCGAAGCACGACGACACTCATATCCAGCAGAGGAGACACATCATGCGGTTGAGCGGCAAGACAGCCATCGTCACGGGCGGCGGCTCGGGGTTCGGCGAAGGCATCGCGAAGACGTATGCGCGCGAAGGCGCGAACGTCGTCGTCAACGACCTGAACGGCGCGGCAGCCGAGCGCGTCGCGAGCGAGATCGCGCTCGCGGGCGGCAAGGCGATCGCGGTGGCCGGCGACGTATCGAAAGAGGACGACTGGCATGCGCTGCTGCAGGCCGCGCTCGACGATTTCCATACGGTGCAGATCGTCGTGAACAACGCGGGCACCACGCACCGCAACAAGCCGGTGCTCGACGTGACGGAAGCCGAATTCGACCGCGTGTACGCGGTCAACATGAAGAGCCTGTTCTGGTGCGTGCAAACCTTCGTGCCGTACTTCCGCGAACAGGGCGGCGGCGTGTTCGTGAACGTCGCATCGACGGCCGGCGTGCGGCCGCGGCCGGGCCTCGTCTGGTACAACAGCACGAAAGGCGCGATGATCACCGCGAGCAAGTCGCTCGCGGCCGAACTCGGCGCCGACCGCATCCGCGTGAACTGCATCAACCCCGTGCTCGGCGAGACGGCGTTGATGACCGAATTCATGGGCTGCGAGGATACCCCCGAGAACCGCAGCCGCTTCCTCGCGACGATCCCGCTCGGCCGCTTCTCGACGCCGCAGGACATCGCGAACGCGGCGCTTTACCTCGCATCCGACGAAGCTGAATTCATCACGGGCGTCTGCCTCGAAGTCGACGGCGGGCGCTGCATCTAGCCGCACCGTGCTGTTCGCGCGCCGTGCCGGGTTTCACCGGCCGGCTCGACATCCACGCATTGCTTCGCACGAAACCGGGCCTGGCGCCGATACGCCTGCCCCGGTCAATTACAAGGACAGGAGACAACATGGCAATATCGACGCAGTCGCTGCCGGGTTCGTCCGGCGCATTCGAGGAAGCAACCTACCGCAAGGTGTCGTGGCGGCTCGTGCCGCTCCTGCTGCTGTGCTACGTGGTCGCGTATCTCGACCGCGTGAACGTCGGCTTCGCGAAGCTGCAGATGGCGAGCGACCTGAACCTGAGCGACACCGTCTACGGGCTCGGCGCCGGGATCTTCTTCTTCGGCTATTTCCTGTTCGAAGTGCCGAGCAACATCATCCTGCACAAGGTCGGCGCGCGCGTGTGGATCGCGCGGATCATGGCGACGTGGGGCGTGATCTCGATCCTGACGATGTTCGTCACGACGCCCACGATGTTCTACGTGATGCGCTTCCTGCTCGGCGTCGCCGAAGCGGGCTTCTTCCCCGGCGTGATCCTCTATCTCACCTACTGGTATCCCGCGCACCGGCGCGGCCGGATGACGACATTCTTCATGACGGCCGTCGCACTGTCCGGCGTGATCGGCGGGCCGCTCTCGGGCTTCATCCTGAAGGCGTTCGACGGCATGAGCGGCTGGCACGGCTGGCAATGGCTGTTCCTGCTCGAAGGTATCCCGTCGGTGCTGGTCGGCGTGATCGTGTTCCTCAAGCTGGACGAGCGGATCGCGAAGGCGAACTGGCTGACCGACGACGAAAAGGCGCTGCTCACGCGCAACGTCGATGCGGAAGAAGCGACCAAGGAAGATCTGCCGCTCGGCGCCGTGATGTCGAGCCCGCGTGTGTGGCTGATGGCGCTGATCTACTTCTCGTTCGTGATGGGGCTCTACGGCGTCGGCTTCTGGCTGCCGACGATCATCAAGGCCACCGGCGTGACCGACACGTTCATGATCGGCCTGCTGTCGGCGATTCCGTATGCGGCGGCGGTGGTCGCGATGATCCTGATCGCACGCAGCGCAGACAAGCACCGCGAACGCCGCTGGCACGTCGCGATTCCGGCCGCGATCGGCGCGCTCGGGCTCGTGCTTTCGGTGATCTGGGCGCACCAGACCGCGCTCGCGATGCTCGGCCTCACGCTCGCGACGATCGGCATCCTGACGACGCTGCCGCTGTTCTGGAGCCTGCCGACCGCGTTCCTCGGCGGCACGGCAGCCGCAGCCGGCATCGCGATGATCAACTCGATCGGCAACCTCGCGGGCTTCCTCAGCCCGTACATGATGGGCTGGCTCAAGCAGGCAACCGGGGCCAACGATTCGGGCATGTACATGCTCGCCGGGTTCCTCGTGCTAGGCGGGCTGCTGGCGCTGTCGGTGCCGAAGCGGCTGGTCGACAAATAACGCAGGGCGCACGGGCGCCCGCCGGTTGATGACCGGCACCTGAAACACCCCGCTGGCCGGAACCGATCCGGTCGGCGGGGCGTTTCTGCTTCCACGCACGCCGCCCGGACGATGCGGTTCGGTGACTCGCCAATGGTGATGCCCTTCTCTTAAAATACTCCCTATTGATCCATTTATCATGGAACAATAAGGAACATTTTGAGCACCACTGGCCGATCATGTTCCATACCGTCGAAGAGTCCGCCGCACACCTGCGCCTCCACCCGAAGACCGTCCTGCGCTTCATCCGCGAGGGCAAGCTGCACGCCACGCGGGTCGGCCGTGCATACCGCATCCTCGACACCGACCTCGCCGCGTTCGCGCAAACGAAGCCGGCCGCGCCCGTGCCGCGTGCGGTGCGCGTCACCAGCATCGTCGACGTTCCAGACGCGTCGCAATCGCTGCACCAGTACCTGTCGCGATCGCTGCAAGCGATGGCGTCCGGCCGCACGTCGTACGTCGACCCGGTGCGAATCGACGTCACGTTCGATCCCGCCGCGAGCCTGGTCAAGATCATCGTCGCCGCGACGCCGGCCGACACGGCCGCGCTGATGTCGTCGGTCGACGCTTTGCTGCAGCAAAGCGGGACATGAGCGCGATCTTCAGGTCGACCCGCCACGCCCGCGCGATTCGCGCGGCTTACGAGGCTGCGCTGTCGCACTGGCCGGCCGGGCATCGGCGCATCACGGTGCAGACCCGCCATGGCGCAACGCACGTGATCGCCTGCGGCCCCGAGCACGCGCCGCCGGTCGTGCTGATCCACGGCGCGCAGACGACAGCGGCAAGCTGGCAGCACTTCGCGGCCGAATGGTCGACGCACTTCCGGCTCTACGCGATCGACGTGATCGGTGAAGCAGGACCCAGCGCCCCGTCGCGACCATCGCTCGCGAGCGACGCGTACGCGCAATGGCTCGACGACGTGCTCGACGGCCTGGGCGTGTCGCGCGCCGCGTTCGTCGGCATCTCGTTGGGTGCGCGAACCGCGCTCGATTTCGCGTTGCGCCGGCCGGCGCGCGTCACGCGGCTTGCGCTGCTCTGCCCATCCGGCATCGGCAGACAGAAGCCGTTTCTGTGGTGGGCGCTGCCGCTGTTGCTGTTCGGCGATGCGGGACGCGCGTGCGTACGACGGCGCGTGCTCGGCCGTCTGCCGCCCGCGTCGACGCCGGCCGAGCGCGACGCATTCTCGCTCATGCGCGCCGTGGATCGCGGCCTTCGGCCGCGCCTCGAAACGATCCCGGTGTTCGGCGACGGCGCGCTGCGCACGCTGTCCCCGCCGATGCTGGCGATCGTCGGCGGTCGCGACGTCATGCTCGATTCGCGCGATACGTGCGATCGCCTGATGCGTCTCGTGCCGCACGCGCAGGTCCGGTTTCTTCCGGATCAATACCACTTCATCCGCGGGCAGCGCGACACCGTGCTCGCATTTCTCATGTCGACGGAGCCAACCTGCATGCACCACCGAATCGTCCAGGCAGCCGGCCATCGCGTGCTGGTCCGAGATCCTGCCGCCAGTCTCGTCCAGCGCGAAAGCGATGCACTCGACCTCGTCGCGCTCGCGCACGAGCATGAAGCCGACTGGATCGCGCTCCCCGCCGACGCGCTGCACGACGATTTCTACCGGCTCGACAGCGGGCTGGCGGGCGCGGTACTGCAGAAACTCGTCAACTACGGCGTCCGGCTCGGTGTGGTCGGTGATATCGACCGCTGGCTTGCACGCAGCGAAGCGCTTCGCGCGCTCGTTCGCGAGTCCAATCGCGGCGCATCGGTGTGGTTCGTCGCGAACGAGGACGACCTGCTGCGCAAGCTCGGTGCATGACGTGTCGTCCAGGTCACCCTGGACGAAAAAAAGCCCCGAATGCCTTCCGGCATTCGGGGCTTTTTTGCGCGAGTGGCGCGAGCCGCCTGCAGCAGGCAGCCACATCGCCCGCATCAGACCACGGTAATCGCGAGCGCGCTTTCGCGATAATGCTTCGCAGCCTTGTCGGATTCACCGAGATGCTCGAACAGGCGTGCGAGCGCGCGATGCGCACGCACCTTCAGCGCCTCGTTGTCGGCCAGCTTCAGTGCCGATTCGAGGAACGACTGCGCCTTGCCCCACAGTTGCTGCTGCTGGCACAGGCGGCCGAGCGCGAACAGCAGATCGGCATCCTCCGGGTGATCCTTCTTCCACCCTTCCGCCTTCTGGATCAGCGGCAGCGCATCGGCGCCGGCCGTGTCCGGGTAACGGCGCAGCAGACGGGCATCCCAGTTGTGCGCAAGCGCGTCCTCGACGATGCGGCGCGCTTCGTTGCGACGTTCGAGCGGCACGAGCAGATCGGCCGCGAGATCGGCGAGACGCGGCGACTGGCGCTCGACCGGCGACAGCGACTGCCACACTTCGAGCAACGCGTCCGGGTCGTGCCGACGTTCGCGCAGCAGGTTTTCCGCGGCCTGCTGGCGCAGCCGCACGGCCGCGGCCGGATGCAGCGCCTCGCGCTTCTCGAGCGCCTTCGCGAGCTTCAGCACCTCGGCCCAGTTCTTCAGCTGCTGCTGCGCACGCAGTGCGACCTGCTGCGCATGAATGCGCTTGCCGCCCGCCTGCAGGTCGGCCAGCGCGGCGAGCGCGCCGTCGGCATCGCGCGCATCCGCGCGCATGTCCGCCGCGGCGAGCAGCCGTGCATCCTGCCACTCAGGTGCGTCGACCTTCGACAGCCAGTCGTCGCGGCGCGTGTACTCGTGCATCCGGTGCGCGGCGGTGGCCGCGACGAGACTCGCCGCGCCCTGGTTCGCATCGACCGACAGCGCTTCACGCGCGGCCTTCTCGGCGCGCGAGAAGCGGCCTGCGTACAGGTTCGCGATCGCGTCGCGCAGCGATGCCTGCGCCTTCTCGTTGCGCGAACGCGCCCGATACGCGGCGACCCGCTGCGGCATGCGCCAGATGTTGCGCACGATGCGCAGCAGCGCATACACAACGATGAACAGCACGACGATGGCGATCACGAACAGGTTCAGCGACACGTCGATCCGGTACGGCGGATAGACAAGCAGCACCTGCCCGGCGTCGAAACGGCCGACGGTGGCGAGCGCAGCGGCGATCGCGAACAGGACCGCGAGCCAGACGATTCCTCGAAGCGTCATCGTTACCCCCGGCTCTTGAACTGCTGAACGGCGTTCAGGCTCGTGTTCAGGTTCGGCACCGCAACCGTCAGCGATGCACCGTCAACCTGCTTGAGCAGATCCTCAACGGTCTGCGTGTCCTTCGATGCCTGGTCGAAATACTTCCCGAGCGACGCCTGCGCGGCGTGCAGGTCGGTCTTCATCGCGCCGTCGTTGCGTGCGAGCAGCGACAGGCGCGCGGTCAGCAGGCGCAGCTTCACGTTCTCGCGCACGAAGTAGCCCTGGTCGGGCGACGCGAGCATCGCGTCCGCGTTGTCGATCCGGCGCACCTGCACGAGCCCTTTCAACTGCTGGCCGAGGCCGGCCGAGAAGTCGTGCCACCACACCTTCCAGCGCGGCTCGCCGGCCACGGCCGACGACGCGGCGTCAGCCGGCGCGGCCTTCGGCGCTTCGTGCGGGACGATCGCCTCGCCGGACAGCGGCAGCGCGTCGATCTTCGCGATCGCGTCGTCGAGCTTGATCGCGAGACCCGTGAGATCGGCCGCCGGTGCGGCCTTCAGCTTCTCGATGTCCAGCGCGAGCGCCTTGCGCACCGTGACGGCCTGCGCGCTCTGCGACGTCGCGAGGCGTGCGTCGGCATTCTGCAGCGCGATCAGCGCAAGCTGCGTGTTGCCGGTCAGCTGAAGCTGCTGGCTCGCGCTCGACAGCATCTGGTCGACTTCTTCGAGCATCCACGCATCGCGGTTACGCGACAGGTCCTGGTATTGCTGCTGCAGCGCCTGCTGCGCGCTCTGTGCGTCGGCAAGCTTGCCGTCGAGCTGCGCGAGCTGCGTGTCGACCTGATGCGCGCTCGCGAGCGCCTGCTCGGTCTTCGTGCGCGTCTCGGCCGTCTGCGCATCGAGCGCCTTCTGGCGCGCGACGAACGTGCCGTCGAGCCGGTCGATCTTGCGGTTCAGCGCGTAGCCGCCGACGCCCGCCGCGCAGCCGAGCACGACGACGAAGAACCACAGCACCGCGCTGCCGCCGCGGCGCGCAGGCGGTTCGGACGCCATATAGGCAGGACGGGACGGCGGTGCGGATGCAGCGGCCGGCTGGGAAGCGACGCTTTTGGAATCGTTGGTATCTGTCATGCGTTTAGTCACCGGTGCGGCTGTCGCCGGTTGGACGGCCTCGTCGGCCATCGTTCGAAACGCGCGGACGATGCGCTCATCGCCCGCGCCGGTCAGCGTAATCCTATCAAAACCCAATGCACGCGCGGTCTGCTCGATCCGCGGATGCGGCGTCACGAGCGGCGCATGCTTCAGCGCATCGATCTCGGCATCGTTCAGGTGCGACCGCGCAAGTTCGTGCAGGTTGCGCACGCCTTCCGAGCTCGTGACGAGCCACGCATGCGGTTCGCCGTGGAGCAGCGCATGCACGCGCTCCCACGCGCCGACGCGCGGCTCGGGCACGACGCGCCGGTACGCGGCGACGAGCGTGACGTCCGCACCGGCCTCGCGCAGCCGCTCGGCGAGCCATTCGCGCCCGCCGTCGCCGCGCACGATCAGCACGCGCTTGCCCGCCAGCGCCTGCGCGCCGCCGAACGCGGCCTCGATGCACGCGAACAGGCTTTCCGAATCGTAATGGGGTACGCCGCCGTCGGCCGGCGCCTGCGGCGCGATCACGCGATGCGCGGGTGCCGCGATACCGTGCCGCTCGAGCGCCGCGACGCTGCCGGGCCCGACCACGCCGACCGGCAGCGCGTTCGGCCAGATCGCGCCGTACTGCGCGAGCGCGCGGTCGATCGCGTTCGGCGACACGAAAATCACCAGCGCGTAGTCGGCGAGCGCCGCGAACGCCGCGTCGAGCGGCGCCGGATCGTCGACCGGCGCAATGTCGATCAACGGAAATTCGAGCACGTCGCAGCCGGCCTCGGCCAGTTGCGACGCAAGCGCGCCGGACTGGCCGTCCGGGCGCGTCAGGACAGCGGTGAACGCGCGCGCGCCGCCCGCCATCAGGCGTCGCCCTTGCCGGCGGCCGGCGAGCCCGCGAGCAGCGCCTGGACGATGTCGAGCGCGCCTTGCGCCTCGAGTTCGTCGGACACGGCGCGGCCGAGCGCGAGCGCATCGGCGACGGTCACGACGGCCCCGCACTCCTCGGCCGTCAGCACGCGCTTGCCGTCGGTCGTCGACACGCGGCCCGTCAGGTACAGCTCGCCCGCACGCCACACCGCGTGCGCGGCGAGCGGCACCTCGCAGCTGCCACCAAGCGCGCGCGACACCATCCGCTCCGCCTCGACCGCGAGCGCGGTCTGCGGGTCGTGCAGCGGCGCGAGCCACGCGGCGACGTCGCTGCGGTGCGATGCGATCTCGATGCCGAGCGCGCCCTGGCCCGCGGCGGGCGGGCTCGCGTCGACGTCGAGCAGCGCGCGAATCCGCGCTTCGAGGCCGAGGCGCTTCAGGCCGGCGGCCGCGAGGATGATCGCCGCGTAGTCGCCGCGATCGAGCTTCGACAGGCGCGTGTCGAGGTTGCCGCGCAGCGGCAGCACGTCCAGGTGCGGGTAGCGCGAGCGCAGCATCGCCTCGCGGCGCAGGCTCGACGTACCGACCACGGCGCCGGCCGGCAGCGCGTCGAGCGACGCGTAGTCGTTCGACACGAATGCATCGCGCGGATCTTCGCGCTCCATGATCGCGGCGAGCGAGAAACCGTCGGGCAGCGCCATCGGCACGTCCTTCAGCGAATGCACGGCGAGATCGGCGCGGCCGTCGGCCAGCGCGGCCTCCAGTTCCTTCACGAACAGGCCCTTGCCGCCGACCTTCGACAGCGTGCGATCGAGAATCTGGTCGCCGCGCGTCGTCATCCCGAGGATTTTCACGTCACAAGCTGGATATAATTTGCGCAGCGCATCACGCACATGTTCGGCTTGCCACATCGCCAGGCGGCTTTCGCGCGAAGCAATCGTCAACGTCGTGGGCGACAGTGCCTGTTGCGGCCCGGCCGCAGGGGTCTCGGAATTCATTGCTGGAACATCGAAGAACGGGATTGAAGATCGAACAATGGTAGCACGCACGCCCCTGCCCGCCCGGGCCCGGAGCCTGCGCCCGGCCTGCCGCCGAGCGGGTCGCGGCGCCGATGTGCGGATGTGCCGCACGTAGCTGGTTGCTTGACCGCAGTTTCGCAGTTTCCGCAGTTCCTTTTGACTCGAGCTTTCCCAAGGAAACCCATCGTGAAGTCTTCCGGATCGGCGCGTACGGCGCGCCGCAATGCTGCCCTGTCCTCCTCCGACGCCTCGACGGACACCGTCGCCACCGCCGCGAACGGCCGTGCGAAAACGGCAACGAAACCGAAAGACCCGATACGTCAGACAAAACGCCCGGCGAAAACCGCCGGCCCGGCGGCCCGCACGGCCGGTGCGACGAAGTCCGGCACGCGCACGCGCGAAGACAAGGACGGCCCGCTGTTCGACGACATCCGCTTCCTCGGCCGCCTGCTCGGCGACGTCGTGCGCGAGCAGGAAGGCGACACCGTGTTCGACGTCGTCGAGACGATTCGCCAGACCGCGGTCAAATTCCGCCGCGAGGACGACAGCGAAGCCGCGCAGACGCTCGAGAAGAAGCTGCGCAAGCTGACGCCGGAGCAGACGGTGAGCGTCGTGCGCGCGTTCAGCTATTTCTCGCATCTCGCGAACATCGCCGAAGACCGTCATCACAACCGCCGCCGCCGCATCCACGCGCTGGCCGGCTCGGCATCGCAGCCCGGCACGGTCGCGTACGCGCTCGAACAGCTGAAGACGACCGGCAACGCGTCGAAGCGCCTGCTGCAGCGCTTCTTCGACGATGCCCTGATCGTGCCGGTGCTGACCGCGCACCCGACCGAAGTGCAGCGCAAGAGCATCCTCGATGCGCAGCACGACATCGCGCGCCTGCTCGCCGAGCGCGACCAGGAGCTGACCGGCCGTGAGCGCCAGTACAACGAGTCGATGCTGCGCGCCCGCGTCACCACGCTGTGGCAGACGCGCATGCTGCGCGACGCGCGCCTGACGGTCGGCGACGAAATCGAAAATGCGCTGTCGTACTACCGCGCGACGTTCCTCGACGAACTGCCCGCGCTGTACGGCGACATCGAGGCCGCGCTCGCCGAGCACGGCCTGTCCGCGCGCGTGCCGGCGTTCTTCCAGATGGGCAGCTGGATCGGCGGCGACCGCGACGGCAACCCGAACGTCACGGCCCCGACGCTCGACGAGGCGATCAACCGCCAGGCCGCGGTGATCCTCGAGCACTATCTGGAGCAGGTGCACAAGCTCGGCGCCGAGCTGTCGGTGTCGAACCTGCTCGTCGGCGCGAACGACGCCGTAAAGGCGCTCGCGGCAGCGTCCCCCGACCAGTCGCCGCACCGCGTCGACGAGCCGTATCGCCGCGCGCTGATCGGCATCTACACGCGCCTCGCCGCCAGCGCGCGTGTGCGCCTCGGCGAAGGCACGGTGCCCGTGCGCAGCGCGGGCCGCGGCGCGCCGCCGGTGCGCGCGATCCCGTATGCGGATTCCGAAGCGTTCGTCGCCGACCTGAAGGTGCTGACCGCGTCGCTCGACGAACACCACGGCACGTCGCTCGCCGCGCCGCGCCTCGCGCCGCTCGTGCGCGCGGCCGAAGTGTTCGGCTTCCATCTCGCGAGCATCGACCTGCGCCAGAGCTCCGACGTCCACGAAGCCGTGGTCGCCGAACTGTTCGCGCGCGCGGGCGTCGAGGCTGACTACGCGGCGCTCGCGGAGGAAGACAAGCTGCGCGTGCTGCTCGCCGCGCTTGCCGATCCGCGTCCGCTGCGCTCGCCGTACTTCGAATACTCGGCGCTCGCGCAGAGCGAGCTCGGCGTGTTCGAGAAAGCGCGCGAAGTCCGCGCGCAATTCGGCGCACGCGCGGTACGCAACTACATCATTTCGCATACGGAAACCGTCAGCGACCTCGTCGAAGTGCTGTTGCTGCAGAAGGAGACGGGCCTGCTCGAAGGCGCGCTCGGCGTACCGGGCAGCGATGCGAAGAACAGCCTGATGGTGATCCCGCTGTTCGAGACGATTCCCGACCTGCGCGACGCCGCGCGCATCATGCGCGAATACTTCGCACTGCCGGGCATCGACGCGCTGATCGCGCACCAGGGCGCCGAGCAGGAAGTGATGCTCGGCTATTCGGACAGCAACAAGGACGGCGGCTTCCTCACGTCGAACTGGGAGCTGTATCGCGCGGAACTCGCGCTCGTCGACCTGTTCCGCGACCGCAAGATCACGCTGCGCCTGTTCCACGGCCGCGGCGGCACGGTCGGCCGCGGCGGCGGCCCGACCTACCAGGCGATCCTGTCGCAGCCGCCGGGCACCGTGAACGGCCAGATCCGCCTGACCGAACAGGGCGAGGTGATCGCGAGCAAGTTCGCGAACCCGGAGATCGGCCGCCGCAACCTCGAGACGGTCGTCGCCGCGACGCTCGAGGCGACGCTCCTGCCGCAGAACAACGCGCCCGCGCAACTGCCGGCGTTCGAGGCCGCGATGCAGACGCTGTCCGATTCGGCGATGGCCGCGTACCGCGCGCTCGTCTATGAAACCCCGGGCTTCACCGACTATTTCTTCTCGTCGACGCCGATCACCGAGATCGCCGAGCTGAACATCGGCAGTCGCCCGGCTTCGCGCAAGCTGCAGGATCCGAAGCAGCGCAAGATCGAGGACCTGCGCGCGATTCCGTGGGGCTTCTCGTGGGGCCAGTGCCGGCTGCTGCTGACCGGCTGGTACGGCTTCGGCAGCGCGGTGAGCGCGTATCTCGACGGCGCGCAGGACGACGCCGAACGCACGAAGCGCGTCGCGTTGCTGAAGAAGATGAACAAGACCTGGCCGTTCTTCGCGAACCTGCTGTCGAACATGGACATGGTGCTCGCGAAGACCGACCTCGCGGTCGCGTCGCGCTACGCGCAGCTCGTTTCCGACCGCAAGCTGCGCAAGCACGTGTTCGAGCGGATCGTCGCGGAATGGGAGCGCACGTCGCAGGCGCTGGCGGAAATCACCGGGCACGAAGGCCGCCTCGCGACCAACCCGCTGCTCGCGCGCTCGATCAAGAACCGCTTCCCGTATCTCGATCCGCTGAACCACCTGCAGGTCGAGCTGATCAAGCGCCACCGCGCGGGCGACACGAACGCGCGGCTGCGCCGCGGGATTCACCTGACGATCAACGGGATCGCGGCCGGCCTGCGCAACACGGGCTGACCCGCATGCGGCGCGGCGTGATTCGGCGCCAACCGGCATCGTGAAAGCCGCGATACGCCACCGTACCCACGGTGCGTATCGCGGCTTTTTTCATGCGCCGGCGAAACAGTAGCGGCACACCGCGCGCTCAGTGCGCGTCGATCAGCAGCGCGTCGTGTTCGAACGAGCCGTCGGGCTGCACCGCGTAGTAGCCGCGCACCTCGTCCGGCGCATGCGCCCACAGCGCGCGAATGCCGGTGACGCTGTCGGCCGGCGTGCGGATCCGCGCGACCCACGTATCGAAATCGATCGGCAGGCGCCAGCGGCTGTGCACGTGCGCGTCGAAGCCGGCATCGCGGAACATCGCGAGCCATTCGTCCGCGCGGTAGTCGCGCACGTGCGACGCGTCGCGCAGCACTTCCGCGGCCTGCAGGTACGTATCGAGGAGCGGATGGTCGTTGCCGGCGATGTCGATCATCAGCACGCGACCGCCCGGTTTCAGCACACGGCGTACCTCGGCGAGCGCCGCGCGCATGTCGTGCCAGTGGTGTGCGCTCATCCGGCTCACGACCCGGTCGAACGTCGCCGTCTCGAATGGCAGCTGCTCGGCCGGGCCCTGCTGCGTACGAATGTTCGCGAGCCCGCGCTCGCGCGCAGCGGCGTCGACGGTCGCGAGCATCTGCGCGGCGAGATCGTAGGCGACCACGTCGCGCACGTGCGGCGCGACCGCGAAGCTCGCATGGCCGGCGCCGCAGCCAAGATCGAGCACCGCGGCATCGGGCGTCGCGCGCACCGCGTCGGCGAGCGTCTGCAGATCGGCGCCCGTCGCGTGGACCGTGCTCGTCAGATAGGCGGCGGCCGTCGTGCCGAATGCGTCGGCGACCTGGTCGTGGTGTTTCATCGTTCTCTCCTTGGTACCGTTGCCGGTGCGACAGACGCCTCAGTGCCTGTTCCGGCCCCATGCAACGCGTTTTGTGGGACGCCCGCTGCCGTGCCAGCGCGCGAGCCGCTACAATAGGCCTGCGTTTGTACCAGTACAAGTTAAGCAGTTATTCTGGTATTCGATACACCTGTCTGATCGTTGCCGCATCCCCGCTTCCCTTTCGCCGTTTCCGCATGAACCACCCGTCCTCCGCCCCCGTCCTGCCGCTCGACGCCACGCCCGCCCGTGCGCTCGGCGAATTCATCCGTGCCCACCGCGAGCGGCTGTCGCCGCAGGCCGTCGGCCTGCCGCCCGGCCCGCGCCGCCGCACGCCGGGGCTGCGGCGCGAGGAAGTCGCGCAGCTGTGCGGCGTCAGTCCGACCTGGTACACGTGGATCGAACAGGGCCGCCCCGTGTCCGCGTCGGCCGACGCGCTCGCGCGGATCGCCGTCGCACTGCAGCTGTCGAAGGCCGAGCGCGCGTACCTGTTCGAACTGGCCGCGCAGCGCGACCCGGCCGAGCCCGACGTCGCGGGCGGCGACCTGCCGCCGACGCTCGCCGCGACCGTCGCGGCAATCGCGACACCTGCGTACGTGCTCGACCGGCAATGGAACGCCCTCGCATGGAACGCACCGGCCGCCGCATTGTTCTCCGGCTGGCTCGATGGCGAGCACGACCGCAACCTGCTGCGCTTCACGTTCATGTCGCCGGCCGCGCGCACGCTGATCGTCGACTGGGAAACCCGTGCGCGGCGGCTCGCGGCCGAATTCCGCGCCGATTCGATCCGTCACCTGACCGATGCGCCCACGCGCGCGCTGATCGACGCGCTGACCGCCGGCAGCGACGCCTTCGCGCAGTACTGGGCATCGCAGGACGTGTTCGAACGCGAAGGCGGCCTGCGCGAATTCGACCATCCGGCCGACGGCCGCCTCGTGTACCAGCAGATCACGCTGAAGCCCGCGCACCGCGAGGACCTGAAGCTGGTGGTGCTGGTGCGCGACTGAACGGGCCGGCCTGCGCCGGCGCCGGCCACGGCCGGCAAGCCGCCGCGAACGGCCGCGCGCCGCGGCGGGCAGGCCCGCGAATGTTAGAATCGCGGGATCCCTCGGCGGCGCACGCCGCTCAATCTCCCTTCGAAGAATCGCCATGACGTCCCAACTGCACAAAAAGGGCGAGGCCTGGTCGGCCCGCTTCTCGGAACCGATGTCGGAGCTGGTCAAGCGCTACACGTCGTCGGTATTTTTCGACAAGCGCCTCGCGCTCGTCGACATCGCCGGCTCGCTCGCGCACGCGAACATGCTCGCCGCGCAGAAGATCATCAGCGCCGACGACCTGGCCGCGATCGAACGCGGGATGGCGCAGATCAAGGGTGAAATCGAGCGCGGCGAATTCGAATGGCAGCTCGACCTGGAAGACGTCCACCTGAACATCGAAGCGCGCCTGACCGCGCTGATCGGCGACGCCGGCAAGCGCCTGCACACGGGCCGCTCGCGTAACGACCAGGTCGCGACCGACATCCGCCTGTGGCTGCGCGGCGAGATCGACCGCATCGGCGGCCTGCTGAACGACCTGCGCGGCGCGCTGCTCGACCTCGCGGAACAGAACGCCGACACGATCATGCCGGGCTTCACGCACCTGCAGGTCGCGCAACCCGTCACGTTCGGCCACCACCTGCTCGCGTACGTCGAGATGTTCTCGCGCGACGCGGAGCGCATGCGCGACTGCCGCACCCGCGTGAACCGCCTGCCGCTCGGCGCGGCCGCGCTCGCCGGTACGAGCTACCCGATCGATCGTCACGCCGTGGCGAAGACGCTCGGCTTCGACGGTATCTGCGCGAACTCGCTCGACGCGGTGTCCGATCGCGACTTCGCGATCGAATTCACGGCCGCCTCCGCGCTCGTGATGACGCACGTATCGCGTTTCTCCGAAGAACTCGTGCTGTGGATGAGCCCGCGTGTCGGCTTCATCGACATCGCCGACCGCTTCTGCACCGGCAGCTCGATCATGCCGCAGAAGAAGAACCCGGACGTGCCTGAACTCGCGCGCGGCAAGACGGGCCGCGTGAACGGCCATCTGATGGCGCTGCTGACGCTGATGAAGGGCCAGCCGCTCGCGTACAACAAGGACAACCAGGAAGACAAGGAACCGCTGTTCGACACGGTCGACACCGTCGCCGACACGCTGCGGATCTTCGCCGAGATGGTTGCCGGCATCACCGTGAAGCCGGACGCGATGCGCGCGGCCGCGCTGCAGGGCTTCTCGACCGCCACCGACCTCGCCGACTACCTCGTGAAGCGCGGCCTGCCGTTCCGCGATGCGCACGAAGCCGTCGCGCACGCCGTGAAGATCTGCGACGACCGCGGCATCGATCTCGCCGACCTGACGCTCGACGAGATGAAGCAGGATCTGCCGAACGTCGCGCACCTGATCGGCGAAGACGTGTTCAGCTACCTGACGCTCGAGGGTTCGGTCGCCAGCCGCAACCACCCGGGTGGCACCGCGCCCGACCAGGTACGTGCAGCGGTCAAGGCTGCGCGCGCCGCGCTCGGCCAGTAAGCCCGCTGTTCCGGACGGACGCCTTCGGCGTCCGTTTTTCATTCGGGCGGCCGTCGCGCCGCCCATCGCCTTCCCTGCTTCCCGAATGCCGCCGATGACCTTTTCCGCCGCGCTCTTCGACATGGACGGCCTGCTCGTCGATTCCGAGCGGACCATCATGAACACGTGGATCGACGTGTCGAATACACACGGCGTCACGCTGACCACCACCGACTACCTGCAGATCGTCGGCCGCTCGTTCGCCGAGGGCCAGGTCATCCTGGCGCGGCTGATCGGCAACCCCGATACGTTCGACGCGGTGCGCACCCGCGTGCGCGAGCAGCTCGCGGCGCCCGAACCGCATCCGAAGTTTCCGCTGAAGCCCGGTGCGTTCGCGCTGCTCGACGCACTCGCGCAGGCCGGCATTCCGTGTGCGGTCGCGTCGTCGTCCGCGTGCGACGTGATCCGCGCGCGGCTCGACGCGGTCGGTGTGCTGCCGTTCTTCCGCGCAATCGCGGGCGGTGACGAAGTCGCGCGCGGCAAGCCCGACCCGGCGGTCTACCGGCTCGCGGCCGAACGCCTCGGCGTGCCGGCACACGCATGCGTCGCATTCGAAGACAGCGACTTCGGCGCGCAGTCGGCCGCCGGTGCCGGCGCATCGGTCGTCACCGTGCCCGACCTGAAGGCGCCGACGCCCGAAATCGTCGCGCTGAGCCTGCATGTGCTCGCCTCGCTCGACGATGCGGTCGCGCTCGTGCCGTCGTGGTTCGGCGGGCACGATACGCAGCGGCCCGCGTAGATCACCTGCGGCTCAATGCAAAACGGGCACCCGAGGGTGCCCGTTTTGCCGTATCGGCGCACAATCGGCGTCGCGCTTGCGCTTATTGGTTGCCGGCCGTTTCCGACAGCCGCTTCATCGTCGCGATGCGCGCGCCGATCAGGTCGACGCGGCCCTCTTCGCCGACGAGCGGCGCCGTCGCATCGCGGAACCCGACCCACGCGCGCTGCGCGCGGACGAGCGTCGCGGCCGAATGCGCGGGCATCTTGCGGCGCAACTTCTGGTAATAGCGGTTCAGGTCGAACAGCGCGTGCTCGCATGCGGCGTCCTGTTCGCACGGCCGCACGCGGCGCACGGCCGGATCGCGCGGGGCGTTCGCCGGCTTGCCGTTCGGTTTGGCCGCGCTCGGGGCATCGCTCGGACTGCCCTGCGCGCCGCTCGTCGCAGCGACCGGCACGGCAGCGGGCGGCGGCGCATAGCGATCCGCCGCGGCGCGCAGCGCCAGCGCGCGATCGCGCACGGGCTGCAGCTGCAGGTCGGCACTCGACATCGCGTACGACGTGCCGCGCGTCGTGTCATACACGGCCTTCAGCAGATGCACTTCGTCCTTGCGCCACGTGAGCCAATGGCGCTGGCTGTCCTGCCAGCCACGCTTCGCGTCGGCCGGCGCATCCTTCAACAGGCGCTGATACGCGCCGTCCACCACGGCCTGCCACTGCTGCTGCGTTTCGCCCATGCACTGGATCTGGCCGGCCGGCGAAGACCGGTCGCGCCGCGCGAGGCATTGCCGCATCGCGACGTCGATCGGGTCGGCCGCCGCGACTTCCGCATGCGCGACACCCACGCCCGCCAGCCCGGCCGACCCTGCCGTCCAGACGACGAGCGCGGCCAGCGCCGCGCGCATCGCCTGGATTCGTCCGTGCGTCGCCATCAGTCGCGCACGCAGTCGACGAAGTACTCGACACGGCCGTTCACCTCTTCCGCGACGAGGCCGTGGATGTCGGTGTGGAAGCCCGGGAAGCGCTCGTTGAAGTCGCGCGCGAACCGCAGGTAGTTCACGATCGTCTTGTTGAAGCGCTCGCCCGGGATCAGCAGCGGGATGCCCGGCGGGTACGGCGTGAGCAGGATGCTCGTCACGCGGCCTTCGAGCTCGTCGAGCGGCACGCGGTCGATCTTGCGGTGCGCGAGCTTCGCGAACGCGTCCGACGGCTTCATCGCCGGCTCCATGTCCGACAGGTACATCTCCGTCGTCAGGCGCGCGATGTCGTTCGCACGGTACACGTCGTGGATCTGCGCGCACAGGTCGCGCAGGCCGACGCGCTCGTAGCGCGGATGCTGCGCGACGAATTCCGGCAGCACGCGCCACAGCGGCTGGTTGTTGTCGTAGTCGTCCTTGAACTGCTGCAGCTCGGTCACCATCGAGTTCCAGCGGCCCTTCGTGATGCCGATCGTGAACATGATGAAGAACGAGTACAGGCCGGTCTTCTCGACGATGATCCCGTGCTCGGCCAGGTACTTCGTGACGATCGCGGCCGGAATGCCGGTCTCGCCGAACTCGCCGTCGACGTCGAGCCCCGGCGTGATGATCGTCGCCTTGATCGGGTCGAGCATGTTGAAGCCTTCCGCCAGCGGGCCGAAGCCGTGCCAGTGGTCGTTTGGCTTCAGCATCCAGTCTTCGCGCGAGCCGATGCCTTCTTCCGACAGGTTGTCCGGGCCCCACACGCTGAAGAACCAGTCGTCTCCGTATTCGGCGTCGACCTTGCGCATCGCGCGGCGGAAGTCGATCGCCTCGGCGATCGATTCCTCGACGAGCGCGGTGCCGCCCGGCGGCTCCATCATCGCGGCCGCGACGTCGCACGACGCGATGATCGCGTACTGCGGGCTCGTCGACGTGTGCATCAGGTACGCCTCGTTGAAGCGGTGCTTGTCGAACGTGCGGTTCTCCGAATCCTGCACGACGATCTGCGATGCCTGCGAGATGCCCGCGAGCAGCTTGTGCGTCGAGTGCGTCGCGAACACGAGCGCGCCGGTACGCGGACGGCCGTCGCCGATCGCGTGCATGTCGCGGTAGAAGTCGTGGAACGTCGCGTGCGGCAGCCACGCTTCGTCGAAGTGCAGCGTGTCGAGCAGGTCGCCGAGCAGGTCCTTGATCATCTCGACGTTGTAGACGACGCCGTCGTACGTGCTCTGCGTGATCGTCAGGATGCGCGGCTTCATGTCCGGGTTCTCGCGCATCGCTTCGCGCGCGAACGGGTTCGCCTCGATCTTCTTGCGGATGTTCTCCGGCTTGAATTCGTCGCGCGGGATCGGCCCGATGATCCCGAAGTGGTTGCGCGTCGGCGTCAGGAACACCGGGATCGCGCCCGTCATCGTGATCGCGTGCAGGATCGACTTGTGGCAGTTGCGGTCGACCAGCACGATGTCGCCCGGTGCAACCGTCGCGTGCCAGACGATCTTGTTCGACGTCGACGTGCCGTTGGTCACGAAGAACAGGTGGTCCGCGCTGAAGATGCGCGCCGCGTTGCGCTCGGACGCCGCGACCGGGCCCGTGTGGTCGAGCAGCTGGCCGAGTTCGTCCACCGCGTTGCAAACGTCCGCGCGCAGCATGTTCTCGCCGAAGAACTGGTGGAACATCTGGCCGAGCGGGTTCTTCAGGAACGCGACGCCGCCCGAGTGGCCCGGGCAGTGCCACGAGTACGAGCCTTCATCCGCGTACTTGACGAGTTCCTTGAAGAACGGCGGCGCGAGCGAGTCGAGATAGACCTTCGCCTCGCGGATGATGTGGCGCGCGACGAACTCCGGCGTGTCCTCGAACATGTGGATGAAGCCGTGCAGCTCGCGCAGGATGTCGTTCGGCAGGTGGCGCGACGTGCGCGTCTCGCCATACAGGAAGATCGGGATGTCCGCGTTGCGGCGGCGCACTTCGGTGACGAACGCGCGCAGCTCGATGATCGCGGTCGCGAGCTCGGGCAGTTCGCCGTCCGGGCCGGTCTCGCCGAGCATGAGTTCGTCGTCGTCGATCGACAGGATGAAGCACGACGCACGGCTCGATTGCTGCGCGAACGACGTCAGATCACCGTAGCTCGTGAGACCGAGGACTTCGACACCCTCCTTCTCGATCGCTTCGGCCAACGCCCGGATGCCGGAGCCCGAGATGTTCTCGGAGCGGAAATCTTCGTCGATGATGACGACGGGGAAACGAAACTTCATGGGCGATTCTCCAAAAAGAACGACCGCGGCGCGTCACGCGCAGCGGTCACCCGGAAACTGGTGAGACGTTATGCAACCAGATCAGGTTTTCGGCAGCGTGACACCGCGCTGCCCCTGATACTTGCCGCCGCGATCCGCGTACGACACGTCGCACACTTCGTCGCTCTCGAAGAAGAGCACCTGCGCGACGCCTTCGTTCGCGTAGATCTTCGCGGGCAGCGGCGTGGTGTTCGAGAATTCCAGCGTGACGTAGCCTTCCCACTCGGGTTCGAACGGCGTCACGTTGACGATGATCCCGCAGCGCGCATAGGTCGACTTGCCGAGGCAGACCGTCAGCACGGTGCGCGGGATGCGGAAATATTCGACGGTGCGGGCCAGCGCGAACGAGTTCGGCGGGATGATGCACACGTCGCCCTTGAAATCGACAAACGAACCCTCGTCGAAGTTCTTCGGATCGACGATCGTCGAGTTGATGTTCGTGAAGATCTTGAATTCGTCTGCACAGCGGATGTCGTAGCCGTAGCTCGACGTGCCGTAGCTGACGATCCGGCGACCGTCCTCGGACGCGCGGACCTGATCGGGCACGAACGGCTCGATCATCTTGTGCTCTTCGGCCATGCGCCGAATCCACTTGTCGGACTTGATGCTCATATCAGGGCGCCTGGAAACGCTGCGTGACAGTCGGTGAGGGCCAGACCCGCGAGGCGGCGGCCAGGAAAGGCGCACATTTTACGCGATCATCGACCGGCGCACGCGGCGCCCGTCAACGGATCACGCCGCAAGCGAGCGCGGGTCCCGCGCCATGTTGCGGAAACGCGGGATCGCTCGCTTCGCGGTGCACCAGCGCCGCGCGGTTCATCGCCGAGCGCACGCCATCGAGGGCCAGATCGGGCGCGACGATGAAGCCGGCCGCGACGCCATTCGCGTCCGCGTGGATGTTGCCGAGATCGCCGGCGACGCGGGCACCCGCGCGCAGCCGGTCGGCGGCCGGCGCGAACACCTGGCCGGCGCTCGAGCCGTCGCCCGCGTTGCAGTCGCCGCGTTCGTGTACCTGTAAAGCGTGATCGCTGTTCGGTGGCAGGCCGGCCAGGTTGTAGGTAACCTGCACGCCGTCCGGACGCTCGACGAAGGTCACCGCGCCGCGCGCTTGCGAGCCGACCGTCGGCAGCAGTTGTGCGTCGGCCCGTTTTTCGTGCGACGAGGAAAAGGAGGTGCAGCCGGCCAGCAGGCCCAGCGCGGCGGTGGCCAGCAGCGCGCACCGCACGCGGCCGGCGCGCACGCCGTGATGTCGTTGTTTCATTCGATCCTCATGCCGGCTGGCGGCCGTTTGACACGACGGCCGCGCCGGGCGGGTAAAGGGACCCGGGAAAAGTCGCCATGATACCGCGCCTCGCGGCGCCGTAAACAGCGTGAGGCCCCGCCCCGCAAGGGTTTTACGTATTTTGAACAACGATCGACGGGAACTTCGACGTCATGTCGCGCGATCGCTCGGCAATTGCCAGCGCGACCCCGCGCGCGATCTCGCGGTAGCGGCGCGCCAGCGCGCCGTCCGGATCCGCCACGACCGTCGGCGTGCCGCTGTCGGCGCGCTCGCGGATCGCGATGTCCAGCGGCAGGCTGCCGAGCACGTTCACGCCGTAGTCCTTCGCCATCCGCTCGGCCCCGCCGGCGCCGAAGATGTGCTCTTCGTGGCCGCAGTTCGAGCAGATATGGATGCTCATGTTCTCGACGATGCCGAGGATCGGAATCCCGACCTTCTCGAACATCTTCAGGCCCTTCTTCGCGTCGAGCAGCGCGATGTCCTGCGGCGTCGTGACGATCACCGCGCCCGTGACCGGCACGCGCTGCGCGAGCGTCAGCTGGATGTCGCCGGTGCCGGGCGGCATGTCGACGATCAGGTAGTCGAGCTCGCGCCAGTTGGTCTGGCGCAGCAGTTGCTCGAGCGCGGAGGTCGCCATCGGGCCGCGCCACACCATCGGGTTGTCTTCCTCGATCAGGAAGCCGATCGAGTTTGCCTGCAGCCCGTGGCCGACGAGCGGGTTCATCGACTGGTTGTCGGGCGACTCGGGACGCTGGCCGTGGATGCCGAGCATCGTCGGCAGCGACGGACCGTAGATGTCGGCGTCGAGGATGCCGACCGACGCGCCTTCCGCGGCAAGCGCGAGCGCGAGGTTGACGGCCGTCGTGCTCTTGCCGACGCCGCCCTTGCCCGACGCGACCGCCACGATGTTTTTCACGTTCGGCAGCAGTTTCACGCCACGCTGCACCGTATGTGCGACGATCTCCTGCGACACCGCGATGCGCGCATCGCGCACGCCGGCCACGGCCTGCAGCGCCGCGGTGATGCGTGCGCGCACGTCGTCGTGCTGGCTGCGCGCGGGATAACCGAGCACCACGTCGAGCGCCACGACGTCGCCGTCGATCGCGACGTTGCGCACGCCCTTGTTCGCCGCATACGGGCGGCCGGTATTGGGGTCGACGACAGCCGCCAAAGCGGCGTCGACTTGTGCCCGGTCAATGCTCATCGAAACTCCGTGAAAACGTTTTTCTCGCGCGCAAACGTCAAAAAATATCAAATTACGCTGCGAAAATCGGGAAAAGTGAAAGAATCTGTTGCACGCCATTGCGCGAACGCGCGACCCGGCGCACTCTTCGCGTGCGGCATGCTATAGGGCCAAATCGGCCACTTACCGCCTATATTGTAGAGGCTGACGCGTCGCACTGTCCCAACAGCCACGCTGACGGACAGGGCATGCGGCCACCTCGGCGGCTGCCGCGAGTGCAGGCCTGCCCTCCTTTTTCGGGCGGCCCGCACTGGGAGCCGTAACTGTTGTTGTCGTCGTTGTCGACTCGTTCAACCAAGAGAGGAATCCAAGATGAACATGAAAATCGCGACCCGCTTGTCCGTCTTCGCATTGGCCGGCGCACTGCTGGCAGGCTGCGCCACGCAGCAAGGCAACAACGCGGCCGTCGGTACCGGCACGGGTGCGGCGCTGGGCGCAGGCATCGGCGCGCTGGCAGGTGGCGGCAAGGGCGCGGCGATCGGCGCGGGTGTGGGCGCACTGGTCGGCGGCGTGACGGGTTACAACTGGCAGGCGATCAAGAACAAGCTCGCACCGTCGGCAGCGCAGACGGGCACGCAAGTGACCGAGCAGCCGGACGGCTCGCTGAAGCTGAACGTGCCGAGCTCGGTGACGTTCGCGACGAACCAGTACGCGATCACGCCGGCCTTCACGCCGCTGCTGAACGACCTGGCGACGACGCTGAACCAGAACCCGCAAGTGACGGCATCGATCGTCGGCTACACGGACAGCACGGGCTCGGCCCAGCTGAACCAGACGCTGTCGCAAAACCGCGCGCAAAGCGTCGTGAACGCACTGGCACAGCGCGGCGTGAACGGCGGCCGCCTGTCGGCGCAAGGCATGGGCGCATCGAACCCGATCGCGGACAACGCGACCGAAGCCGGCCGCGCACAGAACCGCCGCGTCGAAATCTACCTGCGCGCAGCACAGGCGCAGTAAGCGCACGACGAGGAGAAGGCGCGGGCCCGCCGCTCGCGCCACCCCGCCGGGCAAGGCTTCCGGCGGAGCCGGTAACAAATCGAAAAAAATTTCGAACTTCTGTCGCGGCCCGTGGTCAGTATTTACGGTACGCGGCTGGTGTTGCCGGCGCGTCACCATTCTCCTCTTGTCGTTGTTGCTCCGGGGCCGTATCCGCCCCGGTTTTTTTTGCCCGCAGAATTCGTGCTGCATCGCAGCACATCACCGTCGGGCCCGCCGCTTGCGCGGCCCCGCCCGTTTCGGCGCCCGTTCGAGGGCGCCTGCCCGCGTCGCTGACGCGCGCCCCTGCTAGAATCGCAGTTTCCCGTCGTTTTTCCGCCGTCCTCTACAGACCCTATGTCCGCATCCGACCTCACTTCCGTGCAGGCTGCGGCGCCGCAAGGTGGCCGCCAGATCCTCGTTACGTCCGCACTGCCCTATGCCAACGGGCAGATCCACATCGGCCACATGGTCGAGTACATCCAGACCGACATCTGGGTGCGGACGCTGCGAATGCATGGCCATGAGGTCTACTACATCGGTGCCGACGATACGCACGGCACGCCGATCATGCTGCGCGCGGAGAAGGAAGGCCTGACCCCGAAGCAGCTGATCGATCGCGTGTGGGCCGAACACAAGCGCGACTTCGACAGCTTCGGCGTGTCGTTCGACAACTTCTACTCGACCGATTCGGACGAGAACCGCGTGCTGAGCGAGAAGATCTACGTCGCGCTGCAGGAAGCCGGCTTCATCGCCGAGCGCGAGATCGAGCAGGCCTACGATCCCGTCAAGGAGATGTTCCTGCCGGATCGCTTCATCAAGGGCGAGTGCCCGAAGTGCCACGCGAAGGACCAGTACGGCGACAACTGCGAAGTGTGCGGCTCGACCTACCTGCCGACCGAACTGCTGAACCCGTATTCGGTCGTGTCGGGCGCGACGCCGGTGCGCAAGACGTCGAAGCACTACTTCTTCCGCCTGTCCGATCCGCGCTGCGAAACGTTCCTGCGCGAATGGGTGAGCGGCCTCGCGCAACCCGAAGCGACCAACAAAATGCGCGAATGGCTCGGCGACGCTGGCGAAGCCAAGCTCGCCGACTGGGACATCTCGCGTGACGCGCCGTACTTCGGCTTCGAGATCCCGGGCGCGCCCGGCAAGTATTTCTACGTGTGGCTCGACGCGCCGGTCGGCTACTACGCGAGCTTCAAGAACCTGTGCGACCGCAACGGCATCGACTTCGATGCGTGGGTCCGCCCGGGCTCGACCACCGAGCAGTATCACTTCATCGGCAAGGACATCCTGTACTTCCACACGCTGTTCTGGCCCGCGATGCTCGAGTTCTCGGGCCACCGCACGCCGACCAACGTGTTCGCGCACGGCTTCCTGACGGTCGACGGCGCAAAGATGTCGAAGTCGCGCGGCACGTTCATCACTGCGCAGAGCTACATCGACACGGGCCTGAACCCCGAATGGCTGCGCTACTACTTCGCCGCGAAGCTGAACGCGACGATGGAAGACATCGACCTGAACCTCGACGACTTCCAGGCGCGCGTGAACAGCGACCTCGTCGGCAAGTACGTGAACATCGCGAGCCGCGCGGCAGGCTTCCTGATCAAGCGCTTCGACGGCCGCGTGCAGGACAGCGCGATGAACCATCCGCTCGTCGCGAAGCTGCGCGATGCGATTCCGCAGATCGCCGCGCACTACGAAGCACGCGAGTACGGCCGCGCGCTGCGCCACACGATGGAACTCGCGGACGAAGTGAACGCGTACGTCGACGGCGCGAAGCCGTGGGATCTCGCGAAGGATCCGGCCAACGCAGTCGCGCTGCACGAAACCTGCAGCGTGAGCCTCGAGTCCTTCCGCCTGCTGTCGCTCGCGCTGAAGCCGGTGATGCCGCGTGTGGCCGAAGCCGTCGAATCGTTCTTCGGGATCGCGCCGCTCGCTTGGGCCGATGCCACGAAGCCGCTGTCGTCGGCACAGCCGATCAAGGCGTACCAGCACCTGATGACGCGCGTCGACCCGAAGCAGATCGAAGCGCTGCTCGCCGCGAACCGCGATTCGCTGCAGGCCGAAGCCACCGGCGCGGCCGCCGCGAGCGCGAATGCCGCGAAGGATGCGAAGAACAACGCGAAGGCGAATGCGAAGCATGCGGTCGTGAACGGCGCGGACGACGCACCGATTTCGATCGACGATTTCGCGAAGATCGACCTGCGCATCGCGAAGATCGTCGCGTGCCAGGCCGTCGAGGGCTCGGACAAGCTGCTGCAGCTCACGCTCGACGTCGGCGAGGAAAAGACCCGCAACGTGTTCTCGGGCATCAAGTCCGCGTACCAGCCCGAGCAGCTCGTCGGCAAGCTGACCGTGATGGTCGCGAACCTCGCGCCGCGCAAGATGAAGTTCGGCCTGTCCGAAGGGATGGTGCTTGCCGCGTCGGCCACCGACGAGAAGGCGGAACCGGGCCTCTACATCCTCGAGCCGCACAGCGGCGCGAAGCCCGGCATGCGCGTGAAGTAAGCCGCACGCCCTGCCGCTTGCGAAAAAAAGCCCCGCACGATCCGTGCGGGGCTTTTTTCATGGCTGTTCGGCGCGCCGCGCGCGCGCGGCGTCACTGCCGAACCAGCGATCGAAGCGCCGCGTGTAGTTCAGGTCAACGCCCTGGAACGTGCCGCCGTACGCGGACACCGACCAGAAGCGCGTCAGGTTGATCGTCGCCTTGAACGCGTTGGCCGCCGATTGCAGCCCCTGCTCGAAGCCGAGCACGAACCGCTCGTTGATCGCCTTCGACACCAGCACGACCTGCGGATCGGTCAGGCCGACTTCGCTGCGGCCGACCGAGACCTCGTCGAGACCGAAGGTCTGCGCGACGCGCTTGCCGGTCACGCTGCCGAGCAGCCCGAGCGCTGCCGTCATCGCCCCCTGCTGGCCCACGTTGTTGCCCTGGTCGGTGCCGTGCCCGAACAGCAGCCACGACAGCTTTTCGTTGTCCGTGACGTTCGGCTCCGACACGAGCTTGACCGTCAGCGACTGTATCGTGCCCGTCACCTGCACGCCGGCCTCGACCTCCTGGTTGCGCCGCATCGCGAGGATGTTGACGCCCGGGTTAGACACGGGGCCGTTGAACGTGAAGAAGCCGTTCTCGATCGCGAGCTTGCGGCCGAACGACGTATACGTCGATCCTTCGGTCACGCGCACGTTGCCGACCGCTCGCAGCGGCACGCCCGGCGCGCTCATCACCGTGATCGTGCCGCGCAGCCCGAGATCCGCGCCGTGGCCCTTGAAGCGGAAGTTGTTGCCGAGGCCGATGTCGATGTTCGCGCGCGGCGCGAGCGACGGCGCCGGCTTGTCCTCGGCCGGCTTCGGCTTCGCGACCGCGGTGCCGGTCGGCGTCTCGCCGCGCACCGTGCCGCCCGGCTGCACGATCACGACGTCGTCCGACAGGTGCGGCGCCGATTCCTCGGGCAGGTCGAACAATGCGCGGTCGACGACGAACTTGCCGTCGATCGACAGCGCGCCGCGTGGCCCGTCGTTCGCGACGGTTGCCTTGCCCGACAGCGACAGCTTGCGGTCCGGCGCCGCGAACAGTTCGAGCTTGTCGGCGACGATGCTCGCGGTCAGGTCGGGCGCCTCGCCGTCGAGGCGCACACGGCCAAGCGCGCGCAGCGTGCCATCGCCGCCGTGAAATTCGACCTGCTGAAATTCGACGAGGTTGTCCGACAGCTTGATGCGCACGATACCGTCCTTCAACTGCACGCCCTGGTCGATGAGCGTCGCGGACAAATCGTCGCCCGTCAGCATCCCCGACAGGTTCGGCTTCACCGGCGTGCCGCCGACCGTCAGCTTCAGCGCCGCGCGCCCGCCGAGCAGGTAGCTCGGCCCGAACAGGTTGCCAGTCGTCTTCAGCGCCGGGATGTCGGCGTCGATGCGGCCCGACAGCGGGCCATCGTTGACCACGCCGAACATACCGTCGCGCAGCGCGAACGGCACGATGACGTTCGCGTCGAGCGTGCCGATCCGGTTCGCCTTCGCGAGCGCCGTCACGTTGAGCCGGTTACCCGGTGTGAAGCTCGCGCGCGCCGACAGGTCGGTCAGCCCCAGCGATGCGATGCCGCGCCCGCTCTCGATCGTCACATCGCCGCCGCGACGCTTCACCTGCACGTAGCCCGTCGCGTTCGCGCCGAGCGAGAAATCCCAGTCGGCATCGAGCACGACGTCGGTCCGCACCGGCGGCCGCTGGCCCGTCAGCTCCTGGCGGACCTCGAGGAAACGCGCGACTGACGCGCCGCTCACGGAGCCCGCCGAGCGCATCTGGCCGTGATCGAACACGAACGACTTCAGATCGATCGCCGCGCCTTCGAGCGTGAGCCGCGTCGCGCCGAGCGTCACGCGGCCGGCGCCGGCCGATACGGTCAGCGGCGACTGCAGCGCAATGGCCGGCGTGCCGCGGTTCGCAAGACGCGTCACCGTGCCGTCCCAGCGCATCCCGTTGCGGTTCTCGACCACGCCGCCGTTCGCCGCGAGCGTCAGGTCGATCACGCGGCCGTCGGCCATCCCGAGCGCCGACGCGTCGAGCGTGTGCTTCGCGCGCGTGCCGTCGAGGTTCGCGCGCAGCGACTTCAGCTTCAGCGAGCCGAGCGCGATGTCGGACGCGTCGGCCGTGAACACGAGCGCGCCGTGCGCGCCGTCGCGGATGTCCGCACGCCCCTGCGCGGTACCGATCCGGTTCGAGCCGACGACGACGTGCTCGGCCTTGTAGGTGGCCGTCACGTTCGGGTGCGCGAAGCTGCCGGTCAGGTCGCCCTGCGCCTGCACGAGCCCTTCCACGCCGAAACCGAGCCGGTCGAGCTGCGGCGCGTCGACGACGAAGCGCAGCCGGTCGCCGGGCGCGCCGAAGCTGCCGCGCAGGTCGACGTGGTTGCCCGCGATCGACAGGTTCGCGTTGCTCGGCAGAATGCGCGAGCCGGCGAGCTGCACGACCCCGGCGCCGGTCAGCGGCACGCCGTCGTACAGGCTGTCGCCGAGCTTGAAGGTCGCCTTCGTCGATACCTGCGGCGCGAACGCGCCCGACGCCGTCAGCGTGCCGGACACGCGCGTCTCGCCGCGCTGGGCCGGCGCCTTCGCGACCTTGGCGGGCGCCTTGCCGCCCCCCGCCTTCGGCGCGCTCATCGCGGCGAGCAGCAGCGGATCGAATGCGGTCAGCGTCGCCTTCGCGTCGTAGCTCGAATGCGCATCGTGGCGGAACACGCCCGTCAGGTCGATCCGGCCCTTGCCCGCCGTCACGCGTGCGTCGGTCAGCACGGTCTGCTGCGGCGTCAGCGCGACCTTCGCGCGTGCGCCGAGCGCGAGCTTCGGGTCGTTCAGGTTGAAGTCGACGGTCGTCACGTCGCCCGCGAGCGTCACGCCGAGCGGGCCACCCAGGCGCATCGGCCGCAGCTCGGCGACGAACGCGTTCAGGTCGAGGTTCGCGACGTTCAGGTCGAAGCGGCCCTTGCCGCCCGCAAGCGTGCCGTTGCCCGTCACGCTGCCGTCGCGGATCAGCTTCAGCGCGAGCGCGTCGATCCGCTGCGCGTGCGCGTCGAGATGCACGTTCGCGTGCGCGTCGATCACCGGCAGCAGATGGTCGCCGAGCGTGCCGGGTTTCGCGTTGACGATCGACACCGGGCCCGTCACCGCGAAACCCTTCGCGGGCGCGGACCCGGCCGGCGCGGTCACGGGCGCGAGTTCCGCGCGCACCGCGAGATCGGCGGCCGGTGCGCCGGGCGCGAGCGCCTGCGGGTTCACGTGATCGAACGCGAGCGACGCGCGCGTGAGCGGCACCGCGCCAAACGGCGCGGCCTCGACGTGCGCGCGCCCGTTCAGCTTCATCCCGCTCGCGTCGACGTCGGCGACGAGCGCCTCGAGCGAGCCCGACACCCGCGCACGCGCATCGACCGGCTCGTCGGACAGCTTGCCCGCATACGTGGCTTCGCCCGTCAGCGCGAACGGCTTCACGCCGTCGAGCTTCGCGCGCGCGGTCAGCGCGCCGTACGGCGTATCGACGCCGTCGAGCACAAGTTCATGGTGACGGCCGTCGCTGCGGCCGTTCAGCGCGAGATGGTCGAGCTGGGTCGTCGAGCCGCCGTCGTGGATCGCCAGGCGATCGACGCGCAGGTCGTCGATCCGCAACTGCAGCGGCAGGCTCAGGTCCTGCGGCGTCGCACTCGGTGTCGGCGGCCCCGGTGCGATCCGCACGTCGATCGTGCCGGCGCGAAGATAGGCGATGGACAGCCGCCACGGCGCGCGGGTCAGGGCCCAGCGGCCGTCGAGCCGGTCGATGCGGATTTCGGTACCGGTGCCGTCGGGGCTCGTCCACGCGAACCCGCGCAACCGCACGCCGGTCGCGAGCGAGCCGCCGTCGAGCGTGCCCGCGAGCCGCGCGCCGAGCACGCGCTCGGCCACCTGCCACGCGAGCCGCGTGCCGTGCTCGGTCGTCACCGCGGCCAGCACGAGCCCGGCCGCCAGCACGACGAGCAGCACGACCGTCGCGAGCGTCCACGCGACGAACCGCCCGATGCGCGCAACGGGCCCGCTGCGCGGCACGCGCGGCGGCGCGTCGGGCGCGCCGTCGGGCGAGTCCGGATCGTGAGGCGGCGGCGTGTCGTTCGGGTCCTTCGTCATGCGGTTTGTCGATGAAGCGGTACGGTCAGAAAGCGATGCCGAGCGTCAGGTACGGGCGCACGCTATGGTTGCGCAACCCGTATGCGAGGTCGACGTTGATCGGGCCGACGGGGCTGCGCCAGCGCGCGCCGACGCCGACACCCGGGTAGAACACGCGCTCGCCCCACGCATCGGTGGCGGTGCCGATGTCGAAGAACGTCGCGGCGCCCCAGTCGCGGTTGAACCAGTGCTGGTATTCGGCGGTGCCCGTCATCAGGTACTTGGTCGGCAGCACGGATCCGTCGACGTTGTTGCCGATGCTCTGGTAACCGTAGCCGCGCACCGAGTTCGAGCCGCCCGCGCGGAACAGCAGCGACGCCGGCACGCCGGTCGAGCTGCCGCTCGTGAATACGCCGCCGAGCTCCGCGCGGAACACGAACAGGTCGCGCTTGCCGATCGGCAGGTACTGCTGGCCGCGCGCGTAGCCGCGGACGAAGGACTGGTCGGTCAGCACGCCCTTGACCGCGAAGCCGGCCTCGGCGTGGATCAGGTTGCCGGAACGCGGGAACAACGGATCGTCGACGTTGCGGCGCGTCCACGCCCATTGCGGCACCAGCGCGCGGCTCGTGGTCGGCCCCGCGCCGTTCTGGTCGAGCCGGTCCTGGTAGAACATCAGCGAATACGAATAGTCGATGAACTGGCCGGTGCGCGTGCGCTGCGCGCCGACCCGCGCGCTGTAGATGCGCGTGTCCGACACGTTGGTGTTCGTGTACGACGCGAGCACGCTGTTGGTCCAGCCCTTCTCGCCCGGCGGCATTGACAGCTGGACCTGCCCGTATTGCTGGATCTGGTCGAGCCGGCCCGACACGGTGAGCGGCCACGCGGCGCCGAACGTGTCGAGATACGTATAGGAACCCTGCACGTGCGGCCCGGTATCGGTGGCAAAGCCGACGCCGCCACGGATGTTGTTGTACGGGAACTCGCTGACCTTCACGTGCACGGGCGTGCGCTCGGGCTTCGCCGTATCGTCGCCGACGTCGATCGCGACGCTCGCGTAGTACGGCGTGTTCTGCAACTGCCGCTGCAGTTCGGCGATCCGCTGCACGTCGTAGATCTCGCCTTCCGACAACGGATTGACGTTCGTGACGATCTTTTTCGGATAGCGCCGCACGCCGTCGACGTCAACCTTGCCGATCGTGAACGTCGGGCCGCTGTCGAACGTGACCGCGAGTGTCGCGCGCTGCGTGCGCGGGTCGATGCGCGCCTCCGACGACGCGATCTTCGCGCCGAGATAGCGGCGCGACTGCAGTTGCTTGAGCGCCGCGCCCTTCGCGCCGTCCCAATCGGACTGCGTGAACGGATCGCCCGGCTTCAGCGAAAACGCGAAACGGGTCGCGGCTTCCTGCTTCGGATCCTCGGTGTCGATCGGCCCCTTGAACGTCAGGTCGACGGTCGACACGACCGTCTGCTTCCCCGGATCGACCGCGATGCGTACGTCGCGCTTGCCGTCGTGCGTGCGCACGTCGGTGCGCACGACCGGCGAGAAATAGCCGGCCGTCGCGGTCAGGTCGCGCACCTGTTGCGGCGTGGCGGTGACGAGGAAGTCGAACTGGTCGTCGCTGATGTCGTCGCGCTTCGCGAAGCGCGCGATATCGAGATGCGACTTGAGCAGCTTGCGAACCGAGCGCGGCGCGTCGATGTCGACGTCGTACTTCGCATGGGCCGGCAACGCGAAGCACGCGGCGAGGCAACCCGCGACGGTCACCCGCGCGGCACGGGCCGCGGCGGCGGCGCGATTGCATTCCACGCGCGAGCCCGCGTCATGTACCGTGTGTGCTTGCTGGTTCGACTGCCCCGCCAAATATGACCTCGCCCTCGGTTGACACGGTTTTGTGGAAAACCCTGTATTTGACCACAGGGTGTGGGCGTCAAAGCTTAATGTTTGTAAACCGCTGCTCAAGCGAGCGTGGCCACGGCGTCATGCCTGGCGGCGCGCTTCCGGATGCTGACTGCGCGCCAGCCCGCGGATTCGACGCGCGATTGCCGCCGGCCGTTCCCGCGATGCGGTAAAATCCCGCCATCGTGAATCCGGCGCATCGTGCGCCGCCCGAAACGGAAAACCCAGCCATGCCGTACCAGTCCGATGTCACGCAGTTCCTGAACCAGCTCAAGCAACAGAAGCCGACGCTCGAGGAAGAGCAGCGCAAGGGCCGTTCCCTGCTGTGGGACAAGCAGCCGATCGACCTCGAAGAGCGCGCCGAGCAGCAGGAATCGCGCGTGAAGCAAACGTCGTACGTCTACTACCAGAACTTCTGACGACGTGAGCGCCGCTGACGAGGCCAGCGCCGCCCGGCAGGACGACACGATCGCCGCGCCCGCGGGCGCCGATTCGACGCCCGACACGGTCGACGGTGTCGCGGCATTCGCTCGCCTGTACGGCGAGCCGCTCTTCAAGCTGCCGCAGGATCTCTACATCCCGCCAGATGCGCTCGAGATCTTCCTCGAGACCTTCGAAGGCCCGCTCGACCTGCTGCTCTACCTGATCCGCAAGCAGAACTTCAACGTGCTCGACATCCCGATGGCGCAGGTCACCGCGCAATATCTGGGCTACGTCGACCAGATCCGCACGTCGAACCTCGAGCTCGCGGCCGAGTACCTGCTGATGGCCGCGATGCTGATCGAGATCAAGTCGCGGATGCTGCTGCCGGTCAAGAAGGCCGACACCGGCGAGGAAGCCGAGGATCCGCGCGCCGAACTCGTGCGCCGCCTGCTCGAGTACGAGCAGATGAAGCTCGCCGCGCAGCGGCTCGACCAGTTGCCGCAGCTCGGCCGCGACTTCCTGCGCGCCGAGGTCTACATCGAGCAGAGCGTCACGCCGCGCTTTCCCGACGTGAATTCGGACGACCTGCGCGCGGCATGGGCCGACGTGCTCAAGCGCGCGAAGCTCGTCCAGCACCACAAGATCTCGCGCGAGGAGCTGTCGGTGCGCGAACACATGAGCCTGATCCTGCGCCGGCTGCAGAACGCGCGCTTCATGGAGTTCGCCGAGCTGTTCGACACGTCGCGCGGCGTGCCGGTCGTCGTCGTGAATTTCATCGCGATGCTCGAACTCGCACGCGAATCGCTCCTCGAGATCACGCAGGCCGAGCCGTTCGCGCCGATCTACGTGCGTCTCGCATACCTGCCGGCGTAACGCCCACGCCCGCCCTTCCCGTTCTCCCGATTCATCCCGGCACACTTGCCGCGTCACCGTAGCCCGGCGCGGCCGTTGCCGGCACGTCCGGTTAAAAAGTGAACGATCGTTCTTTTTTCGATGCGTTTGGCGGCCAAATCCTCTACAATCCGCCGACGCCCGATGCGCCGCCCGCGCGCCGGCGTTCTCCGCTTCGACCCCGACGCCGCTGCTGCGGCGCCAACGCGCGCCTGCGCGAGGAACCCGCTACCCGATCATGAAAGTCATCAGCTCGATCCATGAACTGCGCGACCAGCTGCGCGGACAGAACCGCACGGCGTTCGTGCCGACGATGGGCAACCTGCACGAAGGGCACCTGTCGCTGATGCGCCTCGCGCGCCAGCACGGCGACCCGGTCGTGGCGAGCATCTTCGTCAACCGGCTGCAATTCGGCCCGAACGAGGATTTCGACAAGTATCCGCGCACGCTCCAGGACGATATCGAGAAGCTGCAGAAGGAAAACGTCTACGTGCTGTTCGCGCCGACCGAGCGCGACATGTACCCGGAACCGCAGGAATACCGCGTGCTGCCGCCGGACGATCTCGGCGGGATTCTCGAAGGTGAATTCCGGCCCGGCTTCTTCACCGGCGTGTGCACGGTCGTGGCCAAGCTGATGGCCTGCGTGCAGCCGCGCGTCGCCGTGTTCGGCAAGAAGGACTACCAGCAGCTGATGATCGTGCGCCGCATGTGCCAGCAGCTCGCGCTGCCGGTCGACATCATCGCCGCCGAAACCGTGCGCGACGAGGACGGCCTCGCGCTGTCGTCGCGCAATCGCTACCTGTCGGCCGACGAGCGCAGGGAAGCGCCCGAACTCGCGAAGACGCTGCAGCGCATGCGCGAAAGCGTGCTCGGTGGCGAACGCGACCTCGGCAAGCTCGAAGACATGGCCCGCACGCATCTGTCCGGCCGTGGCTGGGCGCCCGACTACCTCTCGATCCGCCGCCGCGCGAACCTGATCGCGCCGAACGCGGCCGAGCTCGAAGCCGGCGAACCGCTCGTCGTCGTCGCCGCCGCGAAGCTCGGCGCGACGCGCCTCATCGATAACCTGGAAATCTGACGGGCGCCCGCCCGCGCCTCTCACGACGCATCACGGAGACACCATGCAGCGCCACATGCTCAAATCGAAGATCCACCGCGCGGCCGTCACGCACTGCGAGCTGCACTACGAAGGCTCGTGCGCGATCGACGAAGACCTGCTCGAAGCCTCGGGCATCATCGAGAACGAACGGATCGACATCTGGAACATCAACAACGGCGAGCGCTTCTCGACGTACGCGATCAAGGGCGAGCGCGGCAGCGGGATGATCTCGCTGAACGGCTCGGCCGCCCGTCGCGCACAGCTTGGCGACCTCGTGATCATCGCGGCCTTCGCGATGGTCGATGAAGCCGAACTGCAGGCCGGCTGGAAGCCGAAGCTCGTGTTCATCGACGACGGCAACAAGATCAAGGGCCACCGCGATCACGTGCCGACGCAGAACTGGACCTGACCTGACCGGCCGCCCGCGCGCCGTGGTGCGCGGGAGCGGTTGCGCCGCTTGCGGTCGAAGGGCCGGATGCCGTGTACCACGGGATCCGGCCCTTTCTCATTTCATCGCAAGCCGGCCTGCCGGCCGTGCGATCAGGACGCCTTGGCGGCCTTCTCCGGCTTCTCCGCCTTCTGCACCCGGCGTTCGGCCCATTCGACGATCGGCCGCCACTGTTCGAGATCCTTCTCGACCCGACTCTTCGCGACGTCCCACAGCGTGAGGCCATGCGCGGCGATCTGCACGTAGTTCTGCGTGTCGCGCACGTAGCCGAGCACCGGCAGGCCGAGCCCTTCGACGAACCGGTGAAGCTGGTCGGACGAGCGCGTGCGCGCATCGACCCGCATCCCGACGATCCCGACCTCGACGCTGCCCTTGCGCACGGCCTTTTCGCCGGCGAGGCGCTCCAGAAACTGTTGCGTGGCCAGAATATCGAACATCGACGGCTGCAGCGGCACGATCACCCTGTCAGCCAGTTGCAGCGCGACGTTGAGCCGGTTGCCGTGCAGGCCGGCCGGCGTGTCGATCACCGCATATTCGAGGCCGCGCGGAGGCTTCGTCGGCGCGTCCGGATCGAGCTCCCATGCCTCGATCGCCGGCAATCCGGCCGGCCGCAGGTCGAGCCACGCATGTGCGGACTGCTGCCGGTCGAGATCGGCGAGCGCGACCCATGCGCCCTGCGCCGCGAAATAGCCGGCAAGATTGGTGGACAGCGTGCTCTTCCCCACGCCGCCCTTCGGATTCGCCACCACGATCACCGTCATGAATTCCCCCGAAAAAGCCGCGCGGCGCCCAGCCGCATGGCTGGCGCCGCTCGATTGCGGATACAGGGAGCGATGATATCGGCAAACGGGGTGTCACCGGAACGGGTTGCGCCGCACCATGCCGGCTTACCGACTCCTTACACACGCTGAACCGCGGCCTCGCGTGCGCCGAGCGCGAACGCGCCGCCGCCCAGCAGCGCCTGCACGGCGAGCGTGACGGCCCAGAACGCCGGATATTCCCAACCGCCGTTCGGTGACGCGAAGCTCCAGCCGTTCGGCAGATGCGCGGCGGTCGCGCCGAGCATGAACGGCAGCAGCACGAGCGCGGCGACGCGCACCCGGAAGCCCGCGAGCAGCGCCAGGCCGCCGGCCAGTTCGACGAACGTCGTCAGGTACGCGAGCCAGCCCGGCAGGCCGATCGACGCAAAGAACTGCGCGGTGCCGGGCAGCGTGAAGACGAACACCTTCTGCGCGACGTGCGCGAGGTACAGCACGCCGAGCGCGACGCGCAGCAGGGTCGCGGCGAAATCGTTGAGGCGATTGGGGTTCATGGCGAATTCCTTCGTGAGTGGTGTGAATGGATTGCACTCTATTCGAATCAATTCGACCGATAAACGCGCCAATTCGCTTTAACTGATTCCTTTATGGAGTTAATCGGGACGTAAAAAGGGGCATGACCGATCATGCCCCGCACCATGCATCAGTAACCGTAACCGCTCTTCCCTTGTGTGGCGTCGCCGGAACCGGACTGGCTACCGCTTGATCCGTACGAATCGCACGCATGCGCAACCGCCGACACGCCCAGCAACGCCGCGAGCAGCACGCTCCACCACCATCGAGCCTTCATCGCGCACTCCTCCAGGCGGACATCCGCCCTCCTCTGTTGTATGCGATCAGGCGGAAAAAGCGAGGGCTGGCAGCCGGCACGTCAACGAAATTCGGCGTACAGCGCGTCGAGGTCGAGATGGTCGGCGAACGTGTCGGCCAGCCGCTCGAGCGACGCCTCGCGCAGCGCCGGATAGTCGATCCGTTCCGCGCCGTCGAGCCCGGCCCACGCGAGCAGCGCCGTGCAGGCGTCGGGCGAGTCGAACAGCCCGTGCACATAGGTCGAGAGGATCTGCCCGTCGGCGGAAACCGCGCCGTCCGGGCGTGCCCCGTCCTGCGCGGCATCGGCTGCCAGCGCCAGCGCGGGCGACGCGAGCGCGGGCCCGTGCGTGTCGCCCATGTGGATCTCGTAGCCGCGCACGGCGGCCCCGCCCGTCAGCGCGAGATGCCCCGTGACGTTCTTCAGCGTCTTGTCGGACTGCAGCGTCGTGTCGAAATCGAGCAGTCCGAGCCCCGGCACGCTGCCGGGCGCACCTTCGAGGCCGAGCGGATCGCCGAGCGTGCGGCCGAGCATCTGCATCCCGCCGCAGATGCCGATCACCTTGCCGCCGTAGCGCAGATGGCGACGGATCAGCGTGTCCCAGCCTGCGTCGCGCAACCATGCGAGATCGCGCTGCACGCTCTTCGAACCGGGCAGGATCAGCAGGTCGGCATCCGGCACGGGGCCGCTCTTCCAGTACGTGAATTCGACCTGCGGATGCGCGCGCAGCGGATCGAAATCGGTGTGGTTGCTGATGCGCGGCAGCGCCGGCACGACCACGCGCAGCACGCCGGCGTCACCCCGTGCGGCGGCGCTGCGCGCCTGCGCGGGCAGCATGTCCTCGGCGTCGAGCAGCAGGCCGTGCAGGTACGGCAGCACGCCGAACACGGGCTTGCCCGTCTGCGCGCGCAGCCAGTCGAGCCCCGGTTCGAGCAGCTTGAAATCGCCGCGGAAGCGGTTGATCACGAAGCCGCGCACGCGTGCGCGCTCGCTGTCGGACAGGCACGCGAGCGTACCGACCAGGTGCGCGAACACGCCGCCACGGTCGATGTCGGCGACGAGCACGACCGGGCAGTCGACCCGTTCGGCAAAACCCATGTTCGCGATGTCGCCGGCGCGCAGGTTGATCTCCGCCGGGCTGCCGGCGCCCTCGACGATCACCGTGTCGTAGCCGGCGCGCAGCCGCGCGTACGACTCGAGCACTGCATCGAACGCGACCGGCTTGTAGTCGTGATACGCGCGCGCATTGAGGTTCATGCGCGCCTTGCCGTGGATGATCACCTGCGCGCCGCGATCGCTCGTCGGCTTCAGCAGCACGGGGTTGAAATCCGTATGCGGCGCGACGCCCGCGGCCAGTGCCTGCAGCGCCTGCGCGCGGCCGATCTCGCCGCCGTCGGCCGTCACCGCGCTGTTGAGCGCCATGTTCTGCGGCTTGAACGGCGCAACGCGCGCGCCGGCCCGGCGCGCCAGCCGGCACAGACCCGCGACGAGCGTGCTCTTGCCCGCGTCGGAAGTCGTGCCCTGGATCATCAGCGTACCGCGCGGCCGCGGCTCGGGTGCATTCATCGTGTCAAGCTCGTCGCGAAGCAAAGGCCGCATTATCGCCCGCACCGGCATGCCCGCGCCGTTACAATCACGCGATGATTCCGCACGACCTCACCTTCGTCCTCGGCGGCGCACGCTCGGGCAAGAGCGCGCACGCCGAGCGGCTCGCCGCCGACAGCGGCCGTCCCGTCACGTACATCGCGACCGCGACCGCCGCCGATGCCGAATTCGCGCAGCGCATCGCGCACCATCGCGCGCGCCGGCCGGCCGAATGGGGGTTCGCCGATGCGCCGGTCGACCTCGCCGGCACGCTCGCGCGGCTCGACGATCCGCACGCATGCCTGCTCGTCGATTGCCTGACGCTGTGGCTCACGAACCTGCTGTGCCCGGCCGACGGCGAACCGCTCGACGATACGCAGTACGCGGCGCAGGTCGACCGGCTCGAGCACGCATTGCGCGGTGCGCGCGCGAAGGTAATCGTGGTCAGCAACGAGATCGGGCTCGGCGTCGTGCCGCTCGGGTCGGTCACGCGCCGCTACGTCGACGAACTCGGGCGCCTGAACCAGCGCGTCGCCGCGCTCGCGACGCACGTGACGCTGCTCGTCGCCGGGCTGCCGCTCGACCTCAAGGCGGGAGCGCCGTCATGCTGATGCTGTCGCTGCCCGTCGTCGCGATGTTCGCCGTCGCAGCCGCGATCGTCGACCGCGCGATCGGCGAACCGGCCGGCTGGCACCCGCTCGTCGCGTTCGGCCGCCTCGCCGCACGTATCGAAGGCGCGCTGAACACGGGCCGGCGCGGCCGGGTGACCGGCGTCGCCGCGTGGATCGCGGCGGTCGTGCCGCCGGTCGCCATCGCGGCATGGCTCGCAGCCGTGCTGCCGTGGCCGCTCGCAGCCGCGCTGCACATCGCGCTGCTGTGGTTCGCGCTCGGCGCGAAAAGCCTCGCCGACCACGTTGCACCGATCGCTGCTGCGTTGCTGCGGCATGACCTCGGCGCCGCCCGCACGCTGACCGCGCGCATCGTGTCGCGTGATACGAGCGATGCAGACGAAGGCGCGCTGTCGCGCGCGGCCGTCGAATCGGCGCTGGAGAACGGCAACGACGCGATCTTCGGCGCGCTGTTCTGGTTCGTCATCGCGGGCGGCCCCGGTGCACTGCTGTTCCGGCTCGCGAACACGCTCGACGCGATGTGGGGCTACCGCACGCCGCGCTTCCTGACCTTCGGCTGGGCCGCCGCGCGCCTCGACGACGCACTGAACTGGATTCCCGCGCGCCTCACGGCCGCCAGCTACGCGCTGCTCGGCGACACGGCCTCCGCATGGCGCTGCTGGCGCACGCAGGCGCGCCACTGGGACAGCCCGAACGCGGGCCCGGTGATGGCTGCCGGCGCCGGCAGCCTGAACGTGCAGCTCGGCGGCCCGGCCGTCTATCACGGCGAGATCGAGGATCGTCCCGCGCTCGGCACCGGCGCAACGGCGACCGCCATCCACATCGTCGCCGCGCTGTCGCTCGTCACGCGCACGCTTGCCCTGTGGCTCGCGCTGCTGGTTGCGAGCGGCGCACTCGCCATGGCCACCCATCATGTCTGACATCCTCATCGCGCACGGCGGCAACCTGCACGAAGCCGCACGCCGCCACGGCATTCCGTACGACGCGTGGCTCGACCTGTCGACCGGTATCAATCCGGTCGGCTATCCGGTACCGCCCGTCCCGGCCGACGCATGGCGCCGGCTGCCCGACGACGGCGACGGCCTCGCGGCCTGCGCCGCCCAGTACTACCACGCCCCCGATCCCGCCCACGTGCTGCCGGTCGCCGGCAGCCAGGCCGCGATCCGCGCGTTGCCCGCGCTGCTGCCGACCGGCGACGCCGGCGTCGCCACGCTCGCGTACGGCGAATACGCACCGGCCTTCGCGCGCCACGGCCATCGCGTCGTCACGCTCGACATCGCCGCGGATACGTTGCCTGCGACGCTGCGCCACGTCATCGTCGGGAATCCGAATAATCCGACCGCCCAGTTCGTACCGGCCGCGCGCCTGCTCGGCTGGCATGCGCAACTCGCCGCGCGCGGCGGCACGCTGATCGTCGACGAGGCGTTCGCCGATACGGGCGCGACGCAGTCGCTCGCGCCGCAGGTCGATCGCCCAGGCCTCGTCGTGCTGCGTTCGGTCGGCAAGTTCTACGGGCTCGCCGGCATCCGCGCCGGCTTCGTGCTCGCGCGCCCCGAACAGATCGTCGCACTGCGCGACATGCTCGGCGCATGGACGGTCGGTGGCCCCGCGCGCCACGCGGTCGCCGCGGCGTTCGCCGATCGCGCGTGGCAGGCTGCGGCCCGCGAACGGCTCGCGGCCGACGGCGAGCGGCTGGCCGCGCTGCTGCGCGCATACGGCTTCGCGGTTCGCGCGACACCGCTCTTCAGCTGGACCGACGACCCGCGCGCCGCGGCGCTGCATGCGGCACTCGCGGCACGCGGCATCTGGACGCGACACTTCCCGGCACCGTCGAGCGTACGCGTCGGCCTGCCGGGCAGCGAAGCGGAATGGCAGCGCCTCGGCGACGCGCTCGCGCACTGCGTGCCGCTGCTGCAACGGGAATCCGCATGACTCCGCGCATGTTCCGCCGGCTCACACCGGTCGCGATGCTGTCCGCGCTCACCTACGCGTCGTTCGCCCACGCCGATGTCACGACGCGCGACGACGCTGGCAATACCGTCACGCTGCCAGCGCCCGCGCAGCGCGTGATCAGCCTCGCGCCGCACGCGACCGAGCTGGTCTACGCGGCCGGCGGCGGCGCAAAGCTCGTCGGCACCGTCACGTACAGCGACTATCCGCCGGCCGCGCAAGCGATACCGCGCGTCGGCGACAACAAGGCGCTCGACCTCGAGCGGATCGCCGCGCTGAAGCCCGACCTGATCGTCGTCTGGCGGCACGGCAATGCCGAGCGGCAGACCGACGCGCTGCGCGCGCTGCACATCCCGCTGTTCCTCAGTGAGCCGAAGCATCTCGACGACGTATCGACGTCGCTGCGCCAGCTCGGCACGCTGCTCGGCACGCAGCCGGTTGCCGATGCGGCCGCGGCCGCCTATACGCGCGACATCGCGGCGCTGCGCACGCGTTACGCTGCGCGCGCGCCCGTCACGATGTTCTTCCAGGTCTGGGACCGGCCGCTGATGACGCTCAACGGCACGCACCTGATCAACGACGTGATCGAGCTGTGCGGCGGGCGCAACGTGTTCGCATCGCTCAAGCCGCTCGTGCCGACCGTCACCGACGAGGCCGTGCTCGCGGCGAATCCGGAGGCGATCGTGACGACCAGCGCGGGCACGACGCGCTCCGACGAACCGTTGCCGAGCCTGGCGCGCTGGCGCGCATGGCCCGCACTGACGGCCGTCGCGCGCAACAACCTGTTTGCGATCGACGGCGATCTGCTGACGCGGCCGTCACTGCGGATCGCGCAGGGCGCGGCCGCGCTGTGCGAGGATCTCGATGCCGCGCGTGCGCGGCGGCCGGCGCGCTGATTTCCGGTGCCTTGCGCGCTCATCGCGCACCTGCGCCCGATGTGACCGCTATCTGAGGAGACCGATTGATCGCGCGCCGCGCCGTTCACACGCAGACGCCCGCGCGCCTATTCGTCCCAGTGCACCACTTCCCACGTCCGCGCGGCGGCATCCGCGCGCAGCCAGACGACACCCGCTGTCGGCACTGGCCGCGACAACAGCGTGTCGAGCGGCACGCACAGCACATGCGATGCGAATGCGCGGATCACGCCCGCATGCGTCACCACCCATTGCGGGCCATCGCACTGCGCAACCGCATCGGCCCGCCGTGCCACGCGCGCGGCGAACTGCGCAACGCTTTCACCGCCATGCGCACACGCATGCATCAGGTCGGCCGCCCACGCGTCGAGCGCCGCGCGATCGATATCGTCCCAGCGTCGCATTTCCCACGCGCCGAAATCCATTTCCTGCCAGTCCGCATCGCATCGCAGCGGCACGTCGCATGCCTGCGCGAGCCGTTCGGCAACCGACGCGCAGCGCGTCAGCGGACTCGTCCAGACCTGTTCGGGAAACGGCGCGCAGAGTGCCGACAGATGCGCGCGCACGGCCTGCGCGCCGACGTCGGCCGGTACGGCGAGCGGCACGTCGCTGCGTCCGTAGCAGATGCCCGGCTCGACGCCGACGGCCGGATGACGGATCAGGACGACGTCCATCCGAGCACCACGAGATAGATCGCCAGTTCGCACAGTTGCTGCGCGAAGCCGAGACAGTCGCCCGTATAGCCGCCGATCCGATTCACGAAATAGCGGGCGGCCCACGCGCGCACGAGCATGAGCACGACGCATGCGACGACTCCCATGCGCCAGTCGGGCCAGAACAGCCAGGGCAAGCCGAATAGCGCCGCGACGCACGCCGCGCGTGCGCCCATCCGTTGCGCGACCGGTTTCGCCTTGCCTTCGGGCCGCACGTAGTCGAGCGTCATCAGCAAGCTCACGGCCGCCGCGCGGCTCGCCGCGTGCGCCGCGATCATCGTCCATGCGGCACGCAACGGCAGCATCGATGCAAGCGCCTGCCATTTCAGGCCGAGCGAGATCACGAGCGCGACCGCGCCGAACGTGCCGATCCGCGAGTCGTGCATGATGCGCAGCACGTCGTCGCGCGTATAGCCGCCGCCGAACGCATCGCAGCTGTCGGCCAGGCCATCCTCGTGAAAGGCGCCCGTTGCGAGCAGCGTCGCGGCCATCGACAGCCCGACCGCGATCGACGGGGGCAGCACACGCAGCGCGACGAGATAGACGAGCGCGCCCCACGCGCCGACACATGCGCCGACGAGCGGAAAATAACGCGCGGCCTGATCGAGATCGCCGGCCGCATAACCGATCGAGCGCGGCACGGGCACGCGCGTGAAATAGCCGAGCGCGACGAAGAAGTAGCGCAGTTCGGCCCGCACGCCACGCGCGCGATCAGGCGTCACGATTGTCGACGCCGGCGGATTCGAAGCTCGCCATTTCGGTGAGGAACGCAGCCGCCGCACGCACGAGCGGCAGCGCGAGCGCCGCGCCGGTGCCTTCGCCGAGCCGCAGGTCGAGCGCGAGCAGCGGCTTCGCGCCGAAATGCTCGAGCATGCGCCGGTGCCCGGCCTCGTGCGACGTATGCGAAAACACGCAGTAATCGCGTACGCCGGGCACGATGCGCTCGGCGACGAGCAGCGCAGCCGTCGCGATGAAGCCGTCGACGAGGATCGTCATCCGCTCGCTCGCGGCCGCGAGATACGCGCCCGTCATCATCGCGATCTCGAAGCCGCCGAACGTCGCGAGCACGTCGAGCGGCGCAATCGCGTGCGAGTGCTTGACGAGCGCACGGCCGAGCACCGCGCGCTTGTGCGCGAGGCCCTGGTCGTCGAGGCCCGTGCCGCGCCCGACGCAGGCATCGATCGGCACGCTGAGCAGGCGGCTCATCAGGCATGCGGCCGACGACGTGTTCGCGATCCCCATCTCGCCGAAGCCGATCACGTTCGTGCCGAGCGACGCATGCAGGCGCACGCGCGCCGCGCCGGCCGTGATCGCCGTCATCGCCTCGTCGCGCGTCATCGCTGGCTCCGCCGCGAAGTTGCGTGTGCCGCGCGCGACCGGCAGCGACACCAGCCGGTCGGACAGCGGCAGCGTCGACGCGACGCCCGCATCGACGATCTCGAGCGCGCTCTGCACGGCGCCCGAGAACGCGTTGATTGCCGCGCCGCCGGCGAGGAAATTCGCGACCATCTGGGCGGTCACCGCTTGCGGATAAGGACTCACGCCCTCGGCGGCAATCCCGTGATCGCCGGCAAACACGATCATCACGGGACGCTGCACGACCGGCCGCTCGGTGTGCTGGATCAGGCCGATCTGCAGCGCGATCGCCTCGAGCTGGCCGAGGCTGCCGGGCGGCTTGGTCTTGTGGTCGATCACGTGCTGCAGGCGCTTGCGCAGCGCGTCGTCGAGCGGCGCAATCGCGGGCGGGAAGTGGGTCGGGGTCGTCATCGAAAAGCCGTGTCGTTGGCGCGGTATGCGCCGCGCATCGGAAAAGGAAAGGTCATTGTCGCTCGGGCCACGCCGGCAGCAGCGCATCGCGGCCGTTCTCGCGGATCAGCACCAGCGGATAACCGAACGCGTCGCTCGCGCGCTCGGGCGTCAGCACGTCGTGCACGGGACCGGCCCACGCGTGGCCGCGGCCGTCGAGCAACAGCGCGTGCGTCGCGAAACGCCGCGCGAGATTCAGATCATGGCACGAGAACAGCACCGTGCGCGGGCCCGCGTCGAGCCATGCGGCCAGCGCGGTCAGACAATCGATCTGGTGATGCAGGTCGAGATGCGCGAGCGGTTCGTCGAGCAGCATCAACGGTGCGTCCTGGCACAGCGTCGCGGCCAGCGCGACGCGCTGCCGCTCGCCGCCCGACAGCGACAGCACGTCGCGCGACGCGAGCGCGGTGAGGTCGAACGCCGCCAGCGCGTCGCGCGCGGCCGCGCGATCGCCGTCGCGCTCCCAGCCCCAGCCGCCGAGATACGGAAAGCGGTTGAGCAGCACCGTGTCGAACACGGTCGCGCTGAATACGTCGTGCAGTTGCTGCGGCATCAGCGCGCGGCGCTGCGCGAGCTGCTCGGGCGGCCATGCGGCAAGCGGCCGGCCGTCGATCTCGACGTGTCCGCCGGCCGGCGGCTGCAGCCCGGCCAGGGTCGCAAGCAGCGTCGTCTTGCCCGCGCCGTTCGGCCCGGCGACGCACCAGATCTCGCCGGGGCGGAACGTCCGGGTGAAGCCGTCGAGCAGCGTGCGTGCGCCGGCCTTCAGCGTCAGGTCGACGGCCGCGTAGTTCATGTCGCCGGCCGTGGCGTGCAGTGCGGCCCCCGTCATCGCATCGGCCTCCTCAACAACATCCACAGGAACACCGGCACGCCGATCAACGCGGTCATCACGCCGACCGGCAATTGCGCGGGCGCGATCGCGGTGCGGGCGAGCAGGTCCGCCGCCATCACGCCGCCGCCGCCCGCAAGCATCGCGGCCGGCAGCAGCATCCGCTGGTCGTTGCCGAAGGCGAGCCGCAGTGCATGCGGCACGACGAGGCCGACGAAGCCGATCGTGCCGGCCGTCGTCACCGCGGCCGCGGCGGCCAGCGACGCGACGAGATAGATCCGCACGCGCAGGCGCGCAACGGGCACGCCGAGCGCGAGCGCGGTCGCATCGCCGCGCAGCAGCACGTTCAGTTGCGGCGCGGCCGGCAGCGCGACGCAGGCGGCCAGCAACAGCGCGCCCCACGCGAACCACGGCGCGGTCACGCCGTTCAGGTCGCCGGTCAGCCAGAAGATGATCCCGCGCAGTCGTGCATCGGGTGCAAGTGACAACAACAGCGTGACGAGCGCGCCCCACCCCGCCGCGATCACGACGCCCGTGAGCAGCAGCCGCGGCGACGCGTCGCGCGACTCGCCGCGCCACAGCTCACGGCGCGCGAGACCGAGCACGAGCGCGACCGATACGAGCGAGCCGGCGAACGCCGATGCGTCAACGAGCCACCACGCGCCGCCCGCGATCATCGCGACGAGCGCGAAGCCGGCCGCGCCGCCCGATACGCCGAGCACGTACGGCTCCGCGAGTGGATTGCGCAACAGCACCTGCAACAGCGCACCGGCGAGCGCAAGCAGCGCGCCGCATGCGAAGCCCGCGAGCGCGCGGGGCAGGCGCAGCGTGCGGACGATGTCGGCAAACAGCGCGTCGCCGCCATGCGGCACGAGCGACGCAAGCGCCTGCCATGGCGACATCGGCACGCTGCCGATTGACAGCGACGCAACGAACAGCAACGCGACCGCCGCGGCGAGCGCGGCCCAGATCGCAGTGGCGCGCGCGGCGCTCATGCCGCGCACGGCGCCGCACACGACGTGCGGCGCCCCCGCTTGCGGAGGCCGGCCGGTCGTGACTGAAGCGCCGCGCGGACGATTGGGGTCAGCATCGAAGAAGATTCCGTGAAGCATTGCGCGCCCCGCTTCCCCGCAGGCCGCGCGTCACGAAGCCCGTGCGGGCTCCCCGTCTCGGCCGGTATCCGGGCTGGCGGCGGTCCGGCTCGCCTTCCCGCGCGATGACGCGCAGTGGCCCGCGTCCGCATGCAACACCTGCACGTGAAACGCGCCCGAGCCGGCCTGCGTCACCGGACGCGGCCGCTTACCGTTGCGGGGGCAGCGCAGGTTGGCGGGCTTCCGGCACCCGCGCCCTGCTTCCCGTTTAACCGCGCGTTCCACGCGCGAGCACCGAGGCGGCGCCAGTTTAGGAGCGGGTCGCGCGAGCGTCAAGGAAGCGTCCGGACACGCACGGGACGCGCCGATTCACGGCGAGAAGCAGGGGTGTTACGACTGGAAACGTTACAGATGTCGGATTGCGCGTTATTCCGCGCTAAAATGCTGGGTCTTTAGAGGACGCAGCAAATGCTCAACGAACTCGAAACCCTATCTCAAAATATTGGCCGTCTGATTTCGCTGAACAAGCGCTATCACTCGGAACGGCTCGCGCTCGAGGAGCAGGTCGCGCAATTGCGCGCGGATGCGGACACGGTCCGCGCGGAACTCGCGCAACTGCGCGACGAACGCAATGCACTTGCGGCCGAGCGTGACACGCTATCGGCAAAGATCGACGACGCCCAGGTGAAACTGAACGCGATTCTCGAAAAGCTGCCACGCTCGAAAAGCGCGGAGCAAGCCGACAACCAGCTCGACCTGCTGGATGCACAGGCGCGTGCGGATGGCGATGACGCGGCCAGCCACGGAGAACATGCATGAGCACCAAGCAGATCGAAGTCTCGATTCTCGGTCAGGCCTATCGGCTCGCCTGCTCGGCCGAGACCGAAGCGGCGCTGCTCGAAGCGGTCGCGCGCGTCGACGCCGAAATGTCGAAAATACGCTCGAACAGCTCGGTACGCGGCACCGATCGCATCGCCGTGATGGCGGCGCTGTCGCTCGCGTCCGAATTGCTGCGACTGCAAACGAGCGTGCGGCACGGTGAAGCATTTCCGGCGGAGGAAATCCGTCGTACAATGCACCAGATGAATGAACAGCTCGGTGCGGTGCTCGCACAGCACGAGACGCAGTAACGTTTCAATCGATGCGTCGATTCCCCTTGATCTCAGAGATCAACAGTGGTCAAATTGGCGCATCGAATCACAGTTCAGTCAGCTTCCCTGCCTGGTTCGCCAAGGTCATATATTCCTTGAACCAATGCCATGTGCACGGTTGCGGAAATTTGTAGCACGGGCGCGCGCGTCACTCTGTCTGATGTACCCGAAGTGCTGCTAACTGCGACCAATTCTGAACCTCAGGTTCAGGATGCCGGCCTAGCGGCCAAGGCGGGGGCCTATCCAACGGCATCGGGCGAAGCCCGGTGCCGTTTTCTTTTGTAGCAGCCTCTTTCTGCGTCGATCACGATCCATGCAATACTGGCTGATGAAGTCCGAACCGGACGAAGCAAGCATCGACGATCTCGCCAACGCACCGCAGCGCTCGCTGCCGTGGACGGGCGTGCGCAATTATCAGGCGCGCAATTTCATGCGCGACACGATGAAGATCGGCGACGGCGTGCTGTTCTATCACTCGAGCTGCCCCGAGCCGGGCATCGCGGGTCTCGCCGAAGTGTCGTCGACGCCCTACCCCGATCCCACGCAATTCGATCCGAAAAGCCCCTATTACGACCCGAAGTCGACTCAGGAAGCGCCGCGCTGGCTGCTCGTCGACGTGCACTACGTGAAAAAATCGCCGCTCGTGCCACTCGCCGCGCTGCGCGAACACGACGAACTCGCCGACATGCGTGTGCTCGCACGCGGCAACCGGCTGTCGATCACGCCCGTCACGCGCGCCGAATGGCGCTTCATCACCGAAAAGCTGATGAAGTAGGCACGCGCCAAAGGTCAAATCTGGTCAGTACGCACCGCCGCCGCGGAACTCGCGGCACTTTCCCGCAGCCTAAGCAACCGCTGTCGGCCGATCGGGCCGGTTGTCGTTTTTTTCGTCGCGCGGTACGCCCGCGTCGTGCACGCGCGATCCGCGTGCACGCCCTCGCACAAGGAGTCCAACAATGACCAAGAAATCCGCACTCGCGCTGTCGCTCGCCCTTGCCGCCGCCGTTCCCGTCGCGTTGACGCTCGCGTCGTCCACCGCGCACGCGCAAACCGCGAACCCGCACTTTCCGGAGCCCGCGGGCGTGCTGTCGCTGTCGTCGCAGGCCAGCACCGACGTGCCGCAGGACATCATCCACATCACGCTGTTCTACGAGCAGCAGGCCAAGGATCCGGGCAGCCTCACCGCGCAGCTGAACCAGCGCGCCGACGCAGCGCTGTCGCAAGCGAAGGGCGTATCGGGCGTCACTGCGCACACGGGCGCATTCTCCGTCTATCCGAGCACCGATCGCGACGGCAAGATCTCCGCATGGCGCGGCCGCACCGAAGTCGCGCTCGAATCGCGCGATTTCGCGGCAGCGTCGAAGCTTGCAGGCCAGTTGTCGAACCTGATGCAGGTCGCGAACGTCGAGTTCTCGCTGTCGCCGGAAGCGCAGCGCGCAGCCGAGCAGAAGCTGACGACCGAGGCGATCAAGTCGTTCCGCGCCCGCGCGGACGAAGCCGCGAAGGCCTTCGGTTACAGCAGCTACACGATCCGCGACGTGAACGTCGGCGGCGGCCGCAACGTGCAGCCGTACCCGCGCATGATGGCGATGGCCGCAGCACCGATGGACAGCGCCAAGATGAGTGCACCGATCGCGGTCGAAGGCGGCAAGGCCACCGTGTCGGTCACCGTCAACGGCTCGGTGCAGATGAAGTAACGCGCAGCGCGCGGCAGTCCGAAATGAAAAACGCCGGCCCGAGGGCCGGCGTTTTTCATTGACCTGCATGTGGTCGATGCAAGCGTCGATGCACGTGCCGCTCGCACGTGCATCGGCATCGCATCACGCAGCGGCAGTCGCCGCGCGACGGCGATATGCCCAAACCATCAGCGCGACGCCCGCGAGGATCATCGGCAGCGACAGCCACTGCCCCATCGACAGGCCGAGCGCGAGCAGGCCGAGGAAGTCGTCGGGCTCGCGCGCGAACTCGACCGTGAAGCGTGCGAGGCCGTAGCCGATCAGGAACAGCGCGGAGATTGCGCCCATCGGCCGCGACTTGCGCGAGAAGAAGAACAGCGCGAAGAACAGCACGATACCTTCGAGCGCGATTTCATAGAGCTGCGAAGGATGGCGCGGCAGCATCTGGTATTGCATGAACACGTCGGCGAGATGCCACTTCTCGACGAGCTCCGGATGCTTCGGCAACCATGCCGCATCGTCGCGCATCGCGCCCGGGAACAGCATCGCCCACGGTGCCGACGGATCGGTCACGCGGCCCCACAGTTCACCGTTGATGAAGTTGCCGAGCCGCCCGGCCGCAAGCCCCGTCGGCACCATCGGCGCGACGAAATCGGTGACCTGCAGCCAGTGCCGCTTGCGCTGCCACGCGAACAGCATCATCGCGAGCGTCACGCCGAGGAAGCCGCCGTGAAACGACATGCCGCCCTCCCACACCTTGAACACGTCGAGCGGATGCGAGAAGTAGAAATCGGCCTTGTAGAACAGCACATAGCCAAGCCGGCCGCCGAGCACGGTGCCGAGCACGCCGTAGAACATCATGTCGTCGATGTCCTTCGCGGTCCAGCCCTGCGCCGCGACATGCGGCAGCTTCAGGCGGATCCGGCCGACGACGATCGCCGCGATGAAGCCGACGAGATACATGAGCCCGTACCAGCGCACGGCCAGCGGCCCGAGATGGATCGCAACGGGGTCGAAATTCGGGTGAATGATCATGGGTTAGCGAAGAAGTTTTCGAATGCGGTACGGCCGTCGCAAACGCGCAGCACCGCGCTTTGGACGGCACCGGCGCGTCATCGTTCACATCACGTCACGTGGCGAGGCCCTGCGCGCGCACGACGTCGATGAAGCCGGCCAGCACAGGGCTCACGTCGCCGGTGCGCCACACGAGGCCTGTCTCGACGACCGGCGCGTGACCGGCAAGCGGCCGGTAGACCACGCCGGTGCGCCGCAGGTTACGCAGCGATTGCGGCACCAGTGCGACGCCCATGCCGGCCGACACGAGGCTGACGATCGTCTGCATCTGGATCGCCTCCTGGCCGATGCGCGGGGTTTCCCCCGCCGCGCCGTAGCAGCCCGTAATGATGTCATAAAAGCCGGGTGCCAAACGACGCGGAAAGATCACGAGCGGCATCGCGGCGACTTCCGCGAGATGGACGGGCTCGTCTTCCGGCGCGTTGCTCGCCGCGGCCGGCATCGCCACCACCAGCGGCTCGCGCACGACGGGCAGGTACGACAGCCCGGCCGCATGGCGTGGCGGCACGGGCGGAATGACGAGCCCCGCGTCGATGCGGCCGGCGACGAGTTCGTCGATCTGCACGTCGCTCGTCGCCTCCGCGAGTTGCAGGTGCACCTGCGGAAAGCGCGCGCCGAACGCGCGCAGCAGCGCAGGCAGCAGCCCGTAATCGGCGGTCGATACGAACGCGAGCGACAACGAGCCGGCCTCGCCGCGCGCGAGCCGTCGCGCCAGCGGCGGCAACGCATCGGCCGATGCCAGCAGCCGGCGCACGTCGGGCAACAGCGCCGCCCCGACCGCCGTCAGCGCTACCGAACGCTTGGTGCGCGCGAACAGCGCGACGCCGAGCGCATCCTCGAGCGCACGGATCGCCTGTGACAGCGGCGGCTGCGTCATCGACAGGCGTTCGGCCGCGCGGCCGAAATGACGCTCGTCGGCGACGGTCACGAAATAGCGCCACTGGCGCAAGTCGGGAGTCGGATCGGCCATGCCTCTCTCATTCGTAAAACGACTTAATAAGCGACAAATAATATATTGGACATCCCAATCCGGAAACTCCATTCTTGATTGATCCGAACCGGCACGCCGTTCACCGGCGTTGCCCAGACAACGATGGAGTCCCCCATGGCTTACAACCGTCGCTCGAAGCACATCACGCAAGGCGTGGCCCGATCGCCGAACCGCTCGATGTATTACGCACTCGGCTACCGGAAGGAAGATTTCGACAAGCCGATGATCGGTATCGCGAACGGCCATTCGACGATCACGCCGTGCAATTCCGGCCTGCAGCGGCTGTCCGACGCAGCCGTCGCGGCCGTGAAGGCGGCCGACGCGAACCCGCAGATCTTCGGCACGCCGACGATTTCGGACGGCATGTCGATGGGTACCGAAGGCATGAAGTACTCGCTCGTGTCGCGCGAAGTGATCGCCGACTGCATCGAGACCTGCGTGCAGGGCCAATGGATGGACGGCGTGGTCGTCGTCGGCGGCTGCGACAAGAACATGCCGGGCGGGATGATCGCGCTCGCGCGCCTGAACGTGCCGGGCATCTACGTGTACGGCGGCACGATCCGCCCCGGCAACTGGAAAGGCCGGGACCTGACGATCGTGTCGTCATTCGAGGCCGTCGGCGAATTCACCGCGGGCCGGATGTCGCAGGAGGATTTCGAAGGCGTCGAGCAGAACGCGTGCCCGACGTCGGGTTCGTGCGGCGGGATGTACACCGCGAACACGATGAGTTCGTCGTTCGAGGCGCTCGGGATGTCGCTGCTGTACTCGTCGACGATGGCGAACCCCGACCAGGAGAAGGTCGATTCGGCCGCCGAATCGGCGCGCGTGCTGGTCGAGGCGGTGAAGCGCGACCTGAAGCCGCGCGACATCATCACCAAGGCATCGATCGAGAACGCGGTGTCGGTGATCATGGCGACGGGCGGCTCGACCAACGCGGTGCTGCACTATCTGGCGATCGCGCACGCGGCCGAGGTCGACTGGACGATCGACGACTTCGAGCGCATCCGCAAGCGCGTACCCGTGATCTGCGACCTGAAGCCGTCCGGGAAGTACGTCGCGACCGACCTGCATCGCGCCGGCGGGATTCCGCAGGTGATGAAGATCCTGCTCGACGCGGGGCTGCTGCACGGCGACTGCATGACGATCACCGGCCGCACGCTCGCCGACGAACTGAAGGACGTGCCGAGCGTGCCGCGCGCGGACCAAGACGTGATCTTCCCGATCGACCGTGCGCTGTACAAGGAAGGCCACCTTGCGATCCTGAAGGGCAATCTCGCGGAAGACGGCGCGGTCGCGAAGATCACCGGCCTGAAGAACCCGGTGATCACGGGCCCGGCACGCGTGTTCGATGACGAGCAGAGCGCGATGGATGCGATTCTCGGCGACCGGATCCGCGCAGGCGACATCCTCGTGCTGCGCTACCTCGGCCCGAAGGGCGGCCCCGGCATGCCGGAAATGCTCGCGCCGACCTCGGCGATCATCGGCAAGGGGCTCGGCGAGTCGGTCGGCTTCATCACGGACGGCCGCTTCTCGGGCGGGACCTGGGGGATGGTGGTCGGCCACGTCGCGCCCGAAGCGTTCGTCGGCGGCACGATCGCGCTCGTGCAGGAAGGCGACTCGATCACGATCGACGCGCACCGGTTGCTGCTGCAGTTGAACGTCGACGACGCGGAACTCGCGCGCCGCCGCGCCGCATGGCAACAGCCGGCGCCGCGCTACACGCGCGGCGTGCTCGCGAAATTCGCTGCGCTGGCGCGCCCGGCGAACCAGGGCGCCGTCACGGGTTGACGCGGGCGCATCAAAACATGCGACCCCGATAAACATCGGCCGCCGGGGGAACGCGCAAAACGCGCGTTCCCTTTGCTTTTATAATGCGCGGACCATGTAGCCGGCCGTCCCCGCCGGCGGAGAACCGCATGAAACACTCGATATTGCGCGTCCTGCTCGCCCTGCTGCTGATCGGCAGTGCGGCGGCGGCGCGCGCCGACCAGGCCGACGGGCTTGCGCTTGCCCAGCGCAAGAACTGCATGGCCTGCCACGCGATCGGCAAGCCGCTGATGGGCCCATCGTTCCGCGACATCGCCAGCAAGTATGCGGCGCGCAGCGACGCCGTCGACTACCTTGCCCAATCGATCGTGAAAGGCAGCGTCGGCGTATGGGGCAGCGTGCCGATGCCCGCCAATACGCAACTGACGAACACCGAAGCCCACACGCTCGCGCAATGGGTGCTGTCGGTACACTGAACCGGACGCCCCGGGCGGGAATAGCCGCTGCGCCGGGTTCCGCCGACAGGCGGGCCTGTCCCGGCTGACCGGCGTCTCGCCGGCAGCGTTACCGGCTCTTACTGGAACCGCACTCCGTTTTTGGCCGGAATGGTCGCGCGCTCAACCGGCATGGCCGGTACGACGGCGCGCGATCTCTTCGTCGACAGCGTCACGAACCCAGTCCATCACCTCGCTTTCCAGCGCCAACGCCACTTCGCGCGTGATCTGGCCGACCAGCCAGGCCGAATGCTCATGCAGCGCGTCGCGACAGCGGGCTTCGATGGCATCGCGCCCTTCCCCGGTCAGATAGTTCGTCAGGCGATTGCGCAGGCGCTCGGCGATGTGCTGTGCATCTTCCGCCGTCAGCCCTGCGGCTGCCTGCGCGTCGGGCTGCGGCGCGGCGGCCGGCACGACGGCCTCCGGCAGGTGCGCTTCACGCGCGTGCCCGATCGCCTCGTGCGCCACCGCGGCGAACGCGTGTTGCGGCGCATCGTCGGCCAGCGACGAGCGCAGCGGCGCACTCATTGCCGCCGAGTCTTCGGCGACCACGTGCTCCGCGGCGCCAGGTTCGGCCGGCGCATCGGTCTCGCCCATCGCCGCCGCAGCAGCCATCGCTACGTCGCCCGGCAGTTCGACCGCCGGCACGTGCGGCGTCGGCACGGGTTCGACCACGACGGAATCGGGGTCAAGTGCACTTTGCATGGAATCGGCCGGCGCCGCACCCGCGGTGTGCGGTGCGACCACGTCGGTGAGCACCGGCATCGCCGCACCGGCATGCGGCTGAGATCGGTCGGACGCGGGCGAGCGCGCCGGCACCGGCTTGCCCGGCACCAACACGTCGGTCAGCGTCGGGATCGAGGATGAATCGGCTTCTGTCACGGGAACACTCCGTCGACGGTTGCGGCTAGCCGCCCTGCTTGTAGTTGTTCAGCGCGTAGCCGCGATCGCGGTAGAACCGGTAGCGGTCGCGGCCCGCGGCGAGCTCGTCCGGCGCATTGCCGACCACTTCGAGCAGGCGCTCGAAGCGAGCGAACTGCGCGGGCACGGCCGCGCCGAGGTTCAGCAGCACGTGATGATGCGGTGCGCGGTCGAGATCCGCGGCCAGCACGATCGGCGTGCCGGCTGCGTGCTCGCTGTCGACACCGCAATGCGGGATGAAATCGAGCGGCGAAAACGTCCAGAGCCGCTCGTCGAGCGCGCGCAGGCGCGCGGGCTCGGCGAGCACGACGACCGGCTGCCCGGCCAGGTAGGCCTTGCGCAGCAGCCGGCACGCGTACGCGAGCGAATCGCCGACGTTCGAGTGGAAATCGATCCGCGTCATTGCCCGCGTACCCGCAGCGTCGTCAACACCGCCATCACTGGCCGGCGCGGTCGATCAGGAACTGCGCGAGCAGCGGCACCGGACGGCCCGTCGCGCCCTTCGCTGCACCACCCTTCCAGGCGGTACCCGCGATGTCGAGGTGGGCCCACGGATAGCTGTCGGTGAAGCGCGACAGGAAGCACGCGGCCGTCACGGCGCCGGCCGGGCGCCCGCCGATGTTCGCGAGATCCGCGAAGTTCGACTTCAGCTGATCCTGGTACTCGTCGTCGAGCGGCATGCGCCACGCCGGATCGTTTGCCTCGCGCGATGCGTCGAGCAGTTCGCCCGCAAGCGCGTCGTCGGTCGAGAACAGGCCGCTGTTGTGGCCGCCCAGCGCGATCACGCATGCGCCCGTCAGCGTGGCAACGTCGATCACCGCAGCCGGCTTGAAGCGCTCGGCGTACGTGAGCGCGTCGCACAAGATCAGACGGCCTTCGGCGTCGGTGTTCAGCACCTCGATCGTCAGGCCCTTCATGCTGGTGACGATGTCGCCCGGCTTCGTCGCGTTGCCGCCCGGCATGTTCTCGCAGGTCGGCACGATCGCGACGACGTTGATCTTCAGGCCCATCTCGGCGACCGCGCGCATCGTGCCGAGCACGGAGCCCGCACCGCACATGTCGTACTTCATCTCGTCCATGCCCTCGCCCGGCTTCAGCGAGATGCCGCCCGTGTCGAACGTGATGCCCTTGCCGACCAGCACGACCGGCGCGGCCTTCGCGGCGGCGCCCTGGTAGTGCAGCACGATGAACTGCGGCGGCTCGACCGACGCGCGCGCGACCGACAGGAACGAGCCCATCTTCAGCGCCTGGATCTGCTTGAGCCCGAGCACTTCCGCCTTCAGGCCCCAATCCTTCGCGATCTTCTTCGCGGTGTTGCCGAGGTAGGTCGGCGTGCAGACGTTGCCCGGCAGGTTGCCCAGGTCGCGGGTGAGATCCATCCCGTTCGCGAGCGCGACGGCCTGCTTGACCGCGACCTTCGCAGCCTTTTCGTCGGACGGATCGACGCTGAACACGACGCGCTTGAGCGTGTGCGGCGCCGGTTCCGGCTTGCTCTTCATCTGCGTGAAGCGGTAGGTCTCGTTGCGCAGCGCGAGAATCGCCGCGCGCACGCCCCAGTCGGAGCTGCGCTCGTCGACCGGCAGTTGCGCGAGCGTGAACGTGACCTGGACGACCTTGGTCGCCAGCAGCGCGCGCCATGCGGCCGTCACGGCATCGTTATAGGCTTTCTGATTGAAAGCATCCTGCTTGCCGAGGCCGACGAGCAGCACGCGCGACGCGCCGATGCCCGACACTTCGTGCAGGAACAGCGTCTTGCCGCGCTTGCCGTCCATGTCGCCGGCCTTCACCACGCGCGAAATCAGCCCCTTGGTGGCCGTGTCGATGTCGAGCGCCGCGCCCGAAAGGGTCTGCGCCTCGAAGATGCCGAGCACGATGCAGTCGGACTTCCCGGTCAGGAACCCCTTGGCCTCGCCTTTGCTCCAATCACAGCCTTTTATGCTAAAGTCCATCGCGCTTGTCCTCGGATAAAATCTGGGCTAAGGATGAAAGCCGCAATTATCCGCTATTTTTCCCGTGGCGGCGCGAGCGCCGCACCACGCGTGCGCAGCCTCCCGCCCTCTTCTCATCAAGAATGATCTTCGAACGCTCCCTCCAGCGCGAGCTTGCGTATACGGCTGGCGCCGTGTTCATGGTGCTGCTCACGATCATGCTCACGACGATGATGATCCGCATCGTCGGCTACGCCGCGTCCGGTGAAATCGATCCGCGGGACGTCCTCGTGCTGATCGGCCTCACCGTGATCGGCTACCTCGCCGTGATGCTCGTCGTCACGCTGTTCGTGTCGATCCTGTTCGTGCTGACCCGGTGGTACCGGGACTCCGAAATGGTCGTGTGGCTCGCGTCGGGCGTGAGCCTCACGCGCCTCATCAAGCCGATCGGCGTGTTCGCCACGCCGATCGTGCTGCTGATCGCCTTCTTCGCGTTCGTCGGCTGGCCGTGGTCGAACCAGCAGAGCAAGATGATCAAGGCGCGCTTCCAGCAGCGCGACGAGATCTCGCTGCTCGCGCCGGGCCAGTTCCGCGAGTCGGCCGCGAACCACCGCGTGTTCTTCATCGAGAAGATGACGCCCGACCAGAGCAAGGTGCAGAACGTGTTCGTGACCTCGACCGAGAACGGCAAGGTCAACGTGGTCGTGTCGCAGACGGGGCACACGGAAACGCGCGACGGCAGCCGCTTCGTCGTCCTGGAAGACGGCCGCCGCTACGACGGCACGCCCGGCCAGCCGAACTTCAAGATCATGGAGTTCGAGCGCTACGGCGTGAAGATCACGAGCACCCCGGTCACCAACGTGCCGAGCACCAACAGCACGCCGACGCCGGACCTGCTGCGCAACCCGACGAACGACAACCTCGCGGAATTCGCGTGGCGCGCGGGGCTGCCGCTGATCGCGATCAACCTGATGGTGCTCGGCATTCCGCTGTCGTACCAGAACCCGCGCCGCAGCCGCACGATCAACCTCGTGATGGCAGTGCTGATCTACCTCACGTACTCGAACTTGCTGAACGTCGTGCAGGCGCAGATCGAGCAGGGCAAGATGTCGTTCGGCGTCGGCCTGGTCGGCCTGCATCTGGTCGTCGCGGTGATCGTCGCGTTCATCTTCTGGTTGCGCGTGCGCAATCGTCCGCTGTTTACACGCGCGCTGTTCGGCCGCTCGGGAGCATGATCGATGCGGCTCTATGAAAAGTACTTCGCGCGACAGATCTACGTCACGTTCGTCTTCATCCTGTTCGCATTCTCGGGCCTGTTCTTCTTCTTCGACCTGATCAGCGAACTGAATTCGGTCGGGCACGGCAACTACAAGTTCGGCTACGCGGTGCTGCGCGTCGCGCTGCAGACGCCGTCGCGCTTCTACGAGATCATCCCGGTCGCCGCGCTGATCAGCGCGATCTACGTGTTCGCGCAGATGGCCGCGAACTCGGAATTCACGATCTTCCGCGTGTCGGGCCTCGCGACCAATCAGGCGTTGCGCTCGCTGCTGAAGATCGGCATCCCGCTCGTGATCCTCACCTACCTGATCGGCGAATTCGTCGGCCCGTACGCCGACCAGCTGTCCGAACGCGTGCGGCTGCAGGCGCTCGGCGCGTCGGTGTCGTCGAACTTCCAGTCGGGCGTGTGGGTGAAGGACACGCTCGCGGCCCGCGAGAACGGCGAGCAGGTCACGCGCTTCGTCAACGTCGGCAGCCTGTCGCCCGACTCGACGATCAGCAACGTGCGCATCTACGAATTCGATTCGAAATTCCAGCTGCGGAACGTGCGGATCGCGCAAACGGGCCGCTACGAGCCGCCCGGCCACTGGCTGCTGAAGGGCGTCACGGAAACGGAACTCACGCCGATCAAGCCGATCAGCGGCCAGCCGACCGACGCGCTGAACCCCGTGTACCGGTCGCAGCAGGTGTCGCTGCCCGAATACCGGCTGCGTTCGGACCTGACGCCGCAAATCCTGTCGGTGCTGCTCGTGTCGCCGGAACGCATGTCGCTCATCAACCTGTTCCGCTACATCCAGCACTTGCGCGAGAACCAGCAGGACACGCAGCGCTACGACATCGCACTGTGGCGCAAGCTGCTGTATCCGTTCGCGGTGTTCGTGATGCTCGTGCTGTCGCTGCCGTTCGCGTACCTGCACACGCGCGCGGGTGTGGTCGGCGTGAAGGTGTTCGGCGGCATCATGCTCGGCATGAGCTTCCAGCTCCTCAATACGCTGTTCTCGCACATCGGCACGCTGAACACCTGGCCCGCGCCACTGACGGCCGCCACGCCAGGCCTCATCTATCTCGCGCTCGGGCTGTTCGCGCTCAAGTGGGTCGACCGGCACTGAGTGCCGCGTCGCGACGGAGGCTTCGACATGAGTTCGCACGGCATCGTCCTGTTCGGCCACGGCGCCCGCGACCCGCGCTGGGCCGAGCCGTTCGAGCGGCTCGCCGCGCGGCTGCGCGGCGCCCCCTCCCCCACTGCGCACGTGTCGCTCGCGTTCCTCGAACTGATGACGCCGTCGCTCGGTGACGCGGTCGCCGCGCAGGTCGCGGCCGGCTGCACGCACATCACCGTGGTGCCCGTGTTCTTCGGCCAGGGCGGCCATGTCCGCCGCGACCTGCCGCAGCTCGTCGACGCCTGCCGCGCCGCGCACCCCGGCGTCGAGATCCGCTGCGCGACGGCCGTCGGCGAAGACGACGGTGTGCTCGACGCGATCGCGCGCTACTGCATCGACCAGGTCGGCGACGACGCCTGAACGAAGCATCGGCGGCCTCAAATGAAAAAAGCGCTGGCAGAAGCCAGCGCTTTTTTTTGGACTGCGTCAGTCACCGGAACGGCGGCGTGCGAGGCATCGCCACGCGCCGTTCCCGCTCAGGCGGCATCGCGCAACGCGCTACCCTCTTTTGCCTGCGCGGCGCGCTCCGCGAACGCATCGCCGATCATCAGCAGGCTCGGTTCGGCCGGATCGAGCCACGCCTGCGCGTCGCCCGCCGCCATCTGCGCGAGCGTCAGCGTCAGCGTGCGCTCGCGCGCGGTGCTGCACGCCTCCACGATCGCCACCGGCGTCGCCGGCGCACGGCCGGCGTCGATCAGCTCCTGCGCGATGCCGGGCGCGCTGTCGCGGCCCATGTAGTAGACGATCGAATCGGCGCGTGCGGCTTCGCGAATCTCGTCGCTGCCCGGTGCGCGGCTGTGCGTCGCGAATGCCACGCTGCGCGACACGCCGCGCAACGTCAGCGAACGCTTCAGCGTCGCCGCGCCGGCCAGCGCCGCGGTGATGCCCGGCACGACCTCGTAGTCGATACCGGCTGCTTCCAGCGCGCGCATTTCCTCTTCCGCGCGACCGAACAGCATCGGGTCGCCGCCCTTCAGCCGCACGACGCACGCGTGCTCGCGTGCCGCATCGACGATCTGCTTGTTGATGAAGTGCTGCGCGGTCGAGCGCTGCCCGCAGCGCTTGCCGACCGCAATGCGGCGCGCGTTCGGCGCGTAGTCGAGCATCGCGGGCTCAACGAGCGCGTCGTGCAGCACGACGTCCGCCTGCGCGAGCAGCCGCGCGCCACGCACCGTGATGAGGTCGGCTGCGCCCGGCCCTGCTCCGATCAGATACACCTTGCCCATATTTGTCGCTTCGCTTGGTCCCTGCGGACGACGGCGTCCGGCCCGCGCCGCCATGAGGCGGCGCGGCTCTCCGGTTATGCCGAGAATGCCCGGATCATGCCTGCGGCGACCGTGTGGTGCGTCGCCTCGTCGATCAGCACGAACGCACCGGTACCCGGATGCGCGTCGTACGTGTCGCAAACGATCGGCTTCTGCAGCGTCAGCGCGACGCGGCCGATGTCGTTCATCTTCAGCTCGTGACGGTCGGTCGCGTGCGACAGCGTGTGCACGTCGAGCACCTGCTTGACGCCGCCGATCTTCGCGAACACCGTGCTGGTGGTCTGCTTCAGCAGGTACTTGCGCTGCGGCGACAGCGGCGTCTCGTCGAACCAGCACAGATCGGCTTCGAGCTTCTTCGCCGGCTCGACCGGCTCGCCGGACGTGACGAACATGTCGCCGCGCGACACGTCGACGTCTTCCGCGAGGCGGATCGTCACGGTCTGGCCCGCGAACGCATGCGGGACGGACGCGGTGCCGCCCGGCACCGGCGCGACGATCTCGGCGATCGTGGCCGTGCGGTTCGACGGCAGCACGACGATCTCGTCGCCGACCTTCACTTCGCCCGACTCGAGACGGCCCATATAGCCGCGGAAATCGTCGGCCGAACTGCCGTCCTGGCGCGCGACCCACTGCACCGGGAAGCGCAGCGCGTCATGCGCCTGCGTCTCGACCGGCAGCGATTCGAGCACGTCGAGCAGCGGTTCGCCCGCGTACCACGGCATGCGCTCGCTCGCGCCGACGATGTTGTCGCCCTTCAGCGCCGACACCGGCACGAAGCGCACGTCGCTCAGGCCGAGTTGCTTCGCCAGCGTGACGTAGGCGTCGCGGATCTCGTTGAAGCGCGCTTCGCTGTAGTCGACGAGGTCCATCTTGTTGATCGCGACGATCACGTGCTGCAGCGCGAGCAGCTTGACGATCGCGCTGTGGCGCTTGGTCTGCGGCAGCAGGTCAGCCACGCCGTTCTCGATCGTCACGCGCGTCGCGTCGATCAGGATGATCGCCGCGTGCGCGGTCGACGCGCCCGTCACCATGTTGCGCGTGTACTGCTCGTGGCCCGGCGTGTCGGCGATGATGAACTTGCGCTTCGCGGTCGCGAAGTAGCGGTACGCGACGTCGATCGTGATGCCCTGCTCGCGCTCGGCTTCGAGACCGTCGGTCAGCAGCGCGAGGTCGAGCTCGTCGCCGACCGTGCGCTTGTTCTTCGCACGCGACAGCGCGGACAGCTGGTCGGACAGCACGGCCTTGCTGTCGTACAGCAGGCGGCCGATCAGCGTGCTCTTGCCGTCGTCGACGCTGCCTGCGGTGATGAAGCGCAGCACGCCGAGGTCTTCGTTGTTCTCGATGATGCTCATGATGTGAATGTCCTCGTGTGCTTCAGAAATAACCTTGCTTCTTGCGCTGTTCCATCGCCGCTTCGGATGCCTGGTCGTCCATCCGGGTCGCGCCGCGCTCGGTGATCTCGGTCACCGCCGTCTCGGCGATGATCTTCTCGACGTCGTCCGCGTCGCTCTCGACCGGGCACGTGCAGGAAATGTCGCCGACCGTGCGGAAACGCACCTGCGCAAGCTCGCTCGTCTCGCCGTCACGCATCGGCGTGAGCGGCGTGACGGGCACGAGCAGCCCGTTGCGGCGCACGATCTCGCGCGGGTGCGCGTAATAGATCGACGGCAGTTCGAGGTTCTCGCGTGCGATGTACTGCCACACGTCGAGCTCGGTCCAGTTCGAGATCGGGAACACGCGCAGGTGCTCGCCCTTGTGCAGACGGGCGTTGTACAGGCTCCACAGTTCCGGGCGCTGCGCCTTCGGATCCCACTGGCCGAATTCGTCGCGGAACGAGAAGATGCGTTCCTTCGCCCGCGCCTTCTCTTCGTCGCGGCGCGCGCCGCCGATCAGCGCCGTGTAGCCGTGCTGCTCGATCGTCTCGAGCAGCGTGACGGCCTGCGCGGCATTACGCGAATCGGTTTCGCGGCGCAGCACGACCGTGCCGCGCTTGATCGAATCCTCGACGTGCCCGACGACCAGCTCGGCGCCCAGCTCCTGCGCGCGGCGATCGCGGAAGTCGATCACTTCTTCGTAGTTGTGGCCCGTGTCGATGTGCACGAGCGGGAACGGCAGCGTCGTCTTGCGGTTCGCGCCGAGGCCGAATGCTTTCAGCGCCAGATGCAGCACGACGACCGAATCCTTGCCGCCCGAGAACAACAGCGCCGGCTTGCTGCATTCGGCGACCAGTTCGCGCAGGATGTGGATCGACTCGGCTTCGAGCCAGTCGAGGTGGCCCATGCGGTTGTCGGCACCGGTGGGCGGGGCAAAGGCGGATTGCTCGAGCGTCGTGCTCATGATTTCAGTCCTTCTCTTCTGGGTTCGTGCCGCCCGCTGTCGCGGGCGGCGCAATATTCAGTTTCTTGTCAGGCTTTCAGTGCGTGGCGCCGGTAACGGCTTCCGCGGGAATCGGCGTGATCGTCGTGATGTGCAGCCCGCATTCCTTCGTATCGCGCGACTCCCACCACCAGCGGCCCGCGCGGCTGTCCTCGCCGGGACGGATCGCCCGCGTACACGGCTCGCAGCCGATGCTCGGGTAGCCGCGCGCATGCAGCGGATTCACCGGCACGTCAAACGCCTTGAGGTACGCCCACACGTCGGCTTCCGTCCAGTCGGCGAGCGGGTTGTACTTCGCGATCCCGCGTGCATCGTCCTGTTCTTCCTCGTGCAGCTCCGCGCGCGTGACCGACTGCTCGCGGCGCTGGCCCGTGACCCACGCACCGACGTCCGACAGCGCGCGGTTCAGCGGCTCGACCTTGCGGATGTGGCAGCACGACTTGCGCAGCTCGACGCTCTCGTAGAACGCGTTCAGGCCGTGCTCGGCAACGTACTGGTCGACCGCGTCCTGCTGCGGATGGAACTGCTCGATCTCGTAGCCGTAGCGCTCGCGCACACGGTCGATCATACCGAGCGTTTCCGCGTGCAGGCGGCCCGTATTCAGCGAGAAGATGCCGATCGACACGCCCTTCGACAGGATCGCATGCGTGAGCAGCATGTCTTCCGCCGCGAGGCTGCTCGCGAACTTCACCTTCTCGTGACGGGCACCGATCTGCGCGAGCAGCGCGTCGAGGCGCTCGACCTTCGCGGCGAGTTCCGGCGTCAGCGCGGTAGCGGTGCTCATGCGCTCACCTTCGCTTCGCGCGTCGCTACGTCAGCCGCCGCGGCGCGACGGCGGAACAGCGGTTCGGGCTGGTCGAACGCACCCTGGTAACGCTGCGTGAATTCCGTGAACGCATTCAGCGCATCGTGGATGTCCTTGTCGGCGCGCACCGCGTATGCGTCGAAGCCGCAACGCGACATGTACAGCAGCTGGTCGCGCAGCACGTCGCCGATCGCGCGCAGCTCGCCCGTCCAGCCGTGGCGCTCGCGCAGCAGGCGCGCGATGCTGTAGCCGCGGCCGTCCGCGAAGCGCGGGAAATCGACCGCGACCAGCGAAATCGCGCTGAAATCGGCCACGAGATCGGCCGGCTCGCTGTCCGGTGCGAGCCACACGCCGAGCTCGTCCTTCGTCTTCGCGGCGACGAGCGCCGCGCGCTCGGCCTGCCACAACGCGAACGGCACCAGCACCTTGCCGGCCGGCAATGCGTCGACCGCGGGCAGTGCACCGTCTTCCGCCGCGCGCACGACCTGCCATGCATCGTCGATCACTGCGCGGTTCTTGATAATCGAAGCCATCTGCTAGTTCCTTCTACCCGGTTGGTTACGCGTTCACTGCCTGGCGCGCCGCATACACGCGCTCCTTGAACGGCGCGATGCCGATACGGTCGTACGTGTCGACGAAGCGCTCGCCGTCGATGCGCGATTCGACGAACGTGTCGATCAGCTTCGCGATCACGTCGGGCACTTCTTCCGCCGAGAACGACGGCCCGATCACGCGGCCGAGGCGCGCGCCGTTCTGGCCCGTGCCCTGCTCGCCGCCGAGCGACACCTGGTACCACTCGGCACCGTCCTTGTCGACGCCGAGGATGCCGATGTTGCCGACATGGTGGTGACCGCACGAGTTCATGCAACCGGAAATGTTCAGCGACAGGTCGCCGAGGTCGTACACATAGTCGAGATCGTCGAAGCGCTGCTGGATCCCCAGCGCGATCGGGATCGACTTCGCGTTCGCGAGCGAGCAGAAGTCGCCGCCCGGGCACGCGATGATGTCGGTCAGGAGGCCGATGTTCGGCGTCGCGAAACCGGCGGCCTTCGCCTTTTCCCACACCGCGAACAGGTCGCGCTTCTTCACGTTCGCGAGGATCAGGTTCTGCTCGTGCGACACGCGCAGCTCGCCGAACGAGTACGCGTCGGCCCAGTCGGCCACCTGTTCCATCTGCTTGTCGGTCGCGTCGCCCGGCGCCGCGCGATGATCCTTCAGCGACAGCGTGACGGCCGCGTAGCCAGCCACCTTGTGCGGCGCGACGTTACGCTCGACCCAGCGCGCGAACGCCTTGTTCTCGAGCAGATGCTGTTCGAACGATGCGTCGGTGTCGGCCAGCTTCTCGTAGGCCGGCGGCTGGAAGTACTGCGACACGCGATCGACTTCCGCCTGCGTGAGCGTCGACGGGCCGTCCTTCAGGTGCTGCCACTCTTCCTCGACCTGCTGCGCGAACTTCGCGGGCGACAACGCCTTCACGAGGATCTTGATGCGCGCCTTGTACAGGTTGTCGCGGCGGCCGTAGCGGTTATACACGCGCAGCACGGCTTCGCAGTAGGTCAGCAGGTGCTGCCACGGCAGGTCTTCCTTGATCACCGCGCCGATGATCGGCGTCCGGCCGAGGCCGCCGCCCGCGAGGATGCTCGCGACCACTTCGCCCTGCGCATTCTTCTTCAGGTACACGCCGAGGTCGTGGATCTGCACGGCCGCGCGGTCGTCCTTCGAGCCCGACACCGCGATCTTGAACTTGCGCGGCAGCCACAGGAATTCGGGATGGAACGTCGACCACTGGCGCAGGATTTCCGACCACGGACGCGGATCGATCTCCTCGTCCTGCGCGACGCCGGCGAACTGGTCGGCCGTGATGTTGCGGATGCAGTTACCCGACGTCTGGATCGCGTGCATCTGCACCGACGCGAGCTTCGCGAGGATTTCGGGCGTGTCTTCCAGCTCGACCCAGTTGAACTGGATGTTCGAGCGGGTCGAGAAGTGACCGTAGCCGCGGTCGTGTTCGCGGGCGATGCGCGCCAGCATCCGGAGCTGGTCGCTGCGCAGGTTGCCGTACGGAATCGCGATGCGGTGCATGTACGCGTGGCGCTGCATGTACAGGCCGTTCTGCAGGCGCAGCGGACGGAATTCGTCTTCGCTCAACTCGCCCGACAGCCGGCGGCGCACCTGATCGCGGTACTGCGCGACACGCTCGTCGACGATCGTCTGGTCGTATTGGTCGTACTGATACATTCGGGGACCCCAGGGTTTTCGTGGTGACCGCGCGACGTCCTAGCCACGTCGCGCCCGAATCTCCGTTCCGCCGTCACCACCGCCATCCGCTGCCGGGTGGATTGCTAATGACGAAAACAGATATCCATATTTGAAAAACTCCGGTGAATCGTAATAAACTCGCCTTATATTTCAAACGACTAAAAAATTCTGTTGATATGCGGAAGGGTTATAAATGAACCTGCACCAATTTCGCTTCGTGCGCGAGGCCGTCCGGCAGAATTTCAACCTCACCGAGGCCGCCAAGGCGCTCTACACGTCGCAACCGGGGGTATCGAAGGCGATCATCGAGCTCGAGGACGAGCTGGGCGTGGAGATCTTCACGCGGCACGGCAAGCGCGTGCGCTCGCTCACCGAGCCGGGCAGGATCATCCTCGCGTCGGTCGAGCGGATCCTCCAGGAGGTTGAAAGCCTTAAAAGGGTCGGGAAAGATTATGCAGCCCAGGATCAGGGCAACCTGACCATCGCCGCGACCCACACGCAGGCCCGCTACTCGCTGCCGGCGGCGATCGCCGAATTCAAGAAACGCTTCCCGAAGGTGCACCTGTCGATCCTGCAGGGCAGCCCGACGCAGGTCGCCGAGATGGTGATCCACGACCAGGCCGATCTCGCGATCGCGACCGAGGCGATTTCCGACTACAAGGAACTCGTGTCGCTGCCCTGCTTCCAGTGGCACCACGCGGCCGTCGTGCCGGCCGACCATCCGCTGCTCGAACGCAAGCCGGTCACGCTCGACGATCTCGCGCAGTACCCGCTGATCACGTACGACGACGCGTTCGCGGGCCGCAAGAAGATCAACCATGCGTTCGCGCTGCGCGGGCTGTCGCCGGACATCGTGCTCGAGGCGATCGACGCCGACGTGATCAAGACCTACGTCGAACTCGGCCTCGGCGTCGGCATCATGGCCGACATCGCGTTCAACCCGGAGCGCGACCGCAACCTGCGGCTGATCCCGGTCGGCCACCTGTTCGGCAGCAACGTGACGCGCGTCGCGCTCAAGCAGGGCGCCTACCTGCGCAGCTATGTGTATACGTTGGTCGAACTGCTGTCGCCGACGCTGAACCGCAAGCTGATCGAACAGGCGCTCAAGGGCGAATCCGAATCGTACGAACTCTGAGCGGCGTGTATAAACACGGGGGCGCACATCGCGCCCCTTTTTGCTGTCCGACGGAGCATTCCGCATGACGCGTCCCGCCCTGCCACCACTTCCCGCTCTGCTGCGCCGCGCCGCCGGCGTCGCCCTCGCGCTCGCCTGCGTGGCCGCGCAGGCCGACCTGAAGGTCGGCGTCGACCTGTCGTCGACCGGCCCGGCCGCCGCGATCGGCATCACGAGCAAGAACGCGATCCTGATGTGGCCGAAGACGATCGCCGGGCAGCCCGTGCAGGTGACGGTGCTCGACGACGCGTCCGATCCCGGCACCGCGGTGCGCAATATCCGCAAGCTGGTGGACGAGGATCACGTCGACGTCGTGGTCGGCCCGAACATCACCCCGGCCGCGCTCGCGGCGCTCGATGCGGCGGCCACCGGGCAGACGCCGATGATCACGCTGGTCGGTTCCGGCGCGATCGTCGAGCCGCAGGAAGGCGCGCGAACCTGGGCGTTCAAGATGGCGCAGAGCGACAGCGCGATGGCCGACGTGATGACGCGCTATATGGCGAACCACGGCGTGAAGACGGTCAGCTTCATCGGCTTCGCGGACAGCTATGGCGACAGTTGGCTGAACGAGTTCACGCGTTTCGCGGACCTGCGCAAGATCCGCGTCATCGCGACCGAGCGCTTCAACCGCACCGACGCGAGCGTCACGGGCCAGGCGCTGAAGCTGATCGCGGCAAAGCCCGACGCGATCCTGATCGCGGGCTCGGGCACGCCCGCCGTGCTGCCGCAGCGCACGCTGATCGAACGCGGCTACAAGGGCCCGATCTATCAGACGCACGGGATCGCGACGCCGGAATTCATCAAGCTTGGCGGCAAGGACGTCGACGGGACGCTGTTCCCGACCCAGCCGGTGGTCGTCGCACGCACGCTGCCGGCCGATCATCCGGCCCGCAAGGCCGCGCTCGCGTTCGTCGACGCGTACGAGGCGAAGTACGGCGCCGGCACGGTCACGCAGTTCGCGGGCGACGCGGCGGGCGTCTATCCGCGCCTCGCCGACGCGGTCGGCCGCGCGCTTAAGGCCGCGCAGCCCGGCACGCCCACGTTCCGCGCGGCGCTGCGGCACGAGCTGGAACGCGCGCACGAGCTCGTCGTGCCGAATGGCGTCGTCAACACGAGCGACAAGGATCATGTGGGGCTCGATCAGCGCGCGAGCGTGATGGGGATCGTCAAACAGGGCCGGTTCGTCTACCTGAGCCAGTGACGTGTGCGGCCGGCAACCGGGCAGCTTGCCCGGCGGCAGGATTTCGGACATAATCCGCGTTTCGCCGCGCACAATCGCATGCGCGGCCAGGATCAAGCCCAGGTGGTGAAATTGGTAGACGCAGGGGACTCAAAATCCCCCGCCGCAAGGCGTGCCGGTTCGATTCCGGCCCTGGGCACCAGCATTCTCGCAGCGCGATGCGCTGCGCTTCCCGAAACCCGCGCAAGCTCGCCGCTTCGCGGGTTTTTTGTTTTTGCCGCATGCACCCGCAACGCGTACCCCCACGCAGCAGTCCAAGCATCATGAGGATGCGCGACACGGAGGCACGCCATGTCCATGCGCACGATTTCATCTCCGCTCTGCCGCCGCGTGCTCGCCGTGGCGCTGTCGCTCATGCTGGCCGGATGCGACGTACTGAGAGAAGGAGAGATATTTCCCAGGGGGACGAAAGATAAGTGGGAACAACCGGGATGATACGGGAAGAGTCCGGAA
>NZ_CABVQC010000014.1 GCF_902499175.1 Burkholderia aenigmatica
AGCGTGCGCGCGAGCGTGGCGCCGACGCCGAACAGCATCGGGTCGCCGCTGGCGAGCACGCAGACCGGCGACGCGCGCCGCGCGAGCACGCCCGCGAGATCGAATGGCGACGGCCACGCTTCACGCGCGGCCGGCAGCCGCGCGGGCAGCATGTCGAGATGCCGCTTCGCGCCGACGACGAGCGTCGCGTCGAGCAGCGCGCGGCGCGCGCTGCGTCCGAGCCCCGCGTAACCGTCGTCGCCGATGCCCACTACCGTCAGCCACGCCGTCATGCACCCTTCCCCATCGTTCGATTTCCTACCGTTTGTTGCAATGCGCGGCTGCCGGGCCGCCGCGCGTTGATCCGTTCATGTGCGGTGCGCATCGCCCGCCAGCCGGTGCGATGCGGCTACAACTACGACGTCAGCCGAGCGGCACGCCGACGACAAACGTCAGCAAGGCCAGAATCATGCCGCCGATCGACGCGATCAGCAGCCAGCCGAGCAGCAGCCACATGAGCGAGCGTGCATCGGTTTTCCGGTACAGGAACGTTCCGCCCGCCACGATCGGCATGCCGAGACCGGCGAGCGCGACATTCTTCGGCCACTCGGCCAACGGTGCAAGCGGGATCAGCATGCCCTCGAGCAGCATCCATGCCGGGATGGCCAGCAAGCCCAGTGCAATGCCCATGCCGAACAGCTCCGTCCTGGCGAGTTTCATCGCGAATGCCGGCAGTCGCCGATCTGATGTCGAGCTGCCAATCGTACCATTTGCGAGACAGTGCAAACCCGGCTGCGGCCGTGCTGCGACGCGGTTGCGCGGCGAATTCCCGATGCCGGATCGTCGTGAAAATCGGGTATCCTACGGCCGTTCGTTCGCCGGTGCCCTTCGGGGCCGAAGAGGGAACACAGGGCGCGCCACGCGCCGCTGTGGCTGCCCCCGCAACTGTAGACAGCGAGCCGATCTCCCCCTCATGCCACTGGTTCCACCGGGAAGGCAGGGAGCCGGCGCGGACCTGTCAGCCAGGAGACCTGCCGGCCTGAAAGTGCGTGCGTGCCAGTCGGCGTCGGGCGGGGTGTACCGATGCGTTGGCCGCGGCGCGACACTGTCCCGGTACCCCGTTGAGTTCCGCCCCCGTTTCGATTCCTGCGTCGCCCGTCGCGCGCCCGTCCGCCTGCCCGGGGCTCGTGCGCGTGGTCGCGGCCGCCGACGGCGGGCTGTGCCGGATCAAGCTGCCGGGCGGCCGGCTCGATGCGCGCCAGGCGCGTGCGATCGCCGCCGCCGCGCGTGCCTTCGGCTCCGGCACGATCGACGCGACCAATCGCGCGAATCTCCAGCTACGCGGCATTCGCGACGGTGCGGCCGACGCGCTGACGCGCGCGTTGCTCGACGCGGGTCTCGGCCCGTCCGTCGATGCAACCGCAGACGCCGCCGCCGATGCGGTCGCGCTCGCCACGAGCGACGACGTCCGCAACCTGATGCTCAGCCCGCTCGCCGGCCACGACCCCGCCGCGCTCATCGACAGCCGCACGCTCGCCGCGCCACTCTTCGACATGCTGGCGCGCGAGCCACGTCGCGGCGAACTGTCGCCGAAATTCTCGATCCAGCTCGACGGCGGCGAATCGGTGGCGGCGCTCGATCATCCGCACGACATCTGGCTGGCCGCATGGCGTCGCGGCGACGGCGCAGTGCGCCTCGCAGCCGGGCTGGCCGGCTGCCCGCCGGTCGCACATGGCGATCCACCCGCTTCGGTCGATGTAGCGCCCGATCAAGGTGTCGCGCTGGTGCGCGCGCTGCTGCTCGCGTTCCTCGATCTTGCGCCGGCCGACGTCACGCGGATGCGCGCCCTGCTTGCAACATGCGGTGAACGCGCGATGCTCGAACGCGCGCAGCGCTATGCGCCCTTCCCGCTCGCGGCCGATCCGGCGCTCGCCGGCTGGCGCCGCTCGCACACCGACGAGGCGCTGCGTTTCGGCGTACGCCCGTCGCTCGATGCGGCGCGCTGCAACATCGGCGCGCAATTCGCGCTCGGCCGGCTCGATGCAACCCAACTGGAACGGCTCGCCACGCTGGCCGAAACCGACGGCGACGGCACGCTGTCGATGACGCCCTGGCAAGGCGTGTTCATGCACGGCGTATCGCGCGAGCGCGCGCCGGCCTCGCTCGATGCGCTTGCGTCGCTCGGCCTCGTCTGCACGCCGTCCGATCCGCTCGCGACGCTCGTCGCGTGCACCGGCAGCGCGGGCTGCGCGAAAGCGCGCGCCGACACCAAACACGACGCGCTCGTGCTCGCCGCGCGCATCGGCCACGCGGTCGACGTGCACCTGACCGGCTGCGAACGCCACTGCGCACTGCCGCATCCCGCGACGCACACGCTCGTCGCGGTTGCGCCCGCGCACTACGACCTTTACCGGCGCGACGCCGCTGCGGGCCTCGGTGCCCCACTCGCGCGCCATCTGACGATTGACCAGGCCGCGGCCCGACTGACGGGCGCGCGGCACAGCCAGGACACCACCGATGCTTGACTACATTCGCGACGGGCAGGAAATCTACCGCCAGTCGTTCGCGACGATCCGCGCCGAGGCCGACCTGTCGCAGGTTCCGCCCGACCTCGAGAAACTCGCGGTGCGCGTGATTCATGCGTGCGGGATGGTCGACGTCGTCTACGACCTGCGCTTCTCGGCCGGCGCCGGCACGTCGGGCCGCGCGGCCCTTGCCGCCGGCGCGCCGATCCTGTGCGACGCGAGGATGGTCGCCGAAGGCATCACGCGCGCGCGGCTGCCGGCCGACAATCGCGTGATCTGCACGCTCGGCGAGCCGGAGGTGCCCGATCTCGCGCGGCATCTCGGCAACACGCGTTCGGCTGCCGCACTCGAACTGTGGCGTCCGCATCTCGCGGGCAGCGTCGTCGTGATCGGCAATGCGCCGACCGCGCTGTTCCACCTGCTCGACATGATCGACGCCGGCGCGCCGCGCCCCGCGCTGATCCTCGGTTTCCCGGTCGGCTTCATCGGTGCGGCCGAATCGAAGGCGCTGCTCGATGCCGACAGCCGCGGCGTGCCGTACGTCGCGCTGCTCGGCCGGCGCGGCGGCAGCGCGATGGCGGCTGCCGCAGTCAACGCGCTCGCGACGGAGGTCGAATGAAGCGCGCACGCGGACGCCTGTTCGGGGTCGGCGTCGGCCCCGGCGATCCTGAACTAATGACGATCAAGGCGCTGCGCGTGCTGCAGGCCGCGCCGGTGGTCGCGTATTTCGTCGCGAAGGGCAAGAAAGGCAATGCATACGGCATCGTCGAAGCACACCTGCAGGACGGGCAGACGCAACTGCCGCTCGTCTATCCGGTGACGACCGAGGCACTGCCGCCGCCGCTGTGCTACGAGACGGTGATCGCCGACTTCTACGATACGGCCGCCGAAATCGTTGCCGCGCACCTCGACGCGGGCCGCGACGTCGCGGTGATCTGCGAAGGCGACCCGTTCTTCTACGGTTCGTACATGTACCTGCACGACCGCCTCGCGCCGCGCTACGACACCGAGGTAATCCCCGGCGTATGCGCGATGCTCGGCGGCACCGCCGTGCTCGGCCAGCCGCTCGTCTATCGAAACCAGAGCCTGTCGGTGCTGTCGGGCGTGCTGCCCGAGCACGAACTGCGCGAGCGGCTTGCGCGGGCCGACGCGGCCGTCGTGATGAAGCTCGGCCGCAATTTCGACAAGGTGCGGCGCGTGCTCGACGAGCTGGGGCTCGCGAAGCGCGCGCTGTATGTCGAGCGCGCGACGATGGCGAGCCAGCGCATCGTGCCGCTCGATGAAGTCGATCCGATGGCGTCGCCGTATTTCTCGCTGCTCGTCGTACCGGGGGAAAAATGGCAAGGATGACGACGCCGCCCGCGATCGTGATTCTCGGCGCGGGCGCGCTCGATACCGCGCGGCGCATCCAGGCGCGCTATCCGGGTGCGCTCGTACATGGCCTCGCGTCGCGCGTCGCGGCCGACGTGCCGTTCGACGATCTCGGTGCGCACTTGCGCGAACTCTATGCCCGCGGCCTGCCGATCGTCGCGCTGTGCGCAGCCGGCATCGTGATCCGCTGCCTCGCCCCCGCGCTGGCCGACAAGGGCGTCGAGCCGCCCGTGCTCGCGGTGGCGGAAGACGGTTCGGCGGTCGTGCCGCTGCTCGGCGGGCTGACGGGCGTCAACGTGATCGCGCGCGAAATCGCCGCATGCGTCGGCGTCGCGCCGGCGATCACGACGAGCGGCGAACTGCGCTTCGGCGCGTGCGTGCTCAATCCGCCGGAAGGCTATGCGCTCGCCGATCTCGCCCAGGGCAAGCGCTTCGTGTCCGATCTGCTCGCGGGTGCGTCGACGCGCATCGATGGCGCGGCGCCGTGGCTCGACGATGTCGCGCTGCCGCGCGACGACGCGGCCGCGCATGCGATCCGCGTGACACCCGATGCATGGCCCGGCACACGCGACGAACTCGTGATTCATCCGCGCAGCGTGGTGGTCGGTGTCGATGCACCGGCTATCCACGGCGATGAAGCGCTCGCCGCGCGCATCGACGCCGCACTCGAAGCGCACGGTCTCGCGCGGCTGGCGCTCGCGGCCATCGTCGCGCCCGCATCGGCAATCGGTGATGGCGGGCTGGAAGAAGCGGCGCAAACGCTCGACGTACCGCTGCGCTTTGTCGATACCGACGGTGACGGCGGCGCGACAACCGATGCGGCCGCACTGCTCGGCCGCGCGTTGCGCGTCGTGCACACGCTGCGCGCGACGACGAACGGCATCGCATGCGCGATCGCGTCGCATCCGGTCGATCCCGCCACGCTCGGCCGCGCGCGCGGCCGCCTGACGGTGCTCGGGCTCGGCCCGGGCGGCGCCGCGTGGCTCACGCCGGCCGCGCGCGCCGCGCTCGCGGAAGCGACCGACATCCTCGGCTACACGACCTACGTGAACATGGCCGGCCCGTTCCGCGACGACCAGCGCGTGCACGGCACCGACAATCGCGAGGAGATGCAGCGCGCGCGCCATGCGTTCGAACTCGCGGCGGAGGGCCGGCGTGTCGCCGTGGTGTCGTCGGGCGATCCGGGTGTGTTCGCGATGGCCGCGGCCGTGCTCGAAGCGCTCGACGAAGCGCGCGATCCGCACTGGGCGGCGGTCGACCTGCGCGTGGAGCCCGGCATCTCGGCGTCGCTCGCGACGGCCGCGCAGGCTGGCGCGCCGCTCGGCCACGATTTCTGCGCGATTTCGCTGTCGGACAACCTGAAGCCGTGGGACGTGATCGAGACGCGGCTGCGGCATGCGGCGCAGGCCGATCTCGTGATGGCGTTCTACAACCCGATCTCGCGTGCGCGGCCGTGGCAGCTCGATCGCGCGCTCGATGTCGTGCGCGCGCACCGCACGGCCGATACGGTGGTCGTGCTCGGCCGCGACATCGGCCGGCCGGGTGCGACGCTCACGACGACGACGCTCGGCGCGCTGCGCAGCGACCAGGTCGACATGCGCACGATGGTGATCGTCGGCTCGTCGACGACGCGCCGCTTTGCGATCGGCAACGCACGCGAATGGGTCTATACGCCGCGCTGGTATCGCTGAACCCGGTCAGCGCGTCGGCGTGACGCTGCGCGTGCCGGCATCCGCGATGCCGGCCGCGCCACCCGCTCGCCAGAACCGGTACACGAGCACACCGACGATGGCCTGTGCCGCGACCACGAACGCGACGCAGCCGGCCCATCCCCACCGATGCCAGCCGGGCACCGGCAGGATCGAGCCGAGGCTGCCGCCGAAGTAATAGCAGGACAGGTAGATGCCGATCGCTGTCGAGCGCGCGCTCGACGCCGCCTGCGAGATGAACGTGTTGGCCGACGCCTGTTCGACGAACACGGCGGTCGAGCTGAGCGCGAGGCCCGCCAGGATCACCGGCACGGTGTCGGACAGCGTCAGCAACGCCCCGCCGATCGCGAGCGCGGCCGCGGCAAGCCCCGGCGCGCGCGGGCCGCGATGCCGCGCGAGGCGCCCAGCCAGCGGGGTCACGACCACCGCCACCAGAAACACCGCATAGATCGCGCCGATCCCGACCGTACCGAAGCCGAACGGCGCGCGCGCAAGGCGCAGGCCGACGAACGTGAACGTCGCGACCTGCGACGCGAGTACACACGCGCCGATCGCGAACGACGCGAGCAGCGGGCCGCGCGTGACGATGCGCCAAGACGGCCCCGCACCGGCATCCGCTTCGTGCTCGGCGCGCCGCGCGATCGCACCGGACGCCGGCAGGCTCGCGTAGATCGCGATGCCCGTGACGAGACACAGCGCCGCGACGACGTCGAGCGCATGCCGCCAGCCCCAGATCGACGTCATCAGGTTGGTCGCGAAGCGGCCGGCGAACCCGCCGAGCGTCGTGCCGGCAACGAACAGCGCACTGATCTCGGCCGACGTGCCGCGATCGAAGCGCTCGGCGATATAGGCGATCGACAGCGCGAAGACGAACGGCATGACCAGGCCGGCCGCGAAGCGCGCGCCGAGAAACGACGCGAAACTGCCCGCATGCGCGGACCACACGACCGGCAGCGCGACCGCCACGGCCGCCAGCGAGATCGCGATGCGTCGCTCGATGCGTGCGGCCAGCACGCCGACGAACGGCGCGATAATGGCGACGGCCGTCGTGGTGGCGCTCACGCCCTGCCCTGCACGCTCGGCGCTCACGCCGAAGGTGGCCGCGAGTTCGTGCAGGATGCCCTGTGTCGAATACAGATTGAGAAACGCGGCAAAGCCGCAGAGAAAGAACGCGATGCGCGTGGTCCTGTCGTTCATCGGAGCGGCCTGGTCGTCGATGCCGACAGTCTGACAAGCGCGCCGCATGCACGCCAATACCGTTTTCATCGCGATTGATACCGGAACGACAACAATGCTCGACCTGCGCCGCCTTCGCTATTTCGTGGTCGTTGCCGACGAACTGCATTTCGGGCGTGCCGCGCTACGCCTGCGCGTCGCGCAGCCGCCGCTGACCCGCCACATCGCCGCGCTGGAAAGCGAACTCGGCGTGCGGCTGTTCGAGCGCTCGACCCGTGCGGTGCGGCTGACGCCCGACGGCGAGCGATTCCTCGAGCATGCACGCAACGTGGTCAGCGCGGCTGCCGAGGCCGAGGCGAGCGCGCGCAAGCTGCCGCAGGGCATCGCCGGGCGCATCGTGATCGGCTACGCGAGCTCGATTCCGATGTCCGACACGTTCCCGGACATCGTCCGTCAGGCGAGCCGCACGATGCCGGACGTCGAGCTCGCCTTCCGCGAAGCGTCGACCGCCAGTCAGCGCCAGCAGATCGCGGACGGCGCGATGGACGTCGGGTTCGGCTGGTCGTGGGCGCGTGCGCCCGGTGCAGCGGTGCCGTCGTTCGTCGTCGCCCGCGAACCGCTCGTCGCGGCCGTGCCGGCCGGCAATCCGCTTTCGGAACGCACGCACGTCGACTTTGCCGCGCTCGCCGGCGAAACCTTCGTGACCTTCCCGCCCGGCTTCGGCTCCGCGCTGACGACGGCGCTCGACGATCTGTGCGCGCAGGCCGGTTTCGCGCCGCGCATCGGGCCGACCGCATCGCAGATCACGACGCTCGTGTCGCTGGTGGCCGCCGAGCGCGGCATCGCGATCGTGCCGGGTTTCACCGCGACGCTGCAACGCCCGGGCGTCACCTACGTACCGCTGAACGACACGCGCCGGGTCGAACTGATCGTGTCGTGGCGCGAGCCGTTTGCATCCGCATGCATCGAACGTTTCGTCGCCCTCGCCCGGTCACTCGAACCGCCTGCGTCGGCCTGACCGGCGCGCGCGCCGTACATCGGCACGAGGTGGAAAAATCGCTCGCCCGGCGTTGCGCAACGGTGTCGAATCGGCAAGATCGTTACGTACCGGGAATCAAATAACAAAAAGAACTCCTGACTATTCCCTATCGGGCGCGAATCCTCCAAGATGAGCACGCCGTCGGGCCGGCACACCCGGTTGCCTGCCGGGCGGCGATACGCGGGCCAGCGTATCTCTCTTCCACTTGGAGAGCACCATGCACAACAATGTGTTGCCGTGTTTCATTCCGCGCGCGCTTGCCGCGGGTTGCCTGCTCGCCGTCGCGAGCGTGTCCCAGGGCGCCGGCGTCTATGCGCCCTATGTCGACGTGACGCTCTATCCGACGCCGCTCGTCGACCAGATCGGCGTCCGGCAAGGCATCCAGCAATTCACGCTCGCGTTCGTGGTCGCGGGCAGCGGCTGTATGCCGTCATGGGGCGGCGTGCAACCGATTGGCAATGGCGCGAGCGGCGGCCTGCTGACCGCGCTGTCGACGTCGATCGCGAGCTATCGCGCGAAAGGCGGCGAAGTCGCCGTGTCGTTCGGCGGCGCGAACGGCACCCCGCTGATGCAGGCGTGCTCGACGGTCCCCGCGCTGGCAAGCGCGTACCAGACCGTGATCGACACGTACGGCCTTACGCACATCGACTTCGACATCGAAGGCGTGTCGCAACTCGACACGGCCGCAGTCGCGCGCAACTTCCAGGCGGTCACGCAATTGCAGGCGAGCTATGCGGCGAAAGGCAAGCCGCTGCACGTGACGCTGACGCTGCCGACGATGCCGACCGGGCTTACGCAGGACGGCCTGAACATCGTCAATGCGGCGATTTCGAACCAGACCGTGTTCGATGCGGTGAACGTGATGGCGATGGACTACGGCCCCGCGAATCTCGACATGGGCGCGGCCGCGATCAGCGCCGCGCAGGCGCTCTATTCGCAACTCGATACGGCCTTCAAGTCGGCCGGCCAGCCGAAGACCAATGCCCAGCTCTGGCAGATGGTCGGCGTCACGCCGATGATCGGCGTGAACGACGTGCAGGGCGAAACCTTCACGCTCGCGAATGCGCAGAGCGTGCTGAACGCGGCGGTCGCCAACGGCTACGGCTTCTTCGGCAACTGGTCGGTCGGCCGCGATCAGGCGTGCCCGTCCGGCGGCACCTATGCGTCGCCGACCTGCTCGGGCGTCGCGCAGCAGCCGTACGCGTTCGCGACGATCTTCAAGCAGCTCGACGGCAAGTGGGGCACGGGCGTCACGCAGGATCCGAACTACGGCGGCGGCTCAAACGGCGGCACGCCGCAGCCGGGCGCACCCTGGGCGGCCGGCCAGGTCTATACGGCCGGCGCGACGGTCACCTACCAGGGCACCACGTATCAGGCGCAATGGTGGACGCAGGGCGACGTGCCCGGTCAGGCTGCGGTGTGGAAGGCGGTCGGAGGCGGCACCGCCACGTGGTCGGCGACCACCGCGTATTCAGGCGGCACCTGCGTGATGTACCAGGGCGCGAAATACTGCGCGAAATGGTGGACGCAAGGCGACAACCCGAGTGCGGGCGGTGTGTGGGTGAAGTCGTGATGCCGCGTAGCGGCCGTCGCTAGGCCAGCGCGTCAGGGGCCGTTCACGACGATCGCAACCGGATCGCCAGCGGACGGCTCGCAGGCCGGCGCGCCCTGCCCGCCGTCAGTCGCGCGCGTGTTCGGCCAGCAGCCTGGCCTTCGCATCGACGAGCAGCGCCGCATGCGTATCGCGATGCTGGCGGATCCGCTCGGTCGGCCCGACCACCGACAACCCGTACCAGTCGCCGTCGAGCGTCAGCGCGACCGCGATCGCCGACAGCTCGGGCGCGCTCTCGCCGAAGTTCTCGGCCCAGCCGAGTTCGCGAAACCCGGCGGTTTGCGCGACGAGCGTGGGCAGGTCTGCCACGGTCGAATCAGTGAAGCGCTCGAACGGCAACTGCGCGCCGAGCGCCTGCTGCGCGTCGCCGGCCAGTTCCGCGAAAATCGCCTTGCCGATCGAGTTCGCATGCAGCGGGCGCAGCTCGCCCGGCGCACGCGTATAGCGGATCGCCTGCTCCGATTCGACGACGTCGAGGTACGTGACCGACACGCCCTGGATCTTGCCGAGCACGGCCGTCTCGCGGCTCGCGTCGCGCAGCGCGACCAGATGCGGATGGACGATGTCGACGACCGGATCCGTCGCGTCGATCGCGGCGGCGATCGTCTGCAGGCGGCGCGTCGGGTAGTAGCCGCCGCGCTTGCGCACTTCGTACAGGTAGCCGCGGCTCACGAGCGTGCGCGCCATCGCGAGGCAGCTCGACGCCGGCACATTGAGCAGGCGCGCGAGTTCGGTGAGCGGCAGCGGCCGCCGTTCGGCGGCGAACAGCTCGAACAGGTCGAGCGTGCGGGCAACGAGTTTGACGTCCATGACGAGCGCTTGATTCGGAACGGGAAACCGCGCACCGGGCCGGCCGCCGGGTCGGACCGGTCAGTACGACTTCGGCAGCCCGAGCACCTTCTCCGCGATGTAGCACAGGATCAGTTGCGGGCTCACGGGCGCGAGCCTCGGAATCATACACTCGCGCAGGTAGCGCTCGACATGGTATTCCTTCGCGTAGCCCATCCCGCCGTGCGTCGCGACCGCCGTCTGACATGCGTGGAACGCGGCTTCCGCGCCGAGGTATTTCGCGGCGTTCGCTTCCGCGCCGCACGACTGCCCCGCGTCGTAGCGCGTCGCGGCCTTCATCACCATCAGCCACGAGGCCTCGAGCTGCATCCACGCCAGCGCGAGCGGATGCTGGATCGACTGGTTCTGCCCGATCGGCCGGCCGAACACAACGCGCTCGCACGCGTACTGCGTCGCGCGGCGCAGCGCGGCCTGCCCGATCCCGATCGCCTCCGCGGCGATCAGGATCCGCTCGGGATTCAGCCCGTGCAGCAAATAGCGGAAGCCGTCGCCTTCGTGGCCGATCAGGTCGCCTTCCGGCACGCGCAGGTTGTCGATGAACAGCATGTTCGAATCGACCGCCTTGCGGCCCATCTTCTCGATCTCGCGCACCTCGACGCGCGACCGGTCGAGATCCGTATAGAACAGGCTCAGCCCGTCGGTCGGCTTCGCGACCTGGTCGAGCGGCGTCGTGCGCGCGATGATCAGCATCTTGTTCGCGACCTGCGCGGTCGAGATCCAGATCTTGCGCCCGCTCAGCACGTAGTGGTCACCGTCGCGGCGTGCCTGCGTGGTCAGGTGCGTGGTGTCGAGCCCCGCGTCGGGTTCCGTCACCGCGAAGCACGCCTTGTCGCGCCCGGCGATCAGCGGCGGCAGGAAGCGCGCCTTCTGCGCGTCGTTGCCGAATACCTGCACCGGATTCAGCCCGAAGATGTTCATGTGGACGGCCGACGCACCGGACAGGCCGGCACCCGATGCGCTGATCGTGCGCATCATCAGCGCGGCCTCGGTCATCCCGAGCCCGGCGCCGCCGTAAGCCGGATCCATCGCGATGCCGAGCCAGCCGGCCTCGGCGAGCGCCGCGTGGAAATCGGCCGGAAACCCGCCCGCGCGATCGCGTTCGAGCCAGTAGTCGTCGCCGAAGCGCGCGCAGATTTTCTCGATCGCGCTTTCGATCGCGCGCTGGTCATCGGTCAGGTCAAACTGCATGGAATGCTCTCCCGGAAAAAGCGGAGCGGCCGCGCCGCTCTCAAGGAAACGCCAGGCGGCGCCAGGGTTTCCGCGCCGACCGACGTCCCCTCGCGGGGCGCGCCGGCACGAAGCGGCAGGCCTGGGCCGCTCACAACGGAAATACCCCGACGATCACGGCGGCGAACACCATCAGCACCGTGGCGGCAAACAGGAACGGAATCGTGAATTTCTGGTGCTCGGCGAGCTCGACACCGGTCAGGCCGACGATCAGGAACGTCGCGGGCGTGAGCGGGCTCACCGGGAAACCCGTCGTCATCTGGCCGAGCAGCGCGGCCTGTGCCATCTGGATCGGCGGCACACCCAGCAGCTTCGCGCTTTCCGCGAGCACCGGCAGCACGCCGAAGTAGAACGAATCGGGGTCGAACAGCAGGCTGAGCGGCATCGACAGCAGCCCGAGCACGAACGGCATGTGGCGCGCGTGCTCGACCGGCACGTGCGCGACGACCACGTCCGCCATCGCCTTCAGCATCCCGGTGCCGGACATGATGCCGGTGAACGCGCCGGCCGCGAGCAGCACGCTCGCCATCATCAGCGCGGCCTTGGCATGCGCGTCGATCCGCTCGCGCTGGGCCTGCACGTCCGGGTAATTGATCACGAGCGCGGCGACCGTGCCGAGCATGAACATCACCATCGGGTCGACGATGCCGGACACGAGCGTGACGAGCACGACGAGCGTCAGCACGAGATTGATCCGGAAGCGTTCCGGCCGGCGCAATGCGCGCTCGGCATCGGTCAGTGCGCGCGGCGCGATCGCGAGCGACGCCGCACCGGCACGATCGAGCCCGAGCCGCTTCGCCTCGCGCACGCCGAGCACGTATGCGGTGCCGAACACGAACACGAGCCCGACGATCTGCACCGGAATCATCGGCATGAAGATCGCGGAACCGGGAATATGCAGCGCCGCCGACGCGCGCAGCATCGGCCCGACCCACGGCAGGAAATTGACGCCGGCCGCCATCGATGCGACGCACGCGAGGATGCGGCGATCCATCCCGAGCCGCGTATAGAGCGGCATCATCGCGGGCAGCGTGACGAGAAACGTGACGGCGCCCGAACCGTCGAGATGAATCAGCAGCGCGAGCAGCGCCGAGCCCATCACGATCCGCGGCGGATGGCAGCCGATCACGCGCAGCACGCCCGCGATGATCGGGTCGAGCATGCCGGCGTCCGTGAGGATTCCGAAAAAAAGAATCGCAAAAACGAACATCCCGGCGATCGGGCCGATGTTCTGGACGCCGTGCACGATGAACTTGCCGGTCGCAAGCCCGAAACCGGCTGCGAGCGACGCGGCCACCGGCACGACGATCAGCGCAACGAGCGGCGACAGCCGCTTCGTGATGATCAGGCCGAACAGCGCGACGATGGCGATCGCGCCGATCCATGCAAGCATGATGCGTCTCCTCTTCAGCCGATGCGCCCGTGCGGGGCCCGGCGTGGGGTTCGAAGGGGCGTGCGGTACGCTTGGCCGTGCGGCGCCGTCGGGCGCGCGGCACGGCCGGCGGCCGCGATGCCGGTCAGTCCCGGTGTGTGTCGTGGTCGTGGTTGTCTGCGTCGGCGAACACCTGCGCCGCGTGCTCGTTCAGCGCAGGCGGCGGCCGCCGGTACGTGGCTGGCGTACGGCCGAGCTTGATCGGCGACGCGATGCCGCGATGCCGGCCCAGTTCGACTTTCATCTCCCGATGCGCGACATGCGGATGGTCGAGCGCGGCATCGAGCCCGAGCACCGGCGCGCACGGCACGCCGCGGCGCATCAGCTGCTCGGCGAGTGCCGCGCCGTCGTGTCCGGCCAGCGCCGTCTCGAGCAGCGTGCGCAGCGCGGCGCGATTCGCGCTGCGCGCGCGGTTGTCCGCGAAGCGCGGATCGTCGAGCCAGTCGCGCGTGCCAAGCACGGCGCACAGCCCCGCGAACTGCCCGTTGTTGCCCACCGCCAGAAAGATGTCGACGCTCGCCGTCGGAAAGCTGTCGTACGGCGTGATGTTCGGATGCGCGTTGCCAGTGCGCACGGGGGCATTCCCCGAATGGAAGAAGTTCGGCGTATGCGGATGCAGGATCGACAGCGCGCAGTCGAACAGCGTCGATTCGACGAACTGGCCGCAGCCGCTCGCGTCGCGCTCGCGCAGCGCCATCAGCACGCCGAGCGCCGCATTCAGCCCGGTGACGAGATCGACGATCGGCACGCCGACCCGCAGCGGCGCGCCGCCGGCTTCGCCATTGACGCTCATCAGCCCCGCGAGCGCCTGCACGGCCGCGTCGTAGCCGGGCAGCCCGCCGAGCGGGCCGTCCGCGCCGAAGCCCGATACCCGGCAATGGACGAGGCGCGGAAAGCGCGCGTGCAGCGCGTCGAAGCCGAGCCCCCAGCGCTCCATCGTGCCGATCTTGAAGTTCTCGACGATGGCGTCCGCATGTTCGAGCAGGCCGAGCAGCCGCTCGCGGTCGGCGGCCTGCGTCAGGTCGAGCGCAATGCCGAGCTTGTTGCGGTTCACGCCGAGGAAGTACGACGCGGTATCGCCGTCGAACGGCGGGCCCCACGTGCGCGTTTCGTCGCCGGACGGCGGTTCGACCTTGATCACCTCCGCGCCGTGGTCGGCCAGGATCTGCGTCGCATACGGGCCGCCCAGCACCCGCGACAGATCGATGATGCGCAATCCCGCCAGCGCGCCCTGCTGCTCGTGTTCCGCCATGCGTCCCGCTCCTGGTTCCGGTTGATCGGACTGCCGGCTCCGGCGGCCCGGCGCCTGCGGCGCGACCTTCCGGATTGGGCAAATAATTCTTGTGTGTGAATTTATGTTCCCACTCAGGAATTATGTTGTCAACCCCGGCGGCACCCTGAGTCCGGGCGGATGACGCCGCCGCGCGCAAGTGGGGGCGACCCCGAACACGGGCCGGTTGCGGTAGCGCCCCGCCTTTCGCTAAGCTGGCGGAAAACCTTCATCTCGAAAAAATAAGGCGGATTATTCATGAAACGGATGCTGCTGGCGGCCTTCATGCTGGCGTCGACGCTGGGCGTCGGACATGCGCAAACCCAGACGTTCCATTTCGGCGAAGGACAGACCGGGATGCCGGGCGCAGCGCCGACCGCACGGCCCGCGCCCGCGCGCCGGCACGTCACGCCGCCGCCGTCCCACCATCGGCGTGCCGTTCACAAGCGCCGCCATCCGAGCCACGTGAAGCCGACGCGCAACGGGATCTATACGCACGCGTGATGCGTCAGCGGTCCTGCAACGCCGTGCACGGAACTGTCACGAACCGCCGGTAGCATCGTTGCGGCTGCCTGTACGCCGTCGCGGCCGGCTGCCGAATGACGCGCCGCCGACGCGCATTTTCTCCACGATTCAGCACCTGTTTTGCCGAACATGAGTACCGGGCCGGACACACTCGCCGTCATCAAGGAACGCGCCACGATCGTGTGCCGTCAGCGCAGCAGCGTGCTGCTGGTCTCCCGCACCGCGTCGCGCTGGTCGCTGCCGGGCGGCACGATCCGGCGTGGCGAGACGCCGCTCGATGCGGCACTGCGGGAGCTCGCCGAGGAAACGCGGCTGGAGGGGCTCGCGCTCGATTACGCGGTGCAGTTCGGCGGGCTGACGAAGCTCCATCACGTGTTCGTGGCCGACGTGCCGGCGCACCTGACGCCGCGCGCGAGCAATGAGATCGCCCGCTGCAAGTGGTTCACCGTCGACCGCCTCGACACGCTGCGTGCAAGCGTGCCGACGCGCAAGATCATCGAGTTGCTGCGGCTCGACGGTTTTTCGGCGATCGCGAACGGCCGGCTGCGCTGACGTCCACCTCGCCCGTGCCGGTCACCCGTGCAGGAACGGGCCGGCCTTGCGCTCGAGCAACGTGACGAGTTCGGGCTGCATGTACACGTAACGGTCGGGAATGTCGAGGCACACGATCTTCTTGTGCCGTAGCTGCGCGCCGAATTGCGCCGCCAGCCTCGCCTTGTGCGCCCGCTCCATCACGAACACGACGTCGGCCCAGTCGAGCTGCTCGGCGGACACGCGCGTGTCCGCATCGGGCGCGAGGCCCGCCGAGTCGGTGTCGACACCCGGCCACGCGGCGAATACCGCTTCGGCCGTCGGGCTGCGCAGCCGGTTGCGGCTGCAGATGAAAAGTGCCCGCGTCATGTCGTTTCGACGGTGCCCGGCGCCTGCCGGCTCACCCCTGCGGAATCGTGCCCGGCCGGACGTACGCGAGCATGTGCGGCACGTAGTCGGCCTTGCCGAGTTCGACGCCGTGGTGGCGCAGGATCGCGTACGCGGCGATCGCGTGGAAGTAGAACTGCGGCAGCGCCCAGTCGCGCGCGTACTGTTCGCCCGTCATGTCGAACGCGATCCCGTTCGGCATTTCGAGCGCGATCGGCAGCGAGGCACCGCCATCGAGCGCATCCGGCGCGAGTTCGTCGAGAAAGGCGAGCGTGCCGGCGATGATCGCCTGCGCGTCGGCCAGCGTGCCGGGCTGCGCATCGGCATTCCATCCCGCTTCGCGCAAGGCCAGCAGCGCAGCCGGCAACGGTTCGCCACGCAGCCGGTGGACGGGCTCCATCGCCTGGAAGCACGAGAAGCGCACCTGTGCGGCAAGCGGATACATGTCGGGCGCCAGCTTCAGCGACATCGCCGCGTCGGGCGCGTCGCCCGCGGCCTGCCGGTGTGCGACGGCCTTGTCGAGCCACGCGGTCTGCGCGCGCAGCATCTGGGTGAAGGTCGGAACGAGAAGTTGAGTCGGTGACACGCGTGCGCTCCTGTGTTGTGGTTTGCGCCACGATAGCAGTGTCGGCGCGAACCTGCATCCCGGCCTGCGCGATGAGCGCGATTAAATGCGGATCCGGTGATGTGGCGCATGGTACGTGCAGGTGTTCGTCCACGCATCCACGCAGGATGATCGCCGTACGCGGCTGGCGCAACGCACCCTCAGGGCTTGCCGTGTCGCGCGAGGAACCGGTCGAGCTGCGAGGCGAACGCCTTGCCGTCGCGCGCGCTGAACGGCGCCGGCCCGCCCGTGTCGATGCCCGCGCTGCGCAACTGATCCATCATCGCGCGCGTCGACAGGCGTTCCTCGATGTTCTCGCGGCTGAACCAGTTGCCGCGCGGGTCGAGCGCATGCGCGCCCTTGTCGAGCACGGCGGCGGCCAGCGGGATGTCGGCGGTGATCACGAGATCCCCCGCTTCCACCAGCTCGACGATGCGCGCATCGGCCACGTCGAAGCCGGCCGGCACCTGCACAGCCTTGATGAACGGCGATGGCGGCGTGCGCAGAAACTGGTTCGCGACCAGCGTCACGCTGATTTCGGCACGACGCGCGGCGCGAAACAGCATGTCCTTGATGACGGCCGGACACGCGTCGGCATCGACCAGTACTTGCATGGCGGGTGTTTCCAGAGAGCAGCAGAAGCGGCGATCATAACGCACCGCTGGCCGCCCATCAGCCGGCGCGGCCCGTGTACAGCGCGTCGGCCGTCACCCACTGCGCGCCCCAGGCCGCGGCCAGCCGCGCGCCCTGCCCGATCCGCACGGCCGCATCGTCGAAGTCGACGAACACGACGTGATCGGCCGCCGCGGGTTTCGCGGGTATCTCGCGCGTGCGTCCGTCGGACAGCACCCACAGCCAGCGCTGCTTGCCGGGCTCGCGCCGCGCCGCGTGCGCGAGCAATTGCGCGGCGGCCGCGATGCCGTCCGCGAGCGGCGTGCCGCCGCCACCTTCGACGGGTTCGAGCCAGCGCGCATTCCACCAGCGCGGCACGGCCGGGCCGAAGCGGCGCGCGGCGCCATTGCCGCCGAAACAGATCAGCGCGGTTTCGACACGGTCGCGCGCGGCCTGGTCGAAATACGCGACGATCAGCCCCTTCGCCAGTGCGAGCCGCTCGTGCGACAGCATCGACGCCGAACAATCGAGCACGAAGCAATGCAGCGCGTCCGGCGTGCCGGCCCGTTTCCGGAAGCGCAGATGGCCGCGATGCAGCGGGCCGCCGCGTTTCGCGGCAAGCGTTGCCGGCCATGCAACGGTGGTGCCGGCACGTGCCGTGCCCGGCACGCGCGCGGCTGCGCCTGATTGCCATCGAGGACCGCGAACGGTGTTCGCAGCGGCGCCGGCTCGATGGCTCAGCGTTTTTTTAGCGGCAGCGGCACCACGCCTTTCACGTCGTGCAGCCCGGCCGGTTCGGGCGGCAGGTAGCCCCAGTCGCCCTGCGCTGCCGCGGCATCGTTCTGCGCGGCGCCCGATGGATCGTCGGGGCGCTCGCGCGCATCGGGCGGCGTGTGACCGTCGCGTTCGTCGTTTTTCTGCGGCGCTCGGGACGATGGCGGCGTCCCCGCATGACGCCGGTGCCGCAGCACCGCATCGGCCACGCGCTCCACATGCGACACCGTCACCGCATCGGCCTGCTCCAGTGCGGCGAGCGCGCGCGCCGCGCGCAGCATCACGAGATCGGCACGCAGCCCGTCAACGGCCGCGTCGATGCACAGCGCGCTGACGCGCGCATGGACGGCATCGTCGAAATCGAGCGCCGCCAGCCGTGCACGCGCCGCGTGAATCCGGTCGCCGAGTTCGCGCTGTGCGGATACATGGCCTGCGCGGAACGCGTCCGGATCGAGATCGAACGCGAGCCGCGCCTTCACGATCCGCTCGCGCTGTGCGGCGTCGAAGCAATTCTCCAGTTCGACCATCAACCCGAAGCGGTCGAGCAACTGCGGACGCAGCTCGCCCTCCTCCGGATTCATCGTCCCGATCAGCACGAAGCGCGCATCGTGCGCGTGCGACACGCCATCGCGCTCGACGATGTTCACGCCGCTCGCGGCGACGTCGAGCAGCGTATCGACGAGCCCGTCGGCGAGCAGGTTCACTTCGTCGACATACAGCACGCCGAGATGCGCCCTCGCGAGCAGGCCCGGCCGGAAGCGCACGCCATTTTCAGCGAGGGCATGCGCGAGATCGAGCGTACCGGTCACCTGCTCGTCGCTCGCCGACAGCGGCAGCGTGACGAACTGCCCTTCGGGCAACAGCTCCGCGAGGCCGCGCGCCGCGGTCGATTTCGCGGTGCCGCGCGGCCCGCTGACGAGCACGCCGCCGAGCGACGGGTCGATCGCGGCGAGCAGCAGCGCCTGCTGCAATGCGTCCTGCGCAACGAGCGCCGCAAACGGAAACACCGCGCGGGCGCGGTGCAGCGTCGGATCGGTCATCGCCGTCCCCCTTCCTGGAGTTGTTCGCTCGCGAGCCAGACCGCTTCGATCCGTTCGCGATAGTCGCCCGGCTGTTGCCACAGGCCGCGCTGCATCGCCTCGACGAAGCGTTCGCAGATGCCGTGCAGCGCCTTCGGATTGTGCCGTTCGAGGAACGCGCGGGTGGCGTCGTCGAACAGGTACGCGTCGGCGACGAGCGCGTACTGGTGGTCGGACAGCACGCGCGCGGTCGCGTCATAGCCGTACAGGTAGTCGACGGTCGCGGCCAGCTCGGCCGCGCCCTTGTAACCATGGCGCTTCACGCCGTCGAGCCATTTCGGGTTGACGACGCGCGAGCGGATCACGCGCGCAATTTCCTCGCGCAGCGTGCGCATCTTCGGCGCGACCGGGTTCGCGTGGTCGCCGTGGTAGATGCTCGGCTGCTGCCCGGACAGGTGCCGCACGGCTGCGGTCATCCCGCCCTGGAACTGGTAGTAGTCGTTCGAATCGAGGATGTCGTGTTCGCGGCTGTCCTGGTTCTGCACGACGACGTCGATCGTCGCGAGCCGCTCGCCGAACACGTCGGCCGCCGCGTCGCCCGCGCTGTTCTGCGCATACGCATGGCCGCCCCACTGGCGGTAGGCATCGGCGAGATCGGCGTCGGTCTGCCAGCGGCGCTGGTCGATCAGGTCCTGCAGGCCCGCGCCGTAGCTGCCCGGCCGTGCGCCGAACACACGCCAGCCGGCGCGGCGCCGCGCTTCGTCCGGTGCCACGCCCTGCGCGACCCACTTCGCGCGCTCGCGCTCGATGCGCGCGCGGATCGGGTTCAGCTCCTCGGGCTCGTCGAGTGCGGCCACCGCCTGCACGGCCGCGTCGAACAGGTGCATCAGGTTCGGGAACGCGTCTCGGAAGAAGCCCGACACGCGCAGCGTCACGTCGATGCGCGGCCGGTCGAAGATCTCGATCGGCAGGATCTCGAAGTCGGTCACGCGGTGGCTGCCGTGCGCCCATTTCGGCCGCACGCCGAGCAGCGCGAACGCCTGCGCGATGTCGTCGCCGCCCGTGCGCATCGTCGCCGTGCCCCAGACCGACAGGCCGATCGCGCGCGGATAGTCGCCATGATCCTGCAGATGGCGTTCGATCAGTTGCTGTGCGGATTTCAGGCCGAGCGACCACGCCGCCTGCGTCGGTACCGCGCGCGTGTCGACCGAGTAGAAATTGCGACCGGTCGGCAGCACGTCGGGCCGGCCGCGCGATGGCGAGCCGCTCGGCCCCGGCGGCACGAAGCGGCCGTCGAGCCCGCGCAGCAGCTGACGCATTTCCTCGCCGCCACACGCGTCGAGCGCGGGCAGCAGCATCTCACGGACACGCTCGATCACGGCGAGCGTGTGCGGCCAGTCGCCGGGAGGCGTCGCATCGGTACCTGCGTTACCGCCGTCGGCTGCGCACAGTCCGTCCAGCCACTGCTGCGCAAGCCGTTCGAGCCGCTCGCGCGTATCGCCCGCATGGCGCCACGGCGATGCGTCGAGCGCCTGCAGGATCGCCGGGCGCGGGCCGACCCACGGCGCGGCCCAGTCGGCCGCGAGCGGATCGAAGTCATCGCCGAGTGCGAGATCGCGCGCGAGCGCGCCGATCAGTCCTGCGCGTGCTCCCTTGCCGTCGCCGACCGGAAAGCGCGCGAGCGCGAGCAGCGTGTCGCGCCGCTGACGATCGGCCGGCGACGCGCCGAACACGTGCAGCCCGTCGCGGATCTGCGCTTCCTTCAATTCGCACAGCCACGCATCGACACGCGTGAGCAGCGCATCCTCGTCGCCCGTATCGCGCGGCGGCGACACGCTCAGTTCGTCGTGCAACCGGTGTTCGGCGATCGTCGCGAGGATCGTCTTGCGCAGCAGCTTCGCGCGCCGCCCGTCGACCATCAGCGCTTCGTAGTATTCGTCGACCTGCCGCTCGAGATCCTGCAGCGGGCCGTAGTTTTCCGCGCGCGTGAGCGGCGGCATCAGGTGATCGATGATCACCGCCTGCGCGCGACGCTTCGCCTGGCTGCCCTCGCCCGGATCGTTGACAATGAACGGATACAGGTGCGGCAGCGGCCCGAGCGTCAGGTCGGGCCAGCACGCGTCGGACAGCGCGACGCTCTTGCCTGGCAGCCATTCCAGGTTGCCGTGCTTGCCGAGGTGGATCACCGCGTCGATGCGATACGCGTCGCGCAGCCAGAAATAGAACGCGAGATACGCGTGCGGCGGCACGAGATCCGCATCGTGGTAGCTCGCGTAGTCGTTCTCGCCGCGCGAGCGCGACGGCTGGATGCCGACGAACACGTTGCCGGCACGCCAGCCGGCGATCGTGAAGCGCCCTTGCCGCAGCGTCGGATCGGCTTCGGGCGGACCCCAGCGCTCGTTCAGCGCGTCGCGCACGGCCGCCGGCAGCCGCGCGAAACGGGCGACGTAGTCGGCCAGCGGGAAGCTCTGGAATGCGGGGCGCAACGCATGCACGGCCGCGTCGTTGGTCACGCCTTCGGTGAGCCGCGCGATCAGCGCGTCACCGTCGGGCGGCAGGTCGGCCACCGCGTAGCCCGCGTCGCGCAGCGCCGCGAGCACGCGCAGCGCGGACGCCGGCGTGTCGAGCCCGACGCCGTTGCCGATCCGACCTTCGCTTTGCGGATAGTTCGCGAGAATCAGCGCGACGCGCTTGTCGGCGTTGTCGAGCGTGCGCAGCCGGCACCAGCCGTGCGCGAGCGCCGCGACGAACGCGATCCGCTCGGCGTCCGGCTGGTAGCGCACGACGTCGACCTCGGTATGCGGGCAGCGGTACGCGAGCCCCTTGAAGCTCACCGCGCGCGTGACAATGCGCCCGTCGACCTCGGGCAGCGCGATGTGCATCGCGATATCGCGCGCATGCAGGCCCTGGTTGTCGGCCACCCACGCGTCGCGATTGCCGCCGGACAGGATCACCTGCAGGACCGGCGCGTCGCCGGCGAGCACGTCGTGCTCGGGGCTGTCGATCGCGCCGGCCGCGAACGCGGTCGTGTTCAGCACGAGCGCGACGTCGTGCGTGTCGCAGAGCTGCGTGATGACTTCGCGGCTCACCGCGTCCTTCAGCGACGTGACCGCGATCGGCAGCGGATTCAGCCCTTCGGCGACGAGCGCATCGGCCAGCGCGTCGAACACGGCCGTGTTCGCGGCCTGCCAGTGCGCACGATAGAACAGGATCGCGACGACGGGCGCGCCGGGCGTCCAGCGCGGCCGCCAGTCGTCGACGCTCGCGCGGTCGCGCGCCAGGTGATACAGCGCGGCGGCCGGCAGCGGGCGCGGCAGTTCGGGCTCTTCGCCGAACCCGAGCGTATGGAATGCAATGCTGCGCAGCAGCGCCTCGGCGTTGTGCACGCCGCCTTCACGCAGGTAGCGCCACCACAGCCGGCACAGGTCGGGCGCGATCGTGCTCTTCGCGACGAGGTTCGGGTCTTCCTGCAGGTCGCCCGAGAACATCGCGAGCTGCTGCTTGCGTTTCGACGCGAGCGACACGGCCTGCTCGATCCCGTACGGCCAGTACGCCTCGCCGCCGAGATGATCGATCACGACCGACTTCGCATGCTGCAGCACGTCGTCGACGTAGAAGTCGACCGACGCCGGTTGCCGCAGGAACGTGACGTTCGCGAGCCGCACGCTCGGGAAGCCGGCCGGCAGGTGCGGCACGACGCTCGCCAGCAGCGACAGTGTCGTGTCGGCCGAGCTCAGGATCACGATGTCGGCCGGCTGCTGGTCGATCCGGACGACGCCCTGCGTGTCGTCGACGAAGCCGCCCGGCGTGGTGCGCAGCAAATGCATCGTGCGTTACGCCTGTTGCGGTTCGGCCGCGCACGCGGCGTCGAACGCGCGTTGCAGCGCGGCCGCGTCGAGATCCTCGCCGATCAGCACGAAGCGGCTCGCGCGCGTTTCGCCGTCCTGCCAGCGACGGTCGAAATAGCTGTCGAAGCGGCGGCCGACGCCCTGGATCACGAGGCGCATCGGCGCGCCGGGCAGCGCGGCGAAGCCTTTCGCGCGATAGATCGTGTGCGCTTCGACGACACGCTGCAGCGCGGCGATCGTCGCTTCGCGCGTGCCGGCGTCGCCCGACACGACGACCGAGTCGAAATCGTCGTGATGGTGATCGTGATCACCGTCGTCGGCCGAGCCGTGATGGTCGTGACGCAGGTGGATCGTTTCTTCCGATGCCGATTCGAGACCGAGCAGCATCGCGAGATCGAGCTCGCCGCGCGTCGCGCGCACGATCTTCACCTGCGGCGGGATTTCGTCGCGAATCGCGGTTTCGATCTGCGCGAACGCTGCGTCGCCGACGAGATCGGCCTTGTTCACGATCACGAGATCGGCGGACGACAGTTGATCGGCGAACAGCTCGTGCAGCGGCGATTCATGATCGAGGTTCGGATCGGCGCGGCGCTGCGCGTCGACGGCCTGCGGGTTTTCCGCGAACTGGCCGCTTGCGGCGGCCGGCCCGTCGACCACGGTCACGACCGCGTCGACTGTGAAGCTGTTGCGGATCGTCGGCCAGTTGAACGCCTGCACGAGCGGCTTCGGCAGCGCGAGGCCCGAGGTTTCGATCAGCACGTGGTCGATGTCCGCACGCCGCTCGACGAGCGCTTCCATCACCGGATAGAACTCTTCCTGCACGGTGCAGCACAGGCAGCCGTTCGCGAGTTCGTAGAGCTGGCCCGACGCTTCGCCCTGCGCCCCCTCGGCATCCTCGCAGCCGATGCCGCAGCCCTTGAGGATTTCGCCGTCGATGCCGAGCTCGCCGAATTCGTTGACGATCACCGCGATGCGGCGGCCTTCGGCGTGCTGCAGGATGTGGCGCATCAGCGTCGTCTTGCCGCTGCCGAGAAAGCCCGTGACGATCGTGACGGGAAGCTTGCGCATGGTCATGGTAGGTCCTGTGTCGAAAATGGAATCAGCCCGGGATCGTCGCGTCGATGGCGGCGTGGCAGTTCATCTGGCGGATCGCGGGCATGCCGCCGCGCGATCCGGACGGACAGTCGCGGGACGGGCGGAACGACGAAGCGGACATGGTGCTTCCTTGCGAACGGTCGACATCGTGAATGCCAACACGGCTGCCGCCGGCCCGGTGCGCACCGCCTGCCGTTCGCCACGCCGGCCGGCGCGGGTTGGCGCGACGGCGGATCGGCGGAGGAAGCGGGCAACACGCGGGCGTCGGGCCTGCTGCGGCCGTGGACGATGCGCCGCCTCCCCGCGGCGCTGAACCCCAACGTTTAGGCCGGTATCCGGGCTGACGAACACACCGCTTCGCCTTCCCGGATGCACGCGGCATCCAGTGGCGGTCGTCCGCATGCGCGCGGCATGCGGCGAAGCGGCGTTGCGTGGCGCTTCTTGCGCGACGCGTTCGCTTACCGTTGCGGGGGCAGCACAGGTTGGCTCGACTGCGGCGCAGGCAGGCTCCCTGTTTCCCGTTTAACTGCGCGCGCCGGAGCGGCGCGCGCGAGCACCAAAACGCGTGCGAGTGTAGGCGGCGCGGGCGGGGAGCGTCAAGGCGGAGCGGGCCACCGGGCCCGGTTCCGGATGGCCGGCGCACGTGGCCGAACGCCGTGCGCAGTGGTTCGCGCGGGTGGATCGCTGTGCTATCGTAGCGCCGCGTTCGGTGCTCGCATGCGCATTCCGTGCATGCAGTTAAACGGGAAACAGGAGGCGGACCACCGCCCGGCCTGTGCTGTCCCCGCAACGGTACGCCGCCCGCGCGACGCGCTTCCCCGCGCACGCGCCCAGGCCGCCCACGATGCCACTGCCCTTCAGCCGGGCGGGAAGGCCGCGGCCTGGCAAGCGGCCAGCCCGGATACCGGCCGACGCAAGGGGCGAGCCCGAGGCTCGCCGAACGCCCGATCCGCGGGGGACGGATGGGGTGCGCATTCCGCCCGCGTCCGCGCGGGCTTCGTTAGATCCGTCATGCGTTTCCTGTCTGCTGGCCGCCGCCGTGCCGCCCGCCTGCCCTGTTCCACTGTTTCGACACGGTGCGCACCGTGCCGCGCCCGATGAGCCGCGCCTGGCTCATCGGCGCCGGCCCCGGCGACGCCGACCTGCTGACGCTCAAGGCCGTCCGTGCGATCGGCGCGGCGGACGTGCTGCTCGTCGACGATCTCGTGAATCCCGACGTGTTGCGCCATGCGCGTGCCGATGCGCAGATCGAGCACGTCGGCAAGCGTGGCGGCCATGCATCGACGCCGCAGGAGACGATCGTCGCCGCGATGCTCGCGCATCTGCGCGCGGGCCGCAGCGTCGCGCGGCTCAAGGGCGGCGATCCGTTCGTGTTCGGCCGCGGCGGCGAGGAACTGGCCGCACTCGGCGCGGCGGGATTCGCGGTCGAGGTCGTGAACGGCGTCACCGCGGGCATCGCCGCGCCGGCCGCGCTCGGCATTCCGGTCACGCAACGCGGCGACGCCCAGGGCGTGATCTTCGTCACGGGCCACGGCGCGGGCGCCGGCGAACCCGACTGGCGCGCGCTCGCGGCCACGCGCATGACGATCGTCATCTACATGGGCATTCGCCGCCTCGACACGATTGCAGCCGCGCTGCGTGAAGGCGGCCTGCCCGGCGATACGCCGTGCGCGGCGATCGAGAACGCGACGCGCCCCGAACAACGGCACGTGCTCGCGACGCTCGACACCCTCGTCGAACGCATCGGTGCGACTGGCATCGGCTCGCCGGCCATCGTCGTAATCGGCCGCGTCGCGGCGTTCGCCGGCGATCCCGCGGTACGTGCCGCGCTCGGCAGCGGCGCATGATGCGCGTCGCGCTCGGCGTCGGTTTCCGCGCGGGCGTGACGGCCGCGCAACTCGATACCGCGATCCGCGCGGCGCTGACCCTGTACCCGGGCGCCGAACCGGCGCTCGTTGCGACGCTCGCCGACAAGGCGCGTGCCCGCGCGCTGCGCACGCTGTGCGCGCGCCGCGGCTGGCCGCTCGTCGTGTTCGACGCGGCACGGCTCGCGCGCCGCCCGGAACTGGCCGCAAGCGGCCCGTCGGATGCCGCGCTCGCCCGCTTTGGCGTCGCGGGCGTAGCCGAGCCGTGCGCGCAGCTGGCGGCGCCGCACGGCCGGCTGCTGGGCCCCAAATCGATCCGGGACGGCGTGACGGTCGCGCTCGCCGGCCCGCTCTGAACCCTTTGTTTCGCTTTCTTTCGACAGGACCAATCCGATGAAAACCGACGCCGAATCCCATCAACGGATGACCGAACGCCGCCGTGCCGGCCATGAGAAGAAGCAGGCCGCCGCCGTCAACGAAAAGGGCCTGCTGATCGTCAATACCGGCAATGGCAAGGGCAAGAGCACGGCCGCGTTCGGCATGGCCGTGCGCGTGCTCGGCCACGGCATGCGGCTCGGCGTCGTACAGTTCATCAAGGGCGCGCTGCACACGTCCGAGCGCGACTTCCTCGGCGCGGTAGCCGAATGCGATTTCGTGACGATGGGCGATGGCTATACGTGGAACACGCAGAACCGCGACGCCGACATCGCGACCGCGCGCAAGGGCTGGGACGAGGCGCGCCGGATGATCGAGAGCGGCGACTACCGGATGGTGATCCTCGACGAACTGAACACGGTGCTGAAGTACGAATACCTGCCGCTCGACGAAGTGCTCGCGACGCTGGCCGCGCGCCCTGATTCGGTGCACGTCGTCGTGACCGGGCGGCACGCGCCCGATGCGCTGATCGACGCGGCCGACCTCGTTACCGAAATGCGGCTCGTCAAGCATCCGTACAAGGAACAAGGCGTGAAGGCGCAACGCGGCGTGGAGTTCTGAGCGTGCCGGCCTGCCCCGCGCTGTTCGTCAGCGCGCCCGCGTCGGGCCAGGGCAAGACGTCGGTGACGGCCGGCCTGGCGCGGCTGCACCGCCGGCTCGGCCGGCGCGTGCGCGTGTTCAAGACCGGGCCCGACTTTCTCGATCCGATGCTGCTCGAACGTGCGAGCGGCGCGCCCGTACATGCGCTCGACCTCGGGATGGTCGGCGAGGCCGGCTGCCGCGCGCTGCTGGCCGACGCCGCGCGCGAGGCCGACCTGATCCTGATCGAAGGCGTGATGGGGCTGTTCGACGGCACACCGAGCAGTGCCGATCTCGCGGCCGCGTTCGGCGTGCCGGTCGTCGCGGTGATTTCCGCGAAGTCGATGGCGCAGACGTTCGCGGCGATCGCATTCGGGCTCGCGCGGTTCCGGCCGGGGCTGCCGTTTCACGGCGTGCTGGCGAATCGCGTCGGCTCGGCCCGGCACGCGGAACTGCTGCAACAGGCGCTGCCCGACGACCTGCGCTGGCTCGGGCACGTGCCGGCCGATGCGGGCATCGCGCTGCCGGAGCGGCATCTCGGCCTGTACCAGCCGGCCGACATCGACGATCTCGACGCACGGCTCGATCGCGCGGCCGACGTGCTCGCGCAGACGGCGCTTGCCGAGTTGCCGCCGGCCGTCGCGTTCGCGGAACCGGACCTGGCCGCACCGCTGCCGCGCGCGCTTGCCGGCAAGCGGATCGCGGTCGCGCGCGATACAGCGTTTTCGTTCGTCTATCCGGCGAATCTCGCGTTGCTGGATACGCTCGGTGCGGAACTGCGGTGCTTCTCGCCGCTTGCCGACGAACCCGTGCCCGACGATTGCGACGCGCTGTTTTTGCCGGGCGGCTATCCGGAACTGCATGCGGCGACGCTGGCGGCGAATGTCGTGGCCGCGCAGACGATTCGCGCGCATGCGGCGGCCGGCCGGCCGATCGTCGCGGAATGCGGGGGGATGGTGTATCTGTGTGAATCGCTGACCGATGTGGACGGCGTGACGACGCCGATGCTTGGGCTGTTGCCGGGTCAGGCGACGATGCAGCGCCGGTTCGCGGCGCTCGGCATGCAGCAGATCGATACGCGCACCGGGCCGATGCGCGGACATACGTTTCATTATTCGCGGCTCGCGACGCCGCTGGAACCCATCGCGCACGCCGCGCGCCCCGACGGCGCGCCGGGCAGTGGCGAAGCCGTGTATCGCCACGGCGCGATCGTCGCGACGTACATGCACATGTACTGGCCGTCGAATCCGGATGCGGCGGCGGCGCTGTTCAGCGGGGAAGCGTGGTGACTTGCGGCGACGGAATGACGCGGCCGGGCAGGCCCGCCGTCACGGCTTCTCCCGTCCGGGCGCTTCCGATCTCGATGTCCGGATCACGATCCCGTCCGGCGAAAAATGTGCATTGAACATCGCGTCGCCCGATACGCCACCTTCAGCCCAGTGCCAGCTCCAGACTTCTTCGTGGCTCAACGCGTATTGCGAGACCGACGTCGGCTTGCCGAGCAGTTGCCGCACGTCGTCCTTCGTCATCCCCGGCACGACCTTCGCGATGTTTTCCGCGCTCAGCGCCTGCGTGATCGACATGAGCCTGCCGTCCGGCCCGAAGTCGAGCATGTACGTGCTCGTCCCGAACGGGCCGCGCGGATACTCGTACCGCTGCGAGCCGTCTTCGTTCTGCCTGACCATCTCGGGCTTGCCCGCGGCGCGGAGCACGTCGTCGACCGTCGACACGCCCCGCTGCAGACTGCCGAACGCCACGTTGTCCGGCTTGATCGCGTTGACCGCATCGGCCATCTTCTGATCGTCGCATCCGGTCAGGAGGAAGCCGAACGCGCAGGCCGTCAGCGCGATGAGGATAGGTTTTCGCATGTCGTAGGGGCGGTATCGATTGAGCAGGGCCGGCGCCCATGGCCAAGAGGCAGTGCGAGCCCGGGTGTGAGCGGTCGAGCGACGCGTGCCCGGCCGTGCAGGCCGGAAAACACCGTTCGTTCAGCGAGCGGCGCAGCCGAATTCTCGTTGCTGCCGGCGCCCGGCACGGATCGCGCCGTGCGGGCCGTCCGCGTGTGCCGACGACCGGTCCGACGCGAAACGGAGCGTAGCACGCGGCCTTGCAACGCCATGTCAAGGACCGTCAAATCCTGATCCCGCCGGGGCGATGCGATGCCGATGGACCATGCGGGCGCCGCGCGCGGGCCGCAACCGTCACACCAGAAACGCCTCCGCCAGCTTCACCCAGTACGACGCGCCGGTGGGCAACGCCGCATCGTTGAAGTCGTAGCCCGGGTTGTGCACCATGCAGCCACCCTCCCCGTCGCCGTTGCCGATGATCAGGTAGCAGCCGGGCCGCTTCTCGAGCAGGAACGCAAAATCCTCGCTGCCGGTGAGCGGCACCATCCCGTCGATCAGGTTCGCGTCGCCCACCCATTCGCGTGCGACGTTGCGCGCGAAGGCCGTCATCTCCGCATCGTTGACGAGCACCGGGTAGCGGCGCTGGTAGTCGATCGTCGCGGTCGCGCCGAACACGGCCGCCTGCGCATGCACGACTTCCTTGATACGCGTCTCGAGCAGGTCACGCACCTCCGGCTTCAGCGCGCGCACCGACAGGCGCATCTGCGCACGATCGGGAATCACGTTCGGCGCCTCGCCCGCGTGGATCGCGCCGACCGTGACGATCGCCATGTCGAGCGGCGACACGTTGCGCGACACGATCGTCTGCAGCGCGATGACGATCTGCGCACAGACGACCACCGAGTCGACGGCCTTGTGCGGCACCGCGCCGTGGCCGCCACGGCCCTGTACGTCGACGATCACCGTATCCGACGACGCCATGAACGGCCCCGGCAGGAAACCGAACTTGCCCGTCGGGAACCCGGGCATGTTGTGCATCGCGAAGATCGCGTCGCACGGGAACTGCTCGAACAGCCCTTCGTCGAGCATCTTCTTCGCGCCGCCGAGCCCTTCCTCCGCCGGCTGGAAAATCAGGTTCAGCGTGCCCGAGAAGCAGCGCTCGCGCGCGAGATGCTTCGCGGCCGCGAGCAGCATCGCCGTGTGGCCGTCGTGGCCGCACGCGTGCATCTTGCCGGCGATCTTGCTCTCGTACGGCAGGCCCGTCGACTCGTGGATCGGCAGCGCGTCCATGTCGGCGCGCAGGCCGAGGCGCTGCGTGCCGTTGCCGACCTTCAACTGCCCGACGACGCCCGTCCCGCCGAGCCCGCGATGCACCGTGTAGCCCCACGACTGCAGTTGCGCCGCGACGAGGTCGCTCGTCGCGAATTCCTCGAAACCGAGCTCGGGGTGGGCATGGATGCGGTGCCGGATCTCGATCATTTCGTCGGCGAGGCCTGCGGGAATCACGCTGTGCGTCACGGTGTCGTCTCCTGTCCTTTGGGGAATATGCAGGCAAGGATAGTCAGTTCGATGGCAACCCGGAAGACCGAGAGTCGTCGTGGTAGCAACCGATGGTTGCCATAGGGGAATGCGATGCGCGACGAGCGCAAGCCCGGCCATCCGGACGACTGCCGCATGAGATCCGAGCGCGCGAAACTGTACGCCACCCGCCCATTTCCTGCGTATGAGAGCCCGATGACTATCGCCTGACACCCTGAAATAGCCCATACATATCAAAGGCTTGTGAATTATTGTTCACTTTTTGACGTTCGTACATTTTTTGTGTACGCTGACAAAAAAGTGAACATGCGATTCCCTTCGATGCCCGCGAACCCTTCCCTCTCCCTGCCGGAACAGCACGTGCTCGACGAAGCCTGCGCCGCGTTCGAACGCGCGACCCGGCGCTTTCGCGCGCGGCCCGTGCGCGTGCCGGCCGCCTACAAGGCACGCGCCGACGCCATGATCCGCTTCGACGTTGCGGGGCAGGTATTCGAGATGCCGGTCGCGGTGCGCCTGCACGTCGAATCGCTGGCGGGCACGCTCGCGGCATTGCGCCGCGGCGGCGGCAACGCAGCGCCCGGCGAGCGCCCGTTGATGCTGGTCGCGCCGCATCTGTCGGCCGAACTGGCCGCCGGCCTGATCGACCAGGGCATCCCGTTTCTCGATACCGCCGGCAACGCATGCCTGATTCAGCCGGAGGCAACCGTGATGATCGCGGGCCGGCCGAAGCCCGCACGGGCACCGCGCCGGCAGTCGTCGCGCGCGACGACGCCGAAGGGGCTGGCCGTGATGTTCGCGCTCGCGACGCAGCCCGGCCTCGTCGCGCAACCGTATCGGGCGATCGCGGCCGCGTCGGATGTCGCGCTCGGCACGGTCAATCTGGCGATGGACGATCTGATCGCGCGCGGCCTCGTCGGGCAGCGCCGCAACGGCGAGCGCCTGCTTCCCGACTGGCCTCGCTTCGTGCAGGAATGGGTCGCGCTGTACCCGAGCCGCTTGCGCGCGAAGCTGCCGAGCCGCCGGTTTGCCAGCCTCGCGCCCGACTGGTGGCGCGGTTTCGATTTCGCGGCATTCGATGCGCGGCTCGGCGGCGAGCCGGCGGCCGACCTGCTGACGCACGACCTGAAGCCGGCCACGATCACCGTCTATACGCACGGCACCGCGTCGAACCGGCTGCTGCTCCAGGGACGCCTGCGTCCGGACGAGCGCGGCGAGGTCGAACTCGTCGAAGCGTTCTGGCCGCCGTCTGCCGCGCTCGACTGGCGCGAGCAGGAAGGACCGGTCGTGCCGCCGCTGTTGATCTACGCGGATCTCGTCTCGTCCGGCGACAGCCGCAATCTCGCCATCGCGGATCGCATCCATGACCGATATCTCGCCCACCCGCCCGCTTGAAGTCGACGCACGCCGGCCGCTGGAGCCTGCGGCGGTCGCGTTGCTGCAGGCCGTTAGCTCGGCCTGCGCAAACCTCGACGCGGCGTTCGTGGTCGCCGGCGCTACCGCGCGCGACATCCTGATGTGGCACGTGCACGGCATCCGGCCGGTGCGTGCAACGCGCGACGTCGACGTTGCCGTGTGCGCGGTGAGCTGGCCATTTCACGCGCAACTCGTCGAGGCACTCGTCGCCACCGGGCAATTCACGCGCGCATCGAAACAGCAGCAGAAACTGCTGTTCGACAGCGGCGCGCACGGTTTTCGCACGGAGCTGGACCTCGTGCCGTTCGGGCCGCTCGAAACGCCGCCGGGCGAGATTGCGTGGCCGCCCGGCGGTGAATTCGTGCTGAACGTACTCGGGTTCCAGGAAGCGGTGGACACCGCACAGCCGGTGTCGATCGACGCGCATACCCTGGTGCCGGTGGCCAGCCTGCCGGCGCTGACGCTGCTGAAGCTGCTCGCGTGGAAGGACCGGCGTGCGCGCCAGAACAGTGACGCGTACGACCTGCTGTTCCTGCTGCGGAATTTCCACGACGCCGGCAATCGCGAACGTATCTGGGATGATGCGCCGGACCTGCTCGAGACCCATGCGTTCCAGCCGGGACTCGCCGCGGCCGCGCTGCTCGCGCGCGAGGCGCAGCAAATTGCTTCGCCGCCAACGCGCGACGCGATCCGCGCGCTGTTGTCGGACGCAGCGACCTATGCCGCGCTCGGCCAGGATCTGCTGGCACGCGCTTTCGCACTGTTGCCCGGTGAATTCAGCGACGACGTCGACCGGTATCTCGATGCGTTCCGTACCGCCTTTCTCGTCGATCAACCCGCGCCACGCACGTGACGCGTCGCTGCGGAACAGCAGCGTGCGCGTACGGATACGAAGCTGCGCTCAGGCCGCCCAGTCTTCGAGCGCCAACCCGGCGACACGGCCGAACTCGCGGCTGTTGTGCGTGACGAGCACCGCACCGGCCGCGATCGCATGCCCGGCGATCGACGCGTCGTTCGCGCCGATCGGCGTGCCGCGCGCGGCAAGATCGGCACGAATCGCGGCCGTTGCATCGACGGCCGCGGTATCCCACGACAGCACGCCATCCAGCCGCGAAACAAAGGCTGTCACGAGTTCCGCATGCTTCGGTGACGCCTTCCTGCCAACCGCGCCGAACCGCATTTCGGCGTACGTAATCGCCGAGACGACGATCCGGTGTTGCGCATTGACGCACGATTGCAGCCGCGACAGCACCACGGGAGGCCGCTCGCGCATGATGAACGAGCAGATGTTCGTATCGAGCATGTAGAGCGTGGTCACTGGCCGGACTCCGTCGGCGCGGCGCCACCACCGGACAGGTCGAAGCGGCCGGACTCGATGACGGCCGGACGTTCGGCGAGGAAGTCGGCGTCGGCCAGCGGTTCGCTCGCGAACGAGAGCCACGTGGGCCGCACCGGCCGCAGCAACAGTGTGTCGCCCTCGCGGCGGATCTCGAGTTCCGTCACCCCCTCGAACTCCATGTCCTTCGGGATGCGGATCGCCTGATTACGGGCGTTCTTGAAAATGGAAACGGTGCGCATGAGCCACTCCATGGGAGATCGATGCGTCCATTCTAGGCATATGTCGGCATATGTCAATTTGACGGGGTGCGAATCGGACGTCGCGCCCCACGCTGTCGAGGGTGTCGGGTTCATGTTGCCGGCCTGTCGTGGATGAGAAGAGCGATCCATTCTTCATGACGCAGGCCGGGCGGTCCATATCCCGGACGGCCGATGCACGCGCATCGCAAGGCCGCACGCAACGTCGCACCGACGCTGCGCGCCCGCACCGTCACGGCAACCGGAAAGTGTCGAAGAATGTATCGCGCTCGATCACGGTGAGCGCCGCGCGCTTGTGCGGGAAATCGAATTCCTTCAGCGTGTAGAACCCGAGCCGGTGCATGTACGCGATGTGCCGCACGTGATCGACGCGCGGCTCGCCGACGAGCCGCTGCGTGCGCGGTTCGTCGACGAACATGTAGTGCAGCACCCCGCTCCACCATGCATGCAGCTTGCCGGCGCTCTGGAAGCGCGAGTCGCCGATCAGCAGGTGCAGCCCGCGGTCGTAGTCGTGCGCCTCGTAGAACGGCGCGAGACGGTCCTCCTTCGCCCAGTAGAACTCGAAATAGCCGAACGGCGTGTCGTCGAAATAGCCGATCATCGGGTGCATGTGCGGATCGGCGAGCCGCTCCGCGAGATACGCCGCGTGCTCGTCGCGCGTGCCGCGCTGGTCCCAGAAGTGCGCGACGCGATCGAGGTTCATCCAGTCGCTGAACAATTGCGCATGTTCGTCGATGTCGACGGTGCGCAGGCTGAACGTCATCCCGACCTGCGGCATGTCGCGCGCATAGATCTCGCCGGCCGGCGACGGCGGCCGCACCGGGTGCCGGTGGCCGTTCGTGATCGTGTAACGCAGCGGCATCCCGCCCGACGCAGGCGCCTTCAGCCACGGCCGCGGGTTCTGCCAGAACGTCGCGCGCGACACGGTGAGGCGCAGCGTGTCGCCGGCAACCTGTGCACCGTCGATCACACCCTCGCGCACCGCGCGTGCGACGTACGACGCAACGGCCGCCGCATCGGCGCCGCCGAGCGGCACCGTGACCGTCGCCGCGTCGTAGCGCGTGTCGGTGTTGAACAGCGCGACGAACGCCGCGAGCAATCCGTCCGGCGCATCGTCGGGCCGCCACGCGTCGAGCGTGTGCTCGGCGACTGCCCTCGCCGGCCCGTGTGCGGCGCCGTCGAGCGCGGCGGCCACGTCCCCTTCGACGGCGTCGGCCGTGCCGGCCGGTTTCGTCAGCGTGTCTTCCATCACAGTGCTCCCGCGTCGTGGCGGTCGGCGAGGACGTGCAGCCCCCGCTCGAGCGCCGGAAACAGGCTGCGCTGGAAGTTGTTCCAGCGCAGTTCGAGAATCGTGTCGTCCGGCGCGATCGACGTGTCGAGCACGTCGCAGATCACCTCGCCGGAATCGATACCGTTGTCGACGTAGTGGAACGACGCGCCCGTCATCATCACGGGCTCGACGGTCGACGTCGCGCCGCTCGCCCAGTCGACCCGTTCGCCGCGCGCGCCGTGCAGCGCGTCGAGCGTCGCCCATGCGCCGCGCCGCTGGTACGGCGAACCGTCGGCGGTGATGCCCGGATGAATGTTGGCGATGCGCCGGTGAAAGCGCGCGCCGGGCCGCACGAGTTCGTCGAGGATCACGAGCAGCCCGTCGAGCACGACGACGTCGGCTTCGAGTTCGAGCAGGCGTTCGAGCAGGCGGCGCTCGAACGCCTGCTTGGCCGCAGCGCGCTCGCGCGCGTCGCGCGGCAGCCGCCGGTACGTCGACGGAATCGAGCAGAACAGTTCGTCGACCGGCCGGCCCTGCACCGCCAACCCTTCCGGCAGGATCCACGGGCGGCCCGGCGTGCGGGCGAAGCCGTAGTCGGCGACTTTCGCGCGGTCGGCCGGCGACCCGTCGTCGTCGTCGACGATCACGCCCTTCAGCGTGTAGCGCTCGCCGAGTGGCGAGTCGTTCAGGCGTTCGACGAGAAATTCGAGCGGTGCCTTCATGTAGCGCGTGCCGCCCTGATAGGCGACCGGCTGCCCGGCACGATCGGCCGCGCCGTTGCGCAGCGACTGGATGTAGACGAGATTTTTCTTCGGCATGGATGCGTCGTGGAAAAGCGGACGAAGGCGCCGCAGCCGGCCCGCGCCAGCCATGAAGGCCGGCCGGCGGGCCGCGGCGCGCATCGTCACCAGTTGTATTTCGCGGTCGCGATCACCGTGCGGTCGGTACCGAAAATGCAGACGTTCATCGACTGGCAACCGCTGACGTAATGGCGGTTGAAGAGGTTCGTCCCGTTCACGGCGAAGCGCCAGTTACGCGTGTCGTAGTGCAGGCCCGCGTCGAACAGCGTGACGCTCGATACCGTCAGCGAGTTGTCGGCCGCACCGGCCGAGGCGCTCTGGTAGCGAATGCCGCCGCCGAGGCCGAAGCCCTCGAGCGGCCCCGTATGCCACGTCCAGTCGGTCCACAGCGACGCGATCTGGCGCGGACGCGGCACGTCGACCGGCCAGTTGTTCAGCGACACGTCGTTGGCCTTCACGTTCTTCACGTCCTGATACACGTACGACGCGATCACCGACAGGTTGCGCGTGACCTTGCCGGTCGCGCTCAGCTCGATCCCGCGCGAACGCACTTCGCCGGTCTGCACCGACTTCGTGATATCGGTCGGCGCCGGCGTGAGCACGTTGGTCTGGTTGATCTGGTAGATCGCCGCGTTCAGCATCAGGTTCTTGCCAGGCGGCTGCCAGCGCAGCCCGGCCTCGATCTGCTTGCCGCGCGTCGGCTGCGCCAGCCCGCCGCCGAGCATGCTCACGCCGATCATCGGATTGAACGACGTCGCGTAGCTGATGTACGGCGACAGCCCGTAATCGCCCTGATACGTCAGACCCACGCGGCCGGTGAACGCGGTGACGTCGGCCTTCGACTGCGTGCCGCTGGCGCGGTCGTCCATCCGCATGTTGACCCAGTCCTCGCGGCCGCCAAGCGTCAGCGTCCAGCGGTTCCACTTGACCTGGTCCTGCGCGTACAGGCCGAACGTGTTCATCGTCGTGTACGTGTTGGTACGGGACGTCGCGTCGGGATCCGCGAACACGCCCATCGTGACCGGCAGGTAGACCGGGTTGTACAGGTTCAGCGGCGGCGCCGCGGCCAGCCATTCGCTGTCGGTCGCCGTCTGCCGGTTGTACTGGAACCCGAGCAGCAGCGTGTGCTCGAGCGGGCCGGTGCCGAAGCGCGCCTGCGCGTTGTTGTCGATGTCGAAACGACTGTAGTTCATCTGGAACAGGCCGGCCCAGCGCGACACGTCGGTCGTGCTGCCGTCGACGAAGCCGTTCCCGAACACCGACGCGTTGTCGAGCGACAGGTGCATCCAGCGTACGTTCTGGCGCAGCGTCCACATCGAATTCAGATTGTGCTCGAACTGATAGCCGAGCGACCACTGCTTCTTGCGGTAATAGTTGAAGTTCCCGTCGCCTTCGTAGATATCCTTATTGATCTGCCCGTTCGGGTTCGGCAGCACCGTGCCCTGCGCGGGCAGGAAGTTCGACGAGATGTCGCCCCAGTCCTGCAGGTAGGTCGCGGAAACCGTCAGCGACGTATCCGCGTTCGGGCGCCAGCGGAACGACGGCGCGAGCGCAATGCGCTGGTCGTTGTTCGGGCCGGTCACCGCGTTGCCGTCGCGCGCGACGCCGACGAACCGGTACGCGTACTTGCCGTCCGGGTCGAGCTTGTCGCCGACGTCGATCATGAACTGCTTGCGCGCATAGTTGCCGATCTGCACACCGGCCTCGCGCACGCGCTCGCCGTCGGCGAGCTTGGTCTGCACGTCGATGATCGCGCCGGGATCGCCCGCGCCGTACAGCACCGAGGTCGGTCCGCGCAGCACGCTGATGCTGTCGATCATGTACGGATCGACGCGCCAGCTCGCCAGGTTCAGCGTGTTCGGCACCTGCAGCCCGTTCACATACGCGGTCGGCGTGAAGCCGCGCAGCGCCGCGTACCAGTCCGAACGGTTATCCGAGCCGTACGACGAGAAACCCGGCACGTAGCGTAGCGCCGCGTTCACGTCGGTCGCGCCCGTCATCTCGATCTGCTGCGCGGTGACGATGTTGATCGTCTGCGGAATCTCGTTGATCGGCGTATCGGTTTTGGTGCCGGTCCGGCTGCGCTTCGCGACGAGCCCGACCGTCCCGTCCCCTGCCGAGGCCGCGTTGACGTTGATCGTCGGCAGCGTGCCGGCCGCCGCACTGGCCGCCCCACCGTTCTGCGCACTGCTGGCCGACGCCGCGGCGCCCGCGTTCACGGCCGGCGCCGTCTGGGCATACGCGTGCCCTGCCGCCGCACCGAACGCCACGCTCGCCGCGGCTGCGATCGCACGCAAACGCGTGCCTGTTGCCCACTCCATCTTTCTCTGCTCCAGTTTTTTCATGCGGTCTCCGACCGCGCCTTTGTCAAAGAGCGAAAGCCATCCGGCTTGCGCTCACCCCGTTGTCCTGTCGTTTGTCATGCGGTGCCCGGGCCGCGCCTTCGTCATGGGCGGGTGCGGTTCCGTGTTCGAGCGATGCGCAGATTTCGTCCGCGCGGCGCGCCAGTACCGACAGCAGCGTGTCGGACAGGCCGTGGCTGTCTTCGCAGCAGCCTTGCAGGTAGATGCGCGGCGCGAAGTGCTCGGGCGTCGCGAGCAGGTAGTCGCGCGCGACGTCGCCGCGCACCAGCGCATCGCCCAGGTGCGGCGCGAGCCCTTCGAGCAGCGCGGAATGCGTGTCGCGGCGGTAGCCCGTTGCCAGCACGAGCGCGTCGAAGCGCTCGACGCGCGTGGCGCCGCTCATCCGGTCGCGCAGCGTCAGCTCGATGCGGCCGTCGGCGCCGCGCACCGCAGCCTCGATCGCGCGGTTCGCGAGCAGTGCATGACGCGGCGTCCCGTCGATGCGCTGCAGGTACAGCATTTCGTAGATCTGTTCGATCAGCGGGCGGTCGACCACCGCGTAGTTCGTGTCGCGATAGCGCTCGAGCAGCGCACGGCGCGCGTCGTGCGGCTGCGCATAGACGACATCGGTGAACTCGGGGCTGAAGATCTCGTTGACGAACGGGCTGTCGTCCGCGGGCTTCAGTGCGCCTGCGCGCATCACGAGGCTCGCGTCGACATGCGGGAAGCGGCGCGCGAGATCGATGAACACCTCGGCTGCGCTCTGCCCCGCGCCGATCACCGCGACGCGGCGGCGCTCGCCGTCCGGCGATGCGACGAGCCGGTCGATGTCGGTCAGGTACGACGACGAGTGGATCACGCGGTCGCGGCCGAGCGTGGCGAACGCGTCCGGAATCGCCGGCGTGCCGCCGACGCCGACCGACAGCGCGCGCGTGACGCGCTGGCGCTCGTGGCCCGCGGCGTCGCGCGACAGCACCCGCAGCGCATCGATCTTCGCGCCATCGCCACGCACGGGCTCGATCGCGAGGACGGTCTCGCTGTAATGGACGCGATCGTCGAACGCCTCGGCCACCCAGCTCAGGTAGTCGTGGAACTCGACGCGGGTCGGATAGAAGTTCTTCAGGTTGACGAATTCGTTCAGCCGGCCGCGTTCGAACAGGTAGTTGATGAACGTGTAGGGGCTTTTCGGATCGCGCATCGTGACGAGATCCTTCAGAAACGAGATCTGCATCCGGCAGTCGTCGAGCAGCATCCCGCGATGCCAGCCGAATTCAGGCTGGCGCTCGACGAAGCAATGGGCAAACGTCCGCGCGCCGCTGCGCTCCGCGAGGCGCACGGCCAGCGCCAGATTCGACGGCCCGAAGCCGACGCCGATCAGGTCGAATACGGTTTCTCTCTGCATGTCTCAGCTCCCTTGTCGGTTAATCCGGCGCGTCAGACGTGACGGCCGGAGAAGAACGTCTCGCGCAGCGCGCGCATCCACAGCGGCTGCGCGTCGGCCAGCGCGAGACGGCGCTGCCGCGCGAAGCCATGCCGCGCGAGATGGTCGGCAACCCGCGCGTGGCCGGCCGGAACGGCACAGCCGACCGCTTCGGTACGCGGGTCGTCGAGAAACAGGTAATGCACGACGGACGGCAGCCAGCCGGCCACGCAATGCGGGCCGCGCCAGCGCGATGCGCCGACCAGCATCCGCAGTCCGCGGTCGTAGTCGCGCGCCGCGACGTGCGGCGCGAGCGCGTCTTCCTTCAACCAGTACGCTTCGAAAAACGCGAACGGTTCGCCGTCGAAGCAGCCGACGAGTGGAATCACGTGCGGATCGGTGCCGGGCGCGGTGCCGGGCGCGGTGCCTTGCGCGCCGTCCGTGCCGGATTGCGCGGGTTGCATGGGTTGCGCGCCCGGCCAGCCGTCGCGCACGCGCGGTTCGCCGAACCAGCGCGCGAGTCGCTCGGTGTCCTCGGCGGGCTGCCAGCCGCGCAGCGCGAAACGCACGCCGAGCGCCGGCAGGTCGCGCGCGTAGACCTCGCCGCGCGGCGCGGGCGGCCGACGCGGATGGCGGCGGCCGTCGGTGAGCATCGGCAACGTCGCGCATGGCAGATGCGGGCCGACGAGCCACAGATCGGCCTGCTGCGCCCAGCCTTCACGCATGCAGCGGCCGCCGTCGGCGAGCACGCCACTCGCGCGCAGCGCGTCGAGCGCGACCGCCGGCCACGCGGCCGGGTCGAGCCCGATCGCCGCGTGGCGCGCGCTGTCCGAAAACGCCGCGGCCAGCACGGCCAGCAGCGCGCGCCGCTGGTCGGCCGGCGCCGCGCGATGGTTGTACGCGACGAGGCGCAGCGCGCCGTCGTCGCCGAGTTGGGCGCGCAGCAACTGCGCGCCGATGCCGTCACCCTGCGCGACGCGGATCTCCGCACCGTCGCGCACGGCGAACAGACCGTCCGCGAACGCGAGGCGGTAGGTATCGAGCATCGTGAATCCGTCCGGACGTACTTCAGCCAGCATGGCGTGCCTCCTGTCCCGTTTCCGTGAGCGCATCGAGTCGCGCGCCGAGCGCCGCGAGCGTCGGCGACGCGAATACGTCGGCAACCGTCAGCGTGTGACCGGCGCGGCTGGCCGCATCGACGAAACGCACGACGTCGAACGAGGTCGCGCCGGCTTCGAACAGGTCGGCGTCGGGTTCGGGCGCGGCCGTCGCGAACGTGTCCGACCACAGCGCCGCGAGCACGGCAGCCGCATGCGGCGTACGTGACGGCGTTGCCGCGCATGAACGGCCTTGCGCCTGTGCGCGACGCGGCGCTCGTGCAACGGCACGCTCGTCGGGCACGCCGAGCGCAGCTTCCGACGCGCCCGCGAAGCGCGCGACTTCGTCGTGATAGAGATCGACGAGTACATCGACGAAGTCGCGCTCGAGCAGTTCGTCCGCATACGAGAACGCGGCGCTCACGCGACCGTCCGGATGCTCGACGACGTCCAGCTCCAGCGTGAACACGACGCGATGGCGCACGTCGTCGAATCCGGCCAGCGACAGGCCGGCCCAGTCGCGCGCCGCGGCACCGGCCGGGCGCAGGTAGTTGAACATCACCTGGAACAGCGGATTGGCCTGCGCGGCACGCGGCGCGCGCAGCGCCGCGACGACGTCCGCGAACGGCACGTCGGCGTGCGCGTAGGCCGCGAGCGCCGTGTCGCGCACTTGGGCGAGCAGGTCCGTCCGGCGCGCGGCCGGGTCGATCTGCGTGCGCACGACGACCGAATTGATGAAGAGGCCGAGCGCGTCGCGGGCCGCGTCGCCCGTCAGCTCGCGCGTCGACGCGAGCACGCCGACCGGCTGGTCGGCCGCCCCCGTCGCGCGGAACAGTGCGGCGTTGAGCGCCGCGTGCAGCAGCATCGGCAGCGTCGCGTGCGCGGCCGACGCCGCATCGCGCGCCGCGCGGATCAGCGGGCCGTCGAATTCGAACGCGATGCGTGCCGCGCGCCATTGCGGCACGGCCGGCGCGTCCGCGCGCTGCGGCAGCACGCGCGCCGGCAGATCGGCGAGCGCATCGCGCCAGTAGGTGACGCGGGATGGATGGCACGGCGCGGGTAGCACGAGTGGCACGGCCAGTTGGATGGCCGCTTCGGCCGGCACGGCGGCGCCCTTTATGCGGGCGACATAGCGCGCACGAACCGCATCGAGCCACAGCTCGATCGATTCGCCATCCGACACGATGTGATGAATCGTCACCGACAACACGTGATCGTCTACACCGAGCCGCAGTACCCGCGCGCGCCACAGCGGCGCATCGGCTGCGAGGTCGAATGGCGTGAGTGCATCCTCGTCGGTCGACGCCGCGGCGCGAGCCAGCACGTCGGTTTGCGCCGACAGGTCGATCACCGGCAGTTCGACAGCCACGTCTGCGTCGATCCGCTGGCCCGGCAGCGCGCCGTCACGCGCAACAAGCCGCGCGCGCAGCGCGGGATGCACGGCCGCGACATCCGAGAAGGCGGCACGCAGCGCATCGACGTCGAGCGGGCCGCGCACACGCAACGCGACCGGAATGTTGTATGCGGCGCTGTCCGGCTGCGCACGCCACAGGAACCACAGGCCGAGCTGCGCCGGCGACAACGGCCACACGCCGTGTGCGTCCGGTTTGGCTACCGCGACACCTGGCGCCGCAGCACCGGCATGCGCGGCGCGCGGCGCATCGGCCACCTGCAACGCGTACTGCGCGAGCACCGGCGCCTCGAACAGCGCGCGCACCGGCACGTCGCGGCCGAGCCGCTCGGCCACGCGCGTCGCGACGCGCACGGCGGCGAGCGAATGGCCGCCGAGATCGAAGAAGTGATCGCCACGGCCCACGCGCTCGAGATTCAGCACGTCGCACCAGATCGCCGCGAGCGCGGCTTCGTCGCCGTCGTGCGGCGCTTCGTACGCGCGTTCGAGACGCACCGGCGCCGGCAGCCGGGCGCGGTCGACCTTGCTGTTCGCGTTGCGCGGCAGCGCGTCGAGCACGATCAGTTGCGCCGGCACCATGTAGTCGGGCAGCGTCCGGCGCAGGTGCGCGTCGAGCGTCGCGGCTTCGACCGGCTGCGCGGCTGCCCGTGCGTCGGCGGTCAGTTCGACATACGCGACGAGCTGCGCGAGTGCGCACCGCCCGTGCACGATCGCGCACGCTTCGCGCACCGCGTCGTGCGCGGCAAGCTGCGCCTCGATCTCGCCGAGTTCGATGCGCAGCCCGCGCAGCTTCACCTGATGATCGACGCGGCCGATGAAGTCGAACACGCCATCCGCGCGACGCCGTACGAGGTCGCCCGTGCGGTACAGCCGCGCGCCCGGCGCGCCGTACGGATCGGGCACGAAGCGCTCGGCCGTCAGCGCCGGGCGGTCGAGATAGCCGCGCGCGACGCCGATCCCCTCGCCGCCCAGGTACAGTTCGCCGATCACGCCCACCGGCAGCGGATGCAGCCGCTCGTCGAGCACATGCGCGGTGCGTGCGCCGACCAGCGTGCCGATCGGCAGGTACGCGGCGTCGCCGAGCTTCGCGAGATCGTCGCCGGGCCGGAACATCCACAGCGTCGGTGTGATGACCGTCTCGGTCGGGCCGTAGCCGTTGACCACGCGCACGTTCGGCAGCGCGCGGCGCAGCATCGCGAACGCCTCGCGCGACGTCGCCTCGCCGCCGACCGTCAGCGAACGCAGCGTCGGCGGCGCACCGTGCGCGAGCGCCCATTCGGCGAGCTGCGCGGCGCAGCCGGGCGGCACGTAGGTCATCGTCACGCCGTCGCGGACCATCATCGCGCAGGTCTGCGCGGGCGGCCACAGCACGTCGGCCGTCACCGACACGGCGGCACCCGACATGTATTGCGAAAACCAGCCTTCGTGCGCGCCGTCGAAGTTGACCGACTGGAACAGCAGGAATACGTCCTGCTCGCCCGCGCCGTAGCGCTCGGCGATCGCCGCGCAATGCAGCGCGAACGACGCATGGTCGACGATCACGCCCTTCGGCTTGCCGGTCGAACCCGACGTGTAGATCGCATAGGCCGCATGGCCCGGCAGCACGTCAGGCAGCACGACGTGCGCGGCTGCGTCGAGTGCATCGACCTCATCGGCGCGCCACACGCGCAGATCCGGCAGCTCGGGCAGCGACGCGGCGCTCGCGCCGTCGGTCAGCACGTGCTCGATGTGCGCGTCGCCGACGATCTGCGCGAGCCGTTCGCGCGGATGCGCCGGATCGAGCGGCACGAACGCGGCGCCCGACTTCAGCACCGCGATCAGCGCGACGAGCAGGTCGACCGAGCGCTGCAGCGCCACACCGACGCGCATTTCCGGGCGGACGCCGGCCGCCACCAGTTGGCGTGCCAGGCGGGCCGCACGTGCGTCGACTTCGCCGCGCGTCAGCGCGCGATCGATGTCGGCCACGCCGCGCGCGTCGGGTCGTGCTTGCGCATGCGCAGCGATGCGGGCATGCACAGGCACGAACGGTTCAGCGTCGGCCGCGCCTGCGGGTGCGTTCCATGCCAAGAGCTGCGCGCGCTCGTCGGCTGGCAGCCAGTCGAGATCGCCGACCGGCATGTCGGGGCGCGCAAGCGCATCGGCCAGCAGCGTGACGAAACGCGCGGCCAGCCGGGCGATCGCGTCCGCATCGAACAGGTCGAGCGCGTAGATGAATGCGGCGTCGAACGTACCTTCAGGCGTCGCTTCGACGGACAGCGTCAGGTCGAATTTCGCGGACGGCGTGCCCGACGGCAGCAACGCGGCCGACGCCGTGCCGAGCGCAGGCAGCGCGCGGCGCTCGCCATACGCGGCCATCACCTGGAACAGAGGATGGTGGCTTGCGCTGCGCGGCACGCCGAGCGCGTCGACCACCTGCTCGAACGGCACGTCCTGGTGCATCTGCGCGTCGACCAGCGCACGCTGCGTGCGGGCGACCAGCGACGAGAAATCGCCGTGCGCGGGCACGTCGACGTCGATCGCCAGCGTGTTGACGAAGAAGCCGATCAGGCCGGCGACTTCCGCACGTTCGCGGTTCGCGGCCGGCACGCCGACGCAGATGCGCGCGTCGCCGGTCGCGCGCGCCAGCAGCGCATCGAGCGCGGCGAGCAACACCGCGAACGGCGTGGCACCCGATGCGGCCGCGAATGCGCGCAGTTGCGCGCCGATGCGCGCGTCGAGCGAAAACACATGGCGTGCGCCGCGCGCACTGCGGCGGGCGGGTCGTGCGGTCGCGCCCGGCAGCGTCAGCACGCCGCGTTGCGGATTGAGCCGTTCGCGCCAGAACGCGAGCTGGCGGTCGCGTTCGCCGGCGTCGAGCCAGCGGCGCTGCCACAGCGCGTAGTCGGCGTACTGGATCGGCAGCGGCGCAAGCGGCACCGGCCGGTCGGACGCATACGCGCGATAGAACGCCGCGAGTTCCTCGAGCATCACGCCCGACGACCAGCCGTCCGACACGATGTGATGCACGGTCAGCGCGAGCCAGTGATGGGTCGCGTCGAAGCGCACCAAGTGGGCACGGACGAGCGGCGCCGCGCCGAGATCGAACGGCTCGGCTTCATCGGCCGTCGCGACGGCTTCCGCGCGCGCCGTGCGCTGCGCGTCCGGCAGCGCTTCGAGATCGGCTTCGCGCCACGGGCAGCGCAACGGCGCGTGGATCGTTTGCGCGACGCCGTCCTGCGCTTCGTCGAAGGTCGTGCGCAGCGCTTCGTGGCGCGCGATCAGCGCGTCGCACGCAAGGCGCAGCGCATGCGCGTCGAGCGGGCCTGTCAGCGCCAGGCGCTCGGTGATGTGATACGCGTCGGGCGCATCGATCAGCCGCGCATGCAGCCACAGCCGCGTCTGTGCAAACGACGCCGGCACCCGGTCGCTGCGCGGCGTGCGCGGAGGGATCGGCAGCACGCGAAAATCGATGCCGGCCGCGCCGAGCTTGTCGATGAAGACCGCGCGCTGCGCGTCGGGCAGTTGCGAGAAACGCGTCGCGAGCGCGAGCCAGTCGGGTTGAACCTTCGTCATCCGTCGTCCTTATTGGGTTTCCAGTTCGCCGAGCAGCGCGTCGATCGCGCTTGCCGCATCGGTCGCGCCGCATGCCGCACAGGCCGCGTCGATCGCCTCCGCGCAGCGCGCCAGCGTGCGCGTGTCGAACAGCGTGCGCAGCGGCAACGCGAGCCCCCAGTGCAGGTTTGCCTGCGCATGGGCCTGCGTCGCGAGCAGCGAATGGCCGCCGAGCAGGAAGAAGTCGCCGTCGCGGCCGATCGCGTCCACGTGCAGCACGCGTTGCCAGATCTCGGCGAGCGCGCGTTCCGTGTCGGTCGCGAGCGCGACGTCGGCTGCCGTTTCGCGTACCGGTGCGGGCAGCGCATGGCGATCGCACTTGCCGTTCGGCGTGACGGGCAATGCATCGAGTTCGATCAGTTGCGACGGCACCATGTAGGCCGGCAATTGCGCGCGCAGCGCGTCGAGCAGCGCCGCACGGTCGAGCGGGCCCGCGTCGCCGCATGCGACATAGCCGATCAGTTGCTCGTCGCGCACGATCACGACTGCATCGTTCACGCCGGGCGCCGCACGCAGCAGCGCCTCGATTTCGCCCGGTTCGATCCGCTGGCCGCGCAGCTTCACCTGCGTGTCGACGCGGCCGAGGTAGTCGAGCGCACCGTCGGCGCGCCGGCGCGCGAGGTCGCCGGTGCGGTACATGCGCGCCCCCGGCACGAACGGATCGGGCACGAAGCGCTCGGCGGTCAGCGCCGGACGGCCGAGATAGCCGCGCGCGAGGCCTGCGCCGGCGAGATACAGTTCGCCGGTCGCGCCGGCCGGCACCGGCTGCCATGCGGCATCGAGCACATGAAGTTGCAGGTTCGCGATCGGATGGCCGATCGGCACCGCGACCGCATTTGCGTCGTCGGGGCCGCAGGTCCAGTGCGACACGTCGATCGCGGCTTCAGTCGGCCCGTACAGGTTCACGAGCATCGCGTTCGGCAGCAGCCGCGCCATCTTTGCGACGAGTTCGGGCGCGAGTGCCTCGCCGCTCGCGACGATCAGGCGCACGCTGTCGCACTGCGCGGCGGCCGAAAAATCGTCGAGATACGCGGCGAACGCCGCGAGCATCGACGGCACGAAGTGCAGCACCGTCACGCCGTGTGCATGGATCGCCGCGGCCAGACGCGCCGGATCGCGATGGTCGCCAGGCGCGGCAATCGCGAGCTTCGCGCCGATCGCCAGCGGCCACACGAATTCCCACACGGAGACGTCGAAACCGAACGGCGTCTTGTGCAGCACGACGTCGTCGCGCGTCAGCCGGTAGGCGTGCTGCATCCACGCGATCCGGTTCGCGAGCGCGCCGTGCGTGTTGCCGGCGCCCTTCGGCTTGCCGGTCGAGCCGGACGTGTAGATCAGGTACGCGAGTTGGGCGTCGTCGATCGTGGCAGGCGCGCTGGCAGCGTCGCTTTCGCTTTCATCGGCGAGCAGATCCGCGACCGTCAGCAGCTGCGTCGTCGCACCGTCGCCGAGCGCAGCTTCGACTGGTTCACGCAGATGCGCCTGAGTAATCGCGACGGCCGGCCGCGCGTCGCGCAGCAGGTACGCGATGCGCTCGGCCGGATAGTCGGGATCGACCGGCAAGTAGGCCGCGCCGGCCTTCAGTACGCCGACCAGCGCCATCACCATGTCGAACGAACGCTCGACACACAGCGCGACCGGCGTGTCGGGCTGCACGCCGCGCCGGCGTAGCGCGGCCGCGATCCGCGACGTGCTGACGTCGAGTTCGCGATAGGTTGCGCGATGCACGCCGCCGTGAATGTCCGCGTATTCGAGCGCGATCGCGTCGGGCGTCGCCCGCGCCGCATCGGTGAATTGAAGGTGCAGCGGCTGCTGTTGCGATGCCGGCCACTCGCGCGCGGTGTCTTGCGCCAGCGCCAGCGCATCGCGGGTTGCGTCGTCTGCGATCGACAGCGCGCCGAGCAGCGCGTCCGGCGTGCGGGCCAGCGCATCGAGCGCACACGCGAATGCACGGTGCCAGGTTTCAACCTGCCGCGCGTCGACGCGCGCGGTGTCGTAGCCGTAGTCGATCGTCAGCTCGGCGCCGCTCTCGATCACGAGCGTCAACGCAAAATCGGTCGCTTCGATGCTGCGCACGTCGCTCAACGCGAGCGCGCGCGGATCCGCGTCGCGCGCCGTGTCTTCGACCGGGTAGTTCTCGAACACGACCAGCGTGTCGAACAATGCACCACCCGCACCACGCGCCCAGCGCTGGATGTCGGCAAGCGGCGTGTGCGCGTGCTCGGCGGCGGCCGCGTTGTCGCGTTGCAGCGTTTGCAGCCAGTCGGCCGCACGCTGCTGCGGCGCCGGTGCGGTGATGACCGGCAGCGTGTTGATGAAGAGACCGAGCACCGAGTCGACGTCCGCCAGCGCGTCGGGACGCCCCGCGACGGTCGCGCCGAACGCGACGGCCGGCTGGTGCGTCATCCGCTGCAGCGCAAGTGCCCAAGCGCCCTGCACCAGCGTGTTGACGGTCAGCTTCAGTGCCCGCGCGGTCCGTGCGACACGCGTCATCGTGCAGGCGTCGAGCGTCGCGCGCCACGTGACCATCTCGGCATCCGCCCGGTCGGCCGTGCGTTCCGCGATCAGCGTCGGTGTGTCGAGCCGTGCGAGGCGTTCCGTCCAGAAGCGTTCGTCGGCGTCGAGGTCGCGCGTGCCGAGCCATGCGATGAAGTCGCGATAGCGCAGTGCCGGGCGGCTCGCGAACGGCGACACGGCGTCCGGGTCGCGATAGTCGCGCAGCACGTCCGCGAGCAGGCGCGCGGTGCTCCAGCCGTCGAGCAGCACATGGTGGCGCGTCCAAACGACACGCCATGCGTCGTCGGTCACGCGGATCAGCGTGAGCCGCATCAGCGGCGGTTCGCGCCAGTCGAAACCGCGGGCGCGGTCGGCCGCAAGCCATGCGTCGAAGTCGGCGTCTAGCGTGTCGCCGCGTGTGCGCCAGTCGAACTGTTCGACCGGCATTGGCGCATGGCGATGCACGCACTGCAGCGGCGCGGCTTCGTCCGGCATCACGCTCGTGCGCAGGATGTCGTGGCGCGCGATCGACGCTTCGAATGCGGCGGCGAGACGATCGGCGTCGAGCGCGGTCGCTGTCGCGACGAGCTGGTTCACGTAGCTCGCGTGACCGGGCGCGAACAGCGCGTGGAACAGGATGCCCTGCTGCATCGGCGACAGCGGATACACGTCGTCGATCGTGCGCCAGTCGAGCGGCGCGCGTTCGATCGCGGCCTGCGTGAGACCGGCGGCCCGGGCGAGCGGGAAATCGCCCGGCGTCGCGCCACCGCCGCGATGCGCCACGCGCGACGCACACGCGTCGACGAGTTCGCGCAGCGCAGCCGCGAAGCGTTCGGCGAATGCGTCGATCGTCGCGCGCTCGAATTGCGGTGCGCCGTAGACCCAATGCACTTTCAGCGTGCGTGCGCCGTCGCGATCCGTGTCGAGGTAGGCGTGGATCGCGAGCGTATTGCCGAGCGGTCCCAACGGATCGCGTTCGACACCGGTGCCGCCGAAGCGCGGCACGAGCATCGCATCGCGCGGCGCGTCGAACTGGCCGAGGTAGTTGAACGTGACGCGCGGGCGCGGCACGGCGGCCAGCGTCGCGCGCGTCGCCGCATCGCCGTAGTGTGCGAGCACGCCGAAGCCGAGCCCCTTGTGTGGCACCGCGCCCAGCGTGTCCTTGACCGCGCAGAGCGTGTCGCGCGCGGTGGCCGCGACCGGCAGCGTCACCGGGTAATGACTCGTCAGCCAGCCGATCGTGCGGCTGGCATCGGCATCGTCGAACAGCGCCTCGCGGCCATGCCCTTCCAGTTCAACCCGGCACGATGCGGCACCGCTCACGCCGGCCAGTGCCAGCGCGAGCGCCGCGCCCAGCAGTTCAATCGTCTGCGTGCGATAGGCGGCATGCGCATCGGTCAACGCCGCGCGGGTCAATGCCGCGTCGATCGTCTGCACGACGACGGCGGCATCGGCGTTCGTCGCCGTTGCGTCGGGATGATCGGGCACGACGTCGTCGCCCAGCGCCATGCCGGCCCAGTACGCGGCTTCGCCCGCAAACGGCGATGCCGGTTCCGTTGCCGCACGCGCGAGTCGCGACGCCCATGCATCCGCGCGCGGGCCCGGCTGCGACAGCCGGATCGGCGCGCGCTCGCATGCGGCGCGGTACGCGGTGTCCAGGTCGTCGAGCAGGATGCGCCACGACACGCCGTCGACGATCGCATGGTGAATCGCGAGACAGAGCTGCGTCGAGCCGTCCGGCAAGCGTGCCGCGCATGCGCAGGCAAGCGGCCCGCGGCCGAGGTCGAGACGGCGCTGCAACGCGTCGAAGCGCGCGCGCGCGTCGGTTTCGTCGCGGGCAGAGACTTCGACGAACGGCAGTGCGTCGTACGGCTTCGCGGCATCGTTGGCTTGCCACGTGCCGTCCGCGCCGCGCGCAAAGCGCTGGCGGAATGCGTCGTGATGCGTCAGCAATGCGTCGAATGCCCGTGCGAATGCGTCGGCGTCGAAAGGTCCGTGCACGTCGAATGCAACCGACTGGTTCCAGTGGCCCGGATGCGGGATACCGAGCGCGAAGAAGCGCTGCTGTGCGGGCGTCAGGACCTGCGCCGCCACGGGCGCGCTGGCAACGGCCGCGACCGCAGGCTGCGCGGCAGCCACGTCCTCCGTCTTCGCGATGCGTGCGAGTTCGGCCACCGTCGGGCCATCGAACAGTTGCTTCGGCGTGAAGCGCACCCCGCGCTTGCGTGCACGGGCGATCACCTGCAGCACGAGGATCGAATCGCCACCGAGTTCGAAGAAGTTGTCGTCGCGACCGACTTGCGGCGCCTTCAGCACGGCTTGCCAAACTTCCGCGAGTACCGTTTCGACCGGGCCCTGCGGCGCATTGCCGGTCGCGCTCGCGACCGGCGCGGCCGCCTGTTCACGCAACGCGGCGCGATCGATCTTGCCGTTCGCGGTCACCGGCAGGCGCGCGAGCGCAACGAACTGCGCGGGCACCATGTAGTCGGGCAGCTTCGCGGCAAGCGCTGCGCGCACGGCGGCCTCGTCGAAGTTCGCGCCGTCGCGCATCACGACGAACGTCGCGAGCCGCAGCCGGCCGTCGTGTTCGATCGCAAGTGTTTCCGCCTGCGCAACCGGGCCGGCCGCACGCACAGCCGCACTCACCTCGCCCGGTTCGACGCGGTAGCCGCGAATCTTCACCTGGTCGTCGATGCGTCCGAGGAACGCAAGACGGCCATCCGCGCGCAACCGTACGCGGTCGCCCGTACGATACAGCCGCGCACCGGGCGCGAACGGATCGGGTACGAAGCGCTCGGCGGTCTGCGCCGGGCGACCCAGATAGCCGCGCGCGACGCCCGGCCCGCCCAGATACAACTCGCCCGTCGCGCCAGCCGGCACGCACGCGCCGAACGCATCGAGCACCAGCGCACGCGCATTCGGCAGCGGCAGGCCGAGCGGCACACCGCTCGCGGGATCGCGCGCATCGGCGGCAATCGACGCCGTGTCGCATGCGATCGCGCCGACCGTCGCTTCGGTCGGCCCGTAGTGGTTGATCACGCGGCAGGCGGGCGCAAGCGCGGCCAGTCGCGTGACGAGCGCCCACGTGAGCGTTTCGCCGCCCGTCACGAGCGCGTGGCGCGGCAGCACGTCGGCCGGCACACGTGCATCGAGCAGCGCCTGCAGGTGGCTCGGCACGATCTTCAGCACGCCGACGCCGCGGCGGCGCATTTCCTCGGCGAACAGGTCCGGATCGAACGCGCACGCGGCCGGCAGCAGGTGCAGCGTGCGGCCCGCGCACAGCGCGCCGAACAACGTCGTGTGGCCGAGATCGGCCGCGACGGTCGATACCATCGCGAACGACGCGTCCGGTGCGAACGCGAGTTCGTCGAGCATCCCCTGCACGTAGTCGGCTAGCGCGCCGTGCGACACGACGACGCCCTTCGGCGTACCGGTCGAGCCCGACGTATAGATCAGGTACGCGCCCTGTTCCGGATGCGGTGCGATACGCACGCCGGCTGCGTGCGCGAGCGTCGCGTCCTGCGCGAGCGTGTCCACGTCGAGCGGCCGTGCATCGATGTCGGCCGGCCAGGCGGCCGACTCCGCGACGAGCGCCCAGCGCGCGCCGCAGTCGGCGGCTGCCGCGGCGAGTCGCGCGGCCGGCTGTGCCGGGTCAAGCAATACCGCGAGCGCACCGGCCTTCAGCGCACCGAGCAGGCCGACGACGAACCGCGCCGAGCGTTCGATACAGACGATGACGGCCGCTTCGGCAGCCACGCCGCGCTGGGTCAGCGCGCGTGCGATGCGGTTCGATGCGTCGTCGAGTTCGGCGAACGTCAGCGATGCCGACGCATCGGCGAGCGCGACGCGATGCGGATACGCGGCCGCCTGTCGCGCGAATGCGGCGACGATGTCCGCATGTTCGACGCGCAGCGCACGGCCGTCGCGCGGCTGGCGCGAAGCGGCCGACGCGTCGCACGGCAGTACAGCCGTCGTTTGGTGCGGGTCGCGCGCGGCCGCACCGACGAACGCCGCATAGCTGTCGAGCCATGCGCGCGCGGTGTCCGCATCGACGCAGTCGGTCGCATAGGCCGCAACCAGTGCGATGCCGTTCGCATCGTCGGTGAAATCCACTGCGAAGTCGAAGCGCGCAGCGAGATCGGGGCCCGGTGTTGCAACGGCCGTCGCACCCGGCAGCACGCTGTCGTGCCGCGCGTCGAACTGCTGCGCGAATTTCACGCGCAGCCATTCGTCGCCGCGCTTGACCGGCGGTTTCACCGCATCGACGACGCGCTCGAACGGCACGTCCTGGTGCGCGACCGCGTCGAGCGCCGCCGTGCGCGCCGCATCGACGAGCGCGCGGAACGGTAGCGTCGGCGCCACGCGCACGCGCAGCGCGACGGTATTCAGGAACAGCCCGAGCAGCGCACGGGTTTCGGGGCGCTGACGATGCGCGACCGGCACCGCAACGACGATATCCGTCGTGCCGGTCAGGCGCGACAGCCACGCGTCGAGCGCGGCCAGCAGCACCGTGAAGGTGGTTGCCTGTGCGTCGCGCGCAAGTTGCCGCACGTCGGCCGCGACCGCGTCGGGCAGCCGCACCGACACGCGCGCCCCCTGCAGCGTGCGTACCGCCCCCGGCTGACGATCGACCGGCAGCGCGAGCGGGCCCGGCACGTCGCGCAATGCGCCGCGCCAGTAGTCGAGCTGACGTTCGCCCTCTCCGCCGGCCAGCATGTCGCGTTGCCAGTCCGCATAGTCGGCGTACTGGATCGGCAGATCGGGCAACGACGGTTCGCGGCCTTCGGCATACGCGCGATAGGCAGCCGACAATTCGTCGAACGCACAGCGCGAGCTCCAGCCGTCGGTAATCGCGTGATGCGCGGTCAGCAGCAGGCGGTGACAGTCGTCGGCGAGTGCGACCAGCGTCGCGCGCAGCAGCGGGCCGCGCGCGAGGTCGAACGGTTCGGCCGCATCGCGCTCGGCGAGACGCGCAGCCTGCGCGTCACGTGCGGCGGGCGGCTGGTCGCGCAGGTCGATGTCGGCGATCGACACCGGCAGATGCGCATGAATCCGCTGCATCACGACGCCGTCGTCGTTGTCGACGAGCGTCGTGCGCCACGCTTCGTGCCGCCCGATCACGTGATCGAGTGCGCGCTGCAGCGCGTCGCGGTCGAGCACGCCATCGATCGTCCAGTGCGCGGCGATGTGATACGCGGCGCTCGCGTCGCGCGTTTGCGCGAGCACCCAGAAACGTTGTTGCGCGAGCGACGCGGCGCGGTCGACATACGGTGCGCCCGATACGGCCGCTTCTGCCGGCAAACGGCGAGCGGTAATGGCGGCTAGCGGCTCGCCGGTTTCTCGTTCCGAACGGTCGACCGCTTCAGCCAGTTCGAAGAGCACCGGATCGGCGAACAGCGTATCGAGCCGCAGGTTCACGCGCGATGCGGCACGGATCGCCGCCTGCAACTGCATCGCGGCGAGCGAATCGGCGCCCAGCGCGAAGAAACGGTCATCGCGCGACGGCGTGACATCGAGGCCGAGCAGCGTCTGCCAGAGGCCGGCGAGTTGCCGTTCGGTCGGCGTGCGCGGTGCGTCGCCGTTGCCTTGCGCGGTGTCGCGCGCGGCAGCAATCTTCTCGCGCAGTGCGGCCCGGTCGATCTTGCCGTTCAGCGTATACGGCAGCGCATCGCACCGCACGAACCGGTGCGGCTGCCATGCGGCCGGCAGTTGCGCGGCCACGTGTGCTTTCAGCGCCGCATCGTCGGCTGCCGCGCGCAGTGCGACGCACGCGATCAGCCGCGTCGGCCCGTTGCCGGTTTCGGCGACCACGGCAGCGTCGGCCACGGCCGGATGCGAACGCAGGCACGCGGCGATTTCAGCGGGCTCCACGCGCACGCCGCGCACCTGGACCTGGTCGTCGAGGCGGCCGAGATAGTCGAATGCGCCGTCGTCGCGCAGCCGTGCGAGGTCGCCCGTGCGGTACACGCGCGCACCGGGTTCGCCATCGGCATCGGGAATGAAACGTTCGGCCGTCAGCGCCGGACGGCCGTGATAGCCGCGCGCGATGCAGACGCCGCCCAGCAGCAGTTCGCCCACGCCGTCGGCCTCGCCGCCGTCGACGCGCGCGACGCGTGGGCCGATCACGCGGCCGATCGGCAACGACGCATACGCATCGTCGGCGGCCAGCGCGGGCGTCTCGCCCGGCTCGACCGGCCACAGCATCGGCGAGATCACGGCCTCGGTCGGCCCGTAGCCGTTGATCAGGCGTACCGACGGGAACGTGCTGCGCACGAATTCGAACGCCTGCTGCGGCAACGCTTCGCCACCGAATGCGAGCACGCGCAACGCCGGCGGCACGCCATCGCGCGCGGCCACCGCCGCGAATTCGCGCAGGTATGCAGGCGGGAACGCGGCCACGTTGACCGCTTCATTCACCATCAGCGCATGTGCGGCATCCGGCGCGAACGGCTGCGGCGGCGCCACGACGATGCTGGCACCGGTCGCGAGCGGCGCGAGCCAGCATTCATGCGCGGCGTCGAAATTGACCGACGCGAAATGCAGCAGGCGATCGCCGGCCTCGATCGGCAGCGCGGCCGCGAGCGCGTCGCAGTGCGCGGCCAGCGGCCCGTGTTCGACGACGACCGCCTTTGGCGTGCCGGTCGAACCCGACGTATAGATCATGTACGCGGCCGAACGCGGGTGGGCGGACGCTTCTTCGTCATCGGCGGCGGTCTCGTGCCCGTCCGACGCGTCGACTGCCGCGTCAAACGCATGTTCGAACGGCTGGCCGAGCGCCGCACGGCCGGCCGCGTCGACGATCCCGTGCCGCAATTGCGCATCCTGGACGATCCAGTCAAGGCGCGCGGCCGGATGACGCGGATCGAGCGGCACGAACACACCGCCCGCCTTCAGCACGGCCAGCAGCGCGACGAACAGCTCGCACGAACGCTCGACGCACACGCCCACCCGCACTTCCGCGCCGACGCCGGCCGCGCGCAGCTGCCGGGCCAGCCGCGACGCCCGCGCATCGAGCGCGCCGCGCGACAGGCGCAAGCCATACTGGAAAGGGATCGCGATCGCGGGTGCGTCGGGCGCGATGCGCGCCAGTTCGCGGATTCGGTGATGCAGCGCAGTCGGGAAACTCGTCATGTGCGTGAAGTCCTTCGGTCCGGCCGCTTCGGCCAAGTCTCGGGGCCGCTTGGGGCGGCTTCACTGATGTGACGAACGGCGCGGCCGATTTTTTACCGTTTTGTATCCAAAGCACGTGCGAACGCTTTTTTGAACACGCCGCTAAATATTTGCGCGGCCCATTCGTCTATCAGGGAGGAAAGCCGGAACGGGGCCCCGCCTCGCCCGCTGCTTTCGCGTTTTCGCCTGCCCTCCCTTTACCGACGTTGCCGATGACAGCTGCCCACGAGCCTTCTTCCCCGCCGTCCCTCGACGCTTCCCCCGGCCGCCCCGCGGCGCGCCTGATCCTCGCGCTGTTGCGCGAAAGCCGCGCGTCACTCGTGCTGGCGCTCACCGCGTGCGTGCTGAACGGCGTCGCGAGCGTGCTGCTCGTCGCGACGCTGAACCGCGCGCTCTCGCAGCCGGGCGCCGCCGACGCGTCGCTCGCGTGGCGCTTCGCGCTGTGCGCGGTAATCGCACTCGTCACGCGGATCGTGTCGGGCACGCTGTTCGCGCGCCTGTCACAGGACACGATGGCGCGGCTGCGCGTGCATCTCGCGCGGCGCGTCGGCGCGGCCGAGCTGCGCGACATCGAGCGGATCGGCGCGGCGCCCGTGCAGTCGGTGTTGACCGATGACGCGACCAACGTGTCGATGCTCTTTTTCGCGCTGCCGAACCTGGTCATGCACGGCTCGATCGTGTTCGGCTGCCTCGGCTATCTCGCGTGGCTGTCGTGGCCGGTGTGCCTGCTGGCGCTGGCCGCGATCGTCGCGGGTTCGCTCGGCTATCACACCGGCGACCGCCGCGCGATCGCATCGCTCGAAGCGGCCGGCCAGGCGCAGGACCGGCTGTTCGGCTATCTCGGTTCGCTGTTTTCCGGCGCGAAGGAGCTGAAGCTGCACGATGAACGCGCCCGCCAGTTCGTCGACGGCCAGCTCGGCGCCGCGATCGGCGAAGTGCGCGACCACCGCCGCCGCGCGTTCAGCGCGTATGCGGTCGGCGTCGGCTGGATCATCTTCCTGTTCTATGCGTTCCTCGGCGTCGCGTCGTTCTGGCCGCAGCTCGGCGTGCATGCCGATCCGGCCGCAGCCGCCGGCTACGTCGTCGTGTTCCTGTTCATGCTCGTGCCGCTCGACGGGCTACTGAACAACCTGCCGACCGTCAACGCGGCACGCGTGTCGCTCACGCGGATCGAAGGCGTGATGGCCGAATTCGGCGCGCTGCGCACGGTGCCGCCCGCGTCGGACGCTCCCGACGTGCCGCCGGCCGGCGCCGTCACGCTGCGCGGTGTCACGCATGCGTACTTCCACGAACGCGACGAACGGATGTTCAGCATCGGGCCGATCGACCTGACGATCCAGCCGGGCGAGCTGGTGTTCATCGTTGGCGGCAACGGCAGCGGCAAGACGACGCTCGCGAAGGTGCTGACGGGGCTCTACGAGCCCGAGGAAGGCACGATCGAGGTCGATGGCCGCACGATCGGCTGGCGCGAGCGCGCCGCGTACCGGCAGCGCTTCAGCGCGGTGTTCAACGATTTCCACCTGTTCGATGCGCTGCTCGGCATCGTCGATCCCGACGATCCGTCCCGCGCGCAGGCCGACGCGCGCGCAAACGCGCTCGTCGCGAAGCTCGCACTCGATCACAAGGTGAAGGTGGTCGACGGCGCGTTCTCGACCCGCGCGCTGTCGACCGGGCAGCGCAAGCGGCTCGCGCTCGTCGTCGCGTACCTGGAGGACCGGCCGTTCTACCTGTTCGACGAATGGGCGGCCGATCAGGATCCGTCGTTCAAGGCCGTGTTCTACGAGCAATTGCTGCCCGAGCTGCGCGCGCGCGGCAAGGCCGTGATCGTGATCACGCACGACGACCGCTACTTCGATCTTGCCGACCGCTTGCTGAAGCTCGACAACGGGCGCATCGTCAGCGACACGACGCCGGCGCGGTCACGTGCGCAGGATGGCGTCGATGCGCTGAGCGCGTAACACGTCAGTCGATAAAAAATCGCCGACGCGCTGCAGCGGCAGTGCGTCGGCGATTTTCGCTTCAGGAAGAAAGATTGGCGGCGCGCGGTGCGTTCGTGTAAAGGCTCGCGCCGTTCACCGCCAGTCAGGCCAACCGAAACGCCCTGCCCATGGAAATCCAGGCGGCATCCTCCGCCGATCGACCGCCGCGCACTCAGCGCGTGGCCGGCAGCTTCAGCATCGTCTCGGTCATCACGTCGGCCAGCTTCAGCGCCGACATCGGCCCGCCGAACCCCCAGATATTGCGTTCGATGAGCGCGATCCGGTGTTCCCGCATCGCGGGCACGAAGCGCCACACCGGCGAATCGAGTTTCTCGGACAGCGGCACGTCCATTCCCGATGCGGTCACGAACAGCACGGCCAGGTCGCGCTGCCGGAGCAGGTCGGCCGACGTCACGTACAGCGTGCCTTCCCGCGTCGGCTTCTTCGGCCACGGATCGAGGCCGAGCGCCCGCGCGAGGCCAGCCGACGTGCTGTTGCCCGTATAGGCCCAGTAGCGGTCGGGCAAGCCGAGATCCTGCAGCAGCGCGATGCGCTCGCCCTTGCGTCCGGCGGCCGCGAGCCGCGCTGCATTGCGTGCAATGCCCGCGTCGAGTTGCGCATCGATCGCCTGCGCGCGCGCGTCGCGCCCCGTGACCGTACCGATCGTCCGGAAGATCTGCCGCATCCAGTCGAGCTGCGTGACCGGCACACCACCGTCCGACACGTTCGGACTGAACTGGAACAGGATCGTCGGCGCGATCCGGTCGAGCGCATCGAAAATCGGCGCATGCCGGAAACCGACGCCGATGATCAAATCGGGTTTGACCGCCGCGATCGCTTCCAGGCCCGGCTCCTGGCGCGAACCGATGTCGGTCACGTTCGCGAGCCGCTCGCTTTGATAGCCGAGCCAGCCCGGATAGAACGCCGTATCGGCCATCCCGACCGGCACGAGGTCGAGCGCGATCACGCTTTCCGCGAACATGAAGTCGAGCGCGACCACGCGTTGCGGGCGCACCGGCATCGTCGCGCTCGCCTGCGACACGACGGGATTGCCGGCCACCGACACGGCACCCGGCGCACGCACGCCCTGAGCACGATGGGCATCGAGGTTCGCGGCAACGGCGCCGGACGACGCGAAAAACGCGCCGCAGCACGCGGCGCCGAGCGCTGCGAGTGCGCGGAGCGCGTCCCGGCGGCCGGCATCCGTCACCGGATCGCGACCTGCTCGGCCAGCGCCGTGTCGTCCATCGTCAGTAGCAGGGGGCAGCTTCCACACAGTTGCGTTTCTCCAGGAATTTCATAGCGCAGGCAGCACACGCGGCGCGCGCGAAACGGCGTCGGCAGCAGCGCCGAGCGCGGCACGGCATCACGCACGGGCACACGCAGCGGATTCGGTTCGCCGTGAACGCAGCTCGAACCGAACAGCCAGTCCGCATCGCGGACGGGATCGGCGGCGCATGGCAGCGAACGATACGTATCGAGCAGATAGTCGAGCAGGTTGCCCGCGTTGCTCCACAGCACGCGCGGCGTGACGCGGCCCATCGCCGCGAGCAGGTCGATCACCGCGCCGAGATGCGCGACGAGCCCCGCATAGCGGGGCGCCGGGTCGTCGCACGGTTCGCCGAGTGCATCGTGCGTGAAGTACAGCGCCGCGGGCATCCCGTCGTCGAGCGCGACGAACGTGCGCTCGGGTGTCATGTCGAGCGGCCGGCCGAGCGTCAGCGCGGCGACGACGCCGGCCGGCGCCGCGCGGCCGAAATAGTATTTGCTCCATTGCGACATCAGCGCGCGCGCATGCTGCGCCGGATCGCCGCCGTAATGGCGGACCATCGCGTCGAGCACGATGTCGCGGTGTGCGGGCAACGCGCTGACCGGCACGATGAGGCGGCCCGGCGCGTGCGCGTCGTCGGGCATGCCGAGCCAGACGACGTCGAGGTGTTCGGCGAACGGTTCGGGCGCGAACGCCGAGAAGCGCGTGGCGCGCGCGCCGTCGAGCGCGGGCGTCATCGCCCTGCGCGCCGGGCGCGGCGCCCCTCGAGGATCAGCAGCCCGAGCAGGTACGGTGCGCCGATCAGCGCGGTCAGCACGCCGGCCGGTACTTCTCGCGGCGCGACGACGGTTCGTGCCGCGAGATCCGCCACACCGAGGATCAGCGCGCCGCACGCGGCCGCGAGCCACAGCCGCGTCCGGTGCCGGCGCGCGCCGAGCATCGTCGCGACGTGCGGCGCCATCAACCCGATGAAGCCGACCGGCCCGACCGCCGCGACGGCCGCGCACGCGGCGAGCGTCGCGATCGTCAGCGCAAGCGGCCGCAGCGCGGCTACCGGCAGGCCGAGCGCGGCCGCCTGGTCGTCGCCGAGCGCGAGCATGTCGAGCGGTTTCGCGAGCCACGCGAACACGGGCACCGCGAGCACACACCACGGCAGCAGCATCGACACCTCGCCCCAGCTCCGGCCATAGGTGCCGCCGACGAGCCACACGACGAAGCGCGCGGGCTGCACGCTTTCCTGCGTGATCAGCCATTGCGCGAGCGTGGTCCACAGCGCGCCGATCACGATGCCCGTCAGCGCCACCGCGAGCGGCGCGTAACGATGCCGGTGATTCAGCGCAAGCGTGATCGCGAGCGACAGCCCGCCGCCGATCAGTGCGGCGGCCGCGAGCGTCACGTGGCCCATCAGCGGCCACGTCGACAGCGCAAACAGCGTGACGAGCCCCGCGCCTTGCGTGACGCCGAGCACTTCGGGGCCCGCGAGCGGATTACGCACGACGCTCTGCATCGCGACGCCGCTGACCGCCAGCAGCGCGCCGGCAAGAAGCGCGCACAACAGGCGCGGCATGCGCAGGTCGATCAGCATCCGCGCGAGCGCATCGTGGCCGGACAACGCGGCCGACCAGCGCGCGATCGACAGCCACTCGGAGCCGGCCGACACGCCGACGAACACGACCAGTACGCCTGCCACGACGAACAGGACGGTGCGCAGCGGCCAGCCGAGCCGTTCGAGCCAGCCGACGAGCCGCGTCGAGCCGCCGCCCGCCGCGCGTTCGGCATCCGCGTGCAGCACGCCCGACCACGCGGCCCCGCGCCGGATCATCGCCAGCATCAGCGGCGTACCGACCAGCGCGATCGCGACGCCGGTCGACAGCGTGGCGTCGAGACCCGACGCGAGCACCGCGCTGTCGGTGACGAGGACGAGCGCCCCGCCCGCGAGCGCCGACAGCGGCACCAGCACACCGAGCCGAGCCGCGCGCGCGCCGCGCACCTGGCGCAGCAGGTTCGGCGCGACGAGGCCGACATACGACAGCGGGCCCGCGATACTGACGGCCACGCTCGTGAACGCGACCGCGACGATCGTCGCGGCGAACCGCGTCGCGTCGACGCGCACGCCGGCCGCGGCCGCCGCATCGTCACCGAGCGTGAGCGGATTCAGCGGCCGGATCACGAACGGCAATGCGATGAGCGGCACGACGAGCCAGCGTGCGGCGAGCGCGAGGCCCGTCGCGCCCGGCTGATAGAGGCTGCCGTTGGTCCACAGCGCGGCCCCCGCGATGTTCTGCTCGAAGAATGCGAGCACGAGCGTCGACAGCGCGGCGAACAGCAGCATGCACACGCTGCCGGCGAGCACGAGGCGCAACGGCGTCGCACGCCAGCCGCCGGCCGCGACGATCGCGCAGGCGGCCGCGGCCAGCCCGCACACGAACAGCAGCGGCACCGACGCGACGCCCGCCAGCGCCGGCACGAGCATCGCCGCGAGCAGGCCGAGCTGGGCGCCGCCCGTCACGCCGAGCAGGTCGGGCGACGCGAGCGGATTGCGCGTGAGCGACTGGAACAGCGCACCCGCGATGCCGAGGCACCCGCCCGCGACGAGCGCCGCCGCGACACGCGGCAGGTTGAGGTCGAACAGGAACACGTGCGCGAGCGCGGCGGCATCGCTGCCGGGCACCGCGCCCCACCACACGCGCAGATCGGGGGCGACGCGCAGCGCCGCGAGTAGCGCGATCAACGTGACGAGGCCGATCGCGATCGTACCGGCCCGGCCCGTTGCCGCGCCCTTCCCCGCCGCCACGAGGCGCTTGCGCGTCGCGAGCGTCGTCATACGGCGAGATCCCGGTCGAAGACGCCGGCCGCCTGCGGCGCGCCGTCGGTCGACGGCCCGTAGGCTGGCACGCACATCGGTGCGCCCGTCTGCGGATGCGCGATCTTCAGCATCTCGACGCCGAACGCCGCGCGCAGCCGCGCCGGTTCGAGCATCGCATCGGGCGAGCCCTGCGCGACGAGGCGCCCCGCGCGCATCAGCACGATCTCGTCGCTGTACGCGGCCGCCTGGTTCAGGTCGTGCAGCACCCACACGATCGTCAGCCCGCGTGCGCGGTTCAGCGCACGCAGCGCATCGAGGATGTCGAGCTGGTGATGGATGTCGAGATAGGTCGTCGGTTCGTCGAGCAGCACGATCGGCGCCTGCTGCGCGAGCGCCATCGCGATCCACGCGCGCTGGCGCTCGCCGCCCGACAGCGCGCCGACGTCGCGGCCCGCGTCGTCGGCGAGGCCGCTCGTCTCGAGTGCCTCGTCGATCGCTGCATGGTCGGCCCGCGACAGGCCGCGCAGGAAGCCGCCGTACGCATAGCGCCCGTACGCGACGAGCTCGCGCACCGTGAGGCCCGACGGAATCTGGTTGAACTGCGCGAGCATCGTCAGCTCGCGCGCGAGCGCTCGACGGCGAAACGACGCGAGCGGCTGGCCGTTGACTTCGACATGGCCGGCACGCGCGGGCTGCAGGCCCGCGAGCGTGCGCAGCAGCGTGCTCTTGCCGCAGCCGTTCGGTCCGCACAGCGCGGTTACGCGGCCGGCCGCGATCGACAGGTCCAGCCCGTCGATCACGACATGGTCGCGATACCCTACCGACAGCCCGCGCGCGGCAAGCGCGGCGGTACTACGCGTCATCAATCCTCCGTTCGGTCACGCGGGACCGTGTAACTCTGCGCCATCGCGACGACGACCTTGCGCGGCCCCTCGAACGGGTCGCGCGCATGTGCGGTCAGCATGTTGTCGAGCATCAGCACGTCGCCCGTGCGCCACGGGAACACGATGCGCTGCTGGTCGAGCACGCCGCGGATCTCCGCGAGCGCGTCCGCTTCGAGCGGTTCGCCGTCGCCGTAATACACGTTGCGCGGCACGTTCTCGAGCCCGACCGCGTCGACGAGCGCTTCCTGCATGTCGTCGTCAAGCGCCGACAGGTGAAACAGGTTCGCCTGGTTGAACCACACGCGGTCGCCCGTGCGCGGATGGCGCGCGACGGCCTGGCAGCGTTCGCGGGTGCGCAGCAGCAGCTCGCCGTCGTCATCGGTGCGCCACGCGCATTCGATGCCGCGCGCCGCGCACATCCGTTCGACCTCGGCCGGCTCGTCGGTGCCGAACGACTGCTGCCACGGCAGGTCGAGCCCCTGCCCGAAATTGCGCACGTACAGCAGCTCGCGCTTCTCGAAACGCGCAATCAGCGCCGGATCGAGCGCACGATAGACCGCGCGGCTGTCCGCGATCGGCGTCGCCCCGCCGTGCGGCGCCGCGAGCGCGCAGTGGAACCAGATCCGCAGCGGCCATTCGCGCGTGTACGACTGCTCGTTGTGCAGCGGAATCGCGCGGTGCGGCGGGTATTCGGTCGACGTATAGACCGCGCCTTCCACCTGGCTGCGCGGCGTCGATGCGTATTCATAGCCGATCAGCGGATCGCCGAACGACGCCGCGAACTGCTGGAACGCGTCGATCGACGGCACGTGAAAACCCGTGAACAGCACGCCGCCCGCCCGTTCGAGCGTGTCGGCCGCGATCTCGCGCGCGAGCGGCGCGACGTCGTCGATCGACATCCCGTCGCTGCCGCGCGGCGACACGACGGTGGGCAGCCCCGGCTCGATACGCAGGTCGTCGAGCGTCGGCAACGTAAGCAGGGTCATGCAACGTCCTCTTCAGGTGACGCGCCGGATCACGGCGCAGCGGGTCACGACGCGCGCGATGCGCGCTCGCCGTCCATCGCGCGGCGCAGGCTCGCGGGGCGCATGTCGGTCCAGACTGTCTCGATGTGCGCGAGACAGTCGGCTTTCGGGCCGCTCACGCCGACTTCGCGCCAGCCGGCCGGCACGGGCCGGAACGTCGGCCAGATCGAATACTGTTCTTCGTCGTTGATGACGACCGTATAGACGAGGTCGTCGGTGTCGGCGGAAGGCGTCGTGGCTTGCGTCATGATCGGAAATCGCTGAGGCGGTTGAAGGTGGCGAAGCGGCGGAGTCGGCCGCTCCTGTCTGATAGACGATTGGCCGGCGCGGTTTTTTACCGGCGCCGGGCGCGACCGCCCAGGAACACCGGGCACGCGACGCCGCGATGGCACGCGTCGAGGCATTCCGCGCAGTGGCGCTCCGCGTCGCGCACCATGAAATGCACGAGCGTCTGCGACACGTTCAGCGCGCGCGCCGCGGTCTGCAGCGTCTCCTCGCGCAGCCGCACCATCTCGAATGCCGCGCGGCTGCGCGCCGGCAGGTCATCGAGGGCGGCCCACACACGCCGCAGCGTGTCGCGCGTCAGCAGCGCGGCTTCCGGCGTCGGCTCGGGCGACGGCACGTCGAAGCCGTCGTCCTCTTCCGTGTGATAGACGTTCTCGAGGCTTTGCCGGCGGCACGCGTCGATCGACGCATTGCGCACCATTCGCGTCACGTACGCGACCGGCTGGCGCACCGCGTCCTGGTTCGGGAATTCGACGAGCTTCACGAACACGTCGTGGACGACATCCTCGGCGCGGCTCGCGCAGCCGACGAAGCCGCGCGCGACATTGACGAGCATCGCGCGATGCGAGATCAGCACGTCGAGCAACGCCCCCTGCGCACGGGGCTCCGCGGCACGGCACGCACGCAGCGGCCGATCGGAATGACGGCCGAGGAACGGGTTCGCCGCTGCCGCCGCCGGTCGGTCGAGCACTTCCGCCATCGCCATCGATCTGCTCCGTCAAATTCCGAGATAGCGCAATTTAACGTAAACGCAAATCATTCTCAATCCGATTACGGGATGACCCTTTCGACTACCAGGATTTGTCTGAATAATCGCCGGAATCGTTGCATGAACAGACGGGACGCGCGCGGCCGGTCGCGGCACGCGGCCACCCGCGCGTCCGTCCGGCGCGCATGGCTGGCGTCGCGCCGACACGATCTTTCACGAGTCTGACGAAACGCCTGCGCCTGTCATGCGCGGTAGCAACTTATTACCACGTGAAATTTTGAGGGCTCGTACGATCGACTTGCCGTTTCCAAGGGAGAACAACATGAAATCCATCGTGTTATCCGCTGTCATGGTGGGCGCGCTGTCGAGCGTGATGCTCACCGGTTGCGTTGCCTATCCTGCCCCGGCCGAAGTCACGATCGGCTGGCATGGCGATCGCTACTGGGACGGCAATCGCTACTGGGAGCGCCACGACTGGGAGGCTCAGCATCCGGGCGGGCATGACGACCGCCGCGACGATCGCCGGGACGACCAGCGGCCGCAGTGGTAAGGCCCCGCCGCTCCCGTGACCCGCTATTCAACGACCGCACCTCAACATGAAGACGCTACTGAAAACCCTGACCGTCGCGGCGCTCGCCGCCGCCGTACTCGTACCGGCCATCGCCGAAGCGCATCCGCACCGGGTGTGTCACTTCGATCATCACCATCACAAGATGTGCCGCTGGGTGCGCTGAGCCTCGCGCAGCAGATGCGAAAAACGCCGGCAAGCCGGCGTTTTTTTCGTTTTACCGACTCTGCGGCAACAACCTGCGTCGCACGATGCAACGCACGCCGCTCACGCCGCACAGCGCTCAATACAGAAAAATCCGGATCGTCGCCGACGCGTCGAACGGCCCGATCTTCGGCGGTCCGAACGACTTGAGCACCGCGTCGAGCATCACGCTCTGATTGGCGACGTTGGCCGCAAACTGCGCGAGCGTGAATTGCTTGTTGAATTCGATCGCCTTGCCCTGGCTGTCTTCCAGACCAATGCCGAAGTTGCTCTTGCTTTCAGGCACCAGCAAGCCGTTCTGCACGTCGCCCTTCGTCGCTTCAAAGTAACCGTCGACGCGCACCGGGATGCTGCATTTCTTCGTCAGCGACAGCGAAAACCGCTCGCGCGGCACGGCCGGCAGGAAGCCATTGCCGGACGCCTGCACCTGGCGGAAATTGACGATGCCGGGCTCGGGCGTCACCAGCACGTCGACGGTGCATGGCGTCGGCTTGAGTTTCTGCAGCCCGCTCAGGTAGTAGCGGAAACTTCCATTGCTGTTCAGCCCGCGCTCGCCGTCGAACTGGAACACCGCATAGGTGTCTGACGGCGGCGTCACCCACGTTCCGCGCTTGCGCACGACAATCTGATACGTGATGCTGATCGGCACCTTGGGGCACAACCCTTGCCCGACCTCCCAATCACTCAAACGGCACACGCCCACGGAACTGCCCGTTTCGATGCGATCACCCAGCAAGCTGCCGTGCCCGTAATGGTCTTCGCCACCGTAGCGAATGCCGACTTCGAGCCCCCATGCAGCCGGATTCTGCGTCGCCGGATTCGCGTAGAAGTAAACCGGCTCGGGAAAGTTCTGCAGCCTGGGGATATCCTTGTAGCAATAGCCGGTCGTCGTGCGCGGTGGCGAGACCCAGATCACGTAGCCGTCCGGCGCATCGGTCGGATACGACGCGACATTGCCGATCGATTCGGTCAGCGACATGCCGCTGCCGTTCGCGACACATTTCAACGCCCACGCCGGCTGCGCAAGCGCGACGAACAGCGCGAGCACACACCACCGGAGCCACTTGGGCATCCGCGCCGTCACCCCGCTTCGCGTGCCCCAGCTCATTTCTTCACGCTCTTGCAAGCACCGGCCTCACACGCATACTCCACCGCCACCTGGCCGCCGTAGTCGTCCACATGCGTGACGAACAGCGTCGACAGCGTCGCGGCCTTGAACGGCACGTCGGCCGTGCTCATCGGGCTGATCATCACCGGGTCCAGCGGCACGGGCGTCTTCTGCGCGCCCGACGCCACGTCGACGATCGTGATGTGATAGGGCGTCGGGTTGTCGAACACCAGCTTGTGCGCGGCCGCGTCCACACGCAGCGTCATCGGCAGCGTCCAGTCCTCGTCGCGCACCGGCTGCACGGCCTTCGGCCGGTAGAACAGCTTCATCTGCGTATGCAGCGCGATCTGCAGCGAGTTCGGCACATCGCTCTTCGGCGGTACTTCGCGAATGTTCAGGTAGAACACCGTTTCGCGATCGGCCGGCAGCTCGGCACCCGGCAGCTTTGCGATCCGCAGCACGTTGCGCTCGTTCGCTTCGACGCGTTGCAGCGGGGGCACGACCATCAGCGGCGACGTGATCTTGTTGTGTTTCTCGTCCTCGAGCCAAGACTGCACGAGATACGGATAGGTCGTGCTCTTGTTGGTGATCGTGACGATCGCAGCCTGTTCGCCTTCGTTGAAGATCACTCGTGTGCGGTCCGGCACGATCGCCGCCTGCGCGGCACCCGCGAGCAGCGCGCCGGCGGTGGCGAGCACGCACCATGCGCGCCGCGGAAAGGAAAGGGAGAGGGAATGGTTCATCGCTGGATCCGTGAAATCATCGTTCGACCCGCGCAGCCGCTGCATGCGACTCGCCGGGTGTCTGGCACGTCACCGGAATCGGCGTGCCTTCGAGTTGAAGCTGGTTCGGCAGTGCGTCGACCGTGCAAAGCGTGCGTTCGCCCGCCCGCACCGCGAGCGTGGATTTCGGCTGAACCTGGGTCAGGAACGCTGCACCGCCCTCGCCGACGATGCCGAGTTCCTTGCCGTTCGCCGCGTCCTGCACGGACGCGCCGAACGGCATCGGCTTGCCGGCCGCATCGGTCAGCGTCAGGTACAGGTTGCTACCGCGCGCGGCAGTGAACTTCACGAAGCCGATCGCGCCGTCGGTCAGCACCATGCGCTGGATCGGGTTCGTCACCTGCACTTCGAGCGGCAGCTTCTCGACGTTGACGGTCGCGTCGTACACGTTGTACGGCGAGATGCCGTCGAGCACCCCATAGCCGCGCGAATCGGTATGCGTGAGCGAGCCGGACAGCGGTACGTCGGGCACGCCGTCGGTGGACACCAGCAAGCGCGTATCGCCCGCGTTGCCGTTCGCGTGCGCGGAGATGCCGTACTGCGTCGCGACGAACGAGCCGTCGACCTCGAGCGACGCGGCCGCATACGAATTGGCAAGCGTCGACGCCTGCGCGGTAAGCTGGTACGTCGACGAGCGCTGCCGGAAGCTCGCGTTCGCCGATGCACGACCGTCGGTCGCGCCCGTATTGATCTGGTAGGTACGGCCGTCCGCATCGTCGTAGATGTAGCCGGCGTTCACGCTCGTACTGCCGCTGCCCGTCGTCAAGTTCGACGTGACGGTGTGTTTGACGCCGATCGGCAGCGTCGCGGTGACGGAGAACTGGTTGCCGCTCGCGCCCGCGCTCTGCGTGCGAAATGCCGACACGTTCACGCTCACGTTGCGCAGCGCGCCGATCGAGAACGCGCGCGTCAACGTGATGCCGACGCGCTGCTCGGACGCGCGCGCCCAGTAGGTCGTCTGGTCGTACGAGAAATAGGTCGACGTGTCGCCGAAGCGCTTAGACATCGACGCCGAATAGCGCTGCTTGCTGTTGGCAAGGCCGTATGAAGTCGGATCGCCCGTGAACTGTGCGAAGTTCGTGTACTCGCGCTCAGAAAAACGGTAGCCGAAGAAGCGCACGTCGGCATCGAGCGTATCGAAGTGCTTCGAATAGTTGACGCGGTACGAGTTGCCGTTGCGTGTCGCGCCGTTCCACCACAGGCGCGCCCGTGCATGCGTGACGTCGGCCGACAGCGCGCCGAACGATCCGAAATCGCGACCGAGGCCCAGCGCGATCGACGTATAGCCCGACGCGGCGATGAAACCGCCGTACACGGTGAAGTCCAGCGGCAGGCCGTATGCCACTTCGCCGAAACCGAAGAATGGCGTAATGCCGGCGCCGCCGAACTGGCGCGGCTTGCCGAGCGCCATCTTGTAGCGCAATTGCCCGGTACGCGCGAGGAACGGCACGGCTGCCGTCGTCACCTGGAAACGCTGCACGCTGCCGTCCTCTTCCTCGACCGCGACGTCGAGCGTGCCCTGCACGCTCGTGTTGATGTTCTGCAGCGCAAAGGCGCCCGGCGACACGCGCGTCACGTACAACACGCGGCCTGCCTGCGACACGGTCACGGTCGCGTTGGTGCGCGCGACGCCCGAGATCAGCGGCGCATAGCCGCGCAACGACGGCGGCAGCATGCGGTCGTCGCTGCGGATCGACGCGCCCGTCAGCGCGAACGTGTCGAAAATGTCGGAGCTCAGGTAGTCGTCGCCGAACGTCGCGGTCGATTGGATCGACGGCAGCGCGCGAAATGCGTAAAGCCGGCTGAAGCGGAACGTTCGGTCCGCGTACGCTGTGTTGCCGACGTTCGACTGCGCCTGGTAGTCGCCACGAAAGCGCCATGCGTCCCAGTTCGCGCCGATCGTCCCGTAGGCCTGGATCGAATTCGTCTGTCGGCCTGCCGCGCCGAAGCTGCGGTTGGTGTTCGCGATCACGCGATAGTCGAGCATCGCGCCGGGAATCCCTTCGGACCAGTTCTCCGGCGGCAGGTAGGTCGAATCGGTGAACTCGAGCGCGGCCTGCGGAATCGTGATCTTGAGCCGCCCGTCGCTTTTCAGGTAACGCACGGTCGCCCCTTCGATCGCCGTCAGGTCGACGCAGCTTCCGCCCTGGAAACGCGGCAGGTCCTTCGCAAGCGACGGCTTCAGGCCGAACCGCGCGACGAGTTCCGGTCGCAGGCACGGCTTGCCCGCGCCGGACGCGTCGACGGCCACGAACTCGATCGCCTGCAGCCCGAGGAACAGGTCGTTGACCTGCACGTCGAGCATGTACTCGCCCGGCAGCGTGAAGTCGGGCTGCGAGAACTGCGACAGGTCGACGTTGCTCGTTCCGCCGATGTCGAGGAACGACGAATTGAATTCCGTCGCATGGCTCTGGCTGCCGACAACCAGCACGGAGACGCAAAGGAAGGAATGTCTGATTCGCACGCGGCGCTACCGGAAGTCCGAGGAGAAGAAAACAGGAAGGAAAGAAGAGGGAGGAAGGGATGCATGCACCCCTCCTCCGATACAGGCGCTTACTCGTAGCGAACCGTGAAGTTCGCGACGCTGTCGGCCGTACCCGGCGTCACGCCGGCAGCCGTCGCTTCGTAGCGCGCCCCGAACGTCACGGTGTTGTTGCCCTTCGACAGCAGCGTCGGCGCAGCTTGCTCGACGCCGTTGTCGAGGTCTTCACCCGACGCGCTCTGCAGACGGATGCCGACGTTGGTTGCGGAACCGATCGTTGCGAGCAGCTTCGGCTGCGTTGCGTTCGACGTGCCCGTGAACGTGAACTTCGCCTGCTTCGACACGCTGGTGTCGCAATCCGTCAGCGTGATCTGGAACGTAACCGGCTGGGACTTGTCGCCAGCCTTCGTGAACGCGTTGGTCGGCACCTTGCCGAGCTGCACGGTCTGGTTGACCGAACCCGAATCGATGCCGCATGCGCCCGCGACGATCTCGCCCTTGAAGTTGATCGTGCCGGTGCCCGCTGCGAAAGCCGAGGTCGACAGGGCCGCGAGTGCGACAGCGGTCAGGAGGGATTTTTTCATGACGTTACCCGTAAGGAGTACAAATGGAGTAGATGACGTGGCGGACACAAACGGCAGCGTGTGGTGGCTCCCGTCCGTCACGAGGCGGCATTATCGAGATAAACATGAAAGTTTTCTGTAAATCATTGTCAAATCCCTCTGACAATGTCCGATTCACCCCTCTAAATTCACATTCTTTCCTGTCAATTTTCAATCCATTTATTTTTATCCGCAGTCCTTCTTTATTTTTCGGAAGCAATTGAAGATTAAAGAAATTTTCGAACGACAACCGACACTGCCCCGCTCACCCTTGCTGGCATTGACTCCCGCAAGATCCCTCCGGAAAAAGACAAAACATTGTCCGGCTCCGCCATCGTTGTCATACGGCAACACCAATATCAAATCATTTTCAACAAACAGGAAATTAACCGGCGATTTAATCAAGCCAATTTTTTCGCGCAAACGATTGCGATATAAATACAAACGTTTTACTGCGACACTTTGCCGCCCTCATTATTTCCAATACATGGATTAATCCGGACGTCAATTCCGGAACGGAAAGCGCGTGCCTGCGTGGCCGCCGGAACCCGACATTCGGGCCGCATCGCAGGTGCGAAGAAAGGAAAAGTGAACCGCACACGTTTGCGCGTCCGGCGACACGAACGGTCGCCGGACGCGGGTCGTTCCGGAACGCACATGTGCGCGCTGCCGCAGGATGACAAACGTCCTGGCCGGCCTGTCGGTGGGGAAATTCGGTGGAGAAAGATAGCGCGAGAACAGCGATATCGGTCGAAGCAAGCGGCGGCGGCACGTCGCATCGTACCGCCGCCGTTGTGCCGCCTGGCGCGCTGCCGCGTCAGGCGACGGGTATTACGCGGACGCCTCGGCCTCCGCCGACACCGGCGACCAGCCGCCGCCGAGCGCGCGGTACAGCGTGATCGCATTCGCGAGCCTGAGCTGCTTGAGCCGGATCAGCTCCTGCCCCGACTCGTAGGTACTGCGCTGCGCGTCGAGCAGTTCGAGATACGTCGCCACACCCCCCGCGTAGCGGCGCTCCGCGAGCTTCAGCCGCGCGCCGTCGGCCGCATACACGTCCTGCTGCGCGGCAAGCTGGCGATCGATCCAGTCGCGCGCGGCGAATGCGTCGGCCACTTCGCGGAACGCGGTCTGCACCGTCTTCTCGTATTCGGCCACCGCGATGTGCTTGCGCGCGTTCGCGACGTCGAGGTTCGCGCGATTGCGTCCGCCCGCGAAGATCGGCAGCGTGATGCGCGGCGCGAACGTCCACACGCCCGTGCCGCCGGTAAACAGGCCCGAGAATGCGTCGCTGACCGAGCCGTAATCGGTCGTCAGCGTGATGCGCGGGAAGAACGCCGCGCGCGCGGCGCCGATCTGCGCGTTGGCGGCCTTGAGCCGCGACTCCGCCTGCCGGATGTCCGGCCGCCGCTCGAGCAGCGCACTCGGTGCGCCGGGCGCCACGGGCGCGATCGACAGCGTGTCGAGCGCGGTCGTGTCGCCGGGCGCGTTGCGCGCGAAATCGCCCGCGAGCAACTGCAGCGCCCGCACGGACTGCGCATGCTCGCGCTCCAGTGCGGCCTGCGACGCGCGCGCGGAGGCCACCAGCATCTCGGCCGAGCGCAGTTCGATCGCGTCGCTCGTGCCGGCTGCATAGCGGCGCTGCGTGAGCGCGGCCATGCGTTCGCGTGCGTCCAGCGTACGCTGCGCCAACGCGAGCTGTTCGTGCAACGCGCGCTCCGAGACGTACGCGCCCGCCACATCGGCAATCACGCCGATACGCACCGTGCGCTGTGCGTTGGCCGTCGCGAAATACTCGGCGAGCGCCGCGTCGGACAGACTGCGCACGCGGCCGAACAGGTCGAGCTCGTACGCGCTGATGCCGACGCCCGCGCGATACAGCCCGCTGATCGCGCTTTCGCGCACGACCGGATCGTACTGACGCGCACGGTCATAGCCCAGATTCGCATCGACCGACGGCATCAGGTCCGCGCGCTGCACACCGTACAGCGCACGCGCTTCCTCGAGCCGGCCGGCCGCGACCCGCAGGTCGCGGTTGTTCGCGAGCGCCGCATCGATCCATGCCTGCAGCGCGGCATCGGTAAAGTACGTGCGCCAGTCGTCAAGCAGCGCGGCGGCGGCGGGCGACGTTGCGGCCGCCGCGGGTGCGGCACCGCCGTCGACCGGCGCATAGGTAGCCGGCACCGGCGCCGCCGGCCGCTCGTAACGCGGCGCAAGCGTGCAGCCGGCCAGCGCAAGCGCGGCGGCCAGCGCTACCTGAACCCGCAGCGCGGCGCGTGCATTGAGCGCAAACATCATTGGGAACCCTCCATCGTCGCCGGCTGCACCCCGCCGCGCCGGCGCGGGCCGACGTCGAACAGGCGGCCGACGATCACGAAAAACAGCGGGACAAGGAACACCGCGAGCACGGTCGCCGTGATCACGCCGCCCAGCACGCCGGTGCCGATCGCCATCTGCGCGCCGGACGCGGCGCCCGACGCGAACGCGAGCGGCAGCACGCCGACGCCGAACGCGAGCGACGTCATCACGATCGGCCGCAGCCGCAGACGCGCGGCCTCGAGCGCCGCGTCGACGAGCGACATGCGCTGCGCGACCAGGTCCTTCGCGACTTCGACGATCAGGATCGCGTTCTTCGCGGACAGCCCGATCGTCGCGATCAGCCCCACCTTGAAGTAGATGTCGTTCGGCATCATCCGCAGCGTGACGCCGAGCACCGCGCCGATCACGCCGAGCGGCACGACCAGCATCACCGCGAACGGGATCGACCAGCTCTCGTAAAGCGCCGCGAGCGCGAGGAACACGACGAGCACCGACAGCGCGAACAGCATCGGCGCCTGCGCGCCCGACAGCCGCTCCTCGAACGACTGCCCCGACCACGAGTAGCCGGTGCCGGCCGGCAGCTTCCCGGCGAGCCGCTCGATCGCGGCCATCGCCTCGCCGCTGCTGTGGCCTTCCGCGGCCGAGCCGTTGATCGTGAACGACGGAAAGCCGTTGTAGCGCGTGAGCTGCGGCGGCCCGAGCGTCCAGTGCAACGTCGTGAACGCCGCGAGCGGCACCATCTCGCCGCGCGTGTTGCGCACGCGCAGCTTCTTCACGTCGTCCGGATCGAGCCGGTGCAGCCCGTCGGCCTGCACGATCACGCGCCGCACCTGCGTGCCGTGCATGAAGTCGCCGATATAGTCGGAGCCGAACATCACCGCGAGCGTCGTGTTGATCTCGTCCATCGACACGCCGAGTGCGGAGGCCTTCGCACGATCGATGTCGAGCTTCAACTGCGGCGCGTCCTGCGTGCCGGCGAACATCAGGTCGGTCAACGCCGGATCCTCGCGGCCCGTCGCGAGCAGTTGCTCGCGCGCGGCGCTGAACGTCGCGTAGTCGAGCCCGCCGCGGTTCTGCAGCCGGAAGTCGAAACCGCTCGTCGAACCGAGATCGGGCAGCGCCGGCGAGTTCATCGCAAACACCGTCGTGTTCGGCGTGCCCGCGAAGCGCTCGTTGATGCGCGCGACGATCGCCTGCACGTGCGCGTCTTCGGACTTGCGCTCCTTCCAGTTCTTCAGCGTGACGAAGATCATCCCGCCGTTCGGCCCTTCTCCGTACAGGTTGAAACCGCCGAGCGCATACGTGTAGGCGGCCGGCTCGTCGCGGCGGATGGTCGACTCGACTTCCCGCACGCTCTGCATCGTTTCCGCGAGCGGCGTGCCTTGCGGGCGGATCACCATCACCATGAAGTTGCCCTGGTCCTCGTCCGGCAGGAACGCGGTCGGCAGCTGCGTGAGCATCAGCCCCGCGGCACCGGTCAGCGCGCCGTACACGACGAGCCAGCGCACCGGCTTCTTCAACATCTTGCCGACGCGCGTTGCGTAGCGCTGCGTCGAGCTCGCGACGAAGCGGTTGAACCAGCCGAAGAAGCCGCGCTTCTCGTGATGGTCGCCGGACACCGGCTTGAGCAGCGTCGCGCACAACGCGGGCGTCAGCGACAGTGCGAGGAAGGCCGAGAAGCCGATCGACACCGCGAGCGACAGCGCGAACTGCCGGTAGATGTTGCCCACCGCGCCACCGAAGAACGCCATCGGCAAGAACACCGACGTCAGCACCACGGTGATCCCGACGATCGCGCCGCTGATCTGCTTCATCGCCTTGACGGTCGCATCGTAGGGCCCGAGCCCCTCCTCGACCATCAGCCGCTCGACGTTCTCGACCACGACGATCGCGTCGTCGACGAGGATGCCGATCGCGAGCACCATCCCGAACATCGTCAGCACGTTGATCGAGAAGCCCGCCGCATACATCACGCCGAACGTGCCCGCGAGCGCGACCGGCACGACGAGCGTCGGGATCAGCGTCGCCCGCAGGTTCTGCATGAACAGGAACATCACGAGGAACACGAGCACGCCGGCCTCGATCAGCGTCGTGACGACCTTGTTCATCGACACGCGCACGAACGACGACGTCTCGTACGGGATCTGGTACTTCACGCCCGGCGGGAAATACGCGGACAGCTCGTCCATCGTGGCGCGCACGCGCTTCTCGGTGGAGACCGCGTTCGAGCCCGGCGCGAGCTTGATGCCCATCCCGGTCGCGACCTTGCCGTTCACGTACGACGGGTAGTTGTAGTCGTTGCCGCCGAACTCGATGCGTGCGACGTCGCGCAGGTACAGCGCGGAGCCGTCGGCCTGCGTGCGCAGCGCGATCGCGCCGAAATCGGCGGGCGTCTTGAGCGGTGCATCGGCGAACACGGTCGCCGCGATCGGCGCGCTGGCCGGCACCGCGGTGCGGCCGATGTCGCCGATCGTCACGCGCGCGTTGTGTGCGCGCACCGCCGACGCGATATCGGACGCGGTGAGGCCGTGCCCGGCCATCTTCACCGGGTCAGGCCAGATCCGCATCGCGTACTCGGCGCCCCAGAACTGCACCTTGCCGACGCCCTCGACACGACGCAGTGCCTGCACGACGTTCGCCGACGCATATTCGCCGAGCTGCACGCCGGTCATCCGGCCGTCGTCGGACGTCAGCGACACCACGAACTGGATGTTGTCGGCGGCCTTCTCGACCTGGATGCCGTCACGCCGCACGGGTTCGGGCAGCCGCGCCTCGACCGTCTTCAGCCGGTTCTGCACTTCGACGGCCGCGAGATCGGCATTCACGCCCTGCTTGAACGTCAGGTACAGCGACGCCATCCCGGCGCTGCTGGTGGCCGACGTGTACATCAGCCCCGGCGCGCCGTTCATTTCGCGCTCGATCAGCGCGGTCACCGATTCCTCGACGACCTGCGCGGACGCGCCCGGGTACGTCGCATAGATGCTGACGACGGGCGGTGCGATGTCCGGGTACTGCGCCACGGGCAGCGCGCGAATCGCGAATGCGCCGCCCAGCATGATGAAGATTGCGATCACCCACGCGAAGACGGGGCGATCGATGAAGAAACGTGCCATGGTGGTGTGGTGTTAACCAGTCAGGTTTGACGGGCGGCCGCCTGCGAAGCGGCTGCTGCCGGCGCCGCCTTCGACGGCGGCGCCTGCTCGACGGGCTTGACGGCCGTCTCGGGCGCGAACTGCGCGGCGTTGTCGATGATCACGCGCTCGCCGCCCGCGAGGCCGCGCGTGATACGCCAGTCATGGCCGGTCATCTGGTCGGCCACGACCTCGACGTCCTTGACCTTGCCGTTCGTGCCGACGACCCGCACCGACGTGCGGTCCGTCGTGCGCAGCAGCGCATCGCGCGGCACGAGGATCGCCCGCTGGTCGACGGCTGTGTCGAGCGCGATCCGCACATACGCGCCCGGCAGCAACTCGCGCTCCGGATTCGGGAACAGCGCGCGCATCGCAACCGTGTCGGTGGTCGGATCGACCGCGAGATCGCTGAACAGCAGCTTGCCCTTCAACGGATACGCGGTGCCGTCGGCGCGCAGCAGCGTCACTGCGATGTCGTGCTGCGCGATGCCCGTTGCCCGCCCGCTCTTCACCGCGCGGCGCAGCGCGTCGACGTCGGCGGCCGGCTGCGAGAAGTTCACGTAGATCGGATCGAGCTGCTCGACGGTCGTGAGCGGCGTCGCCTGGTCCTGGCCGACGAGCGCGCCTTCGGTCACGAGCGCGCGCCGTGCGCGGCCCGCGATCGGCGCGGTGACGGTCGCATAGTCGAGCTGCAACTGTGCCCGTGCGAGCTCCGCCTTCGCGGACGCGACGTCGGCCTTCGCCTGCGTGTCGTCGGCAACGGCCTCGGTGTGGTCGCGCTCGCTCACTGCGCGGTCGCGCACGAGATCGTCGTAACGGCGGCGCTTGTCGCTCGCAGCAAGAGCGGCGGCCTGCGCCTTCGCGAGCGCACCCTGCGCGGCATCGCGCGCGGCCTTCAGCGGCGCGGGATCGATGCGGAACAGCACCGCGCCCTGCTTCACTTCCTGGCCTTCCTCATAGGTGCGTGCTGTCACGATGCCCGCGACCCGTGCGCGTACTTCCGCTTGCCGGTATGCGTCGAGCCGGCCCGGCAATTCGACGGTCATCGGCACGGCCGTCGGATGCACCGTCACGACCGTGGCCTGTTTCGCGGTCTCCGGCGCGGTGTCCTTGTCGCCCTTTCCACATCCGGCCAGGGCCAGCACGGCCACCAGCGCGAACGGCGCCAGCCGGTGGCGCATCAGGGAGCGATTGTTATTCATGTATGACCTCGGATCGATCGCCGCCGATAAAATGCGGCAGCTCAGGGTGGCCGATTATAATCAGTCACGACTGATTAAATACACACCACTTCAATCTGACCGTCACACTGTCTCAATAAAACGACAGCGAACTGTAAGGAATCTCAGGACATGGCCCGCAAGACCCGCGAAGAATCGCTCGCCATCAAGCACCGGATCCTCGACGCCGCCGAGCTCGTGCTGCTCGAGAAAGGCGTGGCGCAAACCGCGATGGCGGATCTCGCCGAGGCCGCCGGGATGTCGCGCGGCGCCGTCTACGGCCACTACCGCAACAAGATGGAAGTGTGTCTCGCGATGTGCGACCGCGCGTTCGCGCGCACGTCGGAAGGCTTCGACGCGGGCGACGGGCTGCCGCCGCTCGCCACGCTGCGGCACGCCGCATCGCACTATCTGCAGGAATGCGGCGAGCCGGGCCCGATGCAGCGCGTGCTCGTGATCCTCTATACGAAGTGCGAGCAGAGCGAAGAGAACGGCGCGCTGCAGCGGCGCCGCATGCTGCTCGAATTGCAGATGCTGCGGATCACGAAGGCACTGCTGCGCCGCGCGATCGCGGCCGGCGAAATCGCCGCCGATCTCGACGTGCATCTGGCCGCCGTCTATCTCGTGTCGCTGCTCGAAGGCGTGTTCGCGTCGATGATCTGGACCAACCGGCTGCGCGGCAACCTGTGGAACGACGCCGAGGCCATGCTCGACGCCGGCTTCGACACCGTGCGCACGTCCGCCGCGTTGCGCAGCCGCGCGCACAAATTGCCGGCCTGATTGAAATTGTCGTAATAAATGCTGATTTAACCCGATTTACCGCACTGCGAAACGAATGAGCTGACCCCCTTTAAAATTTTTAACGTTTTGCGGAACATCGGTAGACTGACGCTGTCATCTTTCTTTAGCGTCTTCGTGATAACCGGGTACGACCCGGTATGCACGCCGCCGTTCGAAGCGGGCCCGCCCCGCGCGTTGGGTCGAACGGAAACGACACAGGCCCCTGGCGGGGCCTGTTTTGTTGCACGCCCACCGCCCGCCCCGTCGCTGCCCGACGGCTGTGCCGCCGGTGGCCCCTGCCCACACCCCTTTGAACCGCTTTCCTGGATGTGGACACCTTGGTCAAGTCTGCCGCTACCCCTGATGCTTTCGCGCCCGGCCGCGCGCAGCGCATTGCGCGCGCGCTCGTGCCGGCCGCTGTGCTCGGCACCCTCGCCGCCCTCGGCCTCGCCGCACTGCCGGCCGTGTCGCAATTGCCGGGCGCCGTCGACTCGGGCACGGCCGCGCTGCCGCAGCGCGTGCTGTCCGACACGCCGTTTCCCACCGCGCAGCATTTCGTGACGAGCGAGCTTGCCCGCACGCTCGGCGAGCCTAACGATGCTGGCGAACGCCACGACCGCAGCCAGCAGCCGGGCCTGTTCGCACCGCTCAGCGCACACCGCAACGACATGCTCGGCTATGCGAGCCTGTTCCAGTTCGCGGCCCCTGCAAACCAGCACGGCATGCGCGCGGGCGATATCGAGCTCACGCTGTCCGATACGCTGAACCGTCTCGACGTGCCGCCCGAGGTGCGCATCCAGCTCGGCGATCTCGTCAGCGGCAAGGTCGCGATGCGGGCGAGCGCGCAGCGCGGCGACTATTACCGCGTCGCGTTCGATACGAACGACGGCACACCGCGCCTCACCGCGCTCGAACTGCGCGTCGCCGGCCGCACGTTCGGCGCGATCTGGTTCCGCGCACCGGGCGCCGAGCACGGCGCGTATTACGCGCTCGACGGCTCGCCGCTCGAAGCCGCCGCCTTCACGATGCCGGTCAAGTGGACGCGCATCAGCTCGTTCTTCGGCGAGCGCATCCATCCGCTGTCGCAGGCGATGGCGTTCCACACGGGCGTCGATCTCGCCGCGCCGACCGGCACGCCCGTCGACGCGGCGGCCGACGGCGTCGTGTCGTTCGTCGGCACCGATCCGGGTGGCTACGGCCGCTACGTGATCGTCGATCACGCCGATGGTTACTCGACCTACTACGCGCACCTGTCCGCGTTCGCGCACGACCTCAAGACGGGCGAGACCGTGAAGCAGGGCCAGCGCATCGGCTCGGTCGGGATGACCGGCGCCGCGACGGGCCCGCACCTGCACTTCGAGGTGCGCGTCGCGAACAATCCGGTCGATCCGCTCGTCACGCTCGCGAGCGCGCAGACGGCGCTGTCCGACATGCAGCTCACCGCCTTTCGCCAGGAAGCGGCGCAATGGCGCTTCCGCCTCGCGTCGATCAATACGGCGCCGTTCGCGTTCGCGCAGAACGACGGGCCGCTGTGGGGCGATTTCGCGACCGACTCCTCGACGCTGCGCGCGGTCTTCAATACGCGTTACTCCGCGTCGTGATGCACCTGCCACGCGCCGTCGCTCGACGAGCAGCGGCGCGCGGCAGGCCCTCTACCGTTCTTGTCCGCCCTGCCCGGCGGGCTGTCGGCTACGCAGGTTCACCGACACATCCTCACCGGCATCGCGAGACAGCCGCAAACTGCCTTTATCGTGCGGGTTCCGTACACTCGCCCGCCACCTGCGCAGCGCGTTCCGCGCGCGGGCCCCGCGACAGCAGCCAGCGTGCCGCGCCGTCGAGCGACGTGCACAGCACCAGATAGATCAGCGCAACGAACAGAAAGATCGGCGCCGGATACACCATCAGCCGGTTGTTCACCTGCGTCGCGACGAACGACAGCTCCGGCACGCCGACGATATAGGCAAGCGACGTGTCCTTCACGAGCGCGACCCACTGGTTGACGAACGACGGCGTCATGATCCGGATCGCCTGCGGCAGCAGCACGAAGCGCACCGTCTGCCAGCGCGTGAGCCCGAGCGACAGCCCGGCCTGCCATTGCCCGTCGCCCGCCGCGACGATGCCCGCATGCACCGCGTGCGCGAGATACGCGCCGCCGATCAGCGCGAGCGCGCACACGACCGTCGCGAGCCCCGGCACGTCCATGTGCAGCAGCATCGGCATCAGGAAGTAGGTCCAGAAAATCAGCATCAGCACCGGAATCGCGCGGAAGAAGCCGATGAACGCGAGTAACAGCACGCGCGCCGGCCCGCGCGCGAGCGCCATCGCAACGCCGAGCGCGATGCCGAGCACGGCCGATGCGACGGCCGACGCGATCGCGAGCAGCAGCGACAGCGCGGCCCCGCCGAGCGGCCCTTCCGGAAATGCGCCGACGAGCAGGTACGGCAGATTGGCGAGCAGCAGCGAAAAATCCATCGTCAGCGCCCCGCTCCCAGCCGGTCGCGCCATTGCGTCGCCGCATACGCGCCCGCCTCGATCGCGGCCACCGCCGCGACGTACAGCACGGTCGCGACGCCGAATGCGGCGAACGTCTTGAACGTCTCGGTCTCGACCTGCCGCGATGCATACGACAGCTCGGCCACGCCGATCGCCATCGCGAGCGACGAGTTCTTCACGAGATTCATGTATTGGCCGAACAGCGGCGGCAACGCGATGCGCACCGCCTGCGGCAGCACCACGTAACGCAGCGACTGCATCGGCGTGAGGCCGAGCGCGGCCGCCGCATCGTGCTGCGCGCGCCGCACGCCGCGCAGGCCGGCTTCACACTCTTCGGCGACGAATGCGGCCGTATAGGCGCTCAGCCCGACCCAGCCCGCAACGAATTCGAACGACGGCCATGCGAGCGTGAACGGGCCGATGCTCAACGCATGGCGCGCATTCAGCCACGCGATCCACGTGTCGGGCAGCAGCGACGCGACACCGAAATACCAGAACAGCAACTGCACGAGCAGCGGTGTGTTGCGGAACGTGACGACGTACGCGGCCGCGACCGTGCGCGGCGCCATGCCCCGTGCATGCCGCATCACCGCCAGCAGCAGCCCGCCGGCGGTCGCGGCGACGGCCGACGCGGCCGCGAGGCCAAGCGTCAGCAGGAAGCCCTGCCAGAGCCAGGACAGATATTTGGGAGCCAACCCGAGCATGCTGTGTTGCGGGCGCGAAGCGCGCGATCGGAAGAAAACGGAAAGCGCCGCGAGGCCGAGGGTCCAGCCGAGCGCGGCGCGCGTGCGAGGAAGCGGATCAGGTCTTGTCGCCGATCCGGAAGATGCGCGTGAGCGGCGTCTTCGTCGTCGGCCCGAACCATGCGTCGTAGATCTGCACGGCGTGGCCGTTCGCCTCGAGCCCCTTCAACGTGTCGTTGACGAAGCCGAGCAGGCGCGTCTCGCCCTTCGGCACGCCGACGCCCATGTAGTCGTTCGAGATCGTGAACGCCGGGATCTCGTAGTTCTGCTTGTCGGGCACGTTCGCGAGCAAGCCGATCAGCTTCGGGCCGTCCTGCGTGATCGCTTGCACGTTGCCGGCGCGCAGCGCGGCGAACGCGAACGGCGTGTCGTCGTACGCGACGATCGTCGCCTTCGGGAATTTCTCGCGCAGCGTGATCTCGTTGGTCGTCCCCTTGTCGGCACCGACGCGCAGCGCGTTCAGTTGGTCGGCCGATTTCAGCACGCCCTTCTTCGCGAGAAACTGCTGGCCCGACGAGAAATACGGAATGCTGAAGTCGACCTGCTTCGCGCGCTCGTCGGTGATCGTGAAGTTCGCGAGCACGAGATCGACCTTGCCGGACGTCAGGAACGGAATGCGGTTCGCGGGGTTGGTCGGCTGGAGTTGCAGCTTCACGCCGAGCTTGTCGGCGAGTGCCTTCGCATAGTCGACGTCGAGGCCGACGATGTGATTGCTCTTGCCGTCGACATAGCCGAACGGCGGGTTGCTGTCGAACGTCGCGACGCGCAGCACGCCGGCTTTCTTGATGTCGTCGAGACGGTCCGCATGCGCGACGGTGCCTGCGGTAATGAGCGCGGCCCCGACGAGCCACGTAGCGAGCGTGTGGAATTTCATGAGCATGACCTGTTTTGTTATGAAGGCCGCCGCGGATCGCGCGGCGGCCCGGTTCGAAGAACATCGCGATGGAGTGTGTCGTCGCGAAGCCGCTAACGTATCAGCGCGTGCGGTAATTCCGAACCAACAAATGGTGCTTTGCTCAGCGGGTTTCGTGATGAGCCACGTGGGCCGCGGGCGTGGCATGGCACTGCCCGCCACGCGCCCCTTCCCGCTTGCCGCGCATCACCCGGCGAGCGCCGTCGCCGCCTCGTCGATCAGCGCCGCGACCGCCACCGGTTGCGACGCAAGCGACGCATGGCTCGCATCGAGCGTGATGACCTTGCGCGCGCCCATCCGCGCCGACATCCGCTGCTGGTTTTCAGGCGCGATCATCCGGTCCTCGCTCGAGATCTGGTACCACGACGGCTTCACGCGCCAAGCGGGCGCCTGAACGGTGTCCGCGAACGTGCTCGCCACCGGCGCCTTCTGCGTGACGGCCATCACGAGCGCTTCGTCTGACGAAAGATCCTGGCAGAAGCTCTCGTGGAATTTGTCGGGCTTGATCCACAGATAGCCGTCGCTGTCGGGGGCGAGGTTCGGCGCGGCCGCCGGCAGGTGTTCCTGCGTGATCCCGCCGGGGCTTTCACCGGCGTCCGGCGCGAACGCGGCGATGAACACAAGGCCCGCGACGTTCGGCAGGTTGCCGGCCTCGCTGATCACCGCGCCGCCGTACGAATGGCCGACCAGCAGCACGGGGCCGGCCTGTTGCGCGACCATCTTGCGCGTGCGTTCGGCGTCATCGGCGAGCGACGTCAGCGGCACCTCGACCGCATGCAGCGATGTATGGCCCTTGCGCGCGAGTTCGACGATCACTTTCGCCCAGTGCGCGGCGCCGCCCCAGAAGCCGTGCACGAGCACGATCGCGGGTTTGCTCATCGTGTTTCTCCTTGACGTGGCATGTCATCGAACCGTCACCGGCCCGGCCGATCCGGACCGTCGCGCGGACATGCAGCAACCAGCATAGGCGAGCGGCCGCACGCGACCAACCCCGCCGGGGCCGGCGTGAGATGCAGCGCACAAAAAAAGACGCCCGCTGCAAGCAGCGGGCGCGAATCCCAGTCAAGGAGGTGTCACACGAACTACGGGCCCAGATTAAGGAATTCGCCCGTCATGGACAACGAATCGATTTCAATATCGATATGACGGGACACGCTCACGCGGGCACTTCGCGGGTCGAGCAGTGGATGCCGCCACCGCCCGACGCGATGCCGAGGATGTCGACCTGCACGATCGCCCGGTTCCCCGCATACGGCCGGATCGCGGCGACTGCGGCCGCGTCGGCTGCCGCATCGTTGAACTTCGGCATCACGATCGCGCCGTTGCAGGTATAGAAGTTGATGTAGCCGGCCGCGAAATGCGACATCTGCCGCTCGTTCAGGCTCGTGCCGGCCGACGTGCCGAAATTGACCGGCGGCACCAGCTCGACGATCTTCAGCGGCCGGCCGTTCGCATCGGTCTGGCCCGCGAGCCGTTGCCGGTTGGCGTCCGTCAACGCGCGTTCGCCGGTCGAATTCGACGCGTCGTAACAGCACGCGACCACGCCGGGCGCGAGAAAGCGCGCGTAGAAGTCGACGTGCCCGTTCGTGATGTCGGTCTCGCCGGCCGGGGTCGCCGCGCCGCCGGCGCCGCCCACGCCGCTGCCACGCGGATAGGTCGCGGTGCCCGGCAGCCAGATGATCTTCCGCACGCCGAGCGTGCGCCGCAGTTCGGCGAGCACCGTGTCTTTCGCCGTCGGCAGCAGCGTCGCATTCGCGATCACGCCGTTCGGGATGTCGAACAGCTGCCGATTCCGGTTCACGTGCAGCACGGACGACTCGGTGAGGATCGCCGTCGCGTCGCCGTCGAATTCGATCGCGCCGCCTTCGAGCGTCAACGTGCTGCGGATCAGGTTCGCGCCTTTCCGCTGCGCCATCCAGCCCGCCACCGCCTTGTCGCGACCGAACGGCTGGAAGAACTTGCCCGCCTTCGAACGGTTGCTCGCGGCCGCGACTTCCGGCGGGACCGTCGCGCCGGGGCTCATGCCGGCGCCGTCGGTGTTCGCGTTGCCCCAGCCGTTGAAATTGAAGCCGACCGCATTCAGCGCATTGTCGTTCGTCGTATCCCTGACGAACAGGCACCCTGTGTCGCGCACCCAGAAATCGTTGAAGCCGTCGGCGAGCGGCACGAGGTTGATCCCGCCCGCGGCGCGTGCCGCGTAGCGCGCATGCAGGTCGGGGTTCGCGACGCTCGCGGTCGCGAGCAGCGCGCGGGCCGCGTCGAGATCGGCCGGCAGCACCAGCATGTCGACCGGTTCGGTCGCGCCGATCGCCTTCGCGACGTCCATCAGGTCGGCACGCACGCGGTCGATGCCGGCGTCCGTGCTTTGCGGCGTGACCGGCAACCAGATGCCGTCCGCGCCGGACGCGAACGCCATGTAGGTCGACGCGTGCGTCGCATCTTCTGCCGGCAGCCGGTACGTGACCGGACGCGTCGACGGCGTCGTGCCGGGTGTCGTGCCTGGCGACGTGGAAGCCGCGCCGGATGCACCGTCGCCGCCACCACCGCAAGCAGTCAGGCTGCCCAGCAGCGGCAAGCCGAGAAAAGCGGCCGAATATCGGATGAAGCCGCGCCGGCCGGTATCCGGCGCATGCTGCGTACGCTTGCCTGCGCTCGCGTGGGTACGTCGTTTCGTCATGTTTCAACTCCATTGCGCGGTCGGCGCGCACGCGCGCGCGCCGGCTTCCGTCTCGCAAGACGGATTCCGCATTGTTTTCAGTAGTCCGGAACGAACTGCCGCCTGCTACGGTCGTGCGGGCCGGTCACGCATGCCGGCCCATGGCCGTGCTCAGGCCGGCTGCTGTTGCGTCGTGCAGTGGATGCCGCCGCCGCCCGCGGCGATGCCGTCGATGTTCAGCTGGATGACTTCGCGGCCGGGAAACAGGTCGACGAGCGTGTCGCGCGTATTGCGGTCGGCGCGACTGTCGCCGAACTCCGGCGCGATCACCGCGCGATTGCACACGTAGAAGTTGATGTAACCGGCCGCGAACTCCGCGTTCTCGTATTGATGCCGGACGGTCTTCGGCCCCGGCAGCACGACGACCTTCAGCGGGCGGCCCTTCGCATCGGTGGATTTCCGCAGGATCTCCAGATGCTGCCGCGTCACCGCATGGTCGTACGACGACGGATCCGTGTCGAGCCCGGCTACCACGACACCCGGGCTCGTGAAGCGCGCGTAGAAGTCGGTATGCCCGTCGGTGATGTCCTTGCCTGCGATGCCCGGCAACCAGATGATCTTCTTCAGCCCGAGCAGCCGGCTCAGCTCCGCCTCGCACTGTGCCTGGCTGACGCCCGGATTGCGGTTCCGGTTGAGCACGCAGCTGCGCGTGATGATCGCCGTGCCCTCACCGTCCACCTCGATGCCGCCGCCTTCCAGCACGAGCTTCGTGTCGACCAGCCGTGCCCCGGCGCGCTCCGCCACGAACGGCGCGACTTCCGCGTCCTGGTCGTGTTCCTGCTTGTTGCCCCAGCCGTTGAAATTGAAGCTCACGCCGCCGAGCTGGCCCGACGCGTTCTTCACGAACACGGGCCCCGTGTCGCGCATCCACAGGTCGTCGACCGGATGCTGGACGAGCTCGACCGACGAACCGCACAGCCGCGACGCGACCGCGTAGTCCTCCTCACGCACCAGCATCTTGAGCGGCTCGTGCGCGGCAATCGCCTTCGCGATCGCGGCCAGGTTCGCACGCGCGACGGGCAACAGCCGCGCGCCCCAGATGTCCTCGCTCGGGCCGAACGCCATCCAGGTCGCCGTGTGCGGCGCACCCTCGTCCGGCATGTGCCAGGTTGCGCCCTGCTGCGCATGCGCGGCGCGGCCGAGCATCCCGCCCAGCGCGCTGGCGGCCAGCGCCGCACCCGATACGGACAGGCCGCGTTTCAACAGTTGACGTCTCGTTGTCATGGCATTCCTCTTTCTCGTGCCGGTTACTTCGTTTGCTTCGCTTGTTTCAATCGTTCGGTGACTTCGTGATGCGCGGTCAAGGTCGCGCCGTCTTGAAGCCAAGCCAGGTCCGGCCTTCAAGACGCATCGCGGCCGGCGATTCGGCGATCGGCGTGAACAGCGTACGCCGCGTCGCCTCGTCCGGATAGATGCCCGGATCGCGCACCAACGCCGGATCCATCAGCTTCAGCGCGCCCTGGTTCGCATTCGCGTAGCGCGTCGAGTTCGAGATCTTCGCGATCACGTCCGGGCGCAGGATGTAGTTGATGAACGCATGCGCGTTGTCCGGATGTTTCGCGGAGGCCGGAATGACCATCGCGTCGAACCACATCAGGGTGCCGATCCGCGGAATGTCGTACACGACGTCGCGTTTCGGATCGCGTGCCTTCGCCTTCTGCGCGGCCAGGTTGATCGCGCCGGAGAAGCCGACCGTCACGCACAGCTCGCCGTCGATCAGTTCGTTGGAATCGGACGAATTGACGAACTCGCGGATGAACGGCCGGATCTTCATCAGCATCGCCTGCGCGGCCGCATAGTCCTGCGCGGACGGATGCATCGGATCGCGGCCGATATAGCGCAGCGCCAGCGGCAGCACGGTGCTCGCGGAATCCTGCAGCCCCAGCCCGCACTTCGCGGCCACGCGCGACGCGATCTCCGGCTTGAACAGCAGGTCGAGGCTGTCGGCCGGCATGTCCTTGCCGAGGATCCCGCGCACCTTGGCACGGTCGTAGCCGACGCCCACGGTGCCCCACATGTACGGCACGCCGTACTGGTTGCCCGGATCGGATTGCGCCATCTGCTTCAGCAGCGACGGATCGAGATACTTCAGGTTCGGCAGCCGGTTCTTGTCGAGCTTGCGAAACACGCCGGCCTGGATCTGCTTGGCCATGAAGTCGTTGGTCGGCCACACGAGGTCGTAGCCGCTGTTACCGGTCAGCAGCTTCGACTGCAGCGTCTCGTCGCTGTCGTACGCGTCGTAGCGCACCTTGATGCCGGTTTCCTTCTCGAAGCCGGCCAGCGTATCCGGCGCGAAGTAATTGCTCCAGTTGTACAGGTTCAGCACCTTCTCTTCGTCGGCGCGGGCCGCGCCGGCCAGCACGCACAGCGCGAGGCCCGACGCCGCGAAGCGCAACCATCCTGTTCGTTTCATCGTGCTTCCCTCATCGATAACACGACGACACGCCGTCGCTGGTCAGCAACGTGCGATACATCTCCGGGCGGCGATCGCGGAAAAAGCCCCACGATTGCCGGTCGGCACGGATCGCATCGAGATCGAACGTATGCACGAGCACGGCTTCGTCGGTGCGGCTCGCCTCGGCCCGCTTCTCGCCGGTATGATCCGCGATGAAGCTCGACCCGTAGAACACGCCGGTGAGCCCCTGCTGCTCCGGATTGCCGTTGCCGAAGCCGACTTCGCGGCCGATCCGGTTCGCGGCCACCACCGGCACCATGTTGGCGGCTGCGTGGCCCTGCATCGTGCGCTGCCAGTGGCCGGACGAATCGAACTCGCTGCTGAACGGCTCCGAGCCGATGATGGTCGGGAAGCACAGGATCTCGGCGCCCATCAGCGCGAGGCTGCGCGCCGTCTCCGGATACCACTGGTCCCAGCAGATGCCGATGCCGATCCGGCCGAAGCGCGTGTCCCACACCTTGAAGCCGGTGTCGCCCGGCGTGAAATAGAACTTCTCCGTATAGCCCGGCCCGTCCGGGATATGCGTCTTGCGATAAACGCCGAGCACGCGCCCGTCCGCGTCCGCCACGGCGACCGAGTTGTACGCGGCATTGCCCGCGCGCTCGAAGAAGCCGATCGGCAGCACGATGCCGAGCTCGCCGGCCAGCGCCGCGAAACGGGCGATCTGCGCGTTGCCTTCGAATGGCTGCGCGAGTTCGAGATGGCGCACGTTCTGATCGAGGCAGAAGTACGGCATCGCGAACAGCTCCGGGCACAGCACGAGATTCGCGCCCTGTGCGGCGGCCGCGCGGATCAGGCGCTCCGCGGTGGCCATGTTGTCTTCGAGATTCCAGCTGCCCGACGCCATCTGGACGGCGGCGACGGTGATGTGCTTGGACGGCATTGCGATTGCTCCTCGGTGGTACCGGAAACCGCTGACGAAACGTCGCTCAGTTCGCGACGGATGGCTGCTGCTGCGTCGAACAGTGGATGCTGCCGCCGCCGATCGACAGCGTCGGAATCGGCAGCATCTCCACGTTACGCCCCGGGAACGCGCGACTGAATGCCTCGCGCGCGGCCTGATCCTGCTCGACGCCGAACGCGGACACGATCACCGCGCCGTTCACCAGGATGTAGTTCGCATAGCAATCGCAGTAGCGCTCGGAGCCGAAGCGTTCGGTGACGATCGGCGACGGCAGGTCGAGCAGCTCGAAGCGGCGCCCCGCCGCGTCGGTCGCGAGTTCCAGCGCGCGTCGGTTTTCCCGCATCACGTGAAAATAGTCGCCCTGCTCCGGCAGCGCGGTCTGGCACAGCATCCGGCCGGGTGCGATGAACGACGCGATGCCGTCCACGTGCCCGTTCGTCTCCACTTCGTCCGGATTGCCCGGCAGCCAAATGATCTTCTCAACGCCCAGCATCCGGCGCAGCTCCGTCTCGATCTCCGCGCGGCTCAGGTGCGGATTGCGATTCGGATGCAGCAGGCAGCTCTCGGTGGTGATCAGCGTGCCCTGCCCGTCGACATAGAACGAGCCGCCTTCCAGCACCATGTGCGAATTGAAGATCTCCGCGCCGGCCGCACGCGCGATGTCCTGCCCGGCCTGCTGGCAGCCGTCGTATGGCTGGTACTTCTCGCCCCAGCAGTTGAAGCGGAACACGGCCGCACCCAGCCCGCGCTGTTCGCTCACGAGGAAGACCGGCCCGCAGTCGCGCAGCCAGTTGTCCTCGGCCGCGACCGGCAGCACGTCGACGCTCGCACCGACCATTTCCCGCGCGGTATCGGCCTGGCTGTGGTGCGCGGCCACCACGCAGCGCTGGTAGCGGGCGATTGTCCGCGCGACCAGCGCGAACTCGCGGCACACCTGCGCGTAATGGCTCCCCCACAGATCCTCGCGATCGTGGAGAACCGGCCATCCGAGCCACGTGGCATCCATGGATTCCCATTCCGCGGGCATCCGGTAACCGCGCTGGCGAGCATCAAAGCGACCCATCGTTCCGTCTCCGTTGTGATTGATGGCCGATTGTGCGTCAGGTTAAACTTGATGAATATTGATATTTATTGGCCGAATCAATCAATTCATCTCATACCTCGATGCAACGCGTTCCGTCCCTGAAACTGCTGACCGGCTTCGAAGCCGCAGCCCGGCTGGGTAATTTCTCGCGCGCGGCCGACGAGCTCCACCTGTCGCAATCGGCGATCAGCCATCAGATCCAGCAGCTCGAAGCGCAGCTCGGGCAGCCGCTGTTCCGCCGGCGCGGTCGCGGTGTCGAACTGACCATCGCCGGCGAGGTCCTGCAGCGCAGCGTGCAGCGCGCGATGGACACGCTGCGCGGCGGCCTCGACCGCATCGCGACCTACCTGAATCCGGGGCTGGTCGTGCTGGTGTGTCCCGCGCCGTTGCTGCACGGCTGGCTGCAGCCGCGCCTCGAGCAGTTGCAGCAGGTCCTGCCCGACCTGTGCCCGCTGCTGTCGACCGACGAAACCGCGCGCTACGTCGACGAGATCGACGTCGACATGACGATCGGCACGCGGCCGATGCTGCAGCCCGGCCTGCTGGATATCCCGTTCATGCGCGACGAATGGGTGACGGTGTGCGCGACGCCGCTGGCGGAACAACTCGAACGCGTACCGCGCGACGAGCACCCGCAGCATGCGGGAGTCATCTGTCTCGAAGCCAGCCTGACCGACGAGCGCCTGGCGACCGTGTTCCGCGAGCGGCTGTCGGCATTCCGGATGCATGCGATCTACGACGACCAGCGGCTCGTGCTGGACGCCGTGCTGCGCGGCCGCGGCATCGCCTGCCTGCCGCGGCTCGTCGCGCAGGCGGGCATCGACCAGCGCACCCTGACCGTGCTCGCCGGCTACCCGCGCCTGCCCGGCACCACGTGGTGGCTGTCGCGCATGGAAGGCCCGTCGCGTTCGCCGATCGTCGAGCGGATGTTCGAATGGCTGGTCGAGCAAGGCCGCCTGTCGAGCGCATCCGGTCCGGCGCCCGACCACGCACCGCCACCACCCGCGTAATCGCACGCCGCAAAAAAAACGTCCCGCCGGTTGGCGGGACGTTCGTCATGATGCGCACACTGCGCGGCCGATCACGGCTCGTGACGCAGATACCCTTCCTTGCTCGGGTCGCGCATCAGCCACGACACGAGCAGCGAGATCGCGCACAGCACGGTCACGTACCAGTAGAAGGTTTCCTCGCTGCCGATCGACTTGAACCACAGCGCAACGTACTCAGCCGAGCCGCCGAAGATCGCGTTCGCGACCGCGTACGACAGGCCGACACCCATCGCGCGCACTTCCGGCGGGAACATCTCGGCCTTGATCAGCCCGCTGATCGACGTGTAAAAGCTGACGATCGCGAGCGCGATCGTAATCAGCACGAACGCAGTCACCGGGCTCGTCACGTCCTTCAACGCATGCATCAGCGGCACCGTGCCGATCACCGAGAACGTACCGAACAGGATCATCGACGTGCGACGGCCGATCTTGTCGGACAGCGCGCCGAACACCGGCTGCATCAGCATGTAGACGAGCAGCGCGACGGTCATCACGTTGCTGGCCGTCTTCGCATGCATGCCGGCCGTGTTCACGAGGTACTTCTGCATATACGTCGTGAACGTGTAGAAGATCAGCGAGCCGCCGGCCGTGAAGCCGACCACCGTAAAGAACGCGCCCTTGTGCTGCCACACGCCGCGGATCGTGCCCGCGTCTTTCTTGTCGCGCGATGCGGTCGTCGACGTCTCATCGAGCGACTTGCGCAGGTACAGCGAGATCAGCGCGGCCGCCGCGCCGACCACGAACGGAATGCGCCAGCCCCACGCCTTCAGTTCGCCGGCCGACAGCGTCTGCTGCAGGATCACGAGCACGAGCAGCGCGCACAGCTGGCCGCCGATCAGCGTCACGTACTGGAACGACGCGAAGAAGCCGCGGCGGCCCTTCAGTGCCACCTCGCTCATGTAGGTCGCGCTCGTGCCGTATTCGCCGCCCACCGACAGCCCCTGGAACAGCCGCGCGACCAGCAGCAGCGCGGGCGCGAGCGCGCCGATCTGCGCATAGGTCGGCAGCACCGCGATCACGAGCGAGCCGCCGCACATCATCAGCACCGAGATCATCATCGCGTTGCGGCGGCCGTGGCGGTCGGCGATGCGGCCGAATAGCCAGCCACCGATCGGACGCATCAGGAAGCCGGCCGCGAACACGCCGGCCGTGTTCAGCAGCTGCGTCGTCGTGTTGCCGCTCGGGAAGAACGCCGGCGCGAAGTACAGCGCACAGAACGAATAGATGTAGAAGTCGAACCACTCGACGAGGTTGCCCGACGAGGCGCCGACGATGGCGAACACGCGTCGCCGGGTGTCATGCGCGGACAGCGCAGCTTGGTCGGTCTGGACGTCCATGGATTGGTCAGTTCCTTTTAGTGCTTTCTGGGCGAGACGGCTGGGGGCCGCCGCGTGCGATCGCACGTGGCACCGGTTCCGGCGCACGGCGCTACAGGATTTTAGCGAAATGTAAAGTAACAGGCTCTCCGGGTTCGTCCGGATGTAGAAAATTTTTCTCCTGCCACGCGTTCGTCATATGAAAACGCCAGCCGCAAGGCTGGCGTCCGATGCAAACTTTCTGCCGGCGAGGTTCAGATCCGGACCTCCGGCGGCACGTAGCGGCACTCGTAGCGCTTGCGCACGGTACCGGCCTCGTCGACGCTTTCCAGGAACACGTCGAACTGCCAGAGCCGCGCCATATGCTTGAGCACCTCGTCGCTGTCGTTCGACAGGTGGCGGTTGTCGGTCATGAAGTGGCGCAGCGTGAGGCTGCGGTCGCCGCGCGTGTTCACCGCCCACACCTGGATGTTGGGCTCGCGGTGATGGATGTCGTACTGCCTCGACAGCGCCTGCCGTACGTACTGGTAGCCCGAATCGTCGTGGATCGCCGACACCTCGAGCGAATCGCGCATGTCGTCGTCGAGCACCGAGAACAGCCGCATGTCGCGGATCAGGCTCGGCGACAGGTACTGTGCGATGAAGCTCTCGTCCTTGAAGTTGCGCATCGCGTAGTGCATCGCCGGCAGCCACGGGGTGCCCGCGATCTCCGGAAACCACTTGTAGTCTTCTTCCGTCGGCGCTTCGCAGATCCGCCGGATGTCGCTCATCATCGAGAAACCGAGCGCGTACGGGTTGATCCCGCTGTAGTACGGCTTCGTGACGGGCGGCTGGTAGACCACGTTGCTGTGCGAATGCAGGAACTCCATCATGAAGCCGTCTTCCAGCTTCCCCTGGTTGTACAGCGTGTTCAGCAGCGTGTAGTGCCAGAACGTCGCCCAGCCTTCGTTCATCACCTGCGTCTGCCGCTGCGGGTAGAAATACTGGCCGATCTTGCGCACGATGCGGATCACTTCCCGCTCCCACGGTTCGAGCAGCGGTGCATTCTTCTCCGCGAAATACAGCAGGTTCTCCTGCGGCTCCGGTGGATAGCGGTCTTCCTGCTCTTCCATCTGCTCGGGCTTCTTGCCCGGCAGCGTGCGCCACAGTTCGTTCACCTGCGACTGCAGGTACGCCTCGCGCTCGCGCCGCAGCGCCGCCTCCTTCGACAGCGAAGGCTTCTGCGGCCGCTTGTAGCGGTCGACGCCGTAGTTCATCAGCGCATGGCACGAATCGAGCAGTTCCTCGACGCGGTCGAGCCCGTAGCGCTCTTCACATTCCGCGACGTAGTTCTTCGCATACACGAGATAGTCGATGATCGCGTGCGCGTCGGTCCACAGCCGGAACAGGTAGTTGCCCTTGAAGAACGAGTTGTGCCCGTACGCCGCGTGCGCGATGACGAGCGCCTGCATCGTCATCGTGTTCTCTTCCATCAGATACGCGATGCACGGGTTCGAGTTGATGACGATTTCGTAAGCGAGCCCCATCTGGCCGCGACGGTAGCTCTTCTCCGTCGACAGGAAGTGCTTGCCGAACGACCAGTGACGGTAGTTGACGGGCATCCCGACCGACGCATACGCGTCCATCATCTGTTCGGCGCTGATCAGTTCGAGCTGGATCGGATAGATGTCGAGCTCGTATTGTTCCGCGACCTGCGAGATGTGCGTGTCGTATTCCTCGAGCAGTTCGAACGTCCAGTCGGACGGGCACGGCAACGGCTTGCGTTCGGCAACGTTCATACGCGCTTCCTTTTGCCCTGGGCCGGGCAAGTCGGCGGCCGGCGGCGACGGTTCGGCCTGCCCGCGTTGCTGCGATGCGGCAGGACCGGCCGTGTCGTCACCGGAAGGGCGCGGCGCATAGCCGCGCGACTCGTTGTGCAGATGGCGGGTCGTCATGACATTTCCACCTGCTTTTCGAACAATTCGCGAAACACCGGGTAAATGTCGGCAGCCGATTCCACTTTTTTCATCGCGAGATGCGGCTGTGACAGGGCCAGTTGCGCGTATTCCAGCCACAGGTTCTGCTCTTCCGGCGCGACCTGGATATACGCGAAGTAACGCGTCTTCGTGAGGATATCCTCTTCCAGGATTTTGCGACACTTGGGCGAATCGTCCGTCCAGTTGTCGCCGTCGGACGCCTGCGCGCCGTAAATGTTCCACTCGGTCGGCGAGTAGCGCTCGTTCATCACCTTGCGCATCAGCTCGAGCGCGCTCGACACCACCGTGCCGCCGCTCTCGGTCGAATGGAAGAAGGTATCTTCGTCGACTTCCTCGGCGCGCGTGTGGTGACGGATGAACACGACCTCGATGCGCTCGTAGTTCCGTTTGAGGAACAGGTAGAGCAGGATGAAGAAGCGCTTCGACAGATCCTTGCGCTGCTCGTCCATCGAACCCGACACGTCCATCAGGCAGAACATCACGGCCTGGCTCGACGGTTGCGGCTGCTTCACGCGGTTGATGTAGCGCAGGTCGAACGGATCGATGAACGGAATCCGCCAGATGCGCCCCTTCAGGTGATGGATCTCGGCCTCGAGCACCGCGATCTCCGCGCGCCGGTCTTCCGGATCGCTCTTCATCGCCTCGAGCTGGGCCTCGAGTTCGCGCAGCTCGTTGACGAGCGGCGAGCCGAGCGCGATGCGACGCCCGAGCGCGCTGCGCAGCGAACGCACGACGTCGATGTTGTTCGGCGTGCCTTCCGCCGACCAGCCCGCGCGCACGTTCTTCCAGCTCGGCACCGTCAGCAGGTGCGTCTTCACGAGGCGCGGCAGTTCGAGATCGTCGAAGAAGTACTGCATGAACTCGTCGCGCGACAACTCGAACACGAAGTCGTCCTGCCCTTCGCCCTCGTTGCTCGCCTGACTGCCTCCCCCGCCCGAGCCGCCCTGCGGACGCGGGATCTTGTCGCCGCGTACGTAGTCCTCGTTGCCGGGGTGCACGTATTCACGACGTCCGCCAGGGCCGTGCCGAAAATTCGGCTCCGCGATGTCCTTGCGCGGGATCGTGATGCTCTGCGTGCTCTGGATATCCTTGATGCTACGGTCGCGCACCGCGTCGGACACGGCACGACGAATGTAGTTCTTGACGCGACGCAGAAAGCGTTCGCGGTTGGCGATACTCTTGTTCTTGCCGGCCAGCCTGCGGTCGATGATTTGATGAAGCACTCCCGGTCTCCCGCTCGAAAGTCGATATGCCGGGACGCTCGCCGCACATGCCGTCTCCCGTCATGCGGGCGGCGTCTCTGAAAACACCCGTACGGCGACGCCGTACGGGCGCGGTACCGCGCGCGTCATGACGACTTGCGCACGCGCAGGTACCAGTCGCAAAGCAGCCTCACCTGCTTCGGCGTATAGCCCTTCGCGACCATCCGGTTCACAAAGTCCTCATGTTTGCGCTGTTCCTCCGCCGAACCCTTTGCGTTGAACGAAATCACCGGCAACAGTTCCTCGGTGTTCGAGAACATCTTCTTCTCGATCACGACGCGCAACTTCTCGTAGCTCGTCCACACGGGGTTCTTGCCGGCATTCGCCGCCCGCGCACGCAACACGAAGTTCACGATCTCGTTGCGGTAATCCTTCGGATTACTGATGCCGGCCGGCTTCTCGATCTTCTCCAGCTCCGCGTTCAGCGCGGCGCGGTCGAAGCTCTCGCCCGTATCGTGATCGCGGAATTCCTGGTCCTGGATCCAGAAGTCCGCATACGTGACGTAGCGGTCGAAGATGTTCTGGCCGTACTCCGAATACGACTCGAGGTAGGCCGTCTGGATCTCCTTGCCGATGAATTCCGCATAGCGCGACGCGAGCACGTCCTTCACGAAGGACAGGTACTTCTGCTCGGTTTCCGGCGGGAACTGCTCGCGTTCGATCTGCTGTTCGAGCACGTACATCAGGTGCACGGGGTTGGCCGCGACCTCGCTCGAATCGAAGTTGAACACGCGCGACAGGATCTTGAACGCGAAGCGTGTCGACACGCCCGTCATCCCTTCGTCCACGCCCGCGTAGTCGCGGTATTCCTGGTACGACTTCGCCTTCGGATCGGTGTCCTTGAGGTTTTCACCGTCATACACCTGCATCTTCGAGAACAGGCTCGAATTCTCCGGCTCGTGCAGGCGCGACAGCACCGAGAACTGCGACATCATCTTCAGCGTGCCCGGCGCGCACACGGCCTCGGCCAGCGACGAGTTGCGGATCAGCTTCTCGTAGATCTTGGTCTCTTCCGATACGCGCAGGCAGTACGGCACCTTCACGACGAAGATCCGGTCGAGCAGTGCCTCGTTGTTGCGGTTGTTGCGGAACGCCTTCCACTCCGACTCGTTCGAGTGCGCGAGGATGATCCCGTCGAACGGAATCGCGCCGAAGCCCTCGGTGCCCTTGAAGTTGCCTTCCTGCGTCGCAGTGAGCAGCGGGTGCAGCACCTTGATCGGCGCCTTGAACATTTCGACGAACTCGAGCAGGCCCTGGTTCGCCAGGCACAGGCCACCCGAGTAGCTGTATGCGTCGGCGTCGTCCTGCGCGTACTGTTCGAGCTTGCGGATATCGACCTTGCCGACCAGCGACGAGATGTCCTGGTTGTTCTCGTCGCCCGGCTCCGTCTTCGCGATGCCGACTTGCCGCAGGATCGACGGATAGCGGCGCACCACGCGGAACTGGCGGATGTCGCCGTTGTATTCGTGCAGCCGCTTGACGGCCCACGGACTCAGGATGTTTTTCAGGTAGCGGCGCGGAATGCCGTACTGTTCCTCGAGGATCGGGCCGTCTTCGTCGTAGTCGAACAGCCCGAGCGGCGATTCGTTGACGGGCGAACCCTTCAGCGAATAGAACGGCACGCGCTCCATCAGTTGCTTCAGACGCTCGGCGATCGACGACTTGCCGCCGCCCACCGGACCCAGCAGATAGAGGATCTGCTTCTTCTCTTCGAGCCCTTGCGCAGCGTGACGGAAATACGCGACCACTTGCTCGATCACTTCCTCCATTCCGTAGAACTCACGGAATGCCGGATAGACCTTGATGACCTTGTTCGCAAAGATCCGCGACAGGCGCGGCTCGTTGCGGGTATCGATGTGTTCAGGTTCCCCGATTGCTGCCAGCATGCGTTCACCAGCCGTCGCGTACGCGGATGGATCGTTCTTGCAGAGCGCGAGATACTCCTCCAGCGAGAGCTCTTCCTCTCGCGTTTTTTCGAAGCGGTTCGCGAAGCTGCTGTAAATATCCATGCTACCTCCCTCGCCTGAGTCTGAAGACGTGCCTGCCTTCGTACGACTGCGCAGAAGCAAGCGCGTTCGAATTCATCCTAAACCCTTTCTTATTTTTTTTCACGAACTCTTCGTATGAAGTTCGTCATTCTCGACAACACCGCTTGGACAACACATTTCATCGTTTTACAATCGATCTCCCGAGCCGCAGAAACTGCATCCGTCACGTCTCGTCGAACGACGGAACGTCTTGTGCGTTGGACACATCCGACGTCGTCACTTCCCCCCTTCATCCCTATACGTTCGAGCAGCCGTTTGCGACGACACGTTGCGCGCGCCGTTACAAATTTTTTTCGCAGCGCCCTTACGGAGATACCCGTACGACGGATGCGGGAACGTCACGTGCAGCTGTGCACGCGTCCGGCGATGCAGGGCACGCGATGCACGCGACGATGCACGATCGTCATTCATGCACATCGCCTGTCACATTTCTCCGCCGCAGAAGCGACGACGCCCGCATATCGCGGGCGTCGTTCGTCACCAAATGGGGATAGATGCGCGGCACGCGCGAATCAGAAGGTCTCCCAGTCATCCGCGTCCGCGGTCACGGCCGACTGCGCGGGCGCAGCAGCGACAGCGACGGGCTTGCGCATCGGCGCCACCGCGGCCACGCGTTTCGGCGGCGCATCGCGATCGTCGCGCACAGCAGTTGCGCGTTGCGCAACGTCAGTCTGGACGGGCATGGCAACCGCGACGGAAGGCGCACGCGGCGCGTGACGCACCGCAACCGGCGCTGCGGCGCCCGGGCGTGACGTGTCGTCGTCGAGCTGGAATACCGCCGCTGTTTCACGCAGGCGCCCGGCCTGTTCGTCGAGCGACTGTGCGGCAGCCGCGGCTTCCTCGACGAGCGCCGCATTCTGCTGCGTGACCTCGTCCATCTGTGCGACCGCGCGCGCCACCTGGTCGATCCCGCCGCTCTGCTCCTCGGACGCCGCTGCGATCTCGCCCATGATGTCCGTCACGCGCTGCACCGCACCGATCACGTCGCTCATCGTGCGCCCCGCTTCGTCGACCAGCGTGGAACCCGACCGGATGCGCTCCACCGACGCGTCGATCAGCACCTTGATCTCCTTGGCCGCAGTCGACGAGCGCTGGGCCAGGCTGCGCACCTCACCCGCGACGACCGCGAAACCTCGGCCTTCCTCGCCTGCCCGCGCGGCTTCGACCGCTGCATTCAGCGCAAGAATATTGGTCTGGAACGCGATTCCCTCGATGATCGCAATGATGTCCGCGATCTTCGCCGAGCTGTCGTTGATCTCGCCCATCGTGCCGACCACCTGGCCGACCACCGTATTGCCCTTGTTTGCAATCTCCGACGCATTCGCGGCCAGCGAGCTGGCCTGGCGTGCATTGTCCGCGTTCTGTTTCACGGTGCCGGTCAGCTGTTCCATGCTCGATGCGGTTTCCTGCAGCGCTGCGGCCTGCTCCTCGGTGCGCGACGACAGGTCGATGTTGCCGGCCGCGATCTGGCGCGCCGCGGTCGCGATCGACTCGCTGCCGCCGCGCACGGTGCGCACCGTGTCGACGAGCCCGCGCTGCATCTTGCCCAGGCCCTGGAGAAGCTGGCCCATCTCGTCATGCCGGTCCACGACGATCGGCCGGCGCAGGTCGCCGGCGGCAATCGCGTCGAAATGTGCAAGCGCGTCGGCAATCGGACGGCCGATCGCGCGGCTCAGCGTCAACCACGACATCAATGCGGCGCCGATCCCGGCCACGAGCGCGACGATCGACAGCACGCGCAGCGTGTCGAACGCCGACTCCGCATGATTGAAGCTCACCTGCGCATCCGTGAACTGGAAGTTGCGCAGCGCCTCGCTGGCCACCGCGAGGTCGTTGTAGAGCACCTGGAGCTGCTTGGCGCCGTCGCCGATGCGATCGCGCTGATCCGCGCCAAGGACGCTCGCGAACGCGTCACAGCCGTGCTGCATCGCCTCGCGCTTCGCGACGACGTCCTGCGCGAGCCGATCCTCCTCGGGCCCGCGCGGCAGCGCCAGGTATTTCTGCCACCACGCGTCGGCCTGCGTGCGCATCGCGCGGCTACGCTCGACGGCGGCCGCCGCATCGGGCGTGCCGGCCAGCAGCGCCGCGCGGTCGAGCGCAAGACGCTCGCGCGCCGCATACATTTCCGCCATCGCCACATCGACCGCGCTCGGCATCTGGTTCGTGAAAATATCGCGCGTCGAGTCGTTCGAGCGCGTCATGCCGTACACCCCGAGCACGCCGGTTACACCCAGCAGCACCGCCAGAAATGCCATCGTCAAACCGATGCGCGCGCGAATCGTCAGGTTCCTGAACACCATCATCCATCCTGTGTTGCGTCATGAACGGGCCCGGCCCGTTGGCTCGAAGCACTGCTTCACCCGGTGCATTTACGACCGTGCACCGCACAACTTGATGGCGATCTCGCTATTTTTTCGAATTATTCGTCTGTTTATTACAAATAGCTGAATGAATAATGCGCGTCTCGCGTGTGTTCGGGAAACCAGGAGATGGAAGGCCCTCCACTGCCGGCGGGCGTCGCGGCGCCCGGCCGGCCGTCGTTGGCGACGAGCCGGCCGCGATGGGCGATCAGGCCCTATCGGCCAGTTCGGCTAGCGTTGGAATCGACGGCTGCGCGCCCGCTCGCGTGACCGACAGTGCCGCTGCGCGTTGCGCGAAGCGGATGGCCGTGTCGACGTCCGCGCTGGCCGCGAGCTGCGCGGCAAAGCCGCCGATGAAGGTATCGCCGGCCGCCGTCGTGTCGACGGCCTGCACGGTGGGCGCCGGATAATGCCGCGCCGCACCATCGGCCGTCAGCGCCAGCACGCCGCGCGCGCCCAGCGTGACCAGCACGTTGCGCGCGCCGCTTGCCTGCAGCGCCCGCGCGGCGGCTTCCGCCTCCGCCGGGTCGCGCACGGGCAGCGCGGTCAGCGCGGCGGCCTCGACCTCGTTCGGGATCAGGTAATCGACGAGCGGCAGCCAGCCGTCCGGCAGCGGTGCGACGGCCGGGGCCGGATTGAGCACCACCGTGCGGCCGAGCCGACGCCCGGCCGACAGCGCTGCGAACACCGCGTCCGGTGGCGTTTCGAGCTGGCAGATAACGACGTCGGCCGACGCCAGTGCGGCCTCGTGCTGCGCGACCATATCGGTCGTGACCTCGCCGTTGCCGCCCGCGACGATCACGATCGCGTTCTGGCTCGCATCGTCGACAACGATCAGCGCAACGCCGGTCGATGCCGACGCGCTCGTCGCGAGCCCCGCGCAATCGATCCCCTCGGCTTCGAGGCCCGCGCGCAGGGCCGCGCCATGCGCATCCGCGCCGACGCAGCCGATCATCGCGACTTGCGCACCAAGCCGCGCAGCGGCGACGGCCTGGTTGCCGCCCTTGCCACCCGCCGCCTGCGCGAACGCGTGACCGGCGAGCGTTTCGCCCGGCAACGGCAGACGCGGCGCGCGCACGACGAGATCCATGTTGAGGCTGCCGACCACCGTCACACGGCCGGCGCCCGGTGCGAGCGCCGTCATGCGCGACCGCCGGAGGCCGGCGGCTCGCGGTAGATCGCTGTCGATTCACGCAGCACGAGGCGCGGCGATACGACGCGGCGGCGGCTCGGCACGGCCGTCGAGCCGCCACCGATCCGCTCGATCAGTGTCTGCGCGGCCATTTCGCCGAGCGCGCGCACCGACTGGCCGACCGTCGACAGTGCCGGATACGTGTAGCGGGAAAATTCGATGTCGTCGAACCCGATGATCGAGCAGTCGTCGGGCACGCGCATGCCGCGCTCGGCCGCCGCGCGCAGTGCGCCAACACCCATCAGGTCGTTGCCCGCGAAGATCGCGCTCGGCCGCACCGATTCGAACAGCCGCGACGCCGCGTGATAACCGCCGAGGCACGAGAAGTCGCTCTCCGCGATCGCGCCCGGCACGATGTCGACCCCGCGCTCGGCCATCGCGCGGATGAAGCCGTGCACGCGCATCGCGCTGACGGCCGTGTCGGTCGGCCCCGTAATGCAGCCGATCTTCGCGTGCCCGAGCTCGAGCAGGTGCCGCGTCGCCAGGTACGCGCCGCGCTCGTGGTCGATCTGCACGAGATCGGCCGCGAGCCCCTCGATGTTGCGGTCGACGACGACGAGCGGCGCGTGAATATCCGCGAGCGTCTGCGCGAGCACCGCATCCTCGCCGGCCGATGCGACGATCAGCCCGTCGATGCGCTTTTCCTGCAGCACGCGCAGGTAGTTGCGCTGCTTCACCGGATCGTCGTCCGAGTTGCAGAAGAACACGCAATAGCCGTTGGCCGCGCACTGATCCTCGATGCCGCGCGCAAGCTCCGCGAAGTACGGATTCGTGCTGTTCGGCACGACGAGGCCGATGGTCGCCGTCGCACGCGCCTTCAGCGAGCGCGCCACGGCCGACGGCACGTAATTCAGCTCGCGGATTGCGCCCTCGACCTTCGCACGCACATCCGCGGACACCGGCCGCGAATTGTTCACCACGTGCGAGACGGTCGTAAACGACACGCCCGCCATGGCCGCCACATCCTTGATCGTCGCCATTTCCCGTTTCTCTCTGGTCTGTTCTGTCTGTCTTTCTACCGCACGCGTGTGCGCCGGCTGCGATACGTATCGAGCACGACTGCCACCACGATTACCGCGCCGGTGATGATCCGTTTCGTCGGTTCGTTCGCACCGATCTGCGCAAGCCCCGCGGCCAGCACGGAGATGATCAACACGCCGAAGAACGTGCTGATCACCGAGCCGCGCCCGCCCATCAGGCTCGTGCCGCCGATCACGACGGCCGCGATCACCTGCAGTTCGAGGCCCACGCCCGCGTTCGGGTCGGCCGCCTCGAGCCGCGAAATCTGGAACAGCGACGCGAGCCCGGCGAGCGCGCCCATCAGTGCGAATACGAGAATTTTATACGGCCGGGGGTTAACCCCTGCAAGTCGGACGGCTTCCTCGTTCGTGCCGATCCCGACGAGATAGCGTCCGAATACGGTGCGCGTCAGCACGAACTGGGCCGCGATCATCACCGCGACCGCGATCAGGAATGCCGGCGAGATGCCGAGCGCGATCGGGTTCGACAGGAAATCGAACGCGTCGCCGATATACGCCGTGCGCGAATTCGTCAGCTGGTACGCGACGCCGCGCGCGGCCTCCAGCACGCCGAGCGACACGATAAAGGACGGAATCCGCCAGCCGACCGTGACCGCGCCCGTCAGCGCGCCCGTAACGGCTGCGACCGCGATGCCGATCAGCGCGGCCGGCAGCGGCCCCCACTGCCATTTCAGCGCGGCGACGCTGACCATCGACGCGGCGAGCGCGAGCACCGAGCCGACCGACAGGTCAATCCCGGCGATGATCAGCACGAAGGTCATCCCGACCGACATCACGACGAGATCGGGAATCTGGTTCGCGATCGTGCTGAACGTGTCGTAGGTCAGGAAATGCGAGCTCAGCACCGAAAACAGCACGATCATCGCGGCGAGCGCGCCGGCGAGCCCGAGATAGTTCGACAACCCGAGCCGCGTGCCGGACAGCGTGCGCGCGCGTCGCCCCGTCACGTCCTGCTGCGCGCGTGCGTCGGTCGGGGTTACGGGAGGCTGGGTCATGGCTGTCGTCCTGTCGTCGAAGTGCCCGGAGCGGCGCCTGGCGCCTGCCCCGCGTCCGGATGCCGTGTGCCGCCCGGCGGCGTCTCGCGGCCGAAGCCGGCGAACGCCGCGGCCAGCAGCGCATCCTGGGTCCAGTTGCCGCGCTCGAACACGGCGGTCATGCGGCCGGCCGACATCACGCCGATCCGGTCGCAGATCAGCATCAGCTCGCGCAGGTCGCTCGACACGACGACGAGCGCGCGGCCTTCGCGCGCGAGCGCCCCCATCAGCGTGTAGATCTCGAACTTCGCGCCGACGTCGATCCCGCGGGTCGGCTCGTCGAACAGCAGCACGCCCATGTCGCGCGCGAGCCAGCGGCCGATCACGACTTTCTGCTGATTGCCGCCCGACAGCTCGCCGACCGCCTGCGACGCACCGTGCGTGCGGATCCGCAGCGCGTCGATCTGCTGCTCGGCGAGCGCCGTTTCGCGCGCGCTGTCGACGATGCCGCCGCGCGCGAGCCGGTCGAGCTGGCCGAGCGACACGTTCGCGGTGATCGACTGCGACAGCAGCAGCCCTTCGCCCTTGCGATCCTCGGTGATCAGCGCGATGCCGTGCTTCACCGCCTCGACGGGCGAACCGATCCGCGCCGGCTTCAGCGGCTGGCCGACCGCGATCGTCCCCGCATCCGGCGTATCGGCGCCGTATATCAGCCGCAGCAGCTCGGTGCGTCCCGCGCCGATCAGCCCGGAGATGCCGAAAATCTCGCCCGCGCGGACTTCGAGCGACACGTCGCGCACCGCCGTGCCGCGGGTAAGGCCCGACACGACGAGCCGCGGCGCACCGATACGGCGCTCGCCGAGATCGATGTGCTCGCCGATCTCGCGCCCGACCATCAGCGTGACGAGCCCGTCGGACGTCGTCGCCGCCATGTCGCCCGCATGGACGAGCCGGCCGTCGCGCAGCACCGCGACCCGCTCGGCGACGCGCGCGAGCTCCTCGAGCCGGTGCGAAATGTAGACGATCGCGACGCCGCGCGCCTTCAGCCGGTCGATCTGGTCGAACAGCAGCTCGACTTCGCGCGCGGTCAGCATCGCGGTCGGTTCGTCGAGAATCAGCACGCGACAGTCGCCGATCAGGTTACGCGCGATCTCGACCATCTGCTGATGGCCGATGCCGAGCGCGCCCACCGGCGTATCGGGATCGACCGTATCGAGCCCGACCTGTGCCATCGCGGCCCGCGCATCGTCGCGCAGTCGCGCGCGATCGATGATCCCGAAGCGCTGCGGCAGGCGGTTCAGGAACAGGTTTTCGGCGATCGTCAGTGTCGGCAGCAGGTTCAGCTCCTGCATCACCATGCGCACGCCGAGCGCTTCGGCCTGGGTCCGGCTCGCCGGTGCATACGGCTGGCCGCCGAGCTGCATCGTGCCGGTGGTCGGTTCGACGAGCCCGCCGATGATCTTCGACAACGTGCTCTTGCCTGCGCCGTTCTCGCCCGTCAACGCAAGCGCGTGACCCGGCTCGAGCGTCAGCGTGACGTCGGCGAGCACGGGTTCGGCATAGGTCTTGCCGATGCCGGATACGGACAGCACGGGAGTGGCTGCGCGGGAGGGTTGGAAGGTCGGGTCCATCGCGATCCTGGTTGCGGCCGCGCGCACGCGGCGCGCGGGTGTGACGCTCACAAGTGCATGTGCATGCAGTGGCCGTGATCGCGCTCACCCCGGATAACGGCCGCCGCGCCAAATTCTTGAGGGCGGCGGCCGCATCGGAGCTGCATCACTTCGTCACGAGATCCACCGGCGTCTCGACCACGCCCGACATGTCGGCCTGCTTGCGATGCTCGGCGATCGCCTTGAGCGCCGTGTCGATGCCGAACACCGCCTGCTTCGCCGCGTACTGATCGGCGGTCGCGAGCACGCGGCCGTCCTTCAGCATCGGCTTGATCGCGTTGATGTTGTCGTAGCCGACCACGAGCACCTTGCCCTGCTTGCCGGCCGCGCGCACGGCCGACACGGCGCCGATCGCCATGTTGTCGTTGCCGCACAGCAGCGCCTTCAGGTTCGGGTATTCGTTCAGCATCGCGGCCGCGACCGCATTGCCCTTGTCGATCTCCCATTCGCCGGACTGCACCGACACGACCTTCATCCCGCCCGCCTTCATCGCGTCCTGGAAGCCGGCCGTGCGCTGCTGCGCGTTGGTGGTGGTCGACACGCCTTCGACGATGCCGACCTGATCGCCCGCCTTCAGCCGCTTCGCGAGGTAATCGCCGATCTTGCGCGCGCCCTTGCGGTTGTCCGGGCCGACGAACGGCACGTTCAGGTTTTTCGATTTCAGTACGTCGGGGTCGAGCCGGTTGTCGATGTTCACGACGATGATGCCCGCGTCGACCGCCTTCTTCACGACCGGCACGAGCGCCTTCGAATCGGCCGGCGCGAGCACGATCGCATCGACCTTCGACACGATCATCTGCTCGACGATGCGGATCTGGTTCGCGGTGTCGGTCTCGTCCTTGATGCCGTTGGTGATCAGGTCGAACTGGCTCGCGTTGTGTTTCTGGTATTCCTTCGCGCCCGTTTCCATCGTCAGGAAGAACTCGTTGGCAAGCGACTTCATCACGAGCGCGACCTTCGGCTTGGCCGTCGATTGCGCGTGGACGGCCGGTGCGGCGGCGACCGCGACGGCGGCGAGCGCGGCGGTCAGGAAGCGACGGCGAAAGAGGACATTCATACACATCTCCTGGCGACTGGCCCCAAGGGCCGGACAATTGTTTGACTGTTGTTTTAATGTGAGCAAACGTTTGCGCCACACTACCCGGACAACGGCCATCGATGCTGCTGTCGGTACCACGGAATGGAAGCGAGGCAGACGGCCGACTGCCTGACGCGTGCTGTCGTTGACACGCCACCGCCGGCGGGACGCCGGCGGAGTGAAGGCTATGCTGTACCGATTCGTGTCGGCGCGCAACCTGTCTGATCAATATTTAAGGGTTTATTCGGAGCGCGTGTCACGCCGGATCATGCGGCGCCGGCACGTCTTCATCAACCGACGGCGGCTCGCCGAACCGGTTCGCCTGCGGCGTGCCGGCGATGAAGCCGTTCATCACGAACAATGCGAGCGAGCCGACGATCGGAACGAACAACAACAGCATCCACCATCCCGACTTGTCGATGTCGTGCAGCCGCTTCACGCCGACCGCAATCGACGACCACACCGCGATGACCGCGATGACGACACCCACCAGCACCACAAGCAGTGGCAAATCGTCAGTCGACGAGCCGCGCGAACCCGCATCGAAAAACGCGCACAGCAAAGCGTAAGCCAGCGCGTAGATCCACCACGGCAGGCGCCCGATTCGGCCTTCGAAGGAAAAGAGAAACCATTTCAGATTCATTGTTTAGCGCTTCGTCACGTGTGTTGCGTACTGCGCAATATGTCGCCGAGTGTGTCGGAGCCGGCAATCCGCGCGCATGGTTCCATGAATGCGAACCGACTGTCGGTCATGCGTCCAGCGGTTCGTTCCGGCGCGTTGCATTGCACCGCTGTGCGGGCCTATCGGTCAGGTGCGTGGCCGAGGGGTCGCCTCGACATCCGTCCGCCGGCATTCACGCGCATTGAATCACATCCGTGTGGAAACGGGTCGCCCGGTATGGCAGATGACCGCACCCGAAACGGGGCGCTCGAACGTGCAGTGTTGATGGTGTGCCGGCAGGCGACCGCATCTCGCTCGCCGCGTGGGGGGATGAATCGGACTGGAAACCGCGATGGCGGTCGATGATTCGGTGAATCGAACCGCCAAGGCGGCGGCAGATCGCGTGCCGCCGCCCAATGCATGACAACCCGCGCAGGGACGGCGCGCGGCGCGCTGTCGTCAAACGGCTTCGCGCAACAGCCCCGCGATTTCCGCTTCGTTCAGGTGCGGCGCGAACATCTCGATCAGCCGGTACGCATAGGCGCGAAGGAACGCGCCCTTGCGCAGCCCGACCCGCGTCGTGCTCGCCTCGAACAGGTGCTGCGTGTCGAGCGCGACGAGCCCCGTGTCGCGCTGCGGATCGTAGGCCATCGCCGCGACAACGCCGATCCCCATCCCGAGTTCGACGTAGGTCTTGATCACGTCCGCGTCGATCGCGGTCAGCACGACGTCGGGCACGGCCCCCGCCTGCGTGAACGCCTGATCGATGTGCGAACGGCCCGTGAAGTCCTGGTCGTACGTGATGATCGGGTACTCGGCGATTTCCTCGAGCGTGAGGTTCTCGCGGCCGACGAGCGGATGATCCTTCGGCACGACCACCGTGTGGTGCCACGAATAGCACGGGAACGTGACGATGTCCGGGTAGCGGTCGAGCGCCTCGGTCGAGATGCCGAGATCGGCCTCGCCGTTCAGGATCATCTGCGCGATCTGCTGCGGGCTGCCCTGGCGCAGCGCGAGATGCACCTTCGGGAACACCTCGGTGAACTGCCGGATCACCTTCGGCAGCGCGTAGCGCGCTTGCGTGTGGGTCGTTGCGACGACGAGGTGGCCGCTGTCCTGGTCGGCGAACTGGCGCGCGACACGGCGCAGGTTCTCGGCATCGAGCAGCATCCGCTCGATCAGCTGGTGCACGGCCTTGCCGGGCTCGGTGAGCCCCGTCAGCCGCTTGCCGCGCCGGATGAAGATGTCGACGCCGAGCTCGTCCTCGAGATCCTTGATCTGCTTCGACACGCCCGACTGCGACGTGTACAGCACGTTCGCGACTTCCGTCAGGTTCATGTTCTGGCGCACCGCTTCGCGCACGAAGCGCAGTTGCTGAAAATTCATGGGTATGCCTCTTAGGCTGTCGTTGTTTGCTTGTGTAATCGGAGCGGCACCCGCCCCCTCCTGCCCTGCACCCGCGCGTCAGCGCGCGGGGAATACGCGCACCGCGCGCGGCACGGCCGTCGCGCCGTCGCCGACCTGCAGCGACAGCGCACGCCACGCGTCGCGGTCGAGTTCGGCTTCGAGCGCGCCGCCTGCGCGCGCCTCGAGCTCCACGCGCACCGAACCGCCGAGCGGGATCACACGGCGCACGTCCACTGCGATGCCGTCGCGGTGCCCTTCGCCCACCGGCCACAGCTGCAGGTCGTGCGGCCGCACGTACGCATTCGCGGGGCCCGCGAAATCGGCGTCGACCTCGATCGGCGCGGCTGCGCCCTCGGCGACGAAGCCGCGCCCGGCGACCGTGCCCGGCAACCGGTTGGCCGCGCCGAGGAACTCGTAGACGAACGCGCTCTGCGGATGATCGTAGACGTCCTGCGGGCTGCCGACCTGCTCGACGTGGCCGCGGTTCAGCACGACGATGCGATCCGCGACTTCCAGCGCCTCTTCCTGATCGTGCGTGACGAAGATCGTCGAGATGTGCAGGTCGTCGTGCAGACGACGCAGCCAGCCGCGCAGTTCCTTGCGGACTTTCGCGTCAAGTGCGCCGAACGGTTCGTCGAGCAGCAGCACCTTCGGCTCGACCGCGAGCGCGCGGGCCAGCGCGATGCGCTGGCGCTGGCCGCCCGACAGCTCGGACGGATAGCGCTGCGCGAGCCAGTCGAGCTGCACGAGCTTCAGCAACTCGTGCACCTTGTCGCGGATCACGCTTTCCGACGGCCGCTCGCGGCGCGGCTTCACGCGCAGCCCGAACGCAACGTTCTCGAATACCGTCATGTGGCGGAACAGCGCGTAGTGCTGGAACACGAAACCGACCTGGCGCTCGCGCGCGCCGACCGACGCGACGTCGAGCCCCTGCAGCACGACCTGCCCCGCATCCGCGTGCTCGAGGCCCGCGATCACGCGCAGCAGCGTGGTCTTGCCGCAGCCGGACGGCCCGAGCAGCGCGACCAGTTCGCCGGGCGGAAAATCGAGCGATACATTGTCGAGCGCCGTGAAATCGCCGAAGCGCTTCTGAAGGTGACGGACGGTGATACCCATTCTGGTTGCCTCTTTACGATTTCGACGAAACGACGGCGACGGGGCCGGCATGTGCGGGAGCGGTGTCGCGCGCGCCGGCCAGCTCGGCGGCCAGGTGGCGCTCGGCGAGCAGCTTCAGCGCGAGCGTGACGAGCGCGAGCAGCGCCAGCACCGACGCCACCGCGAACGCCGCCGCGAAGTTGTATTCGTTGTACAGGATCTCGACGTGCAGCGGCATCGTGTCGGTCACGCCGCGAATGTGGCCGGACACGACCGACACCGCGCCGAACTCGCCCATCGCGCGCGCGTTGCACAGGATCACGCCGTACAGCAGGCCCCACCTCACGTTCGGCAGCGTCACGCGACGGAAGATCTGCCAGCCCGATGCGCCGAGCACGCGCGCGGCTTCTTCCTCGTCGGTGCCCTGCGCCTGCATCAGCGGAATCAGTTCGCGCGCGACGAACGGGAACGTGACGAAGATCGTCGCGAGCACGATGCCCGGTACCGCGAAGATGATCTGCACGTCGTGATCCTGCAGCCACGGCCCGAGCCAGCCCTGCGCGCCGAACAGCAGCACGTAGACGAGGCCGGAAATCACCGGCGACACCGAGAACGGCAGGTCGATCAGCGTCGTCAGCAACGCCTTGCCGCGGAACTCGAACTTCGCGATCGCCCACGACGCGCACACGCCGAACACGAGGTTCAGCGGCACGGCGATCGCAGCGACGGTCAGCGTCAGCTTGATCGCCGCCCACGCATCGGGGTCGGCGAGCGATTCCAGATAGAAGCCGATGCCCTTGCGCAGCGCCTCGACGAACACCGCGGCAAGCGGCACGACGAGGAAGAACGCAAGAAACGCCAGCGCGATGCCCGTGAGCAGCCAGCGCACGACACGCGACTCGCTGACGGGGTCGAGCCGCTTTGCGGCGCGCCCTTGCGCAGCCGAAGACGGGGTTTTCAGCACGACGGTGGCCTCCTGGCTCATTGCTGGCCTCCTGCTGCGACGGCGGTGACGGTGGCGGGCGCGGGACCGCTCGCGCCCTTGCTCGTGCGGCGCTGCAGATACCACTGCAGCGTGTTGATCAGCAGCAGCATCAGGAACGACACGACGAGCATCACGACCGCGAGCGCGGTCGCGCCCGCGTAGTCGTACTGCTCGAGCTTCGTGATGATGAGCAGCGACGTGATCTCGGATTTCATCGGCACGTTGCCGGCGATGAAGATCACCGAGCCGTATTCGCCGAGCGCGCGCGCGAACGCCAGTGCGAACCCGGTGAGGAGCGCCGGCAGCACCGCCGGCAGCACGACGCGGCGGAACGTCAGCCAGCGCGACGCGCCGAGGCACGCGGCGGCCTCTTCCTGCTCGCGCTCGAAATCCTCGAGCACCGGCTGCACCGTGCGCACGACGAACGGCAGCCCGATGAAGGTCAGCGCGACCAGCACGCCGGCCGGTGTGAACGCGATCTTGATGCCGAGTGGTGCGAGATACTGACCGACCCAGCCGTTGGTCGCATAGACGGCCGCGAGCGAAATGCCGGCGACCGACGTCGGCAGCGCGAACGGCAGGTCGACGATCGCATCGACGAGGCGCTTGAACGGGAACGTGTAGCGCACGAGCACCCACGCGACGAGGAAGCCGAACACGGCGTTGATCAGCGCGCCGCCGAGGGCGGACAAGAACGTCAGCCGGTACGACGCGAGCACGCGCGGCGACGTGACGGCGGTGACGAACTGGTCCCACGACAGCGTCGCGGTCTTCAGGAACGTGGCGGCGAGCGGAATCAGCACCACGAGGCTCAAATAGGCCACCGTGATGCCTAGCGTCACGCCGAAACCGGGCAGCGCGCTCGGCTTGCGAAAGGTGTACGTCGTCATCGGATGCTCTTGCTGGGTCGTTGCTGCTCACGGGTCCGACGCAAACGCCGGCGCGATGCATTGCGCCGGCGGGCCGTCGGGGATGCGGCGCGCTGTCGTGGCGCACCGCTGTCGTTATGGCGTTACTGCGGCTTGTAGATCGAGTCGAACACGCCGCCGTCCGCGAAATGCGTCTTCTGCGCATTCGTCCAGCCGCCGAAGGTATCGTCGACCGTGTACAGCTTCAGCTTCGGGAACTGCTTCGTCAGCTCCGCCGCCACGTTTTTCGAACGCGGCCGGTAGTAGTTGCGCGCCGCGATCTCCTGGCCCTGCGGGCTATACAGGAAGTTCAGGTACGCCTCGGCCAGCTTGCGCGTTCCCTTCTTGTCGACCACCTTGTCGACCACCGCGACGGGCGGTTCGGCCAGGATGCTCACCGACGGCACGACGATCTCGAACTTGTCGGTACCGAACTCCTTGACCGACAGGAACGCCTCGTTCTCCCATGCGATCAGCACGTCGCCGATCCCGCGCTGCACGAAGCTCGTGGTCGCGCCGCGCGCGCCCGAATCGAGCACGCCCGCGTTCTTGTAGAGCTTCGTGACGAATTCCTTCGCCGTCTGCTCGTTACCGCCCGGCTTGTGCAGTGCGTACGCCCAGGCAGCCAGGTAGTTCCAGCGCGCGCCGCCGGACGTCTTCGGATTCGGCGTGACGATCGAGATACCCGGCTTGGTCAGGTCGTCCCAGTCCTTGATCCCCTTCGGATTGCCCTTGCGCACCAGGAACACGATCGTCGACGTATACGGCGACGCGTTGTCGGGCAGGCGTTTCTGCCAGTCCTTGTTGACGAGCCCCTTGTTCGCGAGCGCGTCGATGTCGTACGCCAGCGCCAGCGTGACGACGTCGGCCTGCAGGCCGTCGAGCACCGAGCGCGCCTGCGCGCCCGAACCGCCGTGCGACTGCTTGAAGTTGACCGTCTCGCCCGTCTTGGCCTTCCACTCCTTGCCGAACGCCTGGTTGAAGTCCTGATACAGCTCGCGCGTCGGGTCGTACGACACGTTCAGGAAAGTCGTATCGGCCTGCGCATGCGTCGCGACGCCCAGCGCCGCCGCCGCGCCCAGCGCGAGTGTTGCGATCAGGCGGCCCACTCCGCCCACCAGCCCCGTATTGCGCTTGCCCATCCTTGGTTCTCCAGTGTTGTCGGTATTGCGATGTCGGGCCAGTCTAACGAACGGGTTACATGATTAAAAATAATCGTTCCTCATTTTTTAATACTCAAAAGTGCTAACGCAGACGGGATGGACGGTTGCGGCAGATGAACCGGCGTCCGGACGTCGCGAAATCACGCCGGAACCGGCGTGATCGCGTCGAACCTCACGTAACACTTGAAATTCGCGAACTACTGTATAAAAATACAGCTCACTGTCTATCCATACAGTTCAGCCATGACCAAACTCACCGCCCGTCAGCAGCAAGTGTTCGACTTGATCCGCCGCGCGATCGAGCGCTCCGGATTCCCGCCCACCCGTGCCGAGATCGCGGCCGAGCTGGGCTTCAGCTCGCCGAACGCGGCCGAGGAGCACCTGCGCGCGCTGGCCCGCAAAGGCGTGATCGAGCTGGCCGCCGGTGCGTCGCGCGGCATCCGCCTGCTCGGCATCGACGACGCCCCGCACCAGTTCACGCTGCCGCACGCCGGCCTGATGCAGCTGTCGCTGCCGCTCGTCGGCCGCGTCGCGGCCGGTAGCCCGATCCTCGCGCAGGAGCACATCTCGCAGCATTACGCGTGCGATCCCGCGCTGTTCTCCAGCAAGCCCGACTACCTGCTGAAAGTGCGCGGCCTGTCGATGCGCGACGCCGGCATCCTCGACGGCGACCTCCTCGCCGTGCAGAAGCGCACGGAAGCGAAGGACGGCCAGATCATCGTCGCGCGTCTCGGCGACGACGTCACGGTCAAGCGCCTGATGCGCCGGCCGGGCGGTCTCGAGCTGATCGCGGAGAACCCGGATTACGAAAACATCTTCGTCAAGGCCGGCAGCGCGGAATTCGCGCTGGAAGGCATCGCCGTCGGGCTGATCCGCTCGGGCGAACTCTGACATTCCGTCTCGCTGAGGAGAACATCATGGAACGCCTTTCCCGTCTGCTGCCTTTCCGTCAATTCGGTCGCCTGCGTCACCTGCGCGGCCGCACGCCCTGCGCACCGCTGTCCGCGGCGGCGCCTGTGCAAGAAGAAGTCGCAGTCGAACGGCAGGCGTCCCTGCTGCCGTCGGCGCTCCCCGCTTTCGCGCGGGTATCGCTGAACGCCGGCCTGAATCACGCAGAACCCGCACGCCGCGCACCGGTGCGCGTCTATCACGGCCGTTCGCGCCTGATCATGGTCGGCACGATCGATGCCGTGTGCCGGATGATCGATCGCTGCATCGCAGAGGAACGATCGGCCACGCCAGGCGGTCTCTGATTGCGGAATCCCCGCACCGGAGGCAACGTGACCGGATCGTCGAGCCGCGCCTGGCGGCTCAAGCCCCTGCTGATCGTCGTGCTGGCCGTCGCCATCATTGCGGCGATCGGCTATGCCTACGCGTCGCCGTACGTCGCGCTCGGTCGCCTGAAATCGGCGATCGATGCGCGCGATGCGCAGGCCATCAGTGAATATGTCGATTTTCCGTCGCTGCGCATCAGCCTGAAGCAGCAGGTCACGGAAGAGTTGATGCGCCGGATCGACGCGGTGAAGAAGAACAATCCGTTTGCGGTGATCGGCGCGCTGATCGGGTCTGCGCTGATCGGCCCGCTGGTCGATGCGTACGCGACCCCGGAGGGCGTGGCCGCGCTGATGAGCGGGTTGCCGCCGCGTGGCAATCCGGGTGAGCGTCCACCGGAATGGTCGAATCTGCCGCCAGGCGGCAATGCACCGGGCAATGCGCCGACCGCACCATCGGCCAATCCGGCACCGGCGAGCGCTGCGACTCCGGGCAGCAACGTAGCCGCTACGGCTGCGTCATCGCAACCACCCGCCGCTGCCGCACCGGCCAGCCCGGCCGATGCAACGCATTCGCCGCACCAGCAGCAAACCAGCGCCGGCTACCGGAATATCGACGAATTCGTCGTGACCTACCAGCGCAGTGCCGACGGCACGCGCTACGCGGCGATATTCCACCGCTTCGGCCTGTTCTCGTGGAAGTTGTCGGCGATCGACCTGCACGCTTGACCGGTCTTGGCTGGCCACTGCCGACGCCCGCGCCACTGACGTGGCGCGACCCCTGACCGGCGCGGTTCGCCGGTCAGGCAGTCATCGAATCATTGGATCATTTGCCGTTCGCCGTGGCCGCTTCACGCTCGCGCGCGATTTCGGCCTTCTGCTCCTGCGCCGACGAACACGCAACCAGAATGCTGCAGTTCACGCGATCGAGCAGTTGCGTGTTGCCCGACCCCATCCACCATCTCGACAGCCCGCTGCGGCACCGATGGCCGACCACAACCAGGTCGGCCTGCAGTTCCGTCGCGAGATTCGCGATTTCGTCGATCGGATAGCCGAACGCGAAATGGCCTTCGGCCTGCACGCCGCGCTCGCGCAGCCAGTTCACCCCTTCCTGCAGGATTTCACGCGCGGTTTCCTCGAACCGGCCGCACGCGACGTCGGTCAGCAAACCCGCGCTCTGTGCAATGCTCGAGCGCATGTCGACGACCGACAGCAAATGCGTCTCGGCCTTCAGGTCCATCGCGAGATTGGCGCCGCAGCGCAATGCCTTGCGTCCTTCGAGCGTGCCGTCGTAACACAGCAGAATCTTGTTGTAGCTAGCCATGAAACCTCCCTATCGCAACAACGAGCCTACGCATTCATCATGGTGCGCCGCAATTCAGGACGCAAGGGATGGAAAACGCTGATTCGCCCCGCTCGGCGCGTGCGCGATGATGCGGTGCACGATCGGTGCGCGCATGCATCGCACCGTGCAGGCATGCCCTGAAGAGACGCAGCCGATGCACTAGAATGGCCCGTTCGTACTCCAGCGGGCCATCAGGCGCCGGCATCGTGCGCTTCGGTCATGCCCGTGTGACACGCAATCGTCCGATCGGTTCGCCAACCGGCCACGCATCGGACAGCGGAACGCTTCCGCGCCCGCTTACAACGACAACATGCCCATGTCCGTTGCACCGATCGATTTCCGGAACGTCGAAAAGCGCTATGGCGACAAGCTCGTCGTCAACGGCCTGTCCTTCACGGTACAGGCCGGCGAATGCTACGGCCTGCTCGGGCCGAACGGCGCCGGCAAGACCACCACGCTGAAAATGCTGCTCGGTCTCACGCATCCCGATGCGGGCACCATTTCGCTCTGCGGCGAACCGGTTCCATCACGCGCGCGGCATGCGCGCCAGCGCGTCGGGGTCGTCCCGCAGTTCGACAATCTCGACCCCGACTTCACCGTGCGCGAGAACCTGCTCGTGTTCAGCCGCTATTTCGGCATGTCCGCGCAGGCTGCGCGCGCGCTCGTGAAGCCGCTGCTCGAATTCGCGAAGCTCGAGAGCAAGGCCGATGCGAAGGTCGGCGAGCTGTCGGGCGGCATGAAGCGCCGTCTGACGCTCGCCCGCGCGCTCGTCAACGATCCCGATGTGCTGGTGCTCGACGAGCCGACGACGGGCCTCGACCCGCAGGCACGTCACCTCATGTGGGAACGCCTGCGCTCGCTGCTCGCACGCGGCAAGACGATCCTGATCACCACGCACTTCATGGAAGAAGCCGAACGCCTGTGCGACCGCCTGTGCGTGATCGAGGAAGGCCGCAAGATCGCCGAAGGCGCGCCGCACGCGCTGATCGAATCGGAAATCGGCTGCGACGTGATCGAGATCTACGGGCCCGATCCGGCCACGTTGCGCGACGAGCTGTCGGCGTTCGCGAAGCACACCGAGATCAGCGGCGAGACGCTGTTTTGCTACGTGAGCGACCCGGAACCGCTCAGTGCGCGGCTCAAGGGTCGCCCGGGGTTGCGCTATCTGCATCGCCCGGCCAATCTTGAAGATGTGTTCCTGCGGCTCACTGGCCGCGAAATGCAGGACTGATCGATCATGGACGTCCGCAACTATTCCACCGCCGCACCGTCGGCACCGCCGCGCGTGTCACGCTTCGCGATCGCGATGCCCGCCAACGCGACCAACTGGATCGCCGTCTGGCGGCGCAACTATCTCGTCTGGCGCAAGCTCGCGCTCGCGTCGATGTTCGGCAATCTTGCCGATCCGATGATCTATCTGTTCGGGTTGGGGTTCGGGCTCGGGCTGATGCTCGGCCATGTCGACGGCGTGTCGTATATCGCGTTCCTCGCGGCCGGCACGGTCGGGTCGAGCGTGATGATGTCCGCGAGCTTCGAGTCGATGTATTCAGGCTTCTCGCGGATGCACGTGCAGCGCACGTGGGAAGCGATCATGCATACGCCGATCGCGCTCGGCGACATCGTGCTCGGCGAGATCGTCTGGGGGGCCAGCAAGGCGATGCTGTCGGGGGCCGCGATCATGCTCGTCGCGGGGGCGCTCGGCTATGCGCAGTTTCCGTCGATGCTCGCGGCGCTGCCCGTGATCGCGCTCGCGGGCCTCGCGTTTGCAAGCATCGCGATGATCGTCACGGCGCTCGCGCCGTCCTACGATTTCTTCATGTTTTATCAGACGCTCGTGCTGACGCCGATGCTGCTGCTGTCGGGCGTGTTCTTCCCGACCACGCAGTTGCCGCCGATCGCCCAGCACGCTGCGCAGGCGCTGCCGCTCGCGAACGCGGTCGAGCTGATCCGGCCCGCGATGCTCGGCCGGCCGGCGACCGACGTCGCGCTGCATGTCGCGGTGCTCGCCGGCTACGCGGTCGGCGGATTCCTGCTGTCCGCGTGGCTGTTCCGGCGGCGGATGATGCGCTGACGGCCGGCGCACCGGCCTCATGCGACGACGTCACTCGTCGTCATCGCTCCACGGAATCTCGACGTCGGTCAGGAACGCGACGGTCGCGAGCGGGCCACCTTCCTGGCGGCCGAGCTTGCCGTCGGCGCGATGCCATTCGACGCGGAACTGCGTGCCCGGATCGTCAGCAACCAGATAGACCGAGCGCAGCTCTTCCTTGTCGGCTTCGTCCACCGGGCCGTCGAACGACACCAGCATCTTCTGCGGCCACAGGCCGTTGACCGGATCGTAAATGCGGTCGCCTTGCGGAATGTCGATGCTGGCGTCGACGCCGATCGTTGCGGAGGCCTCGATGATCATTGTGCCGAGTGCGTTCAGCACGGCAGTCGCCCGCGCGGAATTGGCCTGACGGATCGCGAGATCGCCGCGCGTCAGCGCCTTTTCGAGTCGAGGATGGATCTTCGGTTGGGTCATGCGTTTTCCTGTTTGCTTCTTGTAAATGGCGCCGCACACGTGAAACGGCGGCGCCGGATGAATATGACGATTGCGCCCGACAGGCGCGCCGCTTGTACGCGTCAGAACCCGAGCGCGATCGCGAGCAGGCCGCTCGCGATCCCGAATACGACGACGAGGATCGCGACAATGGCCAGCATGTAAGGCTTGAACGAACGCGCGAGCATCGCGAGCGACGGCACGCTGATCGGCGGCAGCGTCATCAGCAGCGCGGCGGCCGGGCCGACGCCGATGCCGAGCGACAGCATCGCCTGGATGATCGGCACCTCGCCGGCCGTCGGGATCACGAACAGCATGCCTGCCACCGCGAATGCGACGATCCAGCCGAGATGATTGCCGATGTCCGGGCCGATATGAGGGAACAGCCATGCGCGCGCGGCGCCGAGCAGCAGCACGAGCACGATGTATTCGGGCACGAGCCGCACGGCCATGCGTGCGAGCAGCTTCACCCAGCGGACGAACGGATTGCCGGCCGCGGCCTGCTCGGCCGCCAGCGCGGCGAGCTGCGCATCGTCGATGCGGGTGTCTTCAGGACGTGCGATCCGGTTCAGCAGATAGCCGATCCCGAACACCATCGCGACGCCGAGCACGAGGCGCAGCGCGCTCCACTGCCAGCCGAGCACGAAGCCCATGAAGACCAGCGCCGCCGGGTTCAGCACCGTGTTGCCGAGCCAGAACGCGACCGCGCCGCCCGGCGATGCATGGCGCGCACGCAGCCCCGCGACGACTGGCGCTGCGCAGCACGTGCACATCATGCCGGGCAGCGACAGCAGGCCGCCCGCGGCGACGCTGCCGAAGCCGGTGCGACCGAGCACGCGCGCGACCCAGTGCGCGGGCAGCAGCGCCTGCACGGCCGAGCCGAGCAGCAGGCCGAGCACCATCGCCTGCCAGATCGCCTTGCCGTACGCCCACGCGTAGTCGAGCGCAGCCTTCAGCGACGGCTCGGGAGCGGCCGCCGACGTGCCCATCAGGATCGACTGGCCGATCGAATGATGCTCGGCGGCAACGAACGCCTTGTTGTAGTACGGAAACCATTTCACGTAGAACAGACCCGCGACCGCGATCAGCAGGAAGGTCATCCAGCCGAGGGCTGGACTGGGTTGGGTGCGGGTGGTCGTCATCGTGTGGTCGTCGATTGGTCTGGGTCGGTTGCGGATGTCGCGCCTGCGGCAAGCGCGGCCGATGCGGGCAACCCGGCTTGTGCGAGTTCGGCCAGCAGCGCACGCGCCTGTTCGTGCACGTCGGCGGCATTGGGCCGGAACGTGAACGTCAGCGCCCGGTTCGGCTTGTTATACGTCGCGCGGTAGGTCCGTGCGTAGGCGGGATCGTAGTGCTTGTCGATCAGCTCGGTGAACAGGTCGGCGCGCGCGCCTGCATCGATCAGCGCCTTCCAATGCGTCACCTGTTCGCGGCTATGCAGGCCGATCAGCCGATGGAGCTGCGCCTTGAACGCGTCCGGTTCGTCGAACAGGTGCGCGTAATCGTCGAGAAGGAACGCAATGCGCTCGTCGTGCGCCGCGTCGACATGCACCCACGGCCCGGCGTGAAACGCGTCGATCAACGCGATCGGCAACTGCACGAGCCCGATCCTGCGGCTTTCCGACTCGACGAATACCGGCCATTCGGGGTCGAAACGTCCAAGCGTTTCGACGAGCCCCGAATCGAACCCCTTCTGCGCCGGCTGCGGCTTGCCCGGCAGCGCGCCGAGCAGCGAGCCGCGATGGCACGCGAGCCCTTCGAGATCGAGCGTCTGCGCGCCCACGTCGCGCAGTGCGTTCAGCAGGCGCGTCTTGCCGCAGCCCGTATGGCCGACGAGCGCGATGTAGCGAAACCGCGTCGGCAGCGAGTCGAGCGTCGCGCACACCGACTGGCGGTACGCCTTGTAGCCGCCGTCGAGCTGGCGCGCCTTCCAGCCGATCAGGTTGAACCAGGTCGTCATCGAGCCCGAGCGCTTGCCGCCGCGCCAGCAGTAGATCAGCGGCCGCCAGTTGCGCGGACGGTCGGCGAACGTCGTATCGAGATGGCGCGCGATGTTGCGTGCGACGATCGCCGCGCCGACGCGCGTCGCCTCGTACGGCGACACCTGCCGGTACATCGTGCCGACGAGCACGCGCTCCTCGTTACTGAGGACAGGCGCGTTCAGCGCGCCGGGAATATGGTCCTCGGCGAACTCGAGCGGCGTGCGCACGTCGATGATCTCGTCGAACTCGCCGGCGCGATCGAGGGTGACAATCAGGTTCTTCAATTTGGCGTCAAACAGGGGCGATGCGGCTCGATGAGCCGCATGGACAAGGAAGGCGGATTGACGATTATCTCACGGGCCGGCGTCTCGGGCCGCGCGCGGCAGTCGGCGGCGCCGATGCGGCCTGCATCGCGTCGATCAGATGGTCGCGGAACGCCCGTACCGACGCGGGCAGATCGCGCCCCGCCATCGTCTGCACCTGGATGCTGCGCTCGCGCAGTTGCGGGTTCGTCACGGGCACGACGACAAAGCCGTCCGCGGCGCAGCGGTCGCGCACCGACAGCAGCCCCGTGAACATCACCGCGCCCGTGCGCCGCGCGTAGCCGTACATCGCCGCCGTGTTGTTGCTCGTCAGTTCGGGCTCGAGCAGCAGCCCGTCGAGCGCGCACGCGATGTCGATCAGCTGTCGCACCGTCGTGCCTGCCTCGGGCAGCACGTGCGGGTGACGCGCGACATCGGCGAGCGACACCGCGTCACGCGTCGCGAGCGGATGGTCGTGCCGCACCAGCGCGAAGATCGGCGCGCGCTCGGTATGTTCGACGCGCACGCCCTTCTCCGGCGCGAGGCTGAAACTCAATGCGATGTCCACGTCGCCGTCGCGCACGCGCCGCGTCGCGTCGGCCGGCGACACCACCCACACGGAGAAATCGACGCCCGGATGGCGCGCCTTGAAGCTGGCGAGCGTGCCGGGCAGGAAATCGATCGCGAACCCTTCCGAGCACGCGATCTTCAGCAGGCTGCCGTGCAGCGCATCGAGCCCGCCGATGTCCTTCATCACGTGCTCGGCCTCCAGCAGGCTGCGCTGTGCGAACGCCAGCAGCCGTTCGCCGGCCTCCGACAGCGCCATCCCGCGCGGCCGGCGCTCGAACAGCGGCGCGCCGAGCTCGCTCTCGAGTTTCGCGATCTGGCGGCTGATCGCCGATACGGCCACGTGCAGCCGCGCCGACGCGTCGCTGATCGAGCCGGTGCGCGCCACTTCGACGAAATACCGTAACGCCAGGCCATGCAGGAAAGCCGCCATCGTTCTGTCTCCGCCCGGCCGTCGGCCGCGCTGCTTTGCCTTTTAGGCAAAGAAAGGTTCGAAATTCGATCATTGTGACAAATAAATCGGCTTTCTAGAATCGATCGCACTTCACGCTGCATGCCCGATCCGCCGCGCGCAGCGAACCCGACAGAGGAGACACGACTTGAGCCGTACCGCCGCCATCCAGCACGCGCTGAACCAGTTCGAATCCGGTGCGTTCTTCACGACCCTGAGCCGCCGCGTCGGCCTGCGCACCGAGAGCCAGGAAAGCGGCAATGAAGCCGCGCTGCGCGCCTACCTGACCGACGAGATCGCCCCCGAGGCCGCGCGCCTCGGCTTCACGTCGCGGATCGTCGACAATCCGGTCGACGGCGGCGGCCCGTTCCTGCTCGCCTCGCGCCACGAAGACGACGCGCTGCCGACCGTGCTGATCTACGGCCACGGCGACGTCGTGCGCGGCTACGACGCGCAGTGGCGCGCGCCTCTGTCGCCGTGGACGCTGACGGCCGACGGCGACCGCTGGTACGGCCGCGGCAGCGCCGACAACAAGGGCCAGCACACCATCAACCTGGCCGCGCTGGCGAGCGTGCTCGACGCGCGCGGCGGCCGGCTCGGCTTCAACGCGAAGCTGCTGATCGAGATGGGCGAGGAAACGGGTTCGCCGGGCCTCGACGCACTGTGCCGCCAGGAGCGCGACGCGCTCGCGGCCGACGTGCTGATCGCGTCCGACGGCCCGCGCATCGCCGCCGCGCGCCCCACGGTATTCCTCGGCTCGCGCGGCTCGGTCAATTTCAAGCTGAGCCTGCGGACCCGCGACGGCGCGCATCATTCCGGCAACTGGGGCGGACTGCTGCGCAATCCGGCGATCGTGCTCGCGCACGCGCTCGCGAGCCTCGTCGACGCGCGCGGCGCGATTCGCGTCGCGGGGCTGCGTCCGCCGCCGATCCCGGCCGCCGTGCGCGATGCGCTCGCCGATCTCTCCGTCGGCGGCGGCCCCGGCGATCCGGCGCTCGACGCCGACTGGGGCGAGCCCGGCCTCACCGCGGCCGAGCGCGTGTTCGGCTGGAACACGTTCGAGATCCTCGCGTTCAAGGCCGGCAACCCCGAGCACCCCGTCAATGCGATCCCGCCCGCCGCGTATGCGCACTGCCAGTTGCGCTTCGTCGTCGGCACCGACTGGGAAGCGCTGCATGCCCATCTGCGCACGCACCTCGATGCACACGGCTTCGCCGACATCGAGATCGACGTCGAACGCGGCGCACCGGCGACGCCCGTGCCGCCGGACGATCCGTGGGTCCGCTGGGCCGTCGCGTCGCTGGCGCGCACCACCGGCAAGAAGCCCGCGATCCTGCCGAATCTTGGCGGCACGCTGCCGAACGAAGTGTTCGCCGACACGCTCGGGCTGCCGACGCTGTGGGTGCCGCACTCGTACCCGGCGTGCTCGCAGCACGCCCCCGACGAGCACCTGCTCGCGAGCGTCGTCAGCGAGGGGCTGCAGATGATGGCCGGCCTCTTCTGGGATCTCGGCGACGACGCACCGACCGTTCGCCGCGCGGCGCCCGCCGCGGCCGGCGCCGCCCTGTAACGCGCTTCGCCCCTTTCACGGGACCTGCATACACGATGAATACGACCACCCTGACCTCGCAGGAAGCCGCCCGCCCCAGCGCCGCGAAGATCCGGCGCATCATCTTCGCGGCGTCGATCGGCAACGCACTCGAATGGTTCGACCTGATCGTCTACGGCTTCTTCGCGGTGACGATCGCCAAGCTGTTCTTCCCCGCCACGAGCGAAGCGACGTCGCTGATGCTTACGCTCGGCACGTTCGGGCTGTCCTACGTGATCCGGCCGATCGGCGGCTTCGTGCTCGGCGCATACGCGGACCGTGCGGGCCGCAAGGCGTCGCTGCTGCTGTCGATCGCGATGATGATGGCCGGCACGCTGCTGATCGCGCTGATGCCGACCTACGCATCGATCGGCATCCTCGCGCCGCTCGGGATCATGCTGTCGCGGCTGATGCAGGGCTTTTCCGCGGGCGGCGAATTCGCGAGCTCGACCGCGTTCCTCGTCGAGCACGCGCCGCAGCGCCGCGGTTTCATGTCGAGCTGGCAGTTCGCGAGCCAGGGCCTCGCGACGCTGCTCGCATCGGGCTTCGGCGCGCTGCTGACCTCCACGCTGACGTCTGCGCAACTCGAAAGCTGGGGCTGGCGCGTGCCGTTCCTGTTCGGGCTCGCGATCGGCCCGGTCGGGCTGTACATCCGCCGTTACGTCGACGAAGGCGTCGAGTTCAAGACGCAGGCACGCTCCGAAGCGCCGGTGCGCGAGCTGTTCGCGGAACAAAAGGTGCGGGTGCTGCTGTCGATCGGCGCGCTCGTGATCTCGACCGCGATCAACTACATGATCCTGTACATGCCGACTTACGCGATCAAGCAGCTGGGGCTGCCTGCGTCGACGGGCTTCGCAGCCACGCTCGCGACCGGCTTCGTGCTGACGCTCGTCACGCCGGTCGTCGGCCACCTGTCCGATCGCACCGGGCGGATCCGCATGATGGCGACCGCGGCCGTGCTGATGCTCGTCACCGTGTGGCCGACGTTCGCGTGGCTCACACGCCACGCGTCGTTCGCGACGATGCTCGCCGCCCTGGTCTGGATCGGTGCGCTGAAGGCGATGTACTGCGGCGCGCTGCCGGCGCTGATGGCCGAGCTGTTCCCGTCGCAGACGCGCGCAACGGGGCTCGCGGTCAGCTACAACACGGGTGTCACGCTGTTCGGCGGCTTCGCGCCGTTCGTCATCACCTGGCTGATCAGCACGACCGGCAACCGGCTGTCGCCTGCGCTTTATCTGATGGGCTGCGCGCTGCTGAGCCTGATCGCGCTGTTCGTCGCGCGCACGCGACTCAAGATGCGGTAACGGAAGAAACGACGGCGCAGCGATGCGCCGCCGGTGCGGCCCGCCGCAGCATCGCTGCCGCGCGGGCCGTGCGCCGCTTGTTCAGGTCAAGGCGCCGGGTTCGGCTGCAGTTCGTGCAGCGCGTCGATCTCGGCGAGGATCTCGTCGGACAGCTTCACGTCGATGCTGCCGATGTTCTCCTTCAACTGCTCGAGCGACGTCGCACCGATCAGGTTGCTGCGCGTGAACGGCCGGCTGTTGACGAACGCCAGCGCGAGCTGTGCGGGCGACAACCCGTGACGCCGCGCGAGCGCGACGTAACGCGACGTCGCCTCGACGGCCTGCGGCTTGCTGTAACGCTGGAAGCGCTCGAACAGCGTGATGCGCGCGCCGGCCGGACGCGCACCGTTCTCGTACTTGCCGGACAGCCAGCCGAACGCGAGCGGCGAATACGCGAGCAGGCCGACGCCGTCACGATGCGTGAATTCCGACAGACCGTTCTCGAACGTGCGGTTCAGCAGGCTGTACGGATTCTGGATGCTCGCGATGCGCGGCAGCCCGAGCTTCTCGGCCGCGCGCAGGAACTGCCCGACGCCCCACGGCGTTTCGTTCGACACGCCGATCGCGCGCACCTTGCCGGCCTTCACGAATTCCGCGAGCACGCCGAGGGTTTCCTCGATCGGCACGGTATAGGTGTCGTCGACCCACGGATAGGCGGGACGGCCGAACGTCGTCGTGCTGCGATCGGGCCAGTGCAACTGATAGAGATCGACGTAATCGGTCTGCAGGCGCTTGAGACTGCCATCGAGCGCTTCGGTCAGGTTCTTGCGGTCGAACTGGTTGCCTTCGCCGCGAATATGGCGCGGATTGTGCGGCTGCCGCGCCGGGCCGGCGATCTTCGTCGCGAGTACGATGCGCTCGCGTTGCGCGCGATGCTGCGCGAGCCAGGTGCCGATGTACTGCTCGGTGCGCCCCTGCGTGTCGGGCTTCGGCGGCACCGGATACATCTCCGCGGCATCGATCAGCGTCACGCCCTGCCCGATCGCGTAGTCGATCTGCTCGTGCGCATCGCGCTCCGAATTCTGCTCGCCCCACGTCATCGTGCCGAGGCCGATCAGGCTGACCTCGATGCCCGAATCGCCAAGTGTGCGGTATTCCATGCTGGTCCTGTCGCGTCGGTGGAAAGCAGGAACGCTATCACACTGAAGCGGCCGCTTCAGACAGGCGCCGCGATCGCTTACAGGCGGCCTGCGGCGCCGGTGTGGAGATTCACGCGCCGATCCGGACGATGGCGTTGCCGCCCGCCATCACTGCGGCCGCTGGATGAAGCAGGTTGCCGACGCATGCGCGACGATCTTGTCGTCCGCCGTCTTCAGCGTGCCCTCGGCAACGCCCAGCGAACGCGACAGGTGAATCACCCGCCCTTCCGCCACCAGGTCGACGTCACGCGGCACGGGCCGCAGCATCTTCACGTGCAGGTCGACCGTACCGTAGCCGACGCCCGCATCGAGCATCGAATGCACCGCGCACCCCGTAACCGAATCGAGCACCGTCGCGGCGAACCCGCCGTGCACGCCGCCGAGCGGATTCAGGTGCCGGCCATCCGCCCGCGCCGAAAACTTCACATAACCGAGCTCGACATCGAGCGGGCGCATCGGGATCGTTTCGGAAATCGACGCGAGCGGCGCATCGCCCGATACCGCAGCGCGCAACAGATCGAGACCAGACAGGGAAAGCGGGTTCATCGGGTTGTCTCCGGGTTGAAAGCGCGTCGCCGCGCGAGTAAGTTCTAAATTGGAACCCATTATTGACAACGATGGTGGCCGTTGTCAACGCGACCGGGCCCGTTGCAACCGAAGACGGGTTCTATAATCGAACCTGGAGTATATCCGGAGAGCCGCGCCCAGCTTGGCTTCGGCGTTTTCGCCGCTCCGAATCCCCGTACGCTTCCCCTCCTTTTCCGACGCCTGCCCCGGACACCCGGCGACCGATCGACGGGTCGCGGCTCGACCGATCCGGGCGTGTCGATGTGTACGGGAAGGAGGACGCCGCGCGGAACGGGCGCAAGACGGCCTCGCGTCGGGTCGCACAGGGCGACGCGTGGGCGCGGCCGGACGGAAGGCGCTACGGGGCTAGATTCTGGTCGGATGTGCGGAAGTCAAAAGGCGAGTCGGGTCACGCTTCCCAGCGACCTCGCTCCATCGCCTCTTCCATCATGCCGAGGGTCAGCGATCGCCCCCCTAGCGTCTCGCGCGCCGCCGTGCTGAACGGGGATTTCACGACCGCCGCGAGGAACGATCCGATGCCGAGCTTCGCGGCCGGATAGTAATAGTGGATGTCGAACGCCGACAGGTCGACCCCGAACTCCACGGCCCACCGCCTGACGAGTTTATCGATGCGATCCGGCTCCAAGTCCAGGTCGTGATAGAGGTCCGTGTCGCGCGTCAGTTCGAGCCGACCGACTAGCGGCTTACCTGCGTCAGTCGCAACGAACTGTTCAAGGCTCTCCCACGAATCAACCATACAAACGGTCCTCGGGCTTCACCGTGCTGTTGTAGGTCGTGACGGAACGATACGTGATCATCGTCACGTCCGACGCGAGGATCACCCAACCCACTCCCGGAATTGCGCGGCCAACGAACGCACCTATGTTCCGCGTGAATTTGATACGCATCAGGATCAGGCTGGTGAACGAGGTCACGGTCGGAAGGATACGGTGTTTTATCTCGTACGGCAGCATGCGGCGGGAAACGACAGACGCGATCGACGTCCCCTTGACGGCCCCGGCGAACTTGCCGCGCGTCGGGATGAACCGCTGGCCCGACAGCACCATCGCGATACCGACTGCATCATCGATTCCTAGCTCCTTGCCCGTCTCGTCGATAAAGATCAGGAAGAAGAGTTCTTCACGGGTTAAGCCCTCATGCATCCCGTACTTGTACGTATTCTCCATCTCTCAGAATTATGCGTGTTGGTGATCGCCAGAGATTAGCGTGAAGATGCCGCGTGGACAATAGGCTCATGGCGCGCAGATGTTCATCTTTGTGCAACTGCGAATCATACGCAGCGCAACCCGCGCGATTACTTCGTCAGCGGCAAAATGCTCCGATCCAAAATACCAAATGCGGGGTTGCGATGGCGTGCGAACTTCAGTCGGGATGGACTACCGTGATACAGGCGAGCGCGGCCGCTCTATCGCCTATCATCGCAATCGCGGCTGGCTGGATCGCTTGGCAGCAGGTGCGTATAAACCGGAACAAGCTGAAGCTCGATCGGTTCGATAAGCGGTTCACCGTGCACGAAGCCGCAATGACGTTCGTTGCCAAGGTCGCCACGAGGGGCAACGTGGACACTGCGGAGATGAACGAGTTCATCGCCAAGACTCGCGGAACGCGGTTCCTACTGAGCAAAGAAATTGCCGACTACCTGGACGAGATATATCGAAACGCGGGCCGTCTGCGCAGCGTATCTATATCGATGGAAGCGTTGACTCTGTCGGACGAGGTCCGACAAAAGTTTAGCGATAAGTGGCTAGAACTGAATGAATGGTTTCAGAAGCAACTGGACGTGATCCCGGAGAAGTTCTCGCCGTTCCTCTCGATCGACGATATGTGAAGCTTGCCGCGCCCGAACGCTTCGAGGCGCGGTCTTCACCGCTCTACTCCGCTTTGCTGACGACAGTCAGCGCCCAGACGAGCGACCCGACCCAGCCGATGAGCGTCCAGCCGAGGGATGTCTTGTGCACTGCGATGGCGTTCTGGTTGTGGTGGTGGCCGCGAGCGATCGCGATGATGGTCTGACCTGCCCCCCGCGATTTCCCGTCCTTTCACCCCGCCTTTCCCTCGCCTCGACCCGCCGCAACAAGGTGCAACGCTCCGCAACGGGGTGCATCAGAGTGAACTCAATCATTTGATTTAAAAGGGCTTTCCACAGGAAACCGCCGCAACGTTCCGCAAAGGCGAACTCCACGCTGCGACGGTGTTCGGTTCTATAATCGAACCCGCTATTTCGCTGAACCGCCGCAAGAGATGCAAGAGACTCGACGATGAAATGGGATGACATCGGCACGCTGAATTGTTCAGTCGCACGTACGCTCGCCGTGCTCGGCGACCGCTGGACCATGCTGATCCTGCGCAACGCGTTCCTTGGCTGCCGCCGTTTCGACGCGTTCCAGACCCAGCTTGGCCTCACGCGCCACGTGCTGGCCGAGCGGCTCACGCGGCTCGTCGACGAAGGCGTGCTGGTCAAGCGCGCGTATCAGGAGCGACCGCCGCGTTTCGAATACCGACTGACGGACAAGGGCCTCGACCTCTACCCGACCCTGCTCGCGCTGACGGCGTGGGGCGACCGCTGGAAAGACGACGGCCAGGGGCCGCCGGTACAGTTGCGCCACCGCACTTGCGGCCATCTGATGCATGCGGTCACCGTATGCTCGGCGTGCGGTGAGCCGCTCGACGCACGCGACGTGCAGCCGGAGCGTGGCCCCGGGTGGATTGCGGCCGAGGCAGCCGGAGCGCCTGCGACCGAGGATTGACGCTGCGTCGTACAGACATGCGTGAACGCGTGACGCACACGGATCGTTCGTTGCGTTCGCGCTGCCGTCGTGGGCCGCATCAAGCCCGCCCGGCTGCACGCACGCATGGCTTGCACGACGCTATCACGCCACCACCGCACGTGCATTCGCGCGCCGCGAGCGCGCCGATCTGCTGCTCACCGCCAGCGCGCACACGGATCCCGCGCAACGCAACTTTGCGTCACCGCTTCTGACATCGCAGGCCATCGCGACGAGTCATCTCATCTCATCCGCACGTGACCGGGCCGCCACGTCTGCGTTACACTCACGGCCCGCTGTCTCGAAATTGTTCGCTGTCCAAGATGTTGTCGCGCAATCGCCTCGCCGCTGCCTGCCTCGCCGCTTCCCTGCTCGCCACACCGTTCGCCGCCTTCGGCAAGACGCAAAGTGAATCGCTGCTCCAGCAAGCGATCGACTTCGTGTCGCGATGGCTGCCGGCCCCCACTCACGAAGCCCCCGCAACACAGGTCGTCGAATCGGCGTTTTCGCCCGACAGCGGTGCCGAAGCGCTCGTGCTGAAAGCGATCGGCGCCGCGCGCAGTTCGATCCGCGTCGCCGCCTATTCGTTCACGTCGCCACCCGTCACGCGCGCCTTGCTCGCCGCCAAGCGACGCGGCGTGAATGTCGCGGTGGTCGTCGACGACAAGGGCAACCGCGCGAAGAGCAGCAAGCAGGCGTTGAACCTGCTCGTCAACGCGGGGATCCCGACGCGCACGATCGATGCCTATGCGATCCATCACGACAAGTACCTCGTGATCGACGCCGAGCACGTCGAAACCGGCTCGTTCAACTACAGCGCGTCGGCAGCCAGCCGCAATTCCGAGAACGTCGTCGTGGTGTGGAACAACCCGCAACTCGCATCGCGCTATCTCACACACTGGCAAAGCCGCTTCGATCAGGGCACGCCGTACCGCTCCAGCTACTGACGCACGCCACGCGGCGCCCTGCCGCATTCGCTCGACCGTGTTTCAGATGATCGGCGAGCATGGCTCGAAGTTCAATTCAGCCGAATGGCCAGCACGTCCGGCGCAACACCGTCGCGCTCAGTGGATGTCGGGCGTCCGCCCCGCCGCGACGCCGGCTTGCGTCGTCGGCGCACAGCGATTCGCCTGTCCGCTCACGCCGCTTGCCGAAGTCGTCGACAAGCCGCTGGCGCTGCCCGCACATACGATGCCGAATGCCAGCGTGTTCTGAACCATCGGATAAAGGAGATACAGCGCAAACGCGAGATAGCCTGCGTACAGAATTCGAACCATGGTGCGATGGGAAGCGATGAACGATTGGTCTCGCCCTGTTTACGGCACGGCGCCGGGCACCTTGAGGCGCCGCGCATCGCATTGCGCATCGGGGCAAAACGCGGGCTCATGGCGCCCGCTTCCCAACGCATCTGCATCGATCCTGGCCGAGCGCGGGCGCATGCCGCCGCCCGGCCGTTCAACTGCGGTTGCGTGGCTGCATCAGCTTCCGCACGGCGGCGCGCTGGCCATCGCCTCGGCGATCTGCTCGGGCGTCAGGTCGCGCTGGTGCGTCGCGAGTGACCAGCGATGCCCGAACGGATCCTCGACCTGCCCGTAGCGATCGCCCCAGAACATGTCGGCAGCCGGAATCGTGACCGTCGCGCCAGCCGCGACCGCCTTCGCGATCGCCGCGTCGGTGTCCGGCACGTACAGATGCAGGCAGATCGGCGTGCCTTTCAGGGCCTTCGGCCCGAGCGCGCCGTGATCGGGCATTTCATCCACCAGCATCAGTGTCGAATCGCCGATCACGAGGCACGCGTGCGCGAGCCGGCCGTCGGGCATCGTCAGGCGAAACTGTTCGCTCGCATTGAACGCGCGCTTGTAGAAGTCGATGGCTGCTGCTGCGCCGGCGCAGATCAGGTGCGGCGTCAGCGTGCGCATCCCTTCCGGGATCGGTTTGACGGACGTGGACATGGGTGTCGCTCCTTCGGGCGGTTGTCGTATCGGAATCGGGACGGACGCGCGATGCGCACGCCTCCGATGCTACGACGGACGAACCCGGTGGAAATCGACACGGCGCCCGACATTTTTTGCTTTCTCGCGTATCGGGGCCGCGGGCTCCCCGTGTCGGGCGTCATCGGCCCGTCCGGTCGGCCTCGTTGTCCGGCATACCGAACTGCCGACGGCATGCCTCCAGCAATCCGGCCACTGCATCGAGCGGAAGATCGGCAAACCGGGAGATCGGCAGCATCACGCCGCCCGGCACCCTGGTGCGCGACGAATGCGCCGAGAACTGGTAGCCGATGTAACGATTACCGGCGACGCTGATGATCCGGAATTCGGTGACGTCGCGCCATCGCGTGACGGGTTGTTCGCGTACGGCCCCGATCAGCCTGAAGCCCGTCTCGTCGACCTGCAGCGCCATCCTGCGCCGCGACGACACGAAGAAGGCAACACCCGCCAGCGCCAGCAACACGGCCAGCGCCGCCACCGGCCAGAGCGCCGGCTCGGCCGCATAACCGCATAGGCCCGCGGCGGTCAGCACCGCGCACGCGACCGCCCTTTTTTGCAGGCTCCGGCTGTCGACCGCCAGCGTCACCGGCAACTGGCCGGCGACCGTTCCCGCGACGGGATCGACATGCCAGCCGGAATCGGCGGTTTCGCGTTCATCGTTCATCGCCCGATCGCTCACATCGACGGCAACCGGGTCATCGAGGTCGGACATCCTATCGACGCGCCGCGACGGGCGGCTTGTCGCCACGCAATGGACACGATCGAGGACGGTTCGTATCGACGCACGCCAACACGCTTGCGTCTGCGCGGAACGGGCAGCGCGCCATCGGCATCGGTCATGTTCAGTTGCACACCTTGACGGTGCCGTTGCTCGTGCATTGACCGGTGGCCCAGTGACTCTGCCCTGCCAGATGAGGCGCCAGGCCGATGCCGCGGATCGGTGCGGCCGGCGACGATGCCGGAACGGCCGCGGCTGTGGACGCGGTGTCGGGCGACGGCAGCAAAGGCGGCTCGGACGCGGTCTGGCAAGCCGACAGCGCCAAGCAAAGTGCGGATGCCAACGGGGCGATGAGCGATCTGGACATGGTCTCGTACGCGTGTGCGATATTCGCTTCCGGTAACGGGCTCGTTGAAGATCGCGTGGCCCGTCAAACCGTTCGGCGCAACCGTCAACCCAGCATGACGGTCATCCAATACTACGCCTCGCGATCGACGTCGTGCGAGCGGCCGTTCGGCCAGGTAGCGCCAGCCATGCGGCCGCGCGCGCTATCGCCGGCGCGTGCCGCACCGGTCAGATTTGCGGCAGATCGCGCAACGTGCGCGACTCGCTCGTTGCATCGATGTCGAGCTCGATGCCTTCCGATGCATCGCGATACTGCACGCGTTTGAGCCTGGGCCCGATCGCCGTGGCGTCCGATGCCGAGAAGATTGCGCGGACATCGTTGCCGGACGCGAGCGCGCGCGCCACGTCCGCCACCGGCGCCTCGCTGGGCGCCGCCGCCCACGACCGGTCGGCCGGATTCACGGCCGCCCAGCGCACGTGCGTCACGCGCGCGCTGAGCGGATCGATTCGCACGCCATTCACCGCAAACATCGACATCGGCATCTCCTTTGAATTATTTTCGGCCCGCCGCGCTGATACGGGTCACGGACAGCCCCAGATCTCGCAGACGTTTCCTGCCGGATCCGCCACGGAAATCGCGATCGTACCGTCGCCGTAGTCCCACTCGTTCAGGATACTGACGCGGCACGACTCGAGCCGCGCGACGGCTTCCGAGACATGCGCCACTTCGATGGCCAGCGCAATGCCATGGCCGGTCGGTCGAAACTCCGGATACGGAAACTCGCCAGCGCGGCCCGTATGAACGGTAAGCGTCGCTCCGCCGACGACGAAGCGATGCCACGGATTCCCCGCCGCCGATACGCCATCGGAATGCGCCGGCAGCGCGAGCGCCACACGATAGAAATCCACTACCGCCCGAAAGCGGTCGTATTCGACCGGCACCAGGATGCCCAGACTCGCAATCATGTGCGCCTCTCCGGCCAACGAGATTTTCGATGATACATTGGGACGCTTTGCAACCGTCAACAGACAATCGTGCACGGGAGAAACACATGACCGACGCCTGGGGAACCTTCCCTGCCAGAATGGGCGACCATCAGGCTTTCATCAGCTTCAACCACAGCTTTGCGGAAATCGCGGAAGGCGATCCGCGCGCGTCGCTGCTCAGTGTGCGCGTCCCCTTTGCGCATCCGACACCGGAAGGCCTGCCGGCCGGCGACGAATTCGCCGCGCTCGCGACGATCGAGGATCTGCTGGACGCCACGATCACCGCGAAAGGTGGCGTGCAGGTTGGCCGCATCACCGTCGACGGCCACCGGGATTTCCTCTTCTACGTGCCGTTCGACGACGCGGCAGCGGCGGAGATCGTCGACGCACTGGCCGATCAGACGACCTATGCCCTTCAGTACGCGCACCAGGACGATCCGGACAAGGAAGCCTACTGGCAGACGCTCTACCCGACCGACGACGACTGGCAGATCATGCGCGACATGCGCGTGCTGGATGAATTGCGGAAGAAAGGCGACGCCAGCGACGTCAGCCGGCGCGTGATGCACTGGGCGTACTTCCCCGACCAAAGCGACGCGCATCAGTTCGCAGACTGGGCCGAAGCGAAAGGCTATCCGGTCGAATCGGTTGCGCCCACCGAAGACGGCAAGTCGGCCGTACGGTTTTCGCACCAAGGCACCATGGCACTGGCCGACATCACGCGCCATACGGTCGCGATCAATCGCGAGGTACGTTCGTTCGGAGGGGAATACGACGGCTGGGAAACCAGCGTCGAACAGGCTCGCTGAGTGGGGTAACGTGCCTGCTGCGCGCGACGTGATGCAACGCATCCGGCGCAAAAAACATCCCGGCGGCAGGGTTGCGCGCCGCCGGGACCAAGGCATCACCGGCCGAAACCGGCGATGGGCCTGAGGGTTCGCTCAGGCACGAGGAAAGCGATTCGTACGGATCAGGCGATCGGATGCCAGGGCGCGCAACCGATGCGATTACGCCGCCCGCCGAACGCCTGTCCGGTTCCGCCGACGCAGCCTTCCGGCGTCGGACGGGCAAAAAGCCCCCGCTCCTGCGCGAGCGAGCGGGGAAACGGTTGACCGGGCCGGGGAAGAACGGTCAACCGGCCAAATTGTGAGCGCGGGCCGCGCAACGATCTGTGCGCCAACTCACCCTTTGGTGACAATGCCGCGGCAACCGGACCGCTCGCATGCCGCGCGGATCGCGTCACGGTCCGAGCGCAACGCCCGCGACCGGCGCGAGCATCACCACGATGACGGGCGACAGCACCACTGCCCCGACCATCATCACGCCGTCGGCCGCGAGCGTGACGGGTGTCGCGAGCAAGCGCACGGCCTTGCCTGCCGTGGTAATGCGATCGGTGACCTGGATCTTGTACGAATGCTCAAACGACGACCACGTCTTGCCTTGCGCAAAACCATCGGCCAGATAGCGCGATCCGTCCAGCACACCATTCATCTCCAGATCTCTGCTTCCGAGCTTCGTGAAGCCGTCCTCCTGCGCGCGATCCCAATCCTCGTCGGTCATGCCATTGCGGGGGAGCCGCAGCGAAAACTTGCCCGAGATCTTGCTGCCCTGCGCGGCGAACCCATAGAGCGCCGCCTTGATCGATTTGCGGTAAGGCGATGCCAGCACAGCGCCGAGATGCTCGGGCATATCGAAGATGTAGTGATATTTCTTGCCGAGCACGACGAATTTCTTGCCGTCCTCGCTGACGAGAAATCGGTCGACTGTCTCTTCATATCTGCCGTCTTCGAACAGCATGGCGGTGCAGCCTGTCAGGCCGGCAGCGACAATGATCGCGCCCGCCGTCAGTAGCGTTCTTCTTTTCATGTCCGGAATTTTATTTTGTTTTAATTCAAGCAAATGATTTGAGGCCCGGGGCCAGTTTCCGGTAAGTAGCAAGTGTTGTCAAAGCAGGATCATTCTATTTTTTCTAGCGGCACGATTCAGACTTCATTTTTCGCTACCGATTTTTTCGAAACCGGGTTTCGCGAACCCAGGAACTTGCATCATGACAACCGGGTTTCGTCGTCGTGACAGTCAGCTGAAAAGCCATTCCGCAACCATCTCGATCCAGTCGAGATCGCTGGCGACATCAATGACGGTTTCGCCGACGATTTCGGCAGTCGACTCGGTCGATGCGCCCGTCGCCACCGCGCCGACAGCAACCGCGTTCGCCTTCGCTATTTCGACCGACGCGCCGGATCTCGGATCGGCCAGCCGCTCCAGCCAGTCGACGATATTGGCACGCGCCTCTTCTTCATCGGCGAAATCATGCCGCTCGAGAAAGCGGTCGAACACGATCCACGCAAGCGTCTTGCTTCGCGAAGCGGATTCGAGACGCCAATCGACAACGCCTGTCCGACCGGACTCCCTGATTTCGAGCGTCGCGGTGAAACAGTAATCGAGATACTCGATCTCAAGTTTCGACGGCATGGTTTTCTCCGGTCAATCTGCCCTCTCTGTTCCTATGATGATTCGTGCATGCCGGGTTTCGCGACGCCGCGCGAATCCCGAGTGAAATTCGCGCGGTGCGCCATTCCCGCTGGCAGTATCGCGACATTCCCGTGACCTGTCGATATCGATCGCCGACACAAGACCGCATTCGATTTTTCCACCCTTCCTCTCCGCGCTTTCATTCGCGGTTCAGGTTCTGCTGCGAATCGCTCCGCTTTCCGGTTGCGGGTATTGCCCTGCTTTCCCGCCGCAATCGCGCTGCTAAACTTCAACAAAGACGACCGCTTGCAGCACCAGAGGAAGTAATGGCAATGGCACTCGCCCACGCACAACAGAATGGCGTAGAAGTCTGGATTATCCAGCTTCCCGGGCACGCCCCCTATGCCTATACGCACCTCAAGCGGGTATTCTCGTCCGACGATACGCGACACCGGGTCGTGACGATCGACCTGAAGAAACTGCTGACATGCGCCGACCGAGACACGACGGACTACGTGTTGCCGTCAGTGCTGTACTGGGCCCCCGGAAAGGCCGCGGGCATTCGCGAATTCCTCGATCCGGACCAGGACAGGATTCCCGACATGCCGTACATCACGTTTCGCGAGACGAGAACGCGCACGCTGCTCGGCATCCCCGGCCTGTCGAAAGTCGGCGTGGCGTCGTTCCGCAACGGCCAGCATCGCGCGCGCTATCTCGCCTATGCGGGCGCAACGACCCTGCCCGTCGAGGTGCATGAGACGGAAGCCGATTTGCTCGTGCGGTACTGCAGCGAGTAGCGCTGGAGTGCGTTTGGCCTTCGCCCGGCGATGGCCGAACGTCATGCGACCGTTCGCTCGAATGTCGCCAGGCCGCTACGCCTGTATCGCGTAGATCCGGTCGGTGACCTCCGTCTGGCCGATGCGGCTCGTTTCGATACCCGCCAGTTGCCAGCCGTTGTGTTCATAGAAACCGATCGCCCGTTCGTTGCCCTCCAGCACCTTCAGGTGGACCCTGTCCACGCCGAGCCCGCGCGCCCACGCCCGAACGGCTTCGATCATGCGCTTGCCCGTGCCGCTTCCGTGATGAGAAGGATGGACGTGCAGGCAATCGAGCAGCACGCCAAGCGCCGGATCGACGGGACGCTCGGCACTGACGATGCCCACGGGCTCGCCGTCCACCTCGGCGATCAGCACGAGGCCCCACTCTTTTTCATTGCGATCGAGATATTGCCGCCACCGGATCGCGTGTTCCGTCGGCGCCTCGTCGGACAGGTAGGCCACCGGCAGGATGTGGCTGTACGCGGTTTGCCAGCTCAGCGTGTGCAGGCGAGCGATGTGGTTGGCGTCTTGCGCTGTCGCGGCGCGCAGCGTGGCCCGGGTTTCCGGCATCGGTGGTCACTCCTTCCGCTGGTTGTCTTGATCGGGACGTCTCGCCGCAAAATATACCGCGCGTTGCACGCATGCAAAAATCGACGTCGCCGCGCTCGAACCATACTTGTCGGCCCGACCCGGAACCACGGGTACACAAACCTTGGGGAATTCAAACAATGCGACGTGTGTTGGGAACGATCGGATTTGCGATCGCGGGCGTCATCAGCGTGATCGCGTGGGCCACGATCGACAGCCGCCTGTGTATCGCGTTTGATCGATTGTGCATACCGCCGGCCGGTTCCTGCGGTGGCGGCGTAGATGCGTGCGCAGCAACGATCCACGCCACCGTCGACCTGTTCGCGTATCTGTTCGGACCGCCTATCCTGTTCGCGGTGCTCGGAGCCTATCTGTTTTCAAGACGTCGCCCGCCGCACGTGATCGTCGCGTACCTTGCATGCGCCGTCGCCACACACTGGCTCGTGACGTTCGTGGGCGTTCGCCTCCTTCATGTCTGACGCGATCGCGTCAGCGCCTGCCTGCCGGGCGTCGCTGCAACTCGTTGCCAGCGCAACGGAATGCAGGCAAAAAAAAATCCCGACACCTTCATGGGTTGTCGGGATCGAACGGCCCTGCAAAGCATGAGGGCACGAGGAAGTCGATACATTACACCAATGTAAGACTGTTGCGCATTGTCGGTTCACGCCAAGTCCCTGTCTCATTCGGCCATTCAGGCGACAAAGGGCGGCCATAAACGAAAAAAGCCTGCTCACGCGGAACGCGAGCAGGCAAGAAAACGGATCAGCATTCGAGGCACGAGGGCTGTCCAGGGAAGATAACGGCACGGGAAGCGAGAACCTTAATCGGGAAAGGAAACTGCACAACATCACGTCAACCGGATACGGCCATACGATCTCGCGGCAAAGATGGTTTGATGAAAACCTGCTACACAGTGACGATATCCTGTTGCGCTCAACCCTGCTTTCCGTCAATCGTTCGCCGTTCGACCCGGCTTGCGCGTAGCGGAGCGCCCGTCCGTTTCATTGGCCATGTATGGCAAACTTCGGCTCCGAATCGACGCATCGCGCACTCTTTATCACAGGGGAATCATGTACGTCCTGATCTATATCGCAGCGGTCGCTGTCGCTAACCTGATGGTCGCTCATTTCGGACCGGCTGCTACCCCGATCATCGCGTTCCTTCTGATCGGACTCGATCTCGCGATTCGAGACCGGCTCCATCTGGACTGGCGCGGCCGCGCGCTTTGGTCACGGATGTTTGCGTTGATCGCAGCCGCCGGCGTCGTCAGTTACGCGCTCAATCCCGCCGCCAAGGAAATCGCCCTCGCGTCTCTGGTGGCGTTCGGTTCGGCAGCCGTGGCGAGCGCGATCGTGTTTCAACTCGCACGTCGCTTCCCGATACTGGCGCGTGCAAATGGCGCGAATGTCGCGGGGGCGGCTGTCGACTCCATCATCTTTCCGCTGATTGCGTTCGGGACGGTGTTCCCGACGATCGCCGCATTGCAGTTCGTCGCGAAGGTGGCTGGTGGTGCTTTGTGGTCGTGGTTGGTTTTTCGAAACGCTCGAACGGTGCAAGCGGGGATCGCGAGCAATGTGGTGGATCGGTGAGGACGGGTCGGCGTTTGGCCACGGGTTAAAGCCATCGAACGACTGCGATGTTGCCTCGATCGACTGCACCCACTGCAGAGAAAAGATCGCGGTAGCGCCGTGTTCGATCGCCACGCACCTGCCGTCCATGTACGGGCGATGACGTATTGCTCGATCGACAAGATAATGACAAACCACGACAAAACGCGGAGCCGACCATATGCAGCCCTATGGGCCATCAACGGCATACTCGTATTGATCGATTTATTCTGGCTCCCAGCAGCCGGAATATTCGTGCCTATTTCTACTATCGCAAAAAAGGGCGTCGGAATAGTGCTAGCCATGTTGCTTGGCACTCTACTGTGGATGGTCTCGCGGGCATTCCGTAATCGATCTGAATCGCGGACCATCTTCTATCGTGAAATCGCCATCGTGCTGTGGTGGATCGGTGCCTTCTGTGCGTTCACCGACGCCGCTCTGGTACTGCAATACCTGACCGTAAGCGCTGGGCGCCCGCTGGTCGACACGGCGTTGCTACGGTTCGATTCACAATTCGGTTTCGAGTGGGAGGTACTCTATAAGTGGGTCGGCGCACATCCCACCATAAAAACCATATTGCACGTGGCGTATGAAACCGGATTAATTCAGCTTGCGACAATCCCGTTTATATTGGCTGTTGTCAGAAAATCGCAGGATTACTCGGAGCTGGTCCTGAACGCCACGATCTCGGGGCTCATTGTGGTATTGATTGGCTGGCTCTACCCGGCCAGCAGCGCGTACCTGCACTTCGGAATTCACGCGCCCGGGACAGCCGACACGGTTTCAGATTTCATCTTGCTTCGGTCCGGCGAACTACGGCAGATCGTCCTTGAGAACGCGCAGGGGCTCGTATCGATGCCGTCGTACCATGCGGCGCTAGCAATCTGTTTCGCATGGAGTCTCCGGCATGTCCGGCGGGTTTTTCCTGCCGCTTGCGTCCTGAACATCGCGATGATCCTGTCGACGCCCACGGAAGGTGGCCACTATCTAGCGGACGTCGTCGCCGGAATCTTCCTCGGCGTCGCCACGATATACGTGACGCGCGCTTTCCTGCCGGGCTACTTGCGGGCAACCGCCGATTCCCCGCTGCCCGATCGCGATCTGCCGATCGCCGCCCACCCCCTCTCTACCGACAAGCGCCAATAAGTCAGTGGCCGCCACGTCCGGCCGCTCCCGGACTACTTTCAGTGTTGCTCGCCTCGAACGGGCAATTTTTTTGGTTTCACGTTTTAGAAACTGCTCGACTGTGCGTTAGAACTATCTGAACTATCGGACATCCACGCAATTTCGAGCAGCAGGAGACGGCCATCAAGCAAGCTGCTCGCGTCCTTTTCTGGATCGCCGTCGGCGACGTCGTGAATAGCATGTTGCACGCAGTGACCGACCAGATTCACGCCGCATTCATCGCGCCGTAACCGAAGTGACCTGTCGTGGCCGCAGGTCGGCCGCCAGGCCGGTCACATTAAAGTGAAGCGTGGAAGAGGCGCAGCGAGGTAATCGAGCAGATCGAAATCATGACGACGTCTGGCACGCGCTACATGCGCGACGGCGTCAAAAAGTTGTTCTAGGGGAAGTTGCTGAACGAGGCAATCGAGGAAAAGGTATTTGCCGGCCGGTCCACGGTCCATGACATGCGCGCATATTACGCGACACAGCACAAGGACAAGCGCGGCGCACTGCCCGACCTTCACGCGAATCCAGCAACAACCGCACGCGTGTATGACCGAAACAAAATCGTAAAGCGCTGTGAAGTCCATTTTGTGGAATTCCAAAACAAAAACGGCACTGTCTTTTTGGACAGTGCCGTTTTTAACAACTTGATACCGCTTGGAATTCTTTGGGGTGGCTGATGGGACTCGAACCCACGACGACAGGAATCACAATCCTGGACTCTACCAACTGAGCTACAGCCACCACTGTTACTACTTTTTGTTCTTCGCTGCTTTTGTGTTTCAGCAGCGAAGAACAAGATTATACGAACACTTTTGAATCTTGCAAAGCTTTTTTTTCAAAAATTTCTTCGGCCTCGTTCAGATGCGCGCGCGCCTCGTCGAACACGGCCAGATCGGCACGTGCGAGCTTCTTGTTGTCGGACAGCACACGACGCCAGCCGCGTGCGCCGGGCATGCCGCGATACAGTCCGAGCGCATGCCGCACGATCGCGCCGAGGTAAGTCCCGCGCTTCAGTTCGGCCGCGCAGTATTCGATCAGCTTCGCCTCGGCCTCTGCGCGCGTCGGCACCGCCGCGGTCGATCCGTAGAAGCGCGCATCGACCTCCGCGAGCACGTACGGGTTGTGATACGCCTCGCGGCCGAGCATCACGCCGTCGACATGCTCCAGATGCTGCGCAACCTCGTCGAGCGTCGTGATGCCACCATTGATGACGATCTCGAGCGACGGAAAATCGCGCTTCAACTGATACGCATAGTCGTACTTGAGCGGCGGGATCTCGCGATTCTCCTTCGGCGACAGCCCCTTCAGGATCGCATTGCGCGCATGCACGACGAACGTTTTGCAGCCAGCCTCGGCCACCGTGCCGACGAAGTCGCGCACGAACGCGTAGTCCTCGACCGCATCGACACCGATCCGGTGTTTGACCGTGACCGGCACCGACACCGCATCGCTCATCGCCTTCACGCAGTCGGCCACGAGTTGCGGCTCGTTCATCAGGCACGCGCCGAACGCGCCGCGCTGCACGCGCTCGGACGGGCAGCCGCAATTCAGGTTGATTTCGTCGTAGCCCCACTGCTCACCGAGCTTCGCGGCACGCGCGAGGTCGTCGCGCTCGCTGCCGCCCAACTGCAGCGCAACCGGCGATTCGTTCGGCGTGAACGCGAGATGCCGCTGAGCATCGCCGAACAGCAGCGCGCCCGTCGTGATCATTTCCGTATACAGCCACGTGTCGCGCGTCAGCGTCCGGTGGAACGACCGGCAATGGCGGTCGGTCCAGTCGAGCATGGGCGCGACGGATACGCGGCGAGGAGGAAGCGAGGACGGTACGGACATGGATTTCGGGCAACAGGCCTGACGGCGCGGGAACAACCCGGCATTTTACCGCAAGACGGGCCGTGCCTGCCCGGCACGCAGGCTACCCTTCGCCCAGCTCCGTATCGACCGCCCGCCGCGCCTCGTCGAGCACACGCTCGATCACGCGTCGTTCGGTCAGCAGCATCCCGTCGACCTTGACGAGCCGCCAGTCGATCCGCACGGCATCGCCTTGCAGCACGCGGTAATGCGCATGCTCGCCGTCCCAGACCTGCTCGGTCTTCACCTCGATCTCGAAGCCGCGGTACGGCTCGCTGAAATCGCCGAGGTCGCTGCCTCTCGGTTCCATCGCACGCTCCGTGGCGACGCAGCGCCGGGCCGCCCGCGCGGTCGGCGCCGTGCGCTCAATCGTATTCGTCGGATAAAAAGGATTTGCCATCGGCCGTCAGGTCGACCCGGTCGGCCGCCGCCTGGTAGATCAGCCCCTCGTTCAGCAACGCGTAGACGACGTCGTCGAACACGGCGGGAACCGGCCGGCTTTCACCGAACTGGTCGATCCACTTCAGCGCCTCGATGGCTTCGGGGGAAAGGATGGGGGTCATGCGTTGGCCTCCGGCATCGTTGTCGCTCCATCCTAGCACTTCGTCAGGACGTCGAATACCAAGGCAAACGCGCTACGGAAATGCCGGGCAGCGCCAACGGGCAGTTTGCCCGTGACGCCGCACCGGCGCTGGACACGCGGGCTCAGAGGCGCGCGATCGATACTTCGGTCGATTTCACGAGCGCGACGACTTCCGCGCCGACCTTCAGTTCGAGTTCGTCGACCGAACGGGTCGTGATCACCGACGTGACGATGCCGAACGGCGTCTCGACGTCGACCTCGGAGACCACGGATCCGCGGATGATCTCCTTCACCTTGCCCTTGAACTGGTTACGTACGTTGATTGCAGTGATGCTCATCAGGTTGATCGCTCCGAAGAAAAAGATCTCACAACGGGCGGCCGTTGCCGCCCGGATTTAAACGGCCCAGCGGATCTGCCCGACCGGTCGAACGTTATCCGTCTCATGCGTCGCGTCCTGGCCGGCCGCACCGGGCCCGCCGGCAAGCACGCGTTTCAGCACGCGATCCTCCAGCGCCGCAAACGCGGCCGATGCGCGGGCGCGCGGCCGGTCGAGCGGCACTGGCTGATCCAGCGCCACCCGCCCCTGCTCGATGAGCAGGATGCGGTCGCCGAGCGCGACGGCCTCCTGCACGTCGTGCGTGACGAGCAACGCCGTGAACCGGTGTTCGCGCCACAACCGCTCGATCAGCGCATGCATCTCGATGCGGGTCAGCGCGTCGAGCGCGCCGAGCGGCTCGTCGAGCAACAGCAATTGCGGCCGGTGCACGAGCGCGCGGGCCAGTGCGACACGCTGCCGCTGGCCGCCTGATAGTTGCGCGGGCCAGTCGTTCGCGCGTTCCAGCAGGCCGACTTCATCGAGCACCGCGCGTGCCTGGTCGCGCGCGCCGCGCCCAAGGCCCAGCATCACGTTCTGCAGCACGGTCTTCCACGGCAGCAGGCGCGCATCCTGGTACATGATCCGCGTATCGAGTTCGCCGCCGCCCTCGCCGCGCGTCTCGAGCGCGCCGCTGCTCGGCTGCTCGAGTCCCGCGACGAGACGCAGCAGCGTCGATTTCCCGCAGCCGCTGCGACCGACGATCGCGACGAAGCTGCCGCGCGCGATGCCGAGCTCGACGTTGTCGAGCACCGTGCGCGCGCCGAAGCGCTTGCTGACGCCCGACAGCGTCACCGCATCGTCGGGTGCCGGGCCGCCTGCCCGCCGCCGTGCAAGCGGAACGACGGAGGCGCTGCCGTCACGTTCGAGGATTGCCGCATCGCGCGCGTCGCCGTCCGCGACGCGCGCCTGCGCCAGTTCGGCCTCGAGGTCTGCGCCGGCGAGCAGGCCGTAGGCGGCCGCCGAAGTCGTCGCATTCATGCCTTTGCTCCTGATTGGTAAGCGGGGTGCCAGCGCAGCGTCACGCGCTCGAGCCATTTCGCCAGCACGTCGGCCAGCTTGCCGAGCACCGCGTACAGCAGGATGCCGACCACCACCACGTCGGTTTGCAGGAATTCACGCGCGTTCATCGTCATGTAGCCGATGCCCGACTGCGCGGAGATCGTTTCCGCGACGATCAGCATCACCCACATCAGCCCGAGCGCGAAGCGCACGCCGACGAGAATCGACGGCAACGCACCGGGCAGGATCACGTCGCGGTACAGCGCAAAGCCGCGCACGCCATAGCTCTTCGCCATCTCGATCAGGTTCGCGTCGACCGAGCGGATCCCGTGGTACGTGTTGATGTAGACCGGAAAGAACACCCCGAGCGCAACGAGGAACAGCTTCGCCTTCTCGTCGATGCCGAACCACAGGATCACGAGCGGAATCATCGCGAGCGCCGGGATGTTGCGGATCATCTGGATCGTCGAATCGAGCGCGACCTCGGCTGCCTTCGACAAGCCGGTCGCGAGCCCCAGCGCGAGGCCGACGCCGCCGCCGATCGCGAAACCGAACAGCGCGCGCCAGGTGCTGACCTTCACGTTCGCCCACATTTCACCCGACGTCACGAGCGACCAGGCCGCTCGGACGACCGCCACGGGCTCGGGCAACACGCGGGTCGACAGCCAGCCGGTGCGCGCGCCGACTTCCCATACCGCCAGCAGTGCGAGCGGCACGAGCCACGGTGCGACGCCGCGCCATGCGCGGGCGACCACGGCCGCGCCCGTCGTCGACGTTTTCGTTGTCATCGCAGGCCTCCCGTCGCTCAGCTCTGGGCCGCTTTCGGCAGATAGCTGTTGCCGACGATCTCGCCGAACGGGCCCGACAGCGGGCCGGTCGCCTTCGCCTCGCCGTTGCCCTTGATCAGCGGGAACACGAGTTCCGCAAAGCGGTACGACTCCTCCAGGTGCGGATAGCCGGACAGGATGAAGGTCTCGATGCCGAGATCCGCGTATTCGCGCATGCGCTCCGCGACCTGTTCCGGATTGCCGACGAGCGCGGTACCCGCACCGCCGCGAACGAGGCCGACACCGGCCCACAGGTTCGGATACACCTCGAGCGCCTCACGGCCCCCGCGCTTGCCGCCGTGCAGCGCGGCCATCCGGCGCTGGCCTTCCGAATCCATGTTCGCGAACGCCTTCTGCGCACGCGCGATGGTTTCGTCGTCGAGGCGGCTGATCAGGCGCTCGGCGTCGCGCCACGCTTCGTCCTCGGTTTCGCGCACGATCACGTGCAGACGAATGCCGAACTTGATCTTGCGGCCGCGCGCCTCCGCACGGGCGCGAATATCCGCGATCTTCTTCGCGACGGCCTCGGGCGGCTCGCCCCAGGTCAGGTAGGTGTCGATGTGATCGGCCGCGATCTCATGTGCGGCCGGCGATGAGCCGCCGAACCAAAGCGGCGGATGCGGACGCTGCACGGGCGGATACAGCGCCTTGCCGCCCTTCGATTGCAGATGCTTGCCGATGTAGTCGAACCCGCCGTTGTCGTGCGACGCGGACAACAGCCCGCGCCAGATGTTCAGGAAGTCGTCGGTGATTTCGTAGCGCGTGTCGTGATCCGCGAACAGGCCGTCGCCTTCGAGTTCGGCGGCATCGCCGCCCGTCACGACGTTGATCAGCAGGCGGCCGCCCGACAAGCGGTCGAACGTCGCGGCCATCCTCGCCGACAGCCCCGGCGACGCGATGCCGGGACGGATCGCGACCAGGAACTTCAGGCGCTGCGTCGCCGGGATGAGGCTCGACGCAACGACCCACGCATCCTCGCAGGAACGGCCGGTCGGCAACAGCACGCCCTCGTAGCCGAGCGTGTCGGCCGCCACCGCGACCTGCTTGAAGTAATCGTAGTCCGCGGCGCGCGCACCTTCGGCCGTACCGAGATAGCGGCTGTCGCCGTGCGTGGGGATAAACCAGAACACATTCATTTGCTGCTCCTGCTTGACTGTCCTTGCCGGAATTTGAAAAAAACACCGCCCTGCTCGCGTCGCGGATCAGCGGCGCATGCATGGTGTGCGTTCGAATCGGGATGGCTCGCCGGTCAGGCCGTGCAGCGGGCGAGGACGCGATTGCACGGCTGTTTCTGGGAAATCAGTCTAGGGATCGGTGCAGGGCTTTGGAACGATTTTTTTGAGCTTAGGTTTTCCGCTTTCGTGATTAGCACGACGCTGGAGCGAATATCGCGGCGGGCGGGCCCTATAATGACGCACCTATCCGAATAACTCCGCGCGGACGGCCCCGGCCGTGCGCGCCTGCGGTGCACTCATCGATGCAGAAAGTCATCCTGCCATTCCTGTCCGGCTTCCTGGCCGCCCTGTTCTTCCGCGAGGCCACGCTCGCACTCCTTCATACGGCCGACCTGATCGCCGCAACCGGCTTCTCCACGCAGCCGTTCGCGCCGCTCGGCATTCCTGAATTTGTCGCGAATGCGCTGATCAGCGCATGCTGTGCAGTCCCGATGGCGTGGCTGCTGCGGGTGTCGCCGGAACGCGAGGCATCGTGGATCGGCGCACTGGTGTTCGGCGGCATCGTGCTGACGGCCGCCCGCGTGTTCGCGATCGATCCGCTGCGCGGCATCTGGCCGTCCGGCAACATGATGCCCGTGCTCGCGGCCGGCTTCGCGGCGAACGCGGTATGGGGTTTCGGCGCGCTCGTGTTCATGCGTGCGTTCATGTCGGACGACGCAGGCGACGAGTAACACGGGCGCAAGCGCGACGTCCGTCGACCGCGGGCCGGTCGACCTTGTCAAGTCCTGGAATAGGTTGACAGTATCCAGACGCTAAAACGCCTGATGCACCGCATCGGGCGTTTTGTATTTCAGGGCGGCATGTGGCCGCTCGTGGTTGTAGATGCGCACCGACTGTTCGACCATCTTGGCAGCCTGTTCAAGGTCAGCGGGACGCTGCAGCAGGAACTCCCCCTTGAGGATG
>NZ_CABVQC010000015.1 GCF_902499175.1 Burkholderia aenigmatica
TTCGTGTACTTCCATTCGATCATCGACTCGCCGGATTGCGCGAAGAACGTCGTGAATCTCGCGAGCCTCGAGAACGATCTGAAGTCGGCCGACACCACGGCGAACTTCAACCTGATCACGCCGAACCTGTGTCACGACGGCCATGACGCGCCGTGTGCGAATGGTGAAGCGGGCGGCCTGACGAGCGCCGACGCGTTCCTGAAGAAGTGGGTGCCGCTGATCACCGCGTCGCCGGCGTTTCAGAAGGACGGGCTGTTGATCGTCAATTTCGACGAGAGCAGCTATGCGAGCGTGTCGCAACCGTCGCCGGGTGTGACCAACCTCACGTTCGCGGGCACCACCTGCTGCAGCCAGCAGCCGGGGCCGAACCTGCCGGTCTTCCCGCAGACGTCGTCGCTCGCCTACCACGGCGCGACGATCAACCTCACGAAGCAGAGCTTCGGCGGCGACCAGACGGGCGCGGTGATGATCTCGAAGTTCATCAAGCCGGGTACGGTGTCGACGGTCGCGTACAACCACTATTCGATGCTGAAGAGCGTCGAGGACATCTTCGGGCTCGACCATCTCGGCTATGCAGGGCAGGCTGGCCTGCAAGGCTTCGGCAATGACATCTTCACGAACCTGTGAGATGCGGCGGATGCTAGGCGATGTGTGTCGAAGCGGGGGCTGGCGCGCGCTGGGCGCGGCGCTGGCGATCTGGGCCTGCGCCGCGCCGGCTGGCGCGGCCGGGCCGAGCGACGCGGCGGCCCTCGGCAAGCTGATGTTCTTCGATCCGTCGTTATCGGCGTCGGGCAGGATGTCGTGCGCGACGTGCCACAGTCCCGAGCACGCGTACGGGCCGCCGAACGGCCTGGCCGCGCAGTTCGGCGGTGCCGATCTGAAGCGGCAGGGCACCCGCGCGGTGCCGAGCCTGCGCTACGTGCTGAACCGTACACCGATCTGGTCGCATCCGAAGGCCGCCAGCGTCGCCGAACGGTTGACGGAGACCGATAACGCGCCGATCGGCGGCTTCGGATGGGACGGGCGCTTCGACCGGTTGCGCGATCAGGCGAGCTTTCCGCTGCTGAATCCGGACGAGATGGCGAACCCGAGCGCGGAGGCTGTCGTCGCGAAGCTGCGGCGCGCGCCGTATGCGAATCGCTTCCGCAAGGTATTCGGCGAGCATGCGTTCGACGACTCGAAGCAGGCGTTTGCGAATGCGGCGCTCGCGATCGAGCGTTTCGAACTCGAGGATCCGAGTTTTCGCCCGTACACGAGCAAGTTCGACTACTACCTCGACGGCAAGGTCGAACTGAGCGCGCAGGAGATGCGCGGCAAACGGCTGTTCGACGATCCCGCGCGCGGCAACTGCGCGTCGTGCCATATCGACCAGCCGGGCGTGAACGGCGCGCATCCGCTGCTGACCGACTTCACATTCGAGGCACTTGGCGTGCCGCGCAACCGAGAGTTGCGCGCGAACGCGAATCCCGATTACTACGACCTCGGGTTGTGCGGCCCGGTGCGCGCCGACCAGTCCGCCGACCGGTCGAATTGCGGGCTGTTCAAGACGCCGACGTTGCGCAATACGGCCACGCGCCGTGTGTTCTTCCACAACGGCCGTTTCCACACGTTGAAGGACGCGCTGCGATTTTACGTGCAGCGCGACACGAGCCCGGAGAAATTGTACGTATCCGATACGCATCGGCATGTCGTCAAATTCGACGATTTGCCCGCGAACCTGCGAAGCAACGTCGATACGACGGACGAGCCGCTGACACGCAAGCGCGGCGAGCCGCCGGTCTGGAGCGAGGCGGACATCGCCGACGTCGAGGCCTTCCTTTCGACGCTCAACGACGGCTACGCATCAAAGCATCCGCCATCCCCTGGCCGTTGAGTCCCTTCGCAACTGGCGCGTATGGCGCGCGTTTTCAAAGGACCTCGTCCAACCTCGGTTGCGTTAACAGGTCGTTGAAATACCTCGGTCGGTCCTGCACGATGTAGGTTCCCGAGATCAAGGAAGAGCAGGCCGATGCGAGGTGCGGACGGTTACAACGAATCGTTATTCAGCACGGTGAGGCTAGAAGAATTTGTTCCGCAGGCGCATCCGCTGCGCCAGGTCCGGATATGGCTGAACGAAGCACTGTCGAAGATGGATGCGAAGTTCTCGGCAATGTACGAAGTCGGCGCGAAGGGAGGCCGACCGAGCATCGCGCCTGAGAAGCTGATGCGGGATAAGGCCGTCGCTTCTGCAGCTGTTCAACCCAGGGGTGTTTGGATCGAAGTTGCACGCTGATGACTCTCGCGCAATGCACGAGCAGTGTACGTAGATAAGCGTCGCTACGTTTGCTGATCCCGAGCAGCGTTGTCCTTCCACCCGAGCCGACTTGCCTGGGCAACTGGCCAATGGATGCCGCAAACTCGCGACCGAACTTGAATGCTTTCGCGTCGCCGATCGTGACAACTGCGGCGGTGGCGGTCAGCAGACCGACGCCCGGGATCGCGCCGATGGCTTGCGCGCTCAAGTCGGTGCTCATCCACTGCTTAAGCCGTTGCTCGATGCGCGTGATTTGCTCGTCCAGGTGTGTCAAGGCTGCGCACTGCTCCTGGAGGGTATCGATCAGCGGTGCTGCGACATGGTCACCGACTCGATCGAGAACGGCTGCGATATTCGCGTCGAAGGCGCGCCGGCCCGCCGGCATGACTTCGCCGTATTCGCCCAAGAGTCTACGGATGCAGTTGATCTGGGAGGTGCAGAACTTCACGAGCTGCTGGCGCAGCCGATGTAAGGCGAGCACGGCTTGTTGCGCCTCGCTCTTCACCGCGACCTTATTGCGAGGCTGCTGCACTGCCAGCCAGATTGCCCGTGCGTCCGCAGCAACGTTCTTGTTGCCGATGTTGAATGCTTTGGCAACGCGCGGAGCCATCAGACGGACCTGGTGCCCGAGCCTGCTGAGTGATCGAGCCCAGTGCTGCGAGCCGCCACATGCTTCCACGCCGATCATGCACGACTCAAGGTTGGCGAAATATTCGAGGAAGTTCGCTCGTTTGAGCGATTTGTTGATGATTTCTCCGCTGTTCGGCGCAATGTAGTGGATCTGGAAGACGCTCTTGCCAATGTCGACTCCCACGGGGATGGGATTCAAGCTGCCTCCGTTCGGAAGTTCCGCAGGCGCATGATGCGCTCAGCGCGCAGAGGCGTTCACGCCATCGAATTAGTTCTACTGTACGCATGCGTCATCTTGCGCAGAAGGTCGATTCGGTCGCTCTGAACGTAAAGTGGCGGGGCACGGCTGCTCGATACCGGTTCCGTTGTAATGCCGGGCATACGTGATCATGCTTGGGCACCTCATTGTTGTGCGGAGCTAGATGGACGACATTTGCTGCTCTGAACGGGCAGTCGACGGGAACGCTGCTTTTAGACGGCCGCCAGTGCCTACGAGATGCAGTGGTGTCAGGCGTGCCGTCGCATGTGCGGTTGCCGAGCCATGCGGCGCAATTGCGGTAGGAGGGGCCGCTGCGGGCGAAATGACTGCTGCTGCGGAAGGCGGGTAACCCGAGTGAGTCATTGGCTTCTCGGTCGAGCGTACCCGAGCAGGTGATCCAATTTAGAGTGATGCGATCATGAACGACGAGTTACTTGAGCTGGAAATGCTCTACGAAAATTCCGAGGAATCGGTTCCTCGCAGTGAGCTCTTGAAATTTATCGATAGTGATCAACCGGAGGTGCTCGGGTCGCTGTACGCCAAGCTTACGAAGAGAAGTTTCACGGAGAAAATTGTCCCTCCAATGGAGTTTGGTGATTGTAAGCGATTATTCTTGGAATTCTATGGATTGTGCATTTCAAACGATAATGTTGAGGCGGACAATCCCCAGTTGTTCTTGATTTCAAGATATATTGCAGCGGTGGATTTCGGGAGATGGTTTGTTTCGATTGTAGAGGACAGAAAGATAGCCAGGAGCGATGTGGCTGATGTGGTGAGGTGGTTGGAAAATTTGTATGTGCAAGGTGATCAGGAAATTCGATCTTGCTTGATTGTTGCGTCGTTGGAGCACATGTTTTCACGCAATTCAATAAGGAAGTTGTTTTCAAGCTGGAAGTTCGATCCAATCCTTGGGGGTGCGTATCGTGAAGCGACTGCTAAGTCGAGGTATGAACATCTGAATGCGGAAGAAAACGTTGATTATTTCAATAGGCAAGGCAGTAACATGCCCGTGAGACGCGAGTAGCTCCCCTTTTGCCTATCGGAAAACACTTTGTTCTCGAGCGAACGGGAGGTGCGGAGCCCATTGCATGCTTTGCGGACTCATCCCGCTGCTCCGGCCCCCAGTGACGTTATGCAGCGCAGCAGGTCTTCGGTGCGTCGCTTCGATATCAATGTAGACCTGTATCCCATCGAGCACGCTATTTTGTCGAGATCTTGACCGGCGTATCCCATCAGGGACAGCCGGCCTGTACCGGAATCAGAGTCCGGGCGCAGCCGCAATCCCGACCTTCAAGCCGTCGCGCAAATGAAAGCTCGGCAAACCGGGGGTGCCCATATGCCCCACGGAACGCGAGAAGGGCCTCAGGGCCGCAAGGACGGCGCAAGCGCCAGGGCGGTCTCGAGCACGGCCCGTCCGAATGTGCGGGCGTATGCAGCGGCGTCGGCAACGTCCCGTGGGCGGTCAGCGCTCTCTTTGAACGGCAACTCGATGGTCATCGCCAGCGCGTCGAATTGCTCCGCGACCCACGGGATGCACTTCTTCGGGCTCGCATGATCAGGTCGGTCGACGGAATAGCCACGCGCAGTCTGGAAGACGGGGGAGCGTCGCAGCAGTTCTTCGTCGAACGCGCGGCGCAAGACCTGCAAGCGTGGTGTCCAAGCGGGGCTACCGTCAGCGCCCACCGAGAAGACGTGGGGCAGAACCTCGTCGCCATGGAAGTCGACGAGCAGGTCGAGCCCGAGCGCTTGCATGCGCCGGCGCACGGCGGCCGTCTCGGGCGCGTCCGGATACTCGCGGTCCCAGCAGCGATTGAGGTTGGCGCCGCGCGCGTTCGTGCGCAGGTTGCCCAGGCGCACACCGTCCGGATTGACATTGACGACGACGTGCACTGCGTGGTCACCGATCTCCCAGACGGGACGCAGTTCGCCGCACAGTGCCTGCACGAGGCCCTCCAGGCAATAGCCGCCCTGCGATTCGCCCGGATGCTGACGGGCCATAAACCAGAGGCGCGAGCGCGGTGCACGGCCCTCGAACGAGAGCATGCGGATCGGCTCGCCGAGCGCGGAGGCTCCGAGAGTCGCCAGCGTCGCGCCTGCTTGCGTCGCCTGGGCAACGAGATTGTCCTCAGCGACGCGGTCGAAGGTCGGGAAATAGGCGAAGCGCAGGCGCGCGGCGGGGCCGGGCGCGTGGAAGGCGAGCGCGTCGCCATCGAAGTTCGTTGGCAGGCGGCACCAGGCCGCCTTCTCGCCGCCGTTGGCATGCATGCAGACGCGGTAGTCGACCCAGCCTTTAGGGTAGGACGATCCGGCTAGGCCCTCGATGCGTACGTCGATGCCCTCGGACGGCACGTCGACCAGCTCGAAGGCGAACCATTGGGTGAATTCGGCCGCGTTGTCGCTGCGCAGACGCAAGCGCAAGGGCGAGCCGGTGGTGGCATCGGCGACGTGGTCGATCGCGGCGGCTTCGAAGTCGGTGTCGATGTGCATGGGGCCGGTCCTTGTACAGTGATAAAAGGCGGGATTCCGCGAATCAAGCATGATATTTGAGTCGCCTTGCAAGAAACAGCGGATCAATATTGGGACGCGGCGGCCTTTTACACAATGTTCGATCGACCTCCCCAAGTCGTTGTTGTCGCATTGAGGGCACCCACTGCCACGTCACATCGGACGTTCGGCAGTCCACCTCTTCATAAATTCCATTTGCGGCCCTGACCGACACCTCGAACACATCACAAGTACATCGGCGTGGATGTCGTGAACGCATCAGCAACAAATTCGCCGCCAGGTAACCGATGGTGCTGCATAAAATCGCGCTGCGCGGATTCGACCATCACCGGCGCGCCGCACGCATACACCTGGCGGCCCAACAGATCGGGCAGGTCCTCGATCACCGCGCGATGGACGATGCCCATGCGGCCCGTCCACTGATCCCAGGCGCTCGGCTCGGAGAGCACCGGCACGTACTTGAAGTTCGGGATCTTGCGCGTGCCCACTGCCCGGCGAGCTCGCCGAGATCGATGTCCTTCTTGTCGCGCGCACCGCAGTAGAGCGTCGTCGGCCTTGCGTTCGAGCGCGGCGAACCGGCACGGCAGCTTCTTGACCTGCACGCCGTCGACGCCGGCGATTTCGCGCACGTCGATCTCGAGATCGCACTGCGCCTTCGAGCAGCACAGCAGCGCGAGGCTTTGAATGTGATGGTGTTGTTGACAGCGGTGTGCGGACACGGGTATTGCACGAGTACGCCGCGCGTCCACACGTCACGTGGAGGAATCAGGCGGTGCGGATGACCGCTTGTGCGCGTATCCGCCAGCCGAGCGCTGCCGCAATCACGGCGAACCCCGCCAACGCCCACATCGGCAATGACAGCCCGAGAATCGGGGGAGTCGGTGTTTCGCACAACCCGCTCACCTTGAAGACCAGCGGCAGCCAGTGCGCTGGCGGCAGACTGTCGACCAGCGGCTGCAACGCATCGAAGCCGCAACTGAATCCCGGGTGAGCCTGTACATAGATATGCCGCACGGCGACCGCCGCGCCTGCCAGTGCCGTGGCCAGCGAGAGTGCACGTAGCCACGCGACGCGGCGTCCGCCTGCCGCCGCCACGAAGGCGAATAGTGCGATGAGCAGGAACAGATAGCGCTGGATGATGCACAGCGGGCACGGATCCTCGTGCCACACCAGCTGGATCCCCAGTGCGCCGGCGACGAGCGCGATGCTGGCCGTGCCGATCGCCAGCAGCGTCCACCGCTCCGCGCGCGTGGCGTGGATCGGCGGGCTCATCGCTGTGCTCCGGGTGTGCTGAACGGCGACTCGAGCATGCGGTCGACATCGCGCTCGAGATCGGGTGCGGCGCTGTCGATGCTCACCGTCGGGCGCGGGGCATGCTCGCTTGTCAGCCAGTCGCCGGCGAGCACGGCTGTGTGCTCGTCGATGTGGTTCGGCGCGTCGAGCGCGCGATCGAGGGGCCGTTGCAGACCCGCTTCAATGCCGACGAGGTTGTCTGAGCGTTTGGCATCCATGCTGTCGATGAAGGTTGGGTGGAGGAACGAAACGGACATCACGCGCGCGGGCGCAGCGTCGCATACCAGAACAACAGCGCGGTTGCACTGAATGCGGCGCCGAGCGTACAGACGCCGGCCCAGCCGAAGCGCGCATACACGCAGGTCGACGCGATCGAGCCGGACGCGCAGCCCGCGGCATAGAACAGCATGTAGCCGGCCGTCAGGCGGCTGCGTGCATCGGGACGCACGCCGTAGATCAGGCTCTGGTTGGTCACGTGCACCGCTTGCAGGCCGAGGTCGAACGCGATGACGCCCACGACGAGTGCCGCGAGCGAATGCATCACGAGCGCCGTGGGCAGCCATGACACGAGCATCAACGCGAGCCCGATGCCGGAGGTCCATTGCGCCAAGCCGCGATCGGCGAGACGGCCGGCGCGTGCGGCGCCGAGCGCGCCTGCCGCACCCGCGAGCCCGAACAACCCGATCTCCGTATGCGACAGCGACAGCGGCGGCGCGCTGAGCGGCAGCACCATCGGCGTCCAGAGCGTCATCGCGGCCGCGAAATGCAGGAAGGCGATGAAGGCGCGCACGCGCAGCACGTGCTCCTGCGCGAAAAGTGCAAAGACCGACGCGATCAAGCGCGGATACGGCTCGGCAACACCCGGAAGACGATGAAGCGGGAGGACGCGCGACAGAACGACGGCAAGCAGCAGCATCACGCCGGCCGACGTGAAATACACCGCGCGCCATCCCGCGAGGTCGGCGATCGCGCCCGAGAACGTGCGCGCGAGCAGAATGCCGAGCACGATGCCGCTCGTCACCGTGCCGACGACCTGTCCGCGTTCCGCCGGTTCGGCGAGCCCTGCCGCGAATGACACGAGCACCTGCGTGACAACACTCAGAAAGCCGATCAGCGCCATGCCGGCGAACAGCACGGAGGTGCGCGTGGCCGTGGCGATTGCCAGCAGCGCAAGCGCGCAGACGACAGTCTGGATCAGGATCATCCGGCGCCGATCCCACAGATCGCCGAGCGGAACGAGGAGCAGGAGGCCGAGCCCGTAGCAGACGCTCGTGATCGTCATGATGCCGCCGATTGCGGCGCGCGAGATGTCGAACTGGTGCGCGAGCGTGTCGAGCAACGGCTGCGCGTAGTAGACGTTGGCGACGGCGAATCCCGCCGTCGTCGCGAACAGCAGCGTGACCGGACGCGTCAGCGTGGCATGGGCTACCGCGAGGGGCTGCGGGGCGCGCTGTAGCGGAGACAGTTGTTCGAGACTCATGATGGTGACGGCTGGCGAACCGGCATGAAGAAAGCGGGCGGGGTGGTGCTGACCTCCCCCGGGAAACGGCAACGCGCGTGAGGTGGCCCGCGCGGCGAAGTCAACGATGGAGGGAAATGTACCGAGTGCGATGCGCAACGGTTAGCCGGTGCGTCTCAATGGATGGACTGTGCGTCCCACCCACACGGCGCGCGGTGCGGACGAGCGCACAGAAACGGATCGTCGATGCGTTGGGACAAAAGCGCTAACGGTTGCGGCCGCCCCTTTCATACCATCACACGCAGCCCACTTCCGCCTGTCGACGCGGCCGGCTGGGCGCATGTCGACGGCACGCTCGCGCGGTTCGAATCCTGGCCGTCGGCATGGCGACATACCGGCGTCGCGGCGGGGGCCGGTCTCGACAATCCCGCTTTGCCATTCATCGATCATGGAGGTTCGTATGGCACTCAATCCGCTGCAACAGTTCTTCTCGAAGGTCGGCGCCCGTGACGTATCGGGCGCGCTCGCGGTCATCGACGACGCGACGGTGTTCGAGCCGCAGGGCCCCGAGAGCCTGCCGATCTACGGGCGCTTCGTCGGCAAGGGCGGTGTCGAACGCCTGCTCGGCACGCTGGCCGAGCAGTTCGAGACCGAGCGGTTCGAGATCCGCGAATGGGCCGAAGCCGGCGACTATGTGTTCGCGTTCGGTTACATGCAGCATCGCGTGCGCAAGACGGGGCGGATCTTCAAGAGCGACTTCGCCGTCGTTGCACAAATCGAAGGCAACGTGATCCGCCACTATCGGATCTTCGAGGACACGGCCGCCGCCGTGGCAGCGTTCGCCTGACCGCCCGCAGGATGCCTATCCGGCCCGGTGCGCCTTACGCCGGGCCGTCGCGCGTGGTGTTCGCCGCGTCGTTCAGCGAATCTGCGCGAGCCAGCCGTTGTAGTCGGTATCCGTGTGTCGTTGCAAGCGATGCTGCGCGTTTCCCGCGACGATGCGGGTGTCGCTCGGTGCGTGACCGAACTCCAGCCTGAACGCGCGGCTGAGCTGCGTGTTGCTGTTGAAGCCGTACCGGTATGCCAGATCGCCGATCCGGTGCCGTGAGCGCTCGGGTGACATCAGCACGCGGTGAATCGCAAGCAGGCGGCGTTTGCGGATGTAATTCGCGACACCGCCGTCCTGCTCGAATAACCGGTACAGACCCGAGCGCGAGATGCCGATTGCCTTGCAGATTCGATCCGGCGACAGGTCCGGTGAGTCGAGGTTCTGCCGGATGTATTCCTTGATCTTCACGTACAGGGTCGACAGCAACGCGTTGTGCGCATTCGACATCTCTTGAGCGGTCGGGCTGAGCATCGCCTTCACCAGGCTCAGCGTCGCCTGCTCGGCATGCAGCGTTTCCGATTGCGACAGCATGCCGATCTGGTCGAGCAGGCTCCTCAGATAGCTATCGAGGAGCTGGCTGATGCCGCCACTGAAGAGGGTGCCGTGGACGCTCGACGGCAGGTTCGGCAGCATGTCGCGCGCGACCAGCAGCGTGATCGCGTCGCCCGCCTGGATTTCGCGGTGGTAAGGACGCGCCTGGTCGACGACGAGGATATCCCCGGGCTGTACGAACACCGGCCTTCCATCGATTTCCCCGCGCACGATTCCCGCGTCCCGGAGGTTGAACGAATAGTTGTCCATCCCGTCTCGCCGAATGAACGCCGTCGAACGGTTCAGCGCGTACGAGAGCGGAACTGCCGCGCGCCCCGGATGACGGTAGGTCCATTTACCGACCGAGATGTTGCCAAGCGTGTATCCGATAAATTGGTAGTCAATGATCGGGTCAATCGGCGTGGTTAAAGAAAATTCTGCAATCGAATATTGTGTCTGCCATGCGTCGAGCCGGTCGGCAGGTGAATGATCCTGTAAGGAGAAGCGGAAAGGTGGATTTGCCGTGTCGCTCATCTCGCGGCCCTCGATGTCGTATTTTCGTTTGCTGAATTATAGGAATGTTTCTTAAAGGAAGGCGGTGAAGAAGGTTGGGTCGCTATGTAGATTTTCTTATATTTATATAATTTCTCTGGGGGGGTAATTGCATCTGGATTGAGGGTGATTCTGTTGTTTTTAATGGGGTTCAACCTCGTCGCCGCCGTGATCCGTCTGGTCGCCCTTGCGAGCCATCGCCGTCATGCAGCGGCTACGCCGTCCGGTGCTTCTTCACGCATTCCAGGGTTTCGCACGCTCGAAGAATCGTGTCTTTCGAGAATGGCGACAGGGGATGTTCGTCGAGCCATAAAATCCACTCGATCACGGCATCACACTCGATGTCTGTCAGCTTGGGCCAGCGCTGCAGAAAATACGCATCCCAGTATTCCGCAACCGGCGATCTGTCCAGCGACCCCATCAAGCTCTCGATGACCGTCAGGGTAACCTGATTGTCTTCGACCGAAACGCGGATGATCCCGGGTAGAAAGTAGCAGAACGCGTCGGGAGTCAATCTGTAGATGGCGTCGGAGTATTTTCTCCAGTCGTGAGCAGTTGTCTCGTCCCAGAGCAGGTTTGAGAAGTGCAACGCGTCGTCGTAGTCGTTCGTGTGGGGTGAGACGGCCGGAACGACCGACGTCGGCCTCATGCGTTCGGAGAAGGCCGTTCTCACCTGTTTCATGACGAGACGCCCGTTGTCAGCTGTTTGCATTTTCCTGTCATTGCTTGCTGGTGGAGCACGACGCCGAGGATTGCGTCGACGGACTCAACTTGGCTTGCGTCGTACCAGTGAACGCGCCCAACCGGCGATCGCAACAAACGTCAGACCGGGAGAACACATCAATGCGACCAGCAGGTCGAAGACTTTGGAAAGCTCGGACTCGTCGGCCCCGAAAATCCAGCGACTGGTCGCCCGCATCACGGCGTACCATACAGCCGCGCCACCTGCCGAACACAATCCGATCAAGAGCCAGGGTTTTGTTTCCGGTTCAACCTTGCGCCAGATATAGATCGCACTCACAGCCCACGCGCCGTAGATTGGAATCCATAGCGGTCGAGGGATGTCGGAAGACGGGACGAAAACCGACAGGATCGCCACAAGGATCACGAGAACGATCAAACCCGTGGCGTCCGCGAAGTATCGGTTTTTTTGCGCCGTGAACATGAGTATCAGCCTCTCATTCCTTGAATGCTGAATGGCGACCTGTGCCGGCGTGCTGAAACGACAGAGGCCCGGAGTCTGGCTGGCGACCAGCATACACGTCTGCGATGGCGCCTGGATGGAGATGTCTGGGATACCGCGCCTAGATGATTCGCTTCCAGGAACCGTTTTCCGCTTTCTCGGGCTCGACGAATGCCCGGATCGAGCGGCAGCACGTGCAGCGACAGTACATGACCGAACCTGCCGAATCGGGTCCTTCGGAACAGAAATGAGGCTGAGGAATTGGGGAGAGGATGCTGTTTGCGACGGCCGCGTGCGATGGTTTCCTCCCGCGCACGGTCGACATCCGGCAGATAGGTGCCGGTGCCCTCGCCATCGGCGTAGCCCAGTGAGTCGGCAATGGCGGCGCTGGACGTCCCGATTGCCGTGTAGCCGGCCGCTTCCGCGGCACGGGCGCTGGCGGCATCCCGGACGTTGGGGAGCAACAGCGGCTCGGCTTGTTGATGGCGCTGGGAAAAAGTCATGATGCGCTTCTCGGTTGGGCGGGCGGAAAGTACGGGTTTCCCGTCGATCGCATCACAACCGAAAACTGGACAAGCATTTTTCCAATGCGGCTACGCGACTTCTTGTGGCGTCCATCGCCGCCGCGATGCACGCGGCGGCCGACGCAGGCGTTACCGGTCTTCCGCCCGAAGGGACAGCAGGCCGAGCAGCACCTCGTCACGGCGAGCGGCCAACTGGTCGATCGATCGACCGTCCACCTCGTCCTGAATGCCGTCGATCATTTTCCGCCGGACCTCCGGCGTGATTTGGGGTGACCCCAGCACGTTCCACCAGGCGGTCATCGGGCCGGTGAACTGATCGAAGAAATGCTCGATGCCGCCTTGTCCGCCACCGAGATGAAACAGCAGGTTCGGCCCCATCACGCCCCAGCGCAGGCCCGGCCCCCAGCACACGGCCGTATCGGCATCCTTGACGCTCACGACGTCTTCCGCGACCAGATGGACGATCTCGCGCCAGAGGGCCGCCTGCAGGCGGTTGGCGACATGGCCGGGCACTTCCTTGTTGAGCCGGATCGTCTTTTTCCCGAGGCGCGTATAGAACGCCGTCGCGCGTTCGATCGTTGCCTCCGATGTCCTGTTGCCGCCGACGATCTCGACGAGCGGAATGAGATGGGGCGGATTGAACGGGTGGCCGATCACGCACCGTTCGGGGTGGCGCTCGCAGGCTGACTGGATTTCGCTGATGGTCAGGCCGGACGAGCTCGACGCGATGATCGTGTCCGGGGCGAGAATGGCGTCGAGATGTTTGTAGAGATCCTGCTTGAAGTCGATCCGCTCGGGGCCGTTCTCCTGGACGAAGTCGGCGCGGGTCACCGCTGCGTCGAGGTCGGTCGTGAACTGCAGCCTCGCGCGCGACGCGCCCGGTGCGAGGCCCATTGCTTCGAGTGCGGGCCATGCCGCGTCGATGAATGCGTCGAGCTTTGCGCCGGCGTCCGGCGCGATGTCGGTCGCGACGACGTCCAACCCTCTGGCGAGAAACAGCGCCGCCCAGCTTGCGCCGATGACACCGGTGCCGATGATGGCGACGCGGTTGATTTCCTTGCTCATGGCTTGCGATCCTTCGAATGGAGTGAGGTCAGACGAACGCGCTGAAACCGGTGATCGCCTTGCCGACGATCAGATGGTTCATTTCGCGCGTGCCTTCGTACGAATAGAGGGCTTCCGCATCGGCAAAGAAGCGTGCGACGTTGTAGTCGAGCACGATGCCGTTGCCGCCGAAGATTTCGCGTGCCCAGGCGACGGTCTCGCGCATGCGGCTCGTGCAGAACGCCTTGGCCAGCGACGATTGCTGATCCAGCAGCTTGCCCTGGTCCTGCAGCTCGGCGAGCCGTACCACCATGCATTGCGACGCAGTGATGTTGCCGAGCATCTTCGCGAGGTGGTCCTGAATCATCTGAAACGATGCGATCGGCTTGCCGAACTGCTCTCGGGTCTGCGCGTAGCGCAGTGCATGCTCGTAGGCGCCCATGCTGCAGCCGACGGCCTCCCATGCGACGTATTGGCGGGTCAGGCGCAGCACGCGCGCCGTGTCGCGGAACGACATGTCGCCCTGAAGCCGGTTTTCTTTGGGCACCCGGCAGTTGTCGAGGGTGATCACGCCGTTCTGCACGACCCGCAGCGCGATCTTGTTCTCGATCTTTTCGACCGAAAAGCCCGGCGTGGTCTTGTTCTCGACGATGAAGCCCTTGACCTGGTTGTCGTCGACGTCGCGCGCCCAGATGATCGACAGGTCGCACCAGGGCGAATTGCCGATCCAGCGCTTCTGGCCGTTGAGCACCCACGTATCGCCTTCCCGCTTGGCGGTGGTCAGCAGGCCACCGCCGGAACCCGATCCGACCAGTGGTTCCGTCAGGCCGAAGCAGCCGATCTTCTCCAGGCGCGCCATCGGCGGCAGCCATTTCTGCTTCTGCTCCTCCGATCCGCCGAGATAGATCGATCCCATCGCCAGCCCGCTATGGACGCCGTAGAAGGTCGAAATGGACGAGTCGACGCGCGCCAGCTCCATCGCGATGAAGCCGTCGAGCAGCGTGCTGCCGCCGGGACAACCGTAGCCCTCGAATCCGATGCCGGCGATGTTCAGTTCCCGGATCTCGGGGATCAGCTCGAACGGGAACGCGTCGTCGGCCCAGTACGTGTTGATGATCGGTGCGACGCGGCTCTCCATGAACGCACGTACCCGTTTCATCAGGGCGAGATCGGACTCGCTCAGGAATTCACGGATCAGGTAAAAGTCGCTGTCGGGGGCCGGAAGCGGGTGATTCGGCTTCGCGCTGGCTGTCATGATGATGTCCTTGTGAGGCGGAGTTCAGGAGGCGTCCGACGGCGCTTGCAGATAGTCGTGAACGACTTCCGCGCCGGCGATCGTCAGATCGGTCAGGAGATGGACGGCGGACACGACTTCCAGCACCGGTAGTCTGGCGACCGGGGCGAAGCAGTGCGGATGCAGTTCCAGCGAGGCCGGGCCGGTCCACGCGCCTTTCACCGTGATGTCGGTCACGTAGTACCGGACCAGTTCGCAGACGCGGGCCGTTCCGTCGACGTGCGGCAGAATCTTCAGCAGGAAGCCGGGCGCTTCGAGCGTCTTCCGGACGGCGGCGAGATCCAGCGGCTCGTACTTGTAGGCCATGGTGGCGGTTGCCACGCGCACGCCGTTGTAGTCGAGGGTGCCGACCAGCGCGTCGTTTCGCACTTCGAGCTTCGGCTGTGCGAGCACCTTGGGAAAGCCGAGCAGTTCCCGGCCGGACGCGATGCCCGCTTCGCTGTCGAGGTACATGGCATGCGTGAAGCCGCCGGGCGTGCCGTTGAACGAGACGGGGACGACCTGGCCCGATTCGGTATAGGAACCCAGCCCGCTCGAGTCGGGCATCTTGATGAACTCGTATTTGACGAGCGGCTCGGTCGGCCGCAGCGGCTCGGGAACGATGCGCGCAAGCGCCTCCGGATCGGTGCGATAGGTCACGATGATGAATTCGCGATCCACGAACCGGAACGGTGGCTTGGGGTAGGCCGGGCTGCCGAACGGCATCGCGTACGCGCTGGCACGGATTTCAGCTTCAGTCATGAAATGCTCCGAATGGGCGGCTGGCGTGCGCCAGCCGGTGTGTGGGTCGGAAGAGGGGCGGGCGACGGGGCGGGCGTGGGTCAGCTCGCGTCGTCGAAGCGGGCAACCGTGCCCGAATCGAGAAGGCGAGCGATATCGGCGTCGTCAAAGCCGATCTCCGCCAGGATTTCGGCGCCGTGCTCGCCGAGTTGCGGTGCCGCGCCGGGCGCCACCTTCTTGCGCCCCTTGATTTGAATCGGATTGCTGACCGTTCGCGTGGCGGGTTTGCCGGGGAGGTCGAGCGGTACGACGATTTCGTTGATCTCGAGCTGCGGATCGTGAATGATTTCCTCGGCGATCTGCACGACACCGAAGATCACGCGCTCAGCCGCGAGCGTCTGTTTCCAGAAAGACAGGGGCTGACTCGCGAACAGCGGATCGAGTATCTCGACCAGCGCGGCAGCGTGCTCGACGCGCAGTCGCTCGTCGGCAAAGCGCGGATCGTCCAGCAGGGCAGGCAAGCCGGTCGCGCGGACGAAACCCGCCCACTCCTTGCGTTGTGCGGCGACCAGCAGGATCCAGCGGCCGTCGCTCGTCCGATACGGGTTGAGCAGCGCATTCGGCGGATTCTTGCGGTCGTGCTGCGGAAAGAACCGGCCGCCGTTGAGGCCGCCTTCGACCCAGGCCGCCGCCGCCCAGATGCCATTGGCGATCAGCGACGTCGTCACGTGGCTGCCCTTGCCGGTCCGGGTGCGCTCGTAGAGCGCGGTGACGATCGCGGCGTACAGCGTCGTTGCGGTGGCGTGGTCGCCGATTCCCGGAATGGGCAGGGTCGGCGGGCTGCCCGCATCGTGCGTGACTTCCATGAGGCCGGAGCGCGCCCAATAGGCGGTGACATCGAATCCCGGCGTGTCGGCATCGGGGCCGTCGGATCCGTAACCGGTAATGTCGGCGTAGATCAGCCGGGGATTCAGCGGCGCGAGATCGTCATAGGTCACGCCCAGGCTGGCCCGCACGCGCGGCGGGAAATTGACGACCACGACATCGGCCCATTGAACGAGGCGTGCCAGCACGGGCCGCGCGTCGCCCGATTTGAGGTCGAGCGCGATGCTGCGCTTGTTGCGGTTCGTCAGTTGCCACGCATAGTTCGTCGCGGCAACCGGGTTCGGCGGAATGCTCGAAAAGAAGCGATAGACGTCGCCGGTGCCCGGCGGTTCGATCTTGATGACGTCCGCGCCGAAGTCGGCGAGGATCGTCGTGGCGGCAGGGCCGGCAATGTAGCTCGCGAGGTCGAGCACCTTGAGGTCCGAGAAAACGTGTTGTCCGTGAGTCATGGAAGTGTTCAGCATTCGAGGTTGAGAGAGGGCGTGGCGTCGAGGGGAGGGCTCCCGAACGCGCGATGGCGTCGTGCGTCAGCGCCCGTGAAATACCGGCGTGCGCTTCTCGAGAAAGGCCGCGGTGCCTTCCTGCTTGTCGTCGGTCGAGGCGCACAGCGCGAACAGCTTTCCTTCCAGTGCCAGTCCTTCCGGCAGGGCCGCGTTCAGGCCGAGATGGACGGCGTCCAGCGCATAGGCGACGGCCAGTGGCCCATTGGCGGCGATCTGCGCCAGAATCGCTTCCGCGCGGGCGATCAGCCGGTCGGCTTCGACGATTTCATTGACCAGCCCGATCCGGTGCGCTTCTTCCGCCGACACCATCTCGCCGGTCAGGATGAGTTGCAGCGCGACACCCTTGCCGACGAGACGAGGCAGTCGTTGCGTGCCACCGAAACCGGGGATGAGCCCGAGCCTGACTTCAGGCTGGCCGAACTTCGCGGTGGGGCTCGCGAGCCGGATCGTGCACGCGAGTGCGGTCTCGCATCCGCCGCCGAGAGCGAGGCCGTTGACCGCGGCGATCACGGGTTTGCCGAGATGCTCGATGAAGTCGAGCAGCGCCTGGCCGGCGCGCGTGCGCCGCTCCGCATCGATCGGCGTCGCCGTGGCCAGTTCGCCGATATCCGCACCGGCGATGAACGCGCGCGGGCCTGCACCGGTGAGAATGACGCCGCGAATCGACGGGTCGTCGCGCGCATCCTCGAACGCCGCACGCAGTTCTTCGATCGCCTGCTGGTTCAGCGCGTTCATCACGTCGGGGCGGTTCAGCGTCACGTAGGCAGTCGCGGCCTGCTTTTCATACAGCAGGGTGTCGAAACGGGGGGAGGACAAGCTGTTGGGCATGGGGGCGGTTTCTCCGAAGAAGGTCGCTTGCTGGTCCGGAGCCAGGGGCGTCCGGATGGCGGGAACGCAGCGGCGTGGTGGTGTCTTGCAGCGCGAGAGGCAGGCGTCAGGCGTCAGGCGTCGGGAATCCGGGTATCCTCGACGGCGGCGGCGAGGATCATGAAATTCAGGTTGACGGGCTTCGATTGCAAGCGGATCCGGCTCGGCCGATAGACGAGGTCGCCGGCGTATATCGCGCTATGCGACAGCGCGCAGACGCCCGCGCTGCGGGCGATGCCGATCTTCCAGATCTGATCGCCGTAGTGGCATGCGGTCGGGTCGAGCCATGACACGCAGATGGTCGATTCGCTTTGACGCCCGAGGATCCTGACCTTGGCGACTGACGAACCTGCGCCTGCATGCGTCCTTTGCCCATCATCGCGGCCGCGCGAAGCGACGGGGGACGCGCGCCGATGGCTGCCGTCGAGCATGTCGACCAGGTGCGACCATATCGAGCAATCCGGTACGCCACTCTCCATCCATGTGACTCCTCTTACCTTCACTTCATTCAAGTAAGTGGTACTGACTTGAAACAATCCTAAGGCGGTGCCGATTCTGCGCATATGTGGGATCCCACAAAAGCATTAGCTTTTTTTCCAAAACGTGAATACGCCCGACGAGCGGGGGCGGTCCCGGGAGGCGGGTAAGGCGTGGGAAGGGGGCGCGAACGCGCAGGCCATCTGCCGCATTGCGTCGCGCACAATCCGTGCGGCACGCGGTGTGCGTCAGTCGTCCGATACCGGCATGCCGCGGGGTATCGGACGTCGATCCGCTATCGGGAGGACGTGGAGCGATGCAGCGAGTGGGCGATTGCCGCGAAGTCGGCCTGAATGACCGCGAACAGGAAGGCGGTGGACATGCCGAACAGCAGCACGCCGTCGGATGACTCGATCGCGCCGAGCATTCGCCAGTTCGGGGTCAGCGAAAGGCCGGACGCGCCGCGTGTGGCCATCGTGTCGAGCGAGAAGAACAGTGCGTCGCTGAACGAGCCGAGCGCCTTCAGTTGAACCAGCACGACGGCCCATAGAGCCGCTTCCAGCGTATGCAGCGTGCCGAGCGTGATGCAGATGAAGGTGACGATGCCGACCAGCTTGCGCAGTTGCACGTGAATGGTGTTGTGCTGCATGTCGAGTGCGCGGCGTATTCGACGCGCGCCGACGGCCAGGAAGACCATCGCCGCCGCGTGAATCAGGATGTTGATCATGCTGAGAAGCACACCGATCGTCCAGCTTTCCATGATGAATGGGTTTGGTCAGGAATGGGAAGGAACACGGAACCGCTTCAAGCCTCGGGCAAGGCGTGTACGGCAGCCTGCTCGTCGGTTGCCGTCATGTGCGCGCGTTGCGCAGCTTGAGCGCGATGTCGAGCTTCGAGATCCAGCCGGCATCGTCCAGACGCGCGCCGAGCATGTTCTCGATGCGCTCCAGGCGGTAGTTGAGCGTGTTGGGGTGGATGCCCAGGACGCTCGCGGTCGCCTTGAGCCGCTGGCACTGCGCGAAGTAGGTCTGGAGCGTCTCGAGCAATTCCGGTTCGCGGGCCAGTCGTTCGATCAGGGACGTCAGGTAGGTCAGCGCACGTTGCGTGCCGCGGAGGCTTTCCTCGACGGCAATTTCGGCATACAGGCGGACGCGTGCGTCGTCGAGATGGTGGCGGCCGAACCCGAGCGCCCGGCTTGCCTCGTTGGCGGACTGAGCCCAGCCCGATGCGCCTTCTCCCGGCAGGCCGACGCCGATCGCGGTGACTTCGGGCAGCGTATCCGCGATGGACGCGATCTGCTTCACCATCTGCGCGTCGCTCGTTCCTGCGGCGTCGCCAGGCCGGACGGGTATCCACATGAGCAAATACCCGCGAAACCAGATGGCGAAAATATCGTCGGCGGACAGTTTGAGGTGCCGGGCTGCCGCCGCGACGATGTGGTCGATCTCGCTTTTGAAGGTGATCGAATTGCTGTCGATCGACGCGATGTCGACGGCCAGGGCCACGCGCGGCACCGACACGTCGAGACGCAGCGCTGCCGCCGTCTTGTTGAATTCGTCGGTGTCGTCGGGGAAGTTGAAGATGATGCCGTGCAGCTGGTAGCGAAGTGAATCCCGCCAGCGCGCCTGCTTGTACTGCTCCTCCAGATAGGTCTGCGCCACTTCCTGCGACATGATGTCGAAGAATTCCATCAGATAGGGAGAAACGCGGAACAGGAGCTCGTCGCGCAGACCGCCGCTCTCATCGGCGAGCCCGATATAGAAGCACCACAATTCACGCGACCCGAGTCGGAACGCGCGGAGCAGCGATTCCAGCGGAACGCCCTGATAGACGCGCCGGCGCCCGTATTCGCGGAAACCTTCGAGGGCGTCCTCCGACGGCATTCGGCCCGATACGAGGCTTTCGAGCCAGAGCGTCGACGACAGGGTGATCGAATGACGAATATCGAGCCGCGTGGTCGAATCGAGATCCGCGTAGGGCTTGACGATCATCAGGGCCTTGTACACGCGATCGACGAAGACGGCGTTGTTCTCGGCGACGCTGGCAGTCCACTGGCGCAGGGCCGGCGAGATCTCGGGGATGGCGGTGGTCATACGAATTCGCTCCTGACGAATGCCTTGCTTGATCGGACGATGCGCCGGGAAGTCTGAATGGTACGTCCGGGAGCGGTCGTGCTGCTGAACTGATTGAGCAAAACTTGGCGGTACAAAGGATTGCCGCTTGCGTCGCCGCAGGTCGCGCCAATGGCCCCTTGCGGGGCCCTGCGGCAACGCCGCGCAACGGCCGGTTCACGCTACTGTCGTAGCCGTGCCGGCACCGTTGCGCGACGCGCGCGGAAGATCATTCCATTCAGCGCTCGTCCAGCCAGCCCTTGACGTAGCTGGCCACGTCTCTCCAGTTCTGATCCACGATCAGCACATGACATTGCCCGTCGAACCGATGGAAATCCGCGACCGACGATGCGTCGCTGTATTTCTGGATGTTCTTGAGGTTGAGCACGGCAGCGCTGATGGGATCGTCTTCGCTGCCAGTCATCAGCAGCGGCCCGTGCGGCTTCGTGAAATCAGGCCGGTCTTCCTGCCGATCTGCGAAAACACCTTGGCGCGCGTGTACTGCGTGATGTCGCCGGTCCCGGTAAAGATCCCGAACGCACCCGAGCCCTTCGCGTGCATGCGGCGTTCCGGGATGACTTCGCGATGGAGGTGCGCCAGTTTCTCCATGCGCCACAGATCCTGCAGCGGCTTGGCGCCGCGAGGGCCGGCGGTCCGCACGTCCTGGTTGTCGGCAACGGGTGCGCCGGCGGCGGTGGTGAGTTTATTCATCGATGAACTCCTTCCGGGTGGATGAAGCCGAACGGCGTAAACGCTGTTCAACGGCCGGGTGTCGAGCGTCGCCGCTCCGGCGGAGCAACGTCGATTCGCTCTTTCATGCCGCGGCGGGATAACCTGATCGTCAGGAATGCGATACGTTGCGTTTGTTTCAGGAATGAGTTTCCCTGGCCTTGCCGCGTTCGGCCGGTGTCACGCCGAGTGCGCTCTGGACGGCCTCGAAGCGCGAGCCGACCTTGAGCTTCTCGAAGATGTTCTTCAGATGCCACTTGATGGTCTCGGGGGCGACGCGCAGTGCCCGTCCGATTTCCTTGTTCGACATGCCGCGGGCAATGTGACTGAGGATCTCGATCTCACGCGTGCTGAGCAGGTTCCGGGCGTCGCGCGCGGCGCCGTCGTCGGCCGGGGTGCGACGCGGGTCGAACGCGGCGAGCAGCCGATCGACGAAGGCCGGTTGAATGCCGCCGCGCTCGGCCGTTTCGCGGTTCAATGTCGTCAGCAGGCGCAGCACCGGTTCGCCTTCATCGACGAAGCTGCCGATCATGCCGTTCGGCTGCGCATAGCGCAGCGCGTCCGTCAGCGCGACCGACGCCGATTCATGCGCGTGTTCCTGCTGGAGCGCCACGGCGTACAACAGCGACATCCGCGCTTCCAGGTAAGTCATCCCGGCACGGGACAGCGTGGTCCTCAACTCGCGCAGCCGTTCGGCTGCGCAATCCGGCCGGCCTGTCGCGAGGTCGAGCCGTGCCTTGACCTCGCACCAGCTTGCCCACGTCTCGATGAAACTGCCCATCGGCGCCGGGATCTGCTCGGGCATCAGCGCGTCCAGTGCGTCGGCGGCTTCCCGGGCGCGATCGACCCAGCCCTGCTGCAGACACAGCCGGACGATCTCCGCGTCGCACGACGCGCGCATGCGCAGCCAGTGTCGGGAGGCAGCGATTTCGCTTGCCTGTTGCAGGCACAGCAGCGCGGATGCGATGTCGTCGTTGCGCGCATGGAGCCGCGCCGCGGTGCGGCAGTAGCTCGACAGGGAGCCGAGCGGGCAGGCTTCCGCCGTGATGGCCGAGCGGTCGTTGATCAGTTGCCGTGCGCGGGACAAATCGTTCTGCTCGTAGCAGAGTGCCGCCAGGTAGCCCGCGGGAACCGCCGCCGCCGCCGAATGGCGGAACACGTTTGCCTCGGCATGCGCGATCGCCGATTCCAGCAGCGTGATCGCTTCCGGCAGGCGGCCGTTCACCAGCAGGTTCAGCCCGAACATGCACTCGCGGTAGACGTTGGCGTAGATGAAGTCGTGATCGTCGGCCGGGACGGCGGCCGCGCCTTGCCTGAGTCGCTCGACTTCGTCGAAGCGGCTGTCGTAGATCAGGCCGAAGATGTGCGCCGTTTCCCCGAGCCGCCTGACCCATGCAGAGGCAGGCAACGACGAGAGGACGACTTGGCGCCCCAGCTCGAGCGACCGGTAGCTGTCGTCGTCGAAGCCGGAAATGGCCGCATCCACGGCAATCATCTCGATCGGCAGCGCCGTGTCGGGTTCGCCTTCCGTCCGTGTGCGATCGTCATGATGGCGCGCAAAGTCGGATTGCGCGTGCCGCAGCACCTCGCCGGCCTCCGGCATGCGCATCAGGAACGCGAGCGCCCATGCATTCGCCAGTCGCAAGCGCAGCCGCGACTTCACCAGTTGACGCGGCAGCTTGCCGATCAGGCTCAGCAACGTGTTGACGTCGCTGCGATCCATCAAGGCCGTCGCACAGTTCTCGACCCAGATCGCGGCTTGCAGCGTGTCACCGGCGGCGAGCGCGTGACGCACGGCGTCCGGCCATCGCCGCGCGTTCGCGAACCACTGGCTGGCGCACTGGTGAAGTCGCGGCAATTCGTCGGCCAGTTGCCGCGCGGCGCGCCGCCGCAGCGCGTCGGAAAGCAGCGCGTGATAGCGGAACCATTGGCGCTCGTCGTCGAGCGCGCGGATGAACAGGTTGTGACGCTCGAGCCAGTCGAGTTTTTCCCAACTGCGGGCGCCGGCGCCCATGACGGCGTCGCAGAGGCCGGGGCTCAGGTGATCGACGATCGATGTCCGCAGCAGAAACTGATACACGGGACGCGGCAGGTGCGACAGGACGGCGTCGTCGAGATACGCGTCGATGCCGAATCGAGTGCCGGCGAGATCGCGCGCGACCTTGGTGGTATCCGCTTCTTCCTTCAGCGACAACGACGCGAGCTGCAAGCCCGTGATCCATCCTTCGGTCGCGTCGGTCAGCATCTCGACCGCGTCGCGGTCGAGCGGCGCGGTGCCGGTACGCGCGAAGAACGCCTGCGCATCGTCCGCGGAGAAGCGCAGGTCCGATTCGTCGATCCGCAACAGCTGGCCGTGGGTCCGGAGCTGGGCAAGCGCCAGCCTCGGCTCACCGCGCGCGCCGAGCAGCACGTGGAAATTGGCCGGCGCGTAGCGCAACAGGCGCGACACCACCGCACATACCGGGGAAGACGTGAGCCGGTCGAAGTCGTCGAGGATCAGAAAGACCTGCTTGCCGCACGCGGCGATCTCGTTGAGCAGCACGGAGATCACGGTCTTGCCGGGCGTCATCGGATCGTTGCGCAGCAGCTTTTCGGCCTGCTGACCGATGCCGCCCGTGCCGTGATTCAACGCAGCCACGAGGTAGGCGCCGAGCCGGTCGGGATTGTCGTCGTCCTGGTCGAGGCTCAGCCACGCGACGAGCTGATGGCGGGTGCGGAGTACTTCGCACCATTCGGACAACGTCGTGGTCTTGCCGAACCCTGCCGGCGCGATCACGAGGGTGACCGCGTGCTCGGCCGCCGCGGCCAGTTTCTTCGACAGCGTCCGCCGCGCGACACGGAACCGGGGCGGGCGCGGCGGCGCCATTTTTGTCTGTATCAGCGAGAGATTCCAGAGAGGCTCATCGGATTCGGACGGCAAGTTCATGGGGGATAGTCCGGAATGCACCACATCATGTTAATGATAGTCGCCACCACTGCGATGAGGGTTTTCCCACGGTAGGGGGGGAGTCGCATCGCGCCCCCCCGTCGCCAGACTCCCGCCTCCCCTTTGGAGGGGGGCACATCCCCTCGGCCTGCTTTTAGTCTTGCATTCAGTCCACGTCGATCCGGCGCTGCGATACGGTCATCATTGTTTCGCATGACGTCGTGACAAACGTGCTTCGTCGAATCGAGCCCTACCGGAAGTATGTCAAGGAGTCCTTTGTGCCCACCGCATCGCCGATCGGTCAGACGTCATCGACCTGTACCTGCTTGCTGCCGATCACCTCTGCGGGCCCGACGCGGTTCGCCTCCTGACATACGTGCGCCGTCGTGCGCGTCGCCGTCCGTCGCGCGATTGCGCCCGCCTTTCCCTCCATCAGCCGCGTGCGGCATCGGGCCGGATCGGCCTGCCGTGGCCGCTGCCGCAACGTTGGCCCGCACGGGTCGGCGTGGGCGGTGACGGCTCGATCGCCTCGGTAGCGAATGCGGAATGGTCCGCGGCGATTGCCTGCCGTTCGACATGCAATGCCGTCGATGACGGCCAGGTGCGTCGTCGATCGCATCGACGCATGTTTGGTTTCTGCCGGACGTGACGCGTCCGGATCGGGAAGACTCCGCGCGGCGCAAGAAGCGGCCGTGACGGACCTGTTGTGATGTGTAGCGAAAGCGCCGATCGGCATCCAGCCGTGACGCGACATTGAAAATAACGATCTTGGGTTGGAGGATAGACATGAAATCGACATGGCGTCAGGGAACGCTTGGCTTGGCCATTGCTGCGTCGCTGGGCGCGACGTCCGGCATGGCGCATGCGCAAAGCAGCGTCACGCTCTACGGCGTGCTCGATGCCGCCGTGCTCTACACGAACAAGTCGCTGAATCCGGCGACCGGCGCGAACGACGGCCACAAGTTCGCGATGGTCGACGGTGCGGCGTCGGCATCGCGATTCGGCTTGCGGGGCGTGGAGGATCTGGGCGGCGGGATGAAGGCCACGTTCGTCCTCGAGAGCGGCATCGACATCCCGAGCGGCGGGTTCGGCAATTCGAACGGCAACCTGTTCGGCCGTCAGGCCTGGATCGGCTTGAGCGGCGGCTTCGGGTCGGTCAAGGCCGGCCTGCAATACTCGCCGTTCGTGCTGTCGCTGATCGGCACCGATCCGCGCGACGTGGCCTATTTCGGCAGCGGCGCCGTCATCTATGTCGACAGCGTGCTGGTGACGGGGCTGTTCAACCAGAACGCGGTGTCCTACACGAGCCCGGACATCGCCGGCTTCCAGGGCAGCGCGATGTTCGGACTGGGCGGGAAGGCGGGCGATTTCCAGGCGGGGCGGCAGTATTCGGCGAGCCTCAAGTACCAGCGAGGCGGGTTCCTCGTCACGGCGGCGCTCTACAACGGCAACGCGGGCGGCACGGCGGGGACGCCGATTCCCAGCACGGTCCCGTTTACCGGCCGCACCATCGGCGCGGCATACAGTTTCGGCAGCCTGACCGTCAAGGGTTCTTATGCGCTTTACAAGGTGAGCGGCGGGTTCGACAGCCGCGTGTACGGCGCCGGCGCAAGTTACACCATCACGCCTGCCGTCGAAGCCGATGCGGGCGCATGGGTGACGAGCGACGGCAACGATACCGGCAACCACTCGGTGCTGACCGCGATCGGGCTGCGGTACTTCCTGTCGAAAGCGACGACGGTTTACGGGCAGGTCGGTGTGGTTCACAACCACGGCCTGATGAATACCGGGCTCGCGATCAACGGCGCGCTGCACGAGGGGGCCGGTACGACCGTCGGTACGGTGGTCGGCCTTCGTCATACGTTCTAGGCCGGCGCGCGCGCCGTCGGGGTGCCGAGGCCGCACCCCGGCGGCATTCTCGCCAGGCTCGACCGGCGGCACGGCACCGGCCGACGCAGTTCGGCATTGGAGATTTTCACAGTGTCGTTGTGCGATTTCACGATTCTCCGGCCGCGCCCCGCCCCCTAACATCGGAGATCGAGCCGCGCGGTGCCCGATCCCGGCCCGACCGGTGTTCCGCCAGGCGGCGGAACCCGCGTCCGGCTGTCGCGGCAACCCGCCCGCGCGTTCTCGCGCCCTGTTCGTTCAATCCATGAATCCATTCGCCGGCATCCCGTCATGCCGTCCGTGCCCGTTGTCGTGAGTACCTTGCAGATGCGTTCGTCCATCGCCCTGACCATCGTTTCGATTGCGGCAAGCCTGTTGCTCGAAGGATGCGCGCCCGCGCCGTCGGTTGCCGTATTCGGCGCGGCTTTTCCGGATTGGCTGTTCTGCATCGTCGGCGGTGTGCTGGGCACCGTGGTTGTCCACGTCGTGCTGGGCAAGTGCGGCAAGCGCGATCTGCTCGCGCCGGTGGGGATCGGCTACCCCGCCCTGGCCGCGGTGTTCGCGATGGCGTTCTGGCTGCTCTTCTTTCCTCACTGATCACGCGTACCGTTATGTCCGACGCTTCCGGCGCATCGCGCAAAAAGTCCATCGTTACCTGGCTCATCGTGGTGGCCGCGCTGGTGTTGCTCGGCGTCGTCCTGTGGCGTCTCGAGCATGCGCCGACGACCGACGACGCCTATGTCTATGCCGACACGATCAACGTCGTGCCGGAAGTGAACGGCAAGATCGTCGAGATGCCGGTACGCGACAACCAGCCGGTCAAGCGCGGCGACCTGCTGTTCCGGATCGATCCGCGGCCCTACCAGGACGCGCTGGATCAGGCACGTGCCCGGCGGGTCACGCTCGACCAGCAGATTGCGCTGACGCAGCGCTCGGTCAATGCGCAGCAGTACAACGCCGATTCCGTGAAGGCGGCGGTCGAGCGGTCGCGCGCGCAGGCCAGCCAGGCGACGGATACGCTGCATCGCGTCGAGCCGCTGCTCGCGCACGGCTATACGTCGGCGGAAGATGTCGATCGGGCACGCACCGCGCAACGGGCGGCGCAGGCGGAACTGAACGCGGCGATGCTGCAGGCGCAGCAGGCGGCCGCGGCGGTGAGCGGCGTGGATGCGCTGGTGGCACAGCGCGCGGAAGTCGACGCGCAGATCGCCCTCGCGGAGCTGAACCTCGAGTTCACCGAAGTGCGTGCACCGTTCGACGGCCGGGTGGCTGCGTTGCGCACGACGGTCGGCCAGTTCGCGTCCGCGCTCAAGCCGGTCTTCACGCTGATCGATACGCGTCACTGGTACGTGATCGCCAATTTCCGCGAGACCGACCTGAAAGACGTGCGCGCGGGCATGCCGGCCACCGTCTACCTGATGAGCGACACGGGCAAGCACTTCGACGGCACGATCGATTCGATCAGCTACGGGGTATTGCCTGACGACGGCGGCGTGGTGCTGGAGGGTTTGCCGCGCGTGGCGCGCAGCATCAACTGGGTACACGTCTCGCAGCGTTTCCCGGTGAAGATCGCGGTGCGGAACCCGGACCCGGAGACGTTCCGGATCGGCACCTCGGCGGTGGCCACGCTGCGGCCGGGTGCCGCCGTGCACGATGCGGCACGGTGAGCGTGACATGAGCGCCGGGCATCCCGCCGCGAGCCGCCTGCAGCGCTTCGCCCGCTTCATCGGCGGCGAAATCCGGCCGTACCCGGGGCGCCTGAACGTGACACTGCGCTGCGTGCTCGCCAGCGCGCTCGTCATCGTCGCGTCGATGGCGTTGCAGGTGCCGCTCCTGGCGCTGTCGCTGATCGTCGTGTTCTACGTGACGCAGGCGAACGTGGTGGTGACGCGGCTGATCGGCGTGCTGTTCGTGATCGGCTCGACCGTGGCGGTCGGCAGCGCGATCCTCGTGCTCAAGTTCACCTACGACTATCCGTTGCTGCGGATTCTGCTCGCGAGCGTGCTGTTCCTGTTCAGCGTCTACATGATGCGGGTGGCGAAGATCGGGGTCGTGTTCTTCATCGTCGCGATCGTCGTCATTTACGTTCAGACGTTCGTCGATCGAACCGACCAGGCCGAACTGCTGGTGCGTACCACGTTGTGGGTGTGGGTCGCGGTCAACTACGCGATCGCGGTGACGCTCGCGATCAATACGCTGTTCCTGCCCGCGGAACCGGTGCGCCAGCTCGAAGCGGCCATGCGCGGCCAGCTGACTGCGATCGATGCGGCGCTGGCACGGCTCGACCATCGCGCGTCGGCGGCTGGCGGGCCGGGCGCGCGTGAGATCCAGGCCGGTGCGCTGACGCTCCAGAAACTGCTGCGCTTTGCGACGATGCGGGATGCGTCGTATCGCGCAAATCAGGCGCTGCACCTCGCGAGGGTGGCGACGGTGTCCCGCCTGTACGCGGCGGCAAGCCATCTGCCGGACGCCGCAACCGGCACGGCCGCAGACGCGAAACGCGCACTGCGCGACGCATGCCGTGGTCTCGGCGACGCGATCGAAACGGGCGCGCGATTCGTCGCGCCGGCGTCGCTGGTCGACTTGCCGACGGACGGCTTGCCCGGCGCGCTGGCGGACATGCGCGACGCGTTGCTGGCGTTCGCGGATCGGTCCGCCGCCCCGCCGGCCACCCCATCCCCGGCCGAGAAGGCGCGCCTGCTGGTTCCGGACGCGTTGACCAATCCCGCCTACGTGCAGTTCGCGTTGAAGACGCTGATGGCCGCGCTGCTCAGCTACGTCTTCTATGTCGCGACCGATTGGCCGGGCATTCACACGATGATGCTGAGCTGCCTGATCGTTGCGCAGCCGAGCCTTGGCGCCACGACCCAGCGCGCGGCGCTCCGGATCGGCGGCGCGGCGGTCGGCAGCGCACTGGCGCTCGCGATGGTCGTGTGGGTCGTGCCGCATCTCGACGACATCGTCGGCCTGTTGATGATGACGTTGCCGGTGGTTGCGCTGGGCGCGTGGGTGTCCGCCGGGTCGGAACGCATCAGCTATGCCGGCACGCAGATCGTGTTTACGTTCGCGCTGGCCTTGCTGGAGAAATTCGGCCCGACCACCGACCTCACCGAAATCCGCGACCGGATGATCGGGATCCTGCTCGGTGTCGTCGTGTCGACGGTCGTTCATGCGTACCTGTGGCCCGAGGCGGAAGGCGAAGCGCTACGCCAGCGCGCCGCGCGGCTGGTGCGCCGGATCGGCGAGCATCTCCGTGCGGAGACGGTGCAGCCGGTGCCCGTCGGTCTCTGGAGCGAGCTGGGCGACAGCGAGGCGATGTCGGCGCGCGTCGCGCTCGAGCCGGGGTGGCAGATGGCGGACGGCGAGCACGAAGGCCTGACCTTGCGCATGCAGGCGCTCCTGGCCCGGGTCCGGGAAATCCTGCTGGCGGTCGACGCGTTCGGCGCGGAGCGACGTGCGTCGTGGCCGACGCGCACCGCGACTGCGGCAACCGCCTTTCAGCACGAGCTGGCCGCGCTCCTCGACAACTATGCGGACGCGCTGGCCGCGCATCCGCTGACGGTGGGCGCGACGCCGCGCGCGTCGCTCGAGGCGCTGGCCGAATGCTGCGCGGCGGATCTTGCGGCCCGGCCGACCGATGCCCTGCGGGCCGCGTATGACCGGCTGACGACCCGGGCCGACAGCCTGGCCGGCCAGATCTCGGGCCTGCCCGCATGGGCGCCGGAACCCGCCGGTCCAGTATTGACTTCTCGAGCTTCGCAAGCATGACTGATTCGTTGATTCGCCCTTTCCGTTCATCGTTGCGCCGTGTCTCCGTCGCGGTGTTGCTGTGCGGCCTGTCCGCCTGTGCGTTGATTCGTCATGACGTGAAGCCGGCGGCGACGCTCGACGCCGAACGCATCCGCGTGGCCGACGACATCCATCTGGCGAAGGACGGCTGGCCGTCGGCGCGCTGGTGGACGCGCTACGGTGATCCGCAACTGGACGTGCTGGTCGGGCGTGCGCTGGCCGATTCGCCGACGATGGCGATCGCGCGGACGCGCGTGTCGCAGGCCAAGGCCGACGTCGACCTCGTGAAATCGGGCACGGGCCTGCAGGTGGGGGCGCTGGCCTCGGTGGACCGCGAGCGCGTGTCGGGCAACGGCTTTTTGGGCGCCTATTCAGGCAATGAACCGCTCATTGGCGCAACCGGGCCGTGGTACACGGCAGGCATCGTCGGTCTCGGCGCGAGCCTCGATATCGATATCTGGGGCAAGGCGCGCGCGCAGGTGGCGGCTGCGCTGGGCGTGCACAACGCGCGGGTGGTCGAGACTTCGGCCGTCGAACTGGAGCTCTCCGCGGACGTGGTGCAGCTTTACTACGGTATCCAGACCACCTATCGGCTCATCGAGCTGCTGGAGCAGTTGCAGGACGTCGCGACGTTTTCGCTGAATGCGCACGCCGCGCGGGCGGCGCGGGGGCTCGAGGCGCAGACGCAGACCGAGGTCGCCCGCGCGCAGCAACTGGCGACGGCACGGCAGATCGTGGCCGCCCGGGGGCGCATCACGCAACAGCGCGAAGCCCTGCGCGCGCTGATCGGCGCGCGGCCGGACGATCTCTCGGAGATCCGGCCCGTGCCGTTGCCGGCGCCGCCGTCCGCGTTGCCTGCGACGCTGTCGTACGAACTGCTGGCGCGCCGCCCGGATCTGCAGGCGCTGCGCTGGTACGTCGAAGCGTCGTTCGACAAGATCGACGCAGCCAAGGCCGCGTTCTATCCGAGCTTCGACATCAAGGCATTCTTCGGCGTCAATGCGTTGCATCTGGCCGACCTGTTCACGCATGCGAGCCAGCAGATCAACCTGGTGCCCGGCCTGACCCTGCCGATCTTCGACGGCGGGCGGCTCAACGCGAACCTCGGCAACGCCCGCACCGCGAGCAACCTGCTGATCCTGCAGTACAACCAGGCGGTGCTGAATGCCGTGCGCGACGTCGCCGCGAGCGGCAGCCGGCTGCAGGATCTCGACGCCGAGGCGGCCCTGCAAACCGGGAAGATCCGCGCGGTGACGTTCACCCAGGACAGCGCCGAGGCCCACTACCAGCGCGGGCTGGCGAGCCAGTTGACCGCGGTCGAGGCGAGACAGGCCGTCATTCAGGAACGGGTTGCGCTGCTCGACATCGACGGCCGGCGAATCGGCCAGGACATCGCGTTGACGAAGGCGCTCGGCGGCGGCTACCGGTCGGACGCGCCCGTCGTTCTGAACCCGCGGTAATGCAGCACGTGCCCGACCCGTTTGCACGCTCCGGCCTGGGTGACGCATCGCGCGAGGCAGACGGATTTCGCACGATGCTGGGCGCGCAGCTCGCGATCAAGCGCGTGCTGGACCAGACCATGCTGGCGGCGCTCGGTATCCGGTTCTCGCAAGGGCGTGCGCTGGTTCAGCTCGCCTGCGGCGGCGCGATGTCGTGCCAGCGGCTCGCGAGCGTGCTTGGCTGCGGCACCAGCCGCCTCACGCGTCTGGCGCAGGATCTCGAACGTCGCGCGCTGATCGTGCGATGCCGGGATGACCGGGATCGCCGGGCACTGGTACTGACGCTCACGCCGGCAGGCAGGGCAATCGCGGAGCGTGTCCCCGCCGTCATCGCGGCAGCGGAGGCCGTCGCCCTGGGGCCGTTGACGGCGGAGGAGCGGATGTTCCTCGCACGGCTTCTCCAGCGGATACTTGGCGAGCGTGATGCGTGATGCGTGATGCGTGATGCGTGATGCGTCATCGTCATCGTCATCGTCATCCCGCGATGGAGTGAAAGCGGCGCGTATCGTCGCTGTCGGAAGGCGCGCATGCGCGGCATGCGCCCGATGGCATCCGATGGACGCCTGTTGCCTACCTGCATCGCTCCCCGACCGCGACCGCTTCTGTCCGCGGCTGCTTCTATCGATCAGCCGCCAGTCGATCAGCCAATCTCTTCAACGAATCGGGTAGCGACGCGCGTCTTGGCGTTCGTCCAGGGCCATGCACACGCGGCCCCCGCAGTTTGCCGGCACCGATGCAGCACTGGCGCGGTGCAGGCGGGCATCATGAATGTTCCGGCGCGGAAGGGCAGCGCATGGCCGGCGAAGCCGTATCGACGTTTTTGACGATGCGCTGCGCGGTCGCCATCGCGCGTACCGTGCCGGCGATCTCGGTCGCAAGCTGACCGATCGCCTGACGGTGCCCGGTCACGAGCGCGTCGTAGCCCGCGCTCACCGGTACGGCCGCGTGGGTGTGGCAGGTCGTGACGCGCTGGCTGGAGAGCGAGCGCACACTCCAGACGGCATCGAGCACGGCGCGCTGGCCCGGCCACGATTCGAACCGCTGTACGTCCACGCTGACGCGGTATACCGGTACGCCGGGCGGGTAGGCCGAATGGGCGACGTCGATCGTATCGAGCTGATGCGTCAGTGCCGACGAAAGCGCACTGCGAATCTCGTCAGCCGGCGCCGACGCCCAGCGTTCCTGCTCGAGCACAGCGACTTGCCCGATGCTTTTCTGCACGACGAACTGATTCTTCGCAACCTGCTCGGGGACGCCGACGGCGGGCACCTGGATCAGGAACGCCGGATCGGCCGACGTGTCGGGCACAGTGGGCGTGGCGGCGGATCCGTCGGCGGCGAGCGTGTAGAAGCGCGCTGGCGGCGACGCACAGCCGGCGAGCGTCGCGGCCACTGCAAGGGCCGCGCCGGCCCGTGCGAGAAGCTGGCCGAGGCGTGGCGTGCATGCGTTCATTGCTTGTCTCCAGGCTTGCCTTGCAGCAGTGATTCGGGGTGGCGTTCGAGATAGTCGGCGAGCATGTTCAGCGAACGCAGCGTTTGCGTCAGTTCCTTCAGCGCGCCGCGTACGTCCGATTGCAACGGGGAGTCCTGCTGCAGCGTGGCTTCGGCGGTCGTGAACGTCCGCTTCGCGGCCGACAGCGTATCGCGCGCTTCCGGCGCGACCTGCGTGTCGAGCTGCTGGAACAGCTTGTTGGCGTTCGCGAGCGTGCTGTTCAGGTTGGCGCCGATCTGGTCGAACGGGACCTTGTCGAGTTTCTTCGCGATGTCGGCGACTTGTACTTGCAGCTCGTCGAGCGTGTTCGGCACGGTCGGCAACTCGATCGTCTCCTGATTGACATCGAGTTTCACGGCCGAGGCGGTCGGGAAGAAGTCGAGCGCGACGTACAACTGGCTCGTCAGCAGGTTGCCCATGCGCAACTGGCCGCGCAGGCCGTGTTCGACGAGTCGCTGAAGAATTTCGCGGCGGGCGGGTTCGCCCTTGCTGCGGATCGTATCGCGGAAGCGCTTGCCGAGGCGCTCGGGGTAGAGGTTCATCGTCACCGGCATCGTGAAGCCCTTGGCTTTCGGATCGTAGTCGATGCCGATATTCGTGACCTCGCCGAGCACGATGCCGCGGAAGTCGACCGGCGCGCCGACGCTGAGCCCGCGCAGCGACTGGTTGAAGTTCATCACGACCGGCACGCGTTCGCCGTCCGGATCGCGCATCGCCTGCGTTTCGTCCGCGCCGAGTGCGAAGACCGTATCGTGCGTGGCAACGGCGCCGGCCGGCTGGTCGACCGGTGCCTGGAACGCGATACCGCCGAGAATCACGGTCGCGAGCGATTGCGTGTTGAGCTTGAGGCCGCTCGAATCGAGCCGCAGATCGACGCCGCTCGCCTGCCACCAGCGCGAGTTCGCATGGACATACTGGTCGTACGGCGCGTTGACGAACACGGTGAACGTGACGCCCGTGCCGAGCGGGTCGAGCGAGAAGCCGACGACTTGCCCGACCTGCACGCGCCGGTAGTAGACGGGCGAGCCGATATCGAGGGAGCCGAGCGAATCGCCGCGCAGCGTGTATTGCGTGCCGCGCTGGTCGCCGGTGACGGCGGGCGGCGTCTCGAGTCCGCTGAATGTGGTGGCGTCGATTTTCGAGCGCCCGGCGTCGACGCCGATGTACGCGCCGGACAGCAGCGTGCCGAGGCCCGACACGCCGCTTGCACCGACCCGCGGCCGCACGACCCAGAACCGCGAATCCTTCACGGCGAAGGTGTCGGCGTCCTTGGTGAGCTGGACGTCGACCAGCACGTGCGACAAGTCCTTGGCAAGCTTGATCGTCTTGACGGTGCCGATTTCGACATCCTTGTATTTCACCCGCGTCTTGCCGGGTTCGAGGCCATCGGCGTTGCGAAAGCTGATCGTGATCTCGGGCCCGCGCTCGAGCACCGACTTGACGACCAGCCCGATGCCGATCAGCGCGGCGACGAGCGGCACCAGCCAGACGAGCGACGGCAGCCATCCGGCGCGTGTCGCGATGACGGGATCGGGGACGGACGGGAACGGCTGGCCGTTCCCGGGGCGTTCCGCATTCGAATCGTGTTGCGGGCCTTGCGGACTAGTCATGGTGTTTCCCAGAAGTTTCGACTGGATCCCAGATCAGGCGGGGATCGAACTGCATCGACGCGAGCATCGTGAGGATCACGACCGAGCCGAACGCGAGCGCGCCGGGGCCGGCCGTGATCGTCGCCAGCGAGCGGAAATGGACGAGCGCGGCGGTGAGCGTCACGACGAAGATGTCGAGCATCGACCAGCGGCCGATCCGTTCGACCATCCGGTAGAGCCGGGTGCGCTGCATCGGTCGCCACGCGGAGCGGCGCTGTGCGGTGAAAGCGAGGATGAAGAGCACGCCGAGCTTGAGCATCGGCACGAGGATGCTCGCGACGAACACGACGACGGCGAGCGGCCATTCGCCCGACACCCAGAAATAGATGACGCCGCTCATGATCGTGTCGTCCTGCGAACCGACGATCGAGGTCGTGTGCATCATCGGCAGCAGGTTGGCCGGGATATAGAGGATCGCGGCGGCGATCAGCAGTGCCCACGTGCGCGCGAGGCCATTCGGGATGCGCGCGTGCAGCGCCGTGCCGCAGCGCGTGCAGCGGGCCGGGGTGGCATGCGGGTGCCCGGCGCCCGGCTGCGCGTGCCGCTGTACGCGGCCGCACGCGTGGCAGCCCGTCACACCCGCCCGGGTAGCGGTGACGATGTTCATCGTGCGGTCGCGCGACGTGCCGGACCGCTCGCCGCCCGCTCGCGCAGCGCATCGGCCACGTCCCACAGCGCGCGGGGATCGAACGCGGCGGCCACGGCAAGCAGCAGTGTGAGCGTCGCGAACGCGAATAGCGCCGCTTCGGGGACGACTTGCGCGAGGCTCACCATCTTCACGATCGTGACGAGAATGCCGAGCATGAACACCTCGATCATGCCCCACGGGCGGACGAGCTGGATTGCCCGCAACACGGTGTCGAAGGCCGGCGGGATCCGGCCGGCGCGAAGCGGGGCCAGCAGGTAGAGCAGCGCGGTCAGCTCGACCAGCGGAAACAGCAGGGCGGAACAGAACACCATGACCGCGACGATCCGCATGTCCTGGCGCCACAGCGCTCCGAGCGCACCGGTCAGCGTGGTCTGCACATGCATGCCGCTGACGTTCATGTCGAGGATCGGGAAACATTGGGCGATCGCGAACGCGATCAGTGCCGCGAGCGTGAGCGCGCAGAGCCGGTCGAGCTGCGCGGCATGGCCGCGGTAGAGCCGTTCGTTGCAGCGCGGGCAGCGCGCGGTTGCTTTGCCCGCGAGGCGCGGCTTGTTCAGCACGGCGTCGCAGGTATGGCAAACAATCAAGGCAGGTTGGGACACGTGACGTGATTCGTTTCGGTTCTATCGGTAAAGCGCGGCGTCCCGATGGCGGCATGAACGGGCCGTATCGAGGCCCGCGAGGGTCAACGGCGAGGCTTCCGCACTTCGTCGAGCATGCGGGCCAGCGAGGCCCCGAGAACGCGACGTTCCTCGACGGACAAGCGGCCGAGCACGGCCTGCCCGGCCTGGGCGAGCACCGACGGGATCTGCCGGGCGAGCGCGAGGCCGGCGGGCGTCAGCGACAGGTTCCGCGTGCGGCGATCGCCGCGGCCCGGACGGCATACGACCCATTCGCGGTTGGGCAGATCGTGCACCAGGCGCGAGATCCGGCTCGTACCGCAGCCGAGCGCCTTCGCGAGATCCTGTTGCGAGACGGTGCCGCCCCCCGCGAGCTGGACGAGCACGCTACCCTGCGAGAAGGAGATCCCGAGTGTCGTCAGCATGCGCTGGTCGAGCATGCGCTCGATCGAGACACGGATGTCCAGCAGCAACCGGAAGCTGTCGACGTGGCACGGTGTGCCACCTCGGCTGAAGGACAAAAAGTTCTCGAACATACTCGGCATCACCCTGCATTCGACGCGACACGCGCATCCGGTCGATTTCCACCACCGTGCGCGCTGGGCAAGGTGCGGTTTCGATGGTAAGCGTGCGGGGCCGGCGGGAAAATTGGAAAATCCGACAATGCGATTGTCGATATTCACAACGCGACCGGTCGCGGTCATGCCGCCGCCAAGCAAATCCGCGATACTTTCGCCTACGCAGGCACAGCACCGCGCTGTGCCTGTCCATTCCATTGCGACCCAAGCCGACCATGCCAGTCATCGTTCCCACCCTCAGCTCGCGCCTGCGCGACAAGCTTGCCGAGCTCGCGGACGACCGTGCCGTGATCGTCGAGAGCGCGTATGCAATCCTGATGAAGCTCGAGGGCTACCGGGACCTTGCCCCGACCGTCCGAAACGACATCTTCGAAACGATGTCGCTGCAGACGGATCTCTGCCTCCGGTCGTTGCTGACGGGGAAGCCTTGTTCGGCGGAGGTCATCGACGCGTTGCAGGAATCGGCGCGGCGTCGCGTGCACCAGAATGTGCCGCTGCAGTCGATCCTGCGTGCGTATCAGCTCGGCGCGCGCGAGATCTGGCGGGTGAGCGCCGAGGTCGGCCGGGCCGACCCGGCACTCGCCGAGGAATTGCTGTTCGACGTGTCGCCGTATCTGTTCGACTTCTTCGACGAGCAGGCGCAGATCACCGCGCAAGCCTATCTGGCCGAGCAGCACCAGCAAGCCTGGTGGCGTGAATCGCTGCTGCATCAGTTCCGCGACGTGATCTTCCATGCGTCCGGCGATGCTGCGATGTTTGCGGAGCTGGCCGCTGCACTCGGACTGGATGCCACGTCACCGCGCGTCGCACTCGCGATAGACGCCGATCTCCGGGATCTTCCGCCGGTTGTCCGGTACGACGAACTCGAACGGCTCGTCCTGATTGCGGCACGGCATCTGGACGTGGCGCGGGAGGCGCTCGTGCATGCGTGGCATCGCGAACGGCTGGTGATCTGGGTGCCGTGCACGCGCGGCGATACGCTCAGCCGCTGCGACCAGATCGTCGCCGAGCGGGCGGCGCGCCTCGTCGGTGCGGAACCGCGCATGCGCAACATCGGGATCGGCCTGATGAATCATGGCGCGGACGGCTGGGCTGCGTCGGTCACCGAGGCGCTGAAGGCCGTCGACTTCGCGCCGCGCGACGGGCAGTCCCGCAGGATCCACCGATATTCGTCGATGGCGATCGAGGAAAGCGTGCGCGGCACGCCCAACGTGCTGCGCTACCTGGTGTCGCTGATCGAGCAGTTGTCGGGCGAGGCGGATCTGATCGCGACGCTCGCCGCCTATTTCGAGAGCGGGCAGCGGCGCAGGGTGACGGCCGAGCGCCTGAACATTCATCCCAATACGCTGATCCATCGGCTGGAGCGCATCGAAACCGTGCTGGGCGCGTCGCTCGACGATCCGGGGTGGATCGCGCAACTCGACATCGCGCTCAAACTGAGGCACGCCACGTCCGGATGCGCGGCACCCGAGCCGACCGAAGCCGAACCGAAACCGCGGCGAGGGCGCGCCAGCGCGAAATGACCGGCCGGGGCGGCGCGTCGGGCCGCGTCACGCGTTGCCGCGTACCGCCATCGCGAGCGGCATCATCGCCGGCCCGATGGAAGCGAGCAGGCGCTCTTTCGATACCCCGTCGCGGGATTGCACGGAAATGCCGTGCAACTGCGTCGCATAGAAATCGGCCAGCGCCTTGATGTCGGTGCCGCGCGCGAGCTGCCCCTGCTCGGCTGCGAGTTGCAGGCGCTCGGCGATCGATTGCGTGCGTGCACGCCGATGGGCGGCCAGCCATTCCATGACGCCTTCGTTTTCGGCCGAGTAGTTGGTCGCGGCGGAGACCACCATGCAGCCGTGCGGCTGGCCACGCCTGGTATAAGCGGCGACGGCGTCGCGCAGCATCCGCTCGACGGCCGCGCGGACATCGGTTTCCTCGCCGAGCGCACGATCGGCGAAGCCGCCTTCGCCTTGTTCGTAGAGCGCAATGGCCTCCTGGAACAGGGCCTCCTTGCTGCCGAACGCGGCATAGATACGCGCTGACGCGATACCCATCGCTTCGACCAGGTCGGACATCGACGTGCCTTCGTAGCCGCGTCGCCAGAACGCGAGCATCGCGCGTTTCAGCGCCATGTCGCGATCGAATTCTCTTGGTCGTCCCGCCATATCCCTTTCGTCCGTCGTCACATCGTGCGCCGATTTTATCGCGCGTCGTGTTGACACGCGCCGTTCCGCTATTCTATTCTTTGTCGATCAACAAACAATTGGAGTTGATCATGCGTACCCTCAAGGGCCCCAGTCTCCATCTCGCCCAGTTCGCCGACGATGCGGCGCCGTTCAACAGCTTGCCGAACATCGCTCGATGGGCGGCCGGCGTCGGCTTCAAGGCGCTGCAGATTCCCGCGTGGGACGGCCGGCTGTTCGACGTGGAGACCGCTGCGGAAAGCCAGGTCTATTGCGACGACATGAAGGGCATGCTGGCCGAACACGGGCTGGAGATCAGCGAACTGACCACGCACATCTTCGGGCAACTGGTCGCCGTGCATCCCGCGTACGACGCCATGTGCGACAACTTCGCGCCCGAAGCCGTGCGCGGCAATCCGGCCGCGCGCACCGCATGGGCGCTGGATCGGCTCAAGCTGGCCGCGCGGGCTTCACGCCGCCTGGGGCTGACCGACATGGGCTCCTTTTCGGGGTCGTTCGCGTGGCCGTACCTGTTTCCGTTCCCGCAACGGCCCGCCGGCCTGATCGAGACGGCCTTCGACGAACTGGCGCGCCGCTGGCGGCCGATTCTCGACGTCTGCGATGAAAACGGCGTCAACCTCTGCTACGAGATCCACCCCAGCGAAGACCTGCACGACGGCGTCAGTTTCGAGCGCTTCCATGCGCTGGTCGGCCAGCACGCACGCTGCAAGATGCTGTTCGATCCCAGCCATTTCGTGCTGCAGCAACTGGACTATCTGGCGTACATCGATATCTATCGCGAGCACATCCGCATGTTCCATGTGAAGGATGCCGAGTTTCTGCCTTCGGGCCGTCAGGGCATCTACGGCGGCTACAGTTCGTGGCTGGAGCGTGCCGGCCGTTTCCGCTCGCTCGGCGACGGTCAGGTCGACTTCAAGGCGATTTTTTCGAAATTTGCTCAGTACGACTACACAGGGTGGGCGACCCTCGAGTGGGAATGCTGCCTCAAGGATCAGGAGGACGGCGCGCGCGAAGGCGTCGCGTTCATCAACGACCACATCATCCGGGTGACGGAGCGCGTCTTCGACGACTTCGCCGGTGCCGCGGTCAACCAACAGCAAATCCACGACATGCTCGGCATCGCCTGAGCCGGCCCCCATTGCGAGGAACCATCGATATGTCCGCTCAATTTCAGTCGTCGTTAGCCGGCGCTCAAAGCTTTGCCCATCAATACGTCCGCATCGACGGCCAGCGCATTCATTGCGTCACGGCCGGCGCAGGCACACCGGTGCTGCTGATTCCGGGATGGCCGCAAACCTGGTACGCATGGCGTCATGTGATGCAGGCGCTCGCCGCGCGCGGCTTCATGGCCATCGCGGTCGATCCGCCCGGCACCGGCTATTCCGACCGGCCGGAGGCGGGTTACGACACGGGGCGCACGGCGGCCACGCTGCATCGCGTGATGGCGCAGCTTGGCTTCGATGTGTACCAGGTGGCCGGCCACGACGTCGGCATGTGGGTGGCCTATGCGCTGGCGAGCGACCGGCCCGAGGCCGTGAAGTCGCTGGCGCTGACGGAGGCGGTGATTCCGGGGCTCGCGCCCGCGCCGTCGATCTTCGCGCCGCCGGAAGAGAACATCTTCCTGTGGCATTTCATGTTCAACCAGCTGGCCGATTTGCCCGAGACGCTGATTGCCGGACGTGAGCGGGCCTATCTGGAGTTCATGTTCAACCGCTGGTCGTTCCGGCGCGATTGCGTGGCCGCCGACGTGTATATCGACGCCTATTCGGCGCCGGGCGGCTTGCGCGGCGGCTTCTCCTATTACCGTGCGATTCCGGAGACGATCCGGCAGAACCAGGCGCGGGCGCAGCGCAAGCTGGCGATGCCGGTGCTCGCCATCGGTGCCGAACATGCCACCGGCGATGCGCCGCAGGTCACGATGCGCGATAACGCGACGGATCTGCAGGGGGCGGTCGTGCCCGATTGCGGCCACTTCATCATGGAGGAGGCGCCCGACGCGTTCATCGGCCACCTGCTGCCGTTCCTGGAGCGGAGCCGCTGACCATGCCGATCGACGCCAACATCGCTGCGCTGCTGGAGCAATTGGCTGGGGTCGAGCCGCCCGCGTCGCTGGACGCGTTGCGGCAGGCCACCGATACGACACTGCGGTGCTGGCATGGGCCGCTGGAAGCGGTCGACCGTACGGAAACCTTCTCGGTGCCGACGCGCGACGGGCGGCAGATTCGCGTGCGGGCTTATTGGCCAGCAGTCACGTCGGCGTGCGCGGCAGGCCAGCCGGCGATCGTCTATGCGCACGGCGGCGGATGGTGCCTCGGCACGCTCGAGTTTTACGACAATCCTTGCTGCGCGCTGGCCAACGCGACGCAATGCGTCGTGCTGTCGGTCGATTACCGGCTTGCGCCGGAGCACCGGTTTCCGGTCCCGCTGGAGGATTTCTGCGATGCGCTGGACTGGGTAGTCGGCGAGGCGTCCGGCCTGGGACTGGACCCGGCGCGCATCGCCGTCGGTGGCGACAGTGCCGGAGGAAACCTGGCGGCGGCTGCCTGCCTGGTCGCCCGGGAGCGGGGCGGCCCGTCGATCGCGCATCAGCTGTTGCTGTACCCGCCGCTGGATGCGTCGATGAGCACGACGTCCTATCGGACTTGCGGGCAGGGCTACTACCTGACGCAAGAGATCATGCGGTATTGCTTCGATCTGTACCTGGCCGATGCGGACGACGGCAGCTCACCCTGCGTGTCGCCGCTGCGGGCGGCGTCGCTCGAGGGTTTGCCACCGGCCACGTTGCTGGCGTGCGAGTACGACCCGGTGCGCGACGATGCGCTGATGTACGCCGAGCGATTGCGGGAAGCCGGCGTGCCGGTCGATTGCGTCGTGCTGCCCGGGATGATCCATGCGTGCATCCATATGGCCGGCGTGACGCCGGCAGCCCGCCGGGTGTTCGACGTGGCCGGCGCGCAGATGCGCAGGGCGTTCCGGCGGTGAGCGCATGGCCGAAGGGTGCGTGCGCGAACTTGGGAAGACCGGCGCATTTTCGGTGGCCTCGACGGACTTCCTGTCTGGCAGGCCAAGCAGTCGGCGTATTGACGTCCGACAGCAGGTTGACTAGATTCGTCACATGAACGCACCTTTCGTCACGACCACGACTACCACCACGACCGCCAATGGCGGGCCGAGAGGAGGTTGCGCGTCGTAGTCCAGTGTGTCGAACCCACCCCAAGCCCCGCCGGAAACGGACGGGGCTTTTTTCATGCTCCGTCTGGCCGGCATCGAACGTCAACGGAGAACATGATGGAAGATTGCGATCGGCGGGTTGCTCGGCAATTTCATCGGCAGCGTCGCCGCAGGCTGGACGGCGCTCACGCCGGGACGGATCCTCTTTATGGGAATCGCGTTGGCCGGTCTGCTCGCATTCTGCAGGCAGCGGCCGGCATAGCCAGGGCGACGGGTCGATGTCACGTGAGCGACCTGCGCCGCCGAACCCGCGCCTTTGCACACTTGAACCACAGCCGCAGCGCGCCGACACCGCCCGCGACCGGAATCCGCGGCAACAGGAACCGGTCGTCGTGCGCATCGGCGCAGCCGCGCCGCGTCGTCGTCGCGTGGCGGTAACCCGCGGCGGCGACCTGGTCGCGCACGCGCGGGTCCAGATCGCCGTACGGATAGCAGAACGATTCGACCGGCTGGCCGCTCAACGCTTCGAGCCGCCGCTTCGATTCGGCGATTTGCACCTCCGACACGTGCGCCGGCACGTGCGACAGCGCGACGTGATCGAGCGTATGCGAACCGATTTCATGGCCGCGATCGCGCCAGGCGAGCATGTCCGCGCACGTCATGAGCGGCGAGCATGCGGTATCGGCGCCCGCATCCCAGTCGTTCTCGCCGCCGAACCGGCCGGCGACAAAGTAGCAGGTCGCGGTGAAGCCGAGCTCGTTCAGCACGGGCATCGCATGCGTCAGCACGTTGAGAAAGCCGTCGTCGAACGAAATGCCGAAGACCTTCCCGCTGCGCTCGCCGCGCAGATACGGCTGCAGTTCGCGCACGCTCAGGCCGCGGTAGCCGAGCCGCCTGAACAGCGTCATCTGGCGGCGGAACGCGTCGGGCGCGACGCTCAGGCTGCGCAGCCGGTCGGGCGGCGGCGGCAGCGTGCGGATCTGGTGATACATCAGGATCGGGTAGCGCGGGGCGGACAGCAGCATGAGCGGCTCGCGAGGTCGGGGAATTACGCCGCTTTGCGGAAAATCCGCAGGGTCTTGAAGTCGCCGACTTCGACGAAATCGGCATTCGCCGCCCATTGCTCGATGATCGGCTCGGCCTGCCGGTACGCCGACGAGCGCTTGTAGAACAGCAGATGACCTTCGCGCGCGGTATGGCGTGCGAACAGGTTGAGCACTTCGGCGTCGGTCTTCGCACCGTAAAGGCTGTTCTTCTCGTTGCGGAATTCGCACAGATGGAACAGCGTGACGACGTCGAACGCCGGCAGCAGGTCGGAATTGCTCGTATAGATGTCGCCGAAATAGGCCAGATAGGTTTTGCTGACTTCCGGTAGCCGCGTGACGAGATCGACGTACGACTTGTATTCCTTCGGCGACGCCGTGACGCCGAAGACGGTGTTGTTCAGGTGCGGCCGCGCGCATTCGAGGCCGACATGATGGTGGCCGCCGGTGCCGAAGTGATAGATGCGGATGCCGTTGAGGCGAACGGATTCCAGCCATTCGATGAAGTGCACGTCGCACGGGCACTCCCGCGTGCGCAGGTTCCAGTATTTCTTCCAGATGTTCATGGCCATTAAACGGACCTCAAGGAGGTTGCTCGACGATAGGGGTTGTGTCGAATCGATTTCTGATAGATGGACAGTGTCGCGTCGACGAATCGTTCGAACGAGAACTCGCGTTTGCCCTTCAGCCGTGCGTTGCGCCCCATCACGGCCACGCACCCGGGCTCGCGCACGATCGCGCGCAGGATTGCCTCGATCGCCTCGGGCTCGCGCGGCGGAACCACCCAGCCGTCCACGCCCGGTTCGACGTTCTCGGGCAGCCCGCCCACCCGCGTGACGATCGCGGGGCAGCCGAGCGCCATCGCTTCGCGGCACGCGTACGACAGGCTCTCGTAGTACGACAGCACGAACGACACGTCGACGATCGAGAACGGCGTCCGCACGTCGTCGACGCGGCCGGTGAAAGCGGTGCGCGCGGCCATGCGGTGGTGCGCGATCTGTTCGCGTTGCTCGCCGGTCGGCTCCGTGCCGACCAGCAGCACGCGAAACCGCTCGCGCTCGTGTTCGGGCAAGCGGCCCAGCGCCGCGATCAGGTCCATCCAGCCTTTTTCCGGCGCGGTGCCGGCGCTGCTGCCCAGCACGATCGCGTCCGCGGCGGACGGCCCGAACAACGCGATCTTGCGGCGCCGAATTTCGTCGCCGGCCAGCCGTTCGGCGGCCTGCCGGCGCACGCCGTGCTTGACGACCGTGACGTTTCCATACGGCGACTGGAGCGCCAGCATGCCTGCCACGTAGTCGCTGACCGCGATGGTGTGGTCGGTGGCCAGCCGGGCGCGCAGCACGTTGCCGAAGCTGTCGGCGCGATAGGTGTTGTGCTTGGTGAGCACCACCGCGGGCCGATACCGGCAGCCGAGCAGCGCGAGCATCACCTGCCGGTGATCGGCGGCCCCATTGACATGGATGACGTCGAAGCGCTCGGCGACGATCCGCTGGCGCAGCCGGACGATTTCCTGGCACAGCCGGTTCCAGCGTGGCTTGAATTCCATGTCGAAGATGGCCACGTCGGGACTGTCCTTCAACAGTCGCGACAGGCGGCTGCCTTCCGGCGACGCGACGGTCACGCGATGATGCCGGCTCATCGCGCCAGCGAGATCGCGGACGTAGGTGTCCTGGCCGCCGCCATAGTCGCCGTGGAAGTTGGTGTACAGAATGTTCATCACGATGCCGCCTTTCCTCGCTCAATCATTGGGCAGGACTGCTGAGAAAATGAATGCCCCAGCCCGTAGAAAGCAATGACTCGAACCCGGTGCCGCGTTGCCGATGCGTGATTGCGCATCGACGCCCGGGCGTGGCGGCAACGCGAATCGTTTCAAAATATTACAGAAGCATTACGTGCCGTAGTGTCAAGGTCTGCGCATCTTTGTGAGGATGTGTCGCGATCGCTGGCGGTGTCGTCACGCGGTGTGACGCCGCCGGGGAGGCAGGGGAAGTCCGGCCGCGTGACCCGTGGCGGCCCTGGCGCGGACGACGATATGGCGCGATTACCCCCAGGTCGCGCAGGAAGCGGGCTGGATCGCGACAAAACCCGCCTTTTCGACGACATCCGGACGCAGATCAACCTGACTGACTTTCAGATTTGAAAGCCGGGGGGCCATTTGCGTTAGAATGCCCCCCCTTGTCCGCCATGGCGACCGCCAACGGCGGACTTGTCGCACCCAGAGAGACGTGGGTTTCGATTCGTAGCCGGGCGCGAAAGATGTGCCAGCCGTTAGCAACATAAGCTTTGTGATTTGGATTACTAATGAAGAAGAAGCACAACATCACCAAGTACATCGTTGTCGCGATGATTCTTGGTATCGCAGTGGGTTACGCCTGTCATAGCGCGTTTCCCGACCCGAACATGGCGAAGGAGGTCGCCGGCTACGTGTCGTTGCTGTCCGACGTGTTCCTGCGCCTGATCAAGATGATCATCGCGCCGCTGGTATTCGCGACGCTGACCGTCGGCATTGCGCAGATGGGCGACGGCAGCGCGGTGGGCCGCGTCGGCGTCAAGGCGTTCGGCTGGTTCTTCATCGCATCGTTCACGTCGTTGCTGCTCGGCCTGCTGACCGCAACGATCCTGCAACCGGGCAGCCATCTGAGCCTGCCGCTGCCGGCGTCCGATGCGTCCCTCGGCCTGAAGACGGGCGCCTTCACGCTGAAGGACTTCGTGGTCCACCTGGTGCCGAAGTCGATCGCGGAAGCGATGGCGAACAACGAAATCCTGCAGATCGTCGTCTTCTCGATCTTCTTCGGTACCGCGCTGTCCGCGCTCGGCGAATCGGGCAAGCGCCTGACCGGCGTGATCGACGATCTCGCGCAGGTGATGCTGAAGGTGACGGGCGCCGTGATGTGGTTCGCGCCGGTCGCGGTGTTCGCGGCGCTGGCGTCGACGATCACGACCCAGGGGCTCGGCATCCTGCTCACGTTCGCGAAGTTCATGGCGAGCTTCTATCTGGCACTGGCGCTGCTGTGGGGCGTGCTGACGCTCGCCGGCGTGGTGTTCCTCGGCAAGCGGGCATTCACGCTGATCCGGCTGATTCGCGAGCCGTTCCTGCTGTCGTTCGCGACGGCGAGCTCCGAAGCCGCCTATCCGAAGCTGCTGGACGCGCTGGACCGCTTCGGCGTGAACCGCAAGATCTCGAGCTTCGTGCTGCCGATCGGCTATTCGTTCAACCTCGACGGCTCGATGATGTACTGCACGTTCGCGGTGCTGTTCATCTCGCAGGTGTACGGCATCCATCTGCCGCTGGGCACGCAGATCACGATGCTGCTGATGCTGATGGTCACGTCGAAGGGGATGGCGGGCGTGCCCCGCGCGTCGCTGGTCGTGATCGCGGCGACGCTCAACCAGTTCAACATGCCGGAAGCCGGGTTGCTGCTGATCATGGGCGTCGACATGTTCCTCGACATGGGGCGTTCGGCCACCAACGCGGTCGGCAACTCGATCGCGGCGGCCGTGGTCGCGAAGTGGGAAGGGCAGCTCGACGATCCGCGCGACGAGGACGATCCGGGCAACGGACGCGTCATGAAGGTGAAGGTGCCGGAAACCTCGGCATCGGCATGATGCGCGGCGGTGCGGCAGCGCAGCGATAGTAGCGCGTTGCCTGCCCTTTGAGCATGGATGATCGCCGGCCTGGATTCGATACGGATTCAGGCCGGCGATTTTGTTTGGTGCCGTGATTCCGCCTTGAATGCGGTGATTTTGCCCGATTCCCTGAAACCGGCATTCGCCGTTTCAATCAGTCGTCGTTGAACGCGCGGCGATATTCCCGCAGGCACGAGCCTGATTTTTCCCCTCCCGATTCGACGTGTAAGTGACCATTCACTGTCGCGCCGTCGCGTGCGACATCAGCGTGGATGGGCGCGACCGGCAATGCAATCGAAGCCGAACCGGTGAAAAGCGCAACGGCACGAGCGATTCGCAATTTTTTTCGATTTATATAACGCTATTCTCGCGCTGCGCATTATCGAACGCATGCTGCACGTAATACCGACTGCGCCGGATGATTCAGGGGAAGAATTTACGCATCGCGGTTTTCAAGCCATCCGGCCGGCCCTTCAGGTGAAGGTTCGCACCATTCAGGAGAGCATCCGTCATGGTCGCCAGACAACGGTTTCAGGCTGCGCTTTTCGCCGCAGCGATCGCCGCGATTACCCCTTCCGTTCACGCACGCAACACCACCGACTGGCTGGCGAACACGTACGGCACGCTTGCGGCCCACGTCGGCAACGTCGCGCGCGCGATGTGGGTTGCGCCCGAAGGCGTGATCTATACGGCGTCGATGTGGGACGAGGATGAAGGCGGTGTCGCGATCTACCAGAACGGCAAGAGCGCCGGCTCGATCGGTACGCACTCGGAGTTCCAGGGCAGCGCGATCACGGGCAACGCGACCTCGCTGTTCGTCGCGCTGCAGCCCGGCAAGACCTACGGCAGCGGCGCGGTGGGGCGCTACAACCGCGCGACGAAGTATCGCGACCGCGTCATCCAGGTCAGCGCGGCGACCAACCAGCCGCGCATCGACGTCGTCACCGGGCTCGCGACGGCCGGCTCGCTGCTCTATGCGAGCGACTTCTACGGCAATCGCGTGCGCGTGTTCACCACCGACGGCGTGTGGCAGCGGGACATCAGCGTATCGGCGCCGGGCGCGCTCGCGGTGGACGCGGCGGGCAACGTGTGGGTCGCGCAGAAGAGCGCGGGCTCGATCGTCGGCTTCAGCCCGACCGGCGCGCTGCTGAACACGATCCGGATGCCGGCCGGGTCGCAGCCGTCGGCGCTGTATTTCGATGCGGCGGCCGGGCAGCTGCTGGCGGGCGACGAAGGCCCCGACCAGAACATCAAGCGCTATACGGTGGCGGGCCGGCCCGCGCTGGCCGGCACGTTCGGCGTGCGCGGCGGCTATCTCGACACGACCACGGGCATCAAGGGGCAGGTCGGTGCGCAGCGTTTCACGCGTATCGTCGGGATCGGCAAGGACACCGGCGGCAATCTCTATGTGCTCAACAATCCGTGGGGCGGCAGCTGGGATCTCGGCCGCAACGGCGCGACCGACATTCATGCGTACAGCAGCACCGGCAGCCTGCGGTGGACGCTGCAGTCGCTGAACTTCGAAGGGATCGCCGCGCCGGACCCGGTCACCGACGGCGCGCTGTTCTACGGCGCCACGCACGTGTACGGCGGCGGCGCGGGCGGCACGTTCGTCGCGAACACGGTCGATCCGTTCACGTATCCGTCCGATCCGCGCATCAACATGAGCGACACGCAGCGCGACGAGCATTTCGGGCTGCTCACGTCGGTCGGCGCGAACCGGATTCTCGTCGCGGCGGGCCAGAACCCGCCGGTCTTCTACTTCTTCCACTTCAACGCGGCGAACGGCTACATCGCGATCCCGGACGGCTCGATTCCGGGCCCCGCGTTCAACACGACGCGGCGCGTGACGAGCGGCTTCAGCATCGACAGCAAGGGCGGCGTGTGGGCCGGCCTCGACAAGACCGGCGCGATTACCCACTATCCGCTGACCGGCTTCGACGCGAGCGGCAAGCCGTCGTGGGGGCCGGGCGTCGCGACTCGCGTGCCCGACAGCATCCAGCCGCTCACGCGCATCGTGTATCTCGCGGACAGCGACACGATGGTGCTCGCCCAGGGCGCCATCGGGAGCAACGACTGGACGTCGATCGGCACGCGCATCGAGGTGTATCACGGCTGGAGCGCGGGCAACACGACGAAGCCGGACCCGGTGATCACGCTGCCGCACAGCGGCGCGAAATCGATCGACGCGGTGGGCAACCATCTGTTCGTCGGCTACTGGTTCAGCAGCAGCGGGCCGCTGTGGCCGAACGTCGACGCGTTCAACCTCACCACCGGCAATCTCGACACCACGCTGGTCAACGCGAGCCCGGCAACCGTCGATACCAGCAGCGCGATCGATGCGATGTACAGCATCCGTGCATACCGCCGATCGAACGGCGAGTACGTGGTGATGAAGAACAACGTGAAAGGCAACAGCATCACCGTGTACCGGTGGACGCCCTGACTTCGATGAGGCTTGCGCGGCCGCCTCGACCTCGGTCGGCGGCCGGGCTCGCGAAGCCATGATGTGATTCATCGCGATTTCGCGCGATTTCCATGGCGCTTCCACTGAATTTCCACATCTCGCGTTCGTAATGACCGGCGTGCGCAATGCGCGCTTCACCGCCCGCCGGGCGGCTGTCCCCAACCACGCGACGCGAAAAATCGCTTCCGGGCACAATGACAGCGGCACCGGCAGGCACTGCGCGTGCCCATGACGATGAACCGAATCGACTGGATGGTTGCACCGGCGCTTTGCCGCGCCGGAGCATGTGCGCGGCCGCCCCATGCCGCGTTTTTTGAGCCGAAGTGACGAAACGATGAAGATGAAAACCACACCGAACCGCCTGTTGCTGATCGCTGCGCTGGCTGGCGCGCTGAGCGGTACTGTCCACGCAGAGACGGCGGCGACCACGGCGACCGTTGCGACGGTCAACGGCACGCCGATCATGCAGGCGGACGTCGATACGTTGCTGCGCGCGTCCGGGCAACCCGACTCGCCGCAGATCCGTCAGGCGATCAAGAATCAGCTGATCACGCGCGTGCTGATTCAGCAGGCGGCCGAGAAGGCGAATTATGCCGACAAGCCCGAGGTCAAGGCGGCGGTGCAGCAGGCGAAAGTGAATGCCGAAGTGCAGCTTTACCTGCGCGACAACGTGAAGCCCGCGCCGGTGACCGACGAGCAGGTCAAGGCGCGCTACGACGAACTCGTGGCCGCGCTCGGCAAGAACGAATACAAGCCGCGCCTGATCGTCGTCCAGGATCCGATGACGGCCGCGACGGTGCTGAGCGAACTGAAGGCGGGCAAGTCGTTCGACGGGCTGGCGCGCCAGTACAGCATGGCGCCGAGCCGCGATACCGGCGGCGAGTTGCCGTGGGTGAGCTTCAACACGCCGGCGACGGAAGGCAAGACGTCCGGCTTGCCGCTGCCGGTCGCGCAGGCGCTCGAGAAATTGAAGGTCGGCGCCGCGACGAACGATTCGATCCCGGTCGACGGCGTGCGGGCGATCGTGAAGCTGGATGCGAAGCGGCCGACGCAGGTGCCGGGCTTCGCGACCGCGAAGCCGGGGCTTCAGCAGCAATTGCAGGCGGCCGCCGTGGAGAAGGCGAGTGCGCAGATGATCGGCAACTTGCTGAAGGACGCGAAGATCACGCAGTAATGCGTCGGCGTCGACACGCCGGACATCACGCGCGCCAGATCATGCTCGCGCTCGTGTCGGTTTCCGATTCGCTGTGGAAACCGAGCCGTTCGTAGAGCCGCCGCGCCGGGTTGCCGTGCAGCACGCTGAGCGACACGGGCACGTGCGCGTGTGCGGCGTCGGTCAGCAAGGCGTTCAGCACGGCTTCGCCGATACCCCGGCCCTGGTGCGCGGGGAGGATCTGGATCTGGTGCACGTGCCACTCATCGGTGGCGCGTGTCACCTTCAGCAAGCCGATGGCTTCGTCGCCTTCGCAGACGATCATCGCATCGTCGAAATTCGCGCGGATGCGCCGGTCGTGCGCTTCGTCATCGGTCGGCGCGCCCACGCGTTGCAGGTGCTCGGTCATCGTGAGGCGACGCAGGTTCAACAGGAACGGCAGGTCGGCGGCAGACGCCGGGCGCAGGCGGATTGCGTGTGTCATCGTGCGGACTCGTTCGTTCGGGAATTCGGGATCGTCGACGGGAAGGTCGCCCCCCGCAGCGAATCATTCCCGATGGCGGGCAGCCGGTCAAAGGGCGCGGCGCCAAATCTGGCGCGCATCCGTGGCCGATCATCCGGTGTGCCGGCCGGACGCCTTGTGCGCATCCGCGAGATTGGCGATCAGCGTGTCGATCACCACGCGTTTCAGGCTCGCGAGCGCGGAACGCGCATCGCCTCCACCCGCATGGACGCACACGTCGACTGACGGCAGCGGCGGCAGGCCGTCGCGCTCGCCGAGCTGCCGCAGCGTTGGCGGCACCCCCACCATTGTTCTGGCCGTAATGCCCAGTCCGCCCGCGACGCCGGCCCACAGGCTTTGCAGGCTGCCGGTCGTGTAAGCGAGCCGCCACGGGATCCCGGCGGTGTCGAGCGCATCGGTGCCGGCCTTGCGGAACAGGCACGGCGGTTTGTACAGCGCGAGATCCAGCGGCGCGCCGGCGCGCGGACGCACGTCGATGCCATGCGGCCCGATCCACGCCATCGGCAGCGTGACCAGGTGTTCCGCGTCGGCGCGATGGCCGCGGCCCATCGCGAGCACGATGTCGAGTTCGCCGCCATCGAGCCGATCGAGCAACGCGCCGTTGCCGTCGACGACGATGTCGACGCGCACGCCCGGATGCGTGCGTTTGAACTGGCCGAGCGCGACGGGCAGCCACGATTCGGCGAAGTCGCCAGGCAGCCCGAATCGCACGGCCCCCTCGATCGCCGCGCCGCGAATCGCACCGACCGCCTCGTCGTTGAGTTCGAGAATGCGGCGCGCATAGGACAGCATCAGTTCGCCGGCTTCGGTCGGCACGAGGCCGCGCCCCTGTCGGCGAAACAGCGGCTGGCCGATCTGCGTTTCGAGCTTGCGCATCTGCTGGCTGACCGCCGATTGCGATCGGCCGATCCGGTCGGCGGCGCGGTTGAGGCTGCCGAGCCGATCCGCGGCGATCAGCGTGCGGAGCGCATCCATGTCGAGATTCGGAAACGTCATGATTCGGTTTTTCTTATAGATCGATTTCGAATTATCGTATTTATTGCACATTTCCGTCGCTACCATCAAGTGAACCGGTCGTTTCGGTTCACGGGGATGCGCGCGAGACGCGGCTGCGGATGCCTGTGAGGTGGCTTCCCTTCTTTCCGACAAGGACTGTGAATGAACATCCGCTCGATATTCCGCCAGGGCCTTCCCGGCATGCTGCTGGCCGCATCGATGATTCCCGGCGACGCATCGGCCGCGCCGTCGCTCGCGGGGACGTGGACGCTGGTCGCGGCGGACGTACAACATCCCGACGGCACGGTCGGCCGCGACTATGGTGCCGATCCGAAGGGGCTGCTGCTGATCGACATGCACGGGAACTATTCGCTGCAGATCTTCAGGTCGGAGCGCCCGCGCTTCGCGTCGAACGACAAGGCGACCGGCACGCCGGACGAATTCCGTGACGCCGTGCTCGGCTCGAGTACCCACTACGGCAAGCTGACCGTCGATCCGGCGAACCACACGCTGGCATTTCACATCAGCAACGCGTCGTACCCGAACTGGATCGGGCAAACGCAGACGCGAAGCTATCAATTGAAGGATGGTGAGTTGAGCTACCGCGTGCCGCCGCGTGCCAACGGCGACATCCCGATCTCGGTGTGGCGACGGGCGGATTGAATCGGGAGGGCGTTCGACGCGAGTGGCATACGGGTGCGAACGCCGACGTCGCGCAGCAGGGTGAGGACGGACAGGTCGATTTCGAGTGCGTCGCCGTCGACGTGCAGGATGGCGGTGTGTTCCTGCATCTGCACCTGCCGGATCTCGCGCCCGCGCAGCCATTTTAGGACGGCGAAGAGCCCCTTTCTCGCCCTGGGCGCGGCGATGCCGAGCGCGGTCAGGATCGTGACCGCATTGGCGGGCGCCGTGCCTTCGTTGCCGCTCAGCATGTCGCGCATGCGGCCGAGCAGCGAGGTCGCGAGCGTGAAGTCGATGCCGAAGCTGCCGGTCTTGAAGCTGCCGCGCACATTCACTTGCGGCCGAACCTGATTGCCGCACAGCGCGCGGGTCGACGCGTCGAGCAGATCCCCGATGGCAAGCAGCGCGGGCGCGAGTTCGCGCACGTCCATCTCGGACGATTCGAGTGCGGGCCCGTCGTACGTGACGCGGAATCGGCTCATGGCGTCGAGGGGGCCGGGATCGGCCGGGCCGGTACGGTTTTCATCGCGAGCGGTCATGTGGAAAGTTGGCTGATGACGTGGACGATACCCGAAGCGCATGCTTTCGGATGCCTTTCGTGTTAGGTGCGAACCACCGGCCGCGGGCGATTTTGGCCGTCCGGCCAAGACGACGCTCGGACGCGTCCCGGCCGTACCGGGCACACGCCGAACTTTTCCGATACTTGCCCGGTCACAACCGCCAGCTTGCGGGCGCGCCGGCACCCACAATGCGCTTCCGGCCCCGGTATTCCCCGGCCCGCCCCGTCCGCATATCATTCGCACATCGCGCACCTGCCGATCGCAGGCGCAGCACACAGGGATTCTCGATGGACACCAAACGATCGCGGCCGGGCCTCGTCGCCGCGCTGCTCTGGGCGGCGCTGTATCTCGCGACCGGCTACATCTCGCACCAGTTCAACGGCCCCGTCCGGCTGACGGGCTACATCTGGCTGCCGGCCGGCGTGACGGTCGGCGCGTTCATGCTGCGGCCGATGCGCGAATGGCTGACGCTGGCCGGCGCGTTCCTGGTCGGGCAGCTCGCGCTGACCGGGATCGAACACGGCAGCCTGGTCAACGCGGTGCTGTTCACGGCCGACGAGGTCGGCGCGGCCGCGCTTGCGGTGTGGCTCGTCCAGCGCGTGCGCTTCTCGCTCGAAGGGCTGTATTTCCTGCGCTCGGTGATCCTCGCCGGCTTGATCGCGGGCGTGGTCGGTGCGATCGGCGGTGCGGCGTGGTACACGATGGTCAAGGGCGCGCCGTTCTTCGACGTGTGGTCGGTGTGGGCCGCGTCCGACTTCGTCGGCGTGCTGCTGGTCACGCCGGTGCTCGCGTCATGGTCGCGCTTTCGCGCGCACCGCTCGGGCGACCACGAGCGCTTCGACCTCGTGCTCGGCCTGGTTTCGTTCGTGCTGCTCGCGATCGTCGCGCTCGTGATCTTCGATGGCGACACGTCGCAGAAATTCGGCACGGGCGCCGGCTTCGCGCTGACGTATATCCCGCTGTTCCTCACGGTCGCGGTGACGCTGCTGCTCGGCGGCCGCGCGGGCTCGTCGTCGGTGCTGGTGCTCGCGCTGATCGTGATCGAGCAGACCGCGCAGGGCGACGGCCCGTTCGCGTCGTTTCACGAGCATTACGGCAGTGCGCTGCTCGAGGCGCAGCTCTATCTGGCGGTCGCGTCGCTGCTGGTGCTGACGGTGAGCACGCTGAAGACGACGCGCGAACGCGTGCACGAGCATGCGGCGGTCCTGCAGAACAACATGGAGCTCGCGCTCGCGAGCGCCGGCCAGATCGCCTACGTGCTCGATCCGGAATCGGGGCGGATCGAGTGGAGCGGCGACGTCGAGCGCGTGTTCGGCGTCGGCGTCGATGCGGCACAGATCGCGAGCGTGCCGGGCGTGCTCGAACGCGTGCAGCCGGGCGATCGCGATGCGCTGCGCGACTACTGGAATGCGGAGATCGCCGGCGAGGATCGCGCGTCGCTGTCGCTGCGTATCGTGCAGCGCGACGGCGGCACGCAGACGATCACCGATCACGGCGCGCCGCTGCTCGATTCGAATGTCGACGTGACGGTGGTGGCGGGCGTCTGGCAGATCGAGCGCGTGTGGCCGGCGGACGAATGAGCGGAGACGCGTCATGACGGGCCGCACGGGCGTCCTGCTGATCCACGGGCTCGGCGGCACGCAATACGATCTCGGTTCGCTGCACAAGGCGATGCGGCGCGCGGGCGGCGATACGCACATGATCACGCTGCCGGGGCACGGCACGCGCCCCGAGGATCTGGTCGGCGTGCGCGCGGAAGCCTGGCTCGACGCGGTGACCGGGCAGTATCGCGCGCTGGAAAACGAGTACGACACGCTGCATGTCGCGGGCATGTGCATGGGCGCGCTGGTTGCGCTGCTGCTGTGCCATCGCGTGCAGCATGCGCGCGGCCGGCTCGCGCTGCTGGCCACGCCGGTGTTCATCGACGGCTGGTCGACGCCGTGGTACCGGGCGTTGCGGCATGTGCTGTACCGCGTGCCCGGTGTCGCGGAGCGGATGCGCGTCGAGGAAGGCGATCCGTTCGGCATCAAGAACGCGACGATCCGCGCGATCGTGAAGAAGAAGTTCGAGCGGCAGGACAGTTTCCACTATGCGTGGGTGCCGCTCGCATGCGTGCGCCAGGTCGACCGGATGCGCGACTGGGCACTCGACGCCGCGGCCGGCACGCCGTGCCCGACGCTCGTGCTGCATGCGCGCGAGGACGAACTGACCAGCCTGCGCTCGGCCGATTTCCTGCTGGAAAAGATGCCCGATGCGCGCGGGATCGTGCTGGAGAACAGCTACCACATGATCTGCGCGGACAACGACCGCGACGACGTCGCGCGCCACGTGCTCGAATTCTTCGGGTTCGATCCGGTGCATGCGGTCAGCCCGGCGATGGCGCGCAGGATGGGGCGGCTGGAGACGTGACGGCGAAGCGCCCGGCGCGGGATGCCCGATATCGGCCGCTCCCGGCGCGCATCGGTTGACGCATGCGCGCCGGGGCGTCGCGCATTCAGACCGCTTCCGTCGCGCGGCGAGCCAGCAGGGTCGAGGCGGCCAGCTGGCTGCGTACCGCATCGATGGCCGCGTCGTCTGGCGCATGGCCTTCAAGGTAGATGAAATCCACCGTCGAGATGCCGATGACGGCCAGCACCTGCTTCAGGTACGGGGTCAGGAAATCGGGCTGCCGTGCCGCTGCCCCCGTGCAGATGCCGCCGGAGCGCACCAGCACGAGCACGGGACGATCGGCGAGCAGGCCGAACTTGCCTTCCGGTGTGGACGTGAACGTGCGGCCGATACGCAGCACGTAATCGATCCACTGCTTCAGCACCGCGGGTACCGTGAAATTGTGCATCGGCGTGCTGATCAACAGGCCGTCGCTGCGCTCCACTTCCGCGATCAGTTGTTCGGAGCACGCGAGCGCGGGATCGGAATTCGGCTGCCGCGCGACCAGCGCATGCGCATAGGCGGCCGAGATCGCAGGCAACCCGGGTTCACCGAGGCTGCGCGACACGATCCGTGCGTCGGGGCGGGCCGCCTGCCATTGCGCGATGGCGTCGCGCGCGATGCGCGCGCTCAGCGAATGACTGCCATGGGGACTGGCATCGACAAAAAGAAGGTTGTTCATCAGGGCGCCTGCAGAGACTGGCTGAAATGCATGCCGCGGGACAGCATCCCCTGGCGGAAATAGAAGCGCTGCGCGAGCGCGTTGGACAAGCCGGTATCGAGTATCAGGTACATGCAGCCGTGTTGTCGCGCGTCGTCGCGCACCGCATCGAGCAGCCGCTCGCCCAGCCGTTGACCGCGCGCGTGCTCGGTCGCGACCAGATCGTCGACATAGACGAAGCGGCCGTACACCGTGTTTTCAAGGTGACGGTATCCCGCCAGCGCGACGACCGCATCGTCGGGGCTGGTATCTCGTGCGGTCAGCAGCACATAACCTTGTTCGGCCTGGCGGTGCATCTGCCGCACGAACGCATCGACATCGGTCAGGTGCGGGCGCAGCTCGCGCATCACGTCGAACGCCGACCGGTAATCCTCGTCCGTCACGGCGCGTTTCAAATGGATCTCTGGCATCACGATTGCTCCAAGGTAACGTCGTTACTTTACGATCCGGATGACGTATCCTGAAGGGTCAAAAAATGACTATTTGACTGGGACATGAACTTCGACGATCTGATGCCGGACCGTCATCTCGACATGCCGGTCTATCGGCAGTTGTACCGGCGCTTCCGCGATGCGATCGAGACGGGCAAGCTTGCGCCGGGCAAGCGCGTGCCGTCGGTACGGAGTCTGGCCAGCGAACTCAATCTGGCACGCGGCACCGTCGAAGCGGCCTATCAGATCCTCATCGGCGAAGGGTACCTGGTCGCACGCGGGCCGGCCGGCACCGTCGTGTCGCCCCAGTTGCCGGATGGCCGGCAGCCGCGCGCCCTCGCAGCCAGGCCGGACGAACCGCCGCGCGGCGATCCGGCGGCGCGCGAGCCGAAGCCGTTCCAGATGGGCATTCCCGCGCTCGATGCGTTTCCGCGCATGCCGTGGATACGGTTGACGGGGCGTCATGTGCGGACGATGGCGACCCCGTCGCTCGACTACGCGCCGCCGCAGGGGCTCGACGCGCTGAGGCGCGCGCTGTCCGCCTATCTCGGCGTGTCGCGCGGCATCGACTGCTCGGCCGGGCAGATCTTCATCACCGCGGGGTATCGCGGTGCGCTGGATCTGATCTGCCGGACCCTGCTGCGTCCTGGCGACACCGGGTGGTTCGAGGATCCCGGCTATATCCACGCCCGGCGCCTGCTCGAGCACGCGGGCATGCGGCTCGTGCCGGTGCCGGTCGACGACGACGGCTTGTGCGTGGAAGCGGGGCAACACCGTGCGCCCGATGCACGTTTTGCCGTGGTCACGCCGACCCATCAAAGCCCGCTCGGCACCGCGCTGTCGCTGCCGAGACGCCTGGCATTGCTCGACTGGGCCCGTCAGCAGCGGGCCTGGATCGTCGAGGACGACTACGACAGCGAGTTCCGTTACCACGGCCGCCCGCTGCCCGCGCTCAAAAGCCTGGACCGCCACGATCGCGTGCTTTACACCGGATCGTTCAGCAAGGTGCTGTATCCGGGCTTGCGGCTGGGCTATCTCGTCGTGCCCGACGCGCAGGTCGAGGCCTTTCGCGACACCGCCGGCTGGCTCGGCGGCAGCGGCCAGATGCTGATGCAATCCGTCGTTGCCGACTTCATGGAACAAGGGCACTTCGCACGCCATCTGAAGAAAATGCGCGCGCTCTACGCAACCCGCCGCGCGTGGCTGGTCGATGCGCTGGTCAAGGTCTTCGGCGATACGCTGCATGTGCCACCCCGCGCGGGCGGCCTGCATGTCGTGGCGTACTGGCGCACGGCTATCGACGATCGCGCCGTCGCACGCATGGCCGACCTGCAGGGGTTTTCCATCCAGCCGCTGAACGACTGGAGCCCGAGCGGCCGGATGCCGCCCGGCATGTTGCTCGGCTTCACGAACCTGACGTCGGCGCAGCAGGCATTGACCCAGGTTCGACGCCTGCACCGGCTCGTTCGCGCGTGAACTGCGTGTGGCGGTAACGCACCGGTAGGGCGCCGGAGTACGTGCGACTGGCGCCACGGTTTTGTGACTGTGTGACCAAGTTACTGCGACTGCCCTACGCATTGTCGACCACACCTCGTGACGTCGCCGTCCGGATTCATACGTCGTAGGTCGCGTGTTCGCGTAGGGTGCACGGCCGGTACCATGCTGTTCCGACTTTCGACCGAGTCGACGTAACCGACCTGGCTTGCAACTCCGACGGCGGCTGCCGGCCATCTACGGCCGTTCGTCCACGCGGCCACGAGGACATTGGAACGTCGGCTTGACCAACCATAGCGGTCGTTCGTTGGGCAATGCAATTCGACGGCTCGTTTGCCTTAACCGTACCGGCGACGTTACAGCCGGCACCGGTTCAATTTGTCGGGCCACTTGTTCACCATTGCCTTCACGCCATCCTGACGCCGGCGCAGGTTGTGGCGACTGGCTAGCGCGCCGCTATCAGTCATTCTTTGCAGACTTCCAAATCATTGGCTGGATTTTTATCTATTGCGGTGGAACGCGCTGGCACATGTCCGAATGGTAAGCGCCTCGCCAAGGCCGTTTCCCGTTCCGCACGCTTGGCATGCATGATCCCGGGCTAACCTGGGCATCGCATGAGATCGCGTCCACGATCGCCAATCATGGAGACGATCGCGATTTGTCCGCCGGTGTCCGAGCTTGGCCGAGTCCCAGCATTGAAACACATCGCGTTTTCGCCGGAAGCCAATATCGACGAGCGCAAAGAGGCTCTTCGTCTACGCTCCACGGTTTGGCGAGATCCGCGCCGTGTCGTGCATGAAACATATTTCGATTTTCCCAACCAAGCCATAACCAATCGCCGGCTTTTTTTCAATGAAATCAATGCACAAACACGTCGGGCACGCCTATAGCTTGGATACGCAGGCGCCGGGGAGGGGCGAGGGTTAGTGCGTTTGTAGACAAAGCCCGCATACCTCCAGTCAATTGGACTTGATCGGTGCGCGCGTCATGAGCACGACGTATCCGAACAGTCTGTCGGTAGTCTTCGCGGCAGCTTTGGCCCTGGCTGCGACAGATTGCGAGGTGGGCCATGTCCCAGGAAGGGGATCAAGATGGAATCCGCACGCAAAGTAAATAGCGGTGGGCGCTACTACGTTCACCGCGTCCTGATGGCTTTCGCCCTTTTGGCTGTCGCGGCCTTCCAGCCTGCCTCCGCCCAAAGTGTCACCATACAGGACCTGGGCACGCTCGGTGGCAACTCTAGCCAAGCTGCCGGGATCAACAATCGCGGCCAAGTGGTGGGCCAAGCGGACATCGCGAGCGGGGACACGCATGCCTTCTTGTTTGAAGGTGGGGTGATGACCGACCTCGGCACGCTCTCCGGTAGCGGATCCAGCCAAGCTTACGCAATTAACGAGCGAGGCCAAGTGGTCGGAAGTTCGACTATCAGGAGCGTCGGGCCTACGGACGCTTTTCTGTTTGAAAAAGGGGTGATGACCGGCCTGAACATCGCTATTGACAGCCGCGTCGACGCTACCGGCATCAACAATCGCGGCCAGGTGGTCGGCAACTCTGGCCCCAGACACGGTCGTCCACATTCAGCGGCTTTTCTGTATGAAGACGGGGGGGTGACCTGGCTCCCCGGTGCCGCTTTTAGCGTAGCGACCGGGATCAACAACCGCGGTCAAATCGTGGGTTGGGCGGTTTTCACAACCGGGCCCGCACATGCTTTTCTGTTTGAAAGCGGGGTGATGTCAGACCTCGGCACGCTCCCCGGTGGCGCTTATAGCGCGGCTTTCGGGATCAACAACCTCGGCGAGGTGGTCGGCGAGGCGAGCACCGCGAACGGGCCCCTGCACGCCTTTCTGCTTCGCAACGGGGTAATGTCCGATCTCGGTACGCTCCCCGGTGGCACTTATAGCGCAGCTTTCGGAATTAACAACCGCGGTGCGGTGGTCGGCGAGGCGAGCACCGCAAGCGGAGCCTTGCATGCTTTTCTGTTTCAAGGCGGGGTGATGTCCGATCTCGGTACGCTCCCGGGTGGTACCTTCAGCCGAGCTTTGGGGATTAACGATCATGGACAAGTGGTTGGCGTCGCGAATACTGCGAGCGGAGCCATGCACGCTGTTCTCTGGACGCCATAGACGGAAACAGGCTTGCCGGGATGTGCGTGAACACCATCGTGTTGAGCAAGCTCGGTAAGCACCTCACGACGGCCATCCACAACGTGGGTGCGTCGATTGCCCAGAACGGGAAACACGCTTTTCTGCATGACAACGGGGTGATGGCGGACCTGGGCGTGCTGCTCATGACTGGAAGACGGCGATGAACCAGTTCGCCATCCTCTACGAGGATCGATTCGTTCGACCATCCGTGTGAATCTCAACCCGCCTTGAACACGGAAATTCTGACACCCCCAGCGACGGAGTCAATCGCGCGGTGCTATGGAGCCGTTAGCATTTTCGGGGTGCCAGTCAAGATCATTGAACGGCAAAGCGGCCAAGGAGCCGGAGCATGATTGACCCGTCATGACCTAACTGAGCGGCCCCGGTTTTCGTGCCAAAGGCAATGGCAGTCTTCGGCTTTCGTGATCCGCAATTTAAGCGGTTCCGATAAAAGAGATTGCCATTCACTGCGAGCCAACGGCTCGAGCACGCGCCAGCGAATCCAGCAAGCGAATGGCCGCTGTGCCACCGGAAGAGACAGCGAGGCGAGCTGTTGTCGAATGAGCGAGAAGGGTCGACTGCAGCCAATCGGGCGCAACGAAAACCCACTACTTTGGCGCCGCAGTAAGCCAATCGCACGAACTCTGACGCTCCGCCCCGGCACCGGTGGCGCAACTGGAAGTAAGTCGCTGATTTTCTGCGCACACCGTTGCCGATACTCTGGCGTCCTACGACACCGGCAGCCCGGACCGGGCACGCCGGTTGTCATCGGCGCGTGACGCCGAGCCGGGGCGACGCCGTTACCCGGCCTCCGGTCGCCGCGCGATCCGGGCGCGGGTGGCGGGCGACGCAAGGCAGGTGGCCACCGCTTCGTAGCCGGGTGCGCCGGGGTACGGTGCGACGCGGGCAGGCGGGCTATGGTTGGCGGGACACAGAATGATCGCTTCGTCGGGCCCGACAGCCGACAGATCCAGCATCGCCGACGAGCGGGTCAGCATGAACAGCGGCCGCATGCCGTCGGCCCTGGCGCGTCGGCGAAGGCACGCTATCAGCGCCGCCTGCGTCGACTGGTCGAGCTCCTGTTCGATCATGTCCACGACCCGAGCGCCGGCGCCGTCCGCCTCGAGGCCGGCGAGCAGCACGGTCAGCGCCGCGGACGGCGTGGCGCCTTCGTCCGCGAGCCATGCCGACGTGCGCTCGACGCGTGCCTTCAGTGCCGGATCGGCCTGCAACGCGGCGAATGCCGCCGCGCCACCGTCGTCCAGCCGGTCCAGCCCGATGAACGCGGCGCCGGGCAATGCCTCGGCCAGCCGATGCGCGAGACGGGTCTTGCCGCTGCCCAGCGAACCGATGATGTAGTTCAACGGACGGATATCGCGCCACTCGAACCATTCGCCGTCCCACGGCCAGGGGAGGCTGAATGCAACGCCAGTGGCCGCCGGATCGAGCAGGCGAGTCAATTCGCCGTCGTCGGGCATCCGGCCGCGCGCGAGATCGGCGCGGATCGCGCGAACCCTGTCGACCTTGCCGACCAGATCCTGAATGCCGCGCTCGAGCGCCGCTTCATGGATCGCCAATGCGTCGCTCAGGCTGCGGGCGTCGCCGTCCAGCACGCTCGCCACCTGGGCGAGACTCAGACCGAGCGCGCGCAGCGCCGCGATTTCGGCCGCACGCGCCAGATCGTCCGGGCCGTAGGCCCGGTATCCGGCCACCGTCCGCCGGGGCGTGACCAGTCCTTGCCGCTCGTACAGCCGCAACGCCTTGACCGATACGCCGAGCCGCGTAGCGGCTTCCGATGCGCTCAGGCCGCGCGTGACATCGCTCATGGGGCACCTTCGGGTCGTCGATTCGTGACGACCAGCATAAAGGCGATCCCAGGGGCCGGGTCAATCGGGTACCGGCATGTTTCTGGCCGGCCGCGATGCGGGAACGCACGCTTCGAGCCGCCGATGAACGGCGCCGCATATCTGGGAGAATGCGGGTGCGCCGGTTCACGGCCGTCGCGGCAACGGCAGGGGATTCAACAGGTGAAGAATTGACCGACAACGAACAACTTTCGCTCCACCGCGAGAGCCGCTTCTGGCGGCTGTCGCCCGTGAGATGGTGGATCCAGGGACATGGCCGCGACGGCTATTCGTTCCGCCTGCTGCTGTGGCCGCCGGTGATCGTGTTCGTGCTCGAATTCGTCTGCATGATCTTCGATGCGCTGTACACCAGCATCGCCGTCAGCGCCGTCGCGACGCTGTTCCTCGGCTTCGCCGGGTACCACGGCGCGCAGCGCGAGTGGCTGGTGCCGTCCGCGACCACGCGCGCGCTCGTGAAGGCTCGCATGAAGAAGGCGGCCGAGCGGTTCTCGTCGCTCGGCGTGGGCGCGACCGTGCTCGCGATCTTCGTCGCCGCGACGTCGCTGTCGCTCGTGATGTCGGGTCAGCCGGTGCTCGACAGCGTCTCGAAGGACGCGGTGTCGATCTTCATCGCGCTGGTGTTCCTGCCGGTATACGTGTCCGGCGCGGTGCGCAAGCTGGCGATCGCGCGGATCGAGGAAGTGGAGGCGCTGCGCAACGCGACCCTCGGCACCCGCCTGAAATTCGACCGGGCCGGCGCCGTGCGCGCGGTCGTCGTGCAGGGCGCGGCCGGGAAAGGGACGGTGTCGGTGCTGGAGTACACGGTGCTCGGGTTCAACCCGCCGCTCGAACAGGTCGGGCGCGAACCGCGCGCGTGACGGCGTAAAGGCAGGCGGCGTCTCAGGCCGGAAAGCGCTCGTTTTCAGGCGTTGGCGCGAGGTTGTCGGGCCACTGCACTTCGAACAGCGTGCCGCCGGTGCCGGTCGGCACGCAGACGGCTTCGCCATGATGCGCATGGGCGATCGCCGCGACGACGGCGAGCCCGAGGCCGCTGCCGCCCGGCTGCGTGTCGTCGGCGCGCCGGAAGGCCTTGAACACGTGTGGCGCGAAATCGGCCGCGATGCCGGGGCCGTCGTCCTCGACGCGCAGCCGGCACATCCCTGCGTCGATGCGCGTCTGGATCCGGATCGCGCCGGGCACAGCATGGCGGCGCGCGTTTTCCAGCAGCGCCAGCAGCGCCTGACGGATGCGCACCGGGTCGCAGCGCATGGGCCGCATGTCGAGATCGAGCACCGGATGCTGGCCGGCGGCCTGCAGCGCGTGCGCAAACACGTCGACCACGGCGCGCACCTCGGCGGCGAGATCCGCGTCGCGGATCTCGATGCTCAGGTGGCCGCCATCCGCGAGGCTGACCACGCGCAGATCCTCGATCAGCCGCGTCAGCCCTTCGACCTGCGCGAGCAGGCTGCGGAACTGTGCTTCGTCGGGTTTGAACACACCTTCGGCGAGCCCCTGCAGGCGCCCGCGCAGCACCGTGACGGGCGTGCGCAGTTCGTGCGCGATCGCGGCGTTCCAGATCGCCTGCTCGTTGGTCACGCGCTGCAACTCGTCGGCGAGCGCGTTGAAGTTGTCGGCGAGCAGCGCGGCTTCGTGCAGCGAGCGGTCGCCCGCCACCGCGCGTGCGTCGAGATCGCCGCGCGCGACGCGGCGAATGCTGTCCGTGACCGAGTTCAGCGGCACGAGAATGCGGCGCGCGAGATTGACCGCGACCGCCACCGACAGCGCGAGGCCGGCCAGCGTGGTCGAGATCAGCCACCCCCACTCCGGCGCGGTCGGCATCAGGTTCTTCGTGTCGAAATACGCGGACCAGTAATTGAACGCGATGTAGTAGAAGGTGTACGCAGTCACCACCACCAGCACCGTCACGCCGAACGCCATTCCGGCCATCGTCAGCGCGATCTGGCGGCTCAGGCCGTCGAGCTTCAATCGCCGCTCCACAGCTTGTAGCCGACGCCGCGCACGCTCGCCGGCACGCCCTGCACGCCGAGGTCGTCCAGCTTCTTGCGCAGCTTGCTGACGTGGCTGTCCACCGTGCGTTCCAGCGTATCGCCTTCCGGCAGGCAGGTGGCCATCAGCTCGGCGCGGCTGAACACGCGGCGCGGCGCGCGCGCGAGTTGCGCGAGCAGCTTGAACTCGGTGAGCGTGAGCACGAGCGTGTGGCGTGTGCCGCCGACCTCGACCGTCGCTTCGTGGTGCTCGAGATCGATCTCGAACGGCGCGACCCGCAGCACGCGCTGTTCTTCCTGGCGCGAGCCAGCCATCGAGCGGCGCAGGACCGCCTGCGCGCGCGCGACGACCTCGGCCGGGTTGAACGGCTTGACCACGTAGTCGTCGGCGCCGATCCGCAGCCCGGTGAGCTTGTCGATGTCCTGGTCGAGCGCGGTCAGCATGATGACGGGCGTGTCGCCGCGATGACGGATTTCGGCGAGCACCTTCCAGCCGTCGACGTGCGGCATCTGCACGTCGAGCAGCACGAGGTCGGGCTTGAGTTGCAGGTGCAGTTCCAGTGCGCGGCGACCGTCGCCCGCGTGCACGGTGCGCAGGCCGCCGCGCGCGAGATAGGCGGTCAGGATCTCGGCGATCTCGGGTTCGTCCTCGGCGATGAGGACCAGCGCCTGGGTGTCCTGGCCGGCGCTGGAAGGGGTCAGGAGATCAGGCTGGGCCATTCGTGTAAGTCCGTCGGGGTTTCCATCGAATCGCCATACTACCGCATGGGAAAGGCCGTCGATCAGAGGCGGGGCGGAGGCGCGCGCCGGACCGCGTCAGCGGATTGCTTCGAAGGCGGGGCCTCGCCGAATCCGGTCGTTCGGCTCGCGCTTCAACGGGGTGGCATGCCGGTACCGCGTCACGCGCGATCGCGCTTGCCGTGCATCGCCATGATGGTTTGCCGTGCCGCACCCGCGTTAGTCGCTATTTCCCGATCCGTGGAAATGGCGGCCCGCCGCAATTCACCCAATGAATACCCCCGGATTCAGAAAATAAAGTTTAAAAATGCGTCCCCGCCCCCTATGCTGAATCCTTCTGATCTGGCGGGCATGCGATGGCTGAACTTTTTCTGGTACGGCACGGGCAGGCGTCCTTCGGCACGGACGACTACGACCGGCTGTCCGCGGCGGGCGAGCAGCAGAGCGTCTGGCTCGGCGAATACTTTGCACGGCAGGGCCTCACATTCGACCGCGTGATCTGCGGCACGCTGAACCGCCACGCGCAGACGGTCGACGCGATCCTGCGCGGGATGGGCCGGGAAGGCACGCCGGTCGACCGCCATCCGGGCCTGAACGAATACGATTTCCACGGCCTGTTCGCCGCCGCCGCGCACGACTACCCGGCGCTCGCCCGCCTCGCGGCCGGCTCGATGAAAGAACATTTCCGCGCGCTCCGGCAGGTGCTGCAGCTCTGGTCGGAAGACAAGCTCGGCGAATCGGCCCCCGAGACCTGGGCGCACTTCCAGCAGCGCGTGGCCGAGGCCCGCGCGGCGATTCGCCACGGCGGTGGCCAGCGCGTGCTGGCGGTGAGCTCCGGCGGCCCGATCGCGGTCACCGTACAGCAGGTGCTGGCTGCCCCGCCGTCGAGTGCGATCGCGCTGAACCTGCAGATCCGCAACAGCAGTCTTTCGCAGTTTTTCTTCAACGCCGATGCGTTCCACCTCGCGTCGTTCAACGGCATCCCGCATCTGGAGGATCCCGAACGACACCCGCTGCGAACCTACGGCTGACCCACGAACGATCGCGACGATGACGAACCCTACCCAGCAACTCGACGTAGCCCGCCTCACGCGCTATCTGGAAGCGCACGTGCCGGGCTTCGAAGGCCCGGTCGACACGGAGAAGTTTGCCGGCGGCCAGTCGAATCCGACTTTCCTGCTGCATGCGAAGAGCGGCCGCTACGTGCTGCGCCGCCAGCCGCCCGGCGAACTGCTGAAGTCCGCGCACGCGGTCGACCGCGAATTCCGCGTGCTGAGCGCGCTGTCGGGCACCGCGGTGCCGGTCGCGCGTCCGTATCACCTCTGCGAAGACCGCGACGTGATCGGCAGCATGTTCTACGTGATGAGCTTCGAGGACGGCCGGATCTTCTGGGATCCCGCACTGCCGGAACTGCCGAAGGCCGATCGCGCGGTGTGCTACGACGCGTTGCTGCGGACGATGGCCGCGTTGCACGACGTCGATGTCGACGCGGTGGGCCTCACCGACTACGGCCGCCCCGGCAACTACTTCGAGCGCCAGATCGGCGTGTGGACGAAGCAGTACCGCGCGGCGGAAACGGAGCGCCTCGACGCGATGGAAACGCTGATCGACTGGCTGCCGAAGGCGTGCCCCGCCGACACGGGCCGGCCGACGCTGGTGCATGGCGATTTCCGGATCGACAACCTGATGTTCGCGCGCGACAGCTATCGCGTGCAGGCCGTGCTCGACTGGGAACTGTCGACACTCGGCAACCCGCTCGCCGATCTCGCGTATCTCTGCATGTGCCTGCGGCTGCCGTCCGGCGGGCAGGTGCGCGGGCTCGCGGGCCAGGATCGCGCCGAACTGGGCGTGCCGGACGAGGCGGCGATCGTCGCGCGCTATTGCGAACTGCGCGGCATCGAGCCGATCCGCGACTGGCACTTCTACCTGGCGTTCAGTTTCTTCCGGCTCGCGTCGATCGCACAGGGCGTGAAGGCGCGCGCGCTGCAGGGCAACGCGTCGAGCGAGCAGGCGCTGCGCGTCGGCGAGATGACCGGGCGGCTGGCCGAACTGGCCGTCGGCGTGATCGACGCGCATCGCTGACATCGCGGGCTTCACCGCGCGGCGGCACGACAACACATCAATGGAGGAGCACAGCAACATGGCAACGAATCTGTTCGACCTGACGGGCAAGATTGCCCTGGTGACGGGCGCGAGCCGCGGCATCGGCGAGGAAATCGCGAAACTGCTCGCGGAGCAGGGCGCGCACGTGATCGTGTCGAGCCGCAAGCTCGACGACTGCCAGGCCGTGGCCGACGAGATCGTCGCGGCAGGCGGCCGCGCCGAGGCGCTGGCCTGCCACGTCGGGCGGCTCGAGGACATCGCCGCGACGTTCGAGCACATCCGCGGCAAGCACGGCCGCCTCGACATCCTGGTGAACAACGCGGCCGCGAACCCGTATTTCGGGCACATCCTCGATACCGACCTCGCCGCGTACGAGAAGACGGTCGACGTGAACATCCGCGGCTACTTCTTCATGTCGGTCGAGGCCGGCAAGCTGATGAAGACGCACGGCGGCGGCGCGATCGTCAACACGGCGTCGGTGAACGCGCTGCAGCCGGGCGACCGGCAGGGCATCTACTCGATCACGAAGGCCGCGGTCGTCAACATGACGAAGGCGTTCGCGAAGGAATGCGGGCCGCTCGGCATCCGCGTGAACGCGCTGCTGCCGGGCCTCACGAAGACGAAGTTCGCGGGCGCGCTGTTCGCCGACAAGGACATCTACGAGACCTGGATGGGGAAGATTCCGCTGCGCCGCCATGCGGAGCCGCGCGAAATGGCCGGCACGGTGCTGTATCTCGTGTCGGACGCGGCGAGCTACACGAACGGCGAATGCATCGTCGTCGACGGCGGCCTGACGATCTGAGCGCGCGATGAGGATCGACAGCTACGCCGGACAGGCCGTGATGATCACCGGCGCCGCGAGCGGCTTCGGCGCGTTGCTCGCGAGCGAGCTGGCCGCGATGGGCGCGCGCGTCGCGCTCGGCGACCTGAACGACGACGCGCTCGAACGCGTGGCCGCGCCGCTGCGCGCAGCCGGCACCGACGTGATCGCGCAGCGCTGCGACGTGCGCGTCGAGGCTGAGGTGGCGGCGCTGGTGCGTGCGGCCGCCGAGCGTTTCGGCCGGCTCGACGTCGGCATCAACAACGCGGGCATCGCGCCGCCGATGAAGGCGCTGATCGACACCGACGAAGCCGATCTCGACCTGAGCTTCGCGGTGAACGCGAAGGGCGTGTTCTTCGGCATGAAGCATCAGATCCGACAGATGCTCGCGCAGCGCGCAGGCGTGATCCTGAACGTCGCGTCGATGGCCGGGCTCGGTGGCGCGCCGAAGCTGGCGGCCTATGCGGCGTCGAAGCATGCGGTGGTCGGGCTCACGAAGACGGCGGCCATCGAATACGCGCGCCACGGCATTCGCGTGAATGCGGTGTGCCCGTTCTACAGCACGACGCCGATGGTCACCGACAGCGATATCGGCGACCGCCAGGACTTTCTCGCGCAGGGCTCGCCGATGAAGCGGCTCGGTCGGCCCGAGGAAATCGTCGCGACGATGCTGACGCTGTGCGCGAAGGAAAACACTTATCTGACCGGGCAGGCCGTCGCCGTCGACGGCGGTGTCTCGGCATTCTGACGGAACCGGACGAGCGAAATCGAGGAGTCGATCATGGACTTTGGCTACACCCCGAAAGTGGAAGAACTGCGCAGCCGCGTGCGCGCATTCATGGACGCGCACATCGTGCCGCGCATCCGCCAGTGGAACGAGGAAGTGCACGCGGGCCAGTATCCCGTGTCGTTCATGGAGGAACTGAAGGAGCGCGCGAAGGCGGAAGGGCTGTGGAACCTGTTCCTGCCGCACCTGAAGGACGACGAGCCTGGCATGGGCCTGACGAACCTCGAATACGCGCCGCTCGCCGAGATCATGGGGCGGGTGGGCTGGGCGTCGGAAGTGTTCAACTGCAACGCGCCGGACACCGGCAACATGGAGCTGCTGCACATGTTCGCATCGCCCGAGCAGCGCGAACAGTGGCTGAAGCCGCTGCTGCGCGGCGAGATCCGCTCGGCGTTCGCGATGACGGAGCCGGATGTGGCATCGTCGGATGCGACGAACATCACGACGCGCATCGAGCGCGTAGGCGACGAGTACGTGATCAACGGCCGCAAGTGGTTCATCACGAACGCCGCGCATCCGAACTGCAAGATCTTCATCGTGATGGGCAAGACCGATCCCGAGGCCGCGTCGCACCAGCAGCAGAGCATGATCCTCGTGCCGCGCGACACACCGGGCGTGACGATCGTGCGCAACATCACGGTGGTCAATCACTACGCGCCGGAAGGGCACTGCGAGATCACGTTCGACAACGTGCGTGTGCCGGCGAGCAACCTGCTGGGCGAGGAAGGCAGCGGCTTCGCGCTCGCGCAGGCCCGCCTCGGGCCGGGCCGCATCCACCACTGCATGCGTTCGATCGGCGCGGCCGAGCTGGCGCTGGAGCTGATGGTCGACCGCGCGCAGTCGCGCGTCGCGTTCGGCAAGCCGCTGAACAAGCACGGCACGGTCGGCGAATGGATCGCTCGCTCGCGCATCGAGATCGAGCAGGCGCGCCTGCTCGTGCTGAAGGCCGCGTGGATGATCGACAAGGTCGGCGCGAAGGCGGCACGCAAGGAAATCGCGATGATCAAGGCGCTGGTGCCGACCGTCTATACGGACGTGTGCGACCGCGCGATGCAGGTGTTCGGCGCGGCGGGGTTGAGCCCCGATACGCCGCTCGCCGACCTCTGGACCTGGGGCCGCGCGCTGCGCTTCGCAGACGGCCCGGACGAGGTGCACCTGCAGGCGATCGCGCGGATGGAAATCAAGGACGGCGAGCCCGGTTCGACGGCCCCGTACCTGACGCCGCCGCTGCGCGGCTGAGCGTCTCGCCACGATGCGCAGGGCCGTGGACGAACGGGAGGCGCACGCCGTAAGATGCCGGCAAGGAGATCCGGCGATGCGCCTTTCGAAGATTGACCTGAACCTGTTCGTCGTATTCGACGCGATCTACACCAAGCGCAACCTGACGCGGGCGGCCGAGGTGCTGAATCTCACGCAGCCGGCCGTCAGCAACGCGCTGGCGCGGCTACGCAAGACCCTGAACGATCCGCTGTTCGTCAGCACGCCGGCCGGGATGATGCCCACGCCGCTGGCCGAGAACATCGTCGGCCGCGTGCGCGAGGCGATGCAGCTGCTCGATTCGAGCGCGCACGAAGGCGACGTGTTCGATCCGGCGTCGTCGACGCGCGTGTTCCGGATGAGCATGAGCGACCTGACCGAAGCGCTGCTGCTGCCCGCGCTCGGCGAACTGCTGCAGACGCATGCGCCCGGCATGCACGTGCGCAGCTACACGATGGACCGCCGCGAAGTCGCGACCGCGCTCGCGAACGGCTCCGTCGACATCGCGATCGACGCGCCGCTGATCGGCGATCCGCATCTGCACCAGGCGCTGCTCGTGCGCGACCGCTATGCATGCATGATCCGCGACGATCACCCGTTCAAGGGCGACACGCTCACCATGGACGACTACCTTGCGATGGGGCACATCCACGTGTCGAGCCGCCGCAAGGGCAGCGGGCACGTCGACGCGGAACTGACGCGCCTCGGGCTGCGCCGCACCATCCAGATGCGCGTGCAGCACTACATGGTCGCGCCGCTGATCGCGATGCGCGGCGATCTCGCGCTGACGGCGCCGCTGCGGCTGCTGCAGCGCTATCCGGCGCGCATTCTCGAACTGCCGTTCGAGATGCCGGGCCTCGAATACTTCTGCTACTGGCATCGCAGCGCCGATCAGGACCAGGGCAGCCGATGGTTGCGCGAGCAACTGATGACGCTGATGGGCGGGATCGGCGAACCGCAGTGATGCGCGTGCGGCGGCCGTTGGCTAATTCGACGTCAGCCAGAATGCACGCCGGGTGGATGGCGTGATGGCACGGCAACCGGCCCGCCTGCGATAACCGCGCGTCAACGACGTGCATGCGCGGCCGCTTCGACCGCATCGCGAAATCGCTGCAGCGCGGGCAGGCTGGCCATCGTCGCGAGGTGAATCAGCGCGATTTCCCCCACCGGCATGACCGGAAAACCACCGACCCTCCGGATCACGCCCATGCGCGCATAGTGCAGCACGGCCGACTGCGGCGCGACGGTCAGCGCGCCGAGCGCGTCGGCCATCTGCAGGTTCGTGTGAAACGACATCGATTCGACGAGCGGGCGCGGCGGCATCAGGCCGTGATCGACGAACAGCGCGTCGAACGCGCGGCGGGTATCGGTGCCGGCGTGCGGGACGATCCAGTCTTCGCGCTGCAACTGCTCCGTCGACACGCGTCGCGCATCGGCGAACGGATGCGCGAGCGGGCACGCGATCGCGAGCGGTTCTTCGTACACGGGGAGGATCGTGACGTCGAGCCCGTCGAGCTTCGATAGCGCTTCCGCGTCAGGGCGGCTGATGATGCAGTCGATCCTTCCGGCCGACAGCGCGTCCAGCAGCCCCGAGACGTTCGATTCCATGACCGTGAACCGTGGCGCGGGTGCGTCCCGCGTCAGGTGCCGCATGATCTGCGGCAACAGCGCGACGCTGACCACGGGCAGCATGCCGATGCGCAGCAGCGGCCGGCCTTCGTCGTTGCCGTCGCCGGCCAGCGCGACGTCGAATTGCGCGAGCGCGATCCGCAGGCGCTGCAGGACGGCTTCGCCATCGGCGGTCAGCCGTCCGCCGCGCGCGCCGCGCGTCACGAGCATCGTGCCGAACACCGCTTCCATCTCCTGCAGCATTTTCGTGATCGCCGGCTGCGACAGGTGCAGCACGCGTGCGGCCGCGGCGAGCGAGCCGCCGTCCGCAACCAGCTCAAGCATGCGCAAGTGTCGCAGCCGCAGGAAATTGCCCGCATTGCGTCGCCCGGAAATCAGGTCGGGATTCATGTTTTCGGAATGCTGGTTCATGAATCTTCAATTTTCATGAAAGCACAACCTGCCCACAATAGTGACTCGACCTAATGGAGAGAGACATGCGCAAGGGGTTGGGGCAAGCAGGGGACCGGCAATGGCAGCCGACCGGGGCGTCGACGCGTCGGGCGGCGGCGAAAGGAGCGCGGGCATGACGGCATTCAAACCGCTCGCCGGGATTCGCGTGCTGGATTTCACGCACGTCATCGCGGGCCCGCTGGCGACGTTCCATCTGGCACAACTCGGTGCCGAGGTCGTCAAGATCGAGAATCGCAACGGCGGCGACGTGATGCGCCGCGGCAACGGGCGGATGGGCTTCGTTGCGCTGAACGCCGGCAAGCGCTCCATCGAGCTGGACCTGAGCGACGCAGGCGACCGCGACCAGGCGCTCGAACTCGCGCGCGAAGCCGACGTGCTGGTCGACAGCCTGCGGCCGGGCGTGCTCGACCGGTTCGGCCTGGGCGACGGCGCGCTGCGGGCGCGGAATCCCGGGCTCGTCTACGCTGCGATCAGCGGCTGGGGCAACACCGGGGCGTGGCAGGGCCGGCCGGCCTACGATCATGTCGTCCAGGCGGCGACGGGCATGACGCTGATGGCCGGCCGTGAAGGCGAGCCGCCGGTCAAGACGGGCTTCCCGGTGGTCGATGCCGGCACGGGGCTCGTCGCTGCGATGGCGATCCTGGCCGCGCTGCGCGAGCGGGATGCATCCGGTCTGGGGCGGTATCTCGACGTGTCGATGACCGGCGCCGCGTTGCAGTTGATGTATCCGTTCGCGTGCCAGGCGCTCACGGCCCGCGTTGCGCCGCCGCGGGTCGGCAACCAGGGATACTCGGGCAGTCCGGCGGCGGACCTGTTCGCCACGCAGGACGGCTGGGTCGCGCTTGGCGCCAATACGCCGCGGCAACTGGCGGCCGCGCTCGGGATACTCGGGCGCGCCGACATCGCACGCGATCCGCGCTATTTCGATCCGCCGCTCGATGCCGGCGGGCCGGCCGCGTTCCTGCGCGCCAGCGACCCGGTGGCGTTGCGCACCGCGCTGGCCGCCGCGATCCGTGAATGGCGCGCGGCCGATCTCGAGGCGGCGTGCGCTGGCGTGGGCGTGGCCTGCGCGAAGGTGCGCACGATCGTCGAGTTCGTGGACGACGCGATGAACCACGACGCGCTTGAAACCGTCATGTTGTCCGACGGCGACTGCAGCGTGCTGTCGCCGGGCCTGGGCTATCGCGTGCACGCGGCGCGTCCTGACGGAGGGACGTCCGCATGAACACCGGAATGGAATGCTCGACGGACGGCGGCGGCATGGCCGCGCGCAGCGAAGCGGAGCGGGTGTTCGCGCGCATCACGAGGCGTCTCGTGCCGCTGTTGTTCCTGTGTTATCTGACCGCGTTCGTCAATCGCAACAATATCGGCCTCGCGAAGCTGCAGATGCAGGGCGCGCTCGGATTCACCGACGCGGTGTACGGCGTGGCGGCCTCGGCATTCTTCGTCGGGGTCCTGATGTTCGAACTGCCGAGCAACCTGATGCTGCGGCGGGTCGGCGTGCGCCGCACCCTGCTGCGGATCATGGTGCTGTGGGGCACGGTTGCGGCCGCGACGCTGTTCGTCAGGACGCCGGGCCAGTTCTACACGCTGCGCTTCCTGCTCGGCGCGTTCGAGGCGGGATTCTTCCCCGGCGTCGTGGTGTATCTCACGTTCTGGTTTCCGCCCGAGCGCCGCGCGAAGGTCATTGCGCTGTTCATGACGGCCGCTGCCGCAGCCGGGCTCGTGACCGGGCCGGTGTCGGGCTGGGTGCTGAATGCGATGAATGGCGTGGCGGGGCTCGCCGGCTGGCAATGGCTGATGCTGCTGGAAGGCGTGCCGAGCATCGTGCTCGGCGTGATCGCGTTCCGGGTGCTGCCCGAAGGCCCCGAACAGGCCCGCTGGCTGTCGCCCGACGAGCGCCGCATCGTGCAGCAGGCGCTGGGCGTGCCTGAGGGCCGGCATGCTGCCCGCCATCCGTTGCGCGCGGCGCTGCGGGAGCCGTGCGTCTATCTGCTGGGCTTCACGACGTTCTCGCTGGGGTGCGCGACCAACCTGCTGATTTTCTGGCTGCCGTCCATCATCGAGGCGACCGGCGTCACGAACCTGCAGCACGTCGGCCTGTACGTCGTGATCCCGAACCTGATCGGCACGATCGCGATGGTCTGGTATGGCCGCCGTTCGGATCGACGCCGCGAGCGTCACCTGCATTTCATCGTCGCGGTCGGCGCGGGCATTGCCGGACTGTGCACGATGGCCGTCTCGCACGGTGCGCTGCCCGGCGTCATGGCCGGCGCCATCCTGGCAACCAGCGGCATCGCGTCTGCGTACCCGGTGCTCTGGGCGATCGCGACCCGCCTGTTGCCGCGCGATGCCGCCGCCGGGGTGGCGCTGATCTCGAGCATGGGCGCGGCATCTGGCGTGAGTTCCGCGCTGTTCGGCGCGATTCGCGTGCGGGCGGGCAACCTCGACCCGGCGCTCTATCTCGTCGCACTCGCGCTCGTCGCCGTGGTGCTGCTGTTTGCCTGCGTCATTCGCCCCAAGGCCGCCGAAGCGGCACTCATCAACCAGGAACTGCGCTCATGAATCAGATGTTCACGGACACGCAGCCGGCGCTCGGGCCGGCACCTTTTTTCGACATGGCGGAACTGCTCGACGAATCGACGCTGGCGCCGGAGATCGTCTCGGATGGCGTGCGCGACAGCCGGCATCGTGCTGGTCGCCGGGTTCGCGTCATCGAGCTGACCTTCACCAGCCAGCAATGGCACGGGCTCGTCTGGCGGCATCCCGCCCGCATCTACGTGCCCGACGGTTATGACGGCGACGGCGCAGCCGGCATCATCGGCACGGAGCGCCAGTGCTTCGAGCCTGGGGAATGGGCCCGGCGCGTCATTCCGGGCACGACGCTCGATACCGAGGGCGAATACGCGGAAGGCACGGCGCTCGACCTCGGGATGCCGATCATGATCTTCGCGAACCCGGCCGATTGCCCGTTCGGCCTCGACGAATCGGATTTCACCGGCTATGCGCTGAAGAAGATGCTGGAAACCGGTGACCTGACCTGGAACGGGTACTACCCGATCGCGAAGGCATATCTCCGTGCCATCACGCTGCTGCATTCGCTCGCGGGCATCGGGACGAAGCGGGCCGTCCTGCTCGGCCACTCGAAGCGCGGGGTCGGCGTGGCCATCGCGTCGGGCGCGGACCCGGACCGGGTGGCGGGCGTGATGGTGTGCGGTTACCACGGCGGGAACAACCTGTATCACCTGGCAACGAAATTTGCCGAGTTCGGGCCGCACGTCGCCGGGCCGTCGGAGTCGCGCGCCGGCCCGGGCTTTCAGGGCGCGGAGACGATGCTGCGCGCGCTCAACAATCCGGTCGGTTTTCGCATGCTGATGCATTTCGATCCGTATCTGTGGCGTGACCGGATCAAGGCCGCCTATCTCGTCGCGCTCGGCACGAACGACGAGTTCTTCGCGCTCGGCGCGCCCAACAGCATGATGACCGAGATGCCGGGTGACAAGGCCTATCTCGCCATCGACAACGTGCGTCATTCGTGGGTCTCCACGAAGCATCTGGCGGCGTGGCGGATGTGGCTGGCCCGCACCTTTGCCGGCCGTCGCGTGCCGCGCATGCCGGTGGTCCGGCACGAGACGGCCGGCGACCGGCTGGCCGTGGCCGCACGCGTCGAGCCGGAGCACGTGTCGGGTGTCAGGCTGTTCCACGCGTTTCACCCGGTCTCGCAGGACTGGCGCAGCGCCACGTGGCAGTCGACGCCGATGGCGGCGCGTGACGGCGAGTGGCACGCTGCGCTGAACCTGCGGGCGGGTCACAACCTCGCGTGGTACGTCGAAGTCGAGCACGACGGCGCTGGCGGGCCGGGATACGTCAGCTCGCTCGTGCAGAACGTCGGGCGGCCGGCCGAGTAATCCAGGAGGGCGGGAATCGGTGCGCGCGAGCACGCGGAGCGCCGATCCCGGTAACAACGTGAAGCGATCGGCAACGAGTATCGATCGATTAATTCGGTATGCGAATCATGAAGTGAGGCAGTGACCAACATATAAAGCCAGGCACTGGCAGGAGGAGACGGATGAGGAAATTCGCATGGATGGCATTGCTCGGCGCGTTGCCGGGCATCAGCGTGGCGCAGTCGAGCGTGACCCTCTACGGGCAGATCGGCGGCGGGATTCGATGGACCAACGGCATGCAGGGCGGGAGCGCCGTGGGGTTCAACAACAACCTGATCTCGGGAAACGATTTCGGCATTCGCGGAAAGGAGGATCTGGGCGGCGGATTCAAGGCGCTGTTCGTGCTCGATGGCGCCTTCAGCAGCGGAACCGGCGCGGTGAAGACGGCCGGCACGCTGTTTTCGCAGGCGGCGTACGTGGGTGTGACGGGCGGCTTCGGGCGCCTGACGTTCGGGCGCCAGTTCAATGCGGCGACCGACTTCGGGATCGTCGTGGATCCGGCGGGCGGGCGCGGCCAGTCGCTTGCCATCGAGCCCGGTGTGCTGTGGGTCGGCAATCCGTTCACGCTCGATTCCCGCTTCAACAACACGATCAAGTACATCGGCGAACTGGGCGGCCTGCGACTCGCGGCGAGCTATTCGCCCGGCGGCATCGCCGGCAATACACGCGCCGGAACCAATTTCTCGGCGGCGGCGATGTATCAGTACCAGACGGTACTCGGCGGTGCGTCCTATGCGAAGACGTACAGCGCGGACGCGTCGCAGTCCGCGCAGACCTGGATGGCGGGCGGGACCTGGCAGATCGGTGCGGGCCGGCTCTATGCGAGCTACTCGGCCCTCGACATATCGAGCGCGAACCCGAGCCGGCCGCACCGTCGCGACAAGATCCCGTCGGTGGGCATCGTCTATCAGGCCACGCCGTTCCTGCAGTTCACGGCCGGCATGTACGACGACATCGGCAGAAATCTCGGTAACCGGCGCGACGCGGACGGGCACAAGCTCACGACCTATGCGGTCGTCGAATACTTCCTGTCGAAGCGCACCGAGATTTATGCGGAGTTCGATCGCAACGGTTTCTCCGGCGCATACCGCACCGATCCGACCAATATCGCGGCCATCGGCTTGCGGCCGGGCGGCAGTGGCGTGACGGGGGCGTCGATCGGCCTGATGACGAAATTCTGAGCGTCGGGTCGACGCCATTTTCCGTGTGTGAAGGGAGACTCCATGAAAGCAGTGCAACGTGTATTGATCGCGACCGCCTTGGCATGCGGCATCGTCGCCGTAGCCGGTCCCGCGCGGGCCGCATCGGACCTTGGGTCGCCAACCCTTGCCAGCGGGGCACCGGGGGACCAGGCACGCCGGGCCGACGACCGGCGCCTGACGCGCCGTGTCAGCGCCGCACTCGCACGAACACGCGGGCTGAACGCGACGCGCATCGTGGTGCGTGCCCGGAGCGGCGTCGTGACGCTGCGCGGCGGTGTGAGCGACGGTCAGCAGGCCGCGATGGCCGTGGACGCGGCCCGGCAGGTCGACGGAGTGACGCAGGTGACGAATCAGCTGCGCCTGGGCGAGCAGATGCCGTGATCGGCCCGGGCCCGCGTGACGTTCACGCGGGCGGCCGTTGCCCCTCTCTCGGCCCGTGCCCCGTCCACCGCTTGAACGCGCGCCGGAAGTTGTGCGCATCGCTGAACCCGACTTCATGCGCGACGTCCTCGATCGACAGCCGCGGGTTGCTCAGCAGCGTGAATGCGCGCTTGCGGCGGATCGTGTCGATCACCGTCTGGTACGACACGCCCTGATCGGCCAGCCGCCGCCGCAGCGTGCGCTCGCTCATGCACAGTTGCGCGGCGATCGCCGCGAGCGACGGCGCATGGCGCAGGTCGCGCCGCATGATCCGTTCGATCGATTCGAGAAATTCGGTGCCTTCGGGTTCGGGCGGCAGCGCGTCCTGCAGGAATTCGAGCGCCTGGCGATGCGCGAGCGGATCGTGGGTCGCGATCGGGCGGTTGCCGAGCGCGGCGTCGCATGAAAACAGGTTCTGTTCCTGTTCGAACCGTACCGGGCACGGGAACACGCGCGCGTATTGCTCCGCATAGGCCGGCGGCGGGTAGCCGAGATCGATGACCTTCGGCTGGAACGCGGGGCCGACGAGCGAGCGCCCGATCTTCATGAAGCTGCCGAACGCTTCCTCGACGAGGAACGCCTCGATGTCCGATTCGATCAGCAGGTTGGTCGCGCGGATCGACAGCGTGCGCGCATCCGAGATCACTTCGAAGCGCATCAGCGGCCCTGTATGGCGCTGCAGCTCGATGCCGACCACGATCGCGTCCTTCAGCGTCGGGCTCGTCAGCATCGCGTAGCCGACCAGCCCGATCGACGCGATCGTCTCGCTCGTACCGAGTTCGAGGCCGAGCGCCCGCCCCGGCGCCATCTCGAGCGCGCGGCGGATCATCGTGCTCGCCTGGCGCAATGAAATCCGGCACGACGGATTCGACAGGTCCGCGACGTCGAAGCCGAGCCCCAGGCACAGCCGCTTGGGATCGATGCCCAGTTCCTTGCTTGTCTCCGCGAGGCACCGCAACAGATGGACCGGCAGATTCGCCGTCGTATAACGGTCGGGTTCGTCCATGGATGCTCCGTATTTTTTTCCATGGATTGTACTCGTCCCGCCCGGCCGGAGACCCGGTGCCGCCCCGGCCGCGATCGCCCACATCCTGTGCGGCCCCGCTTCAGAAGTAGTGGCGCAGGCCGACCGTCGCACCGAGCTGCGTGGTGCTCGTGCTCGGCGCCTGCCCGTTTACGCCGACCAGCTGCGCGCCGACCAGGCCGCCGCGATAGATCGCGTAGTCGACTTCCGCATAGAGCATGCTGCGCTTCGACAGGCTGTAGCCGGCGATCACCTGGAACTGGCGCGCGCGGCCGTCGAAGTCCGGCGTGTAGCCCGACTGCGTGGTCCACCACGCGTTGACGGCGGCCGTGAACGCCGACGTGAACTTGTAGGTCAGCCCCGCGAGCGCCATCTTGCGGCGCCGGAACCCGCCGGGCGTCGACGGATCGACCACCTGCGCGGGCGAGATGATGCCGAGCGCGGCGAGATCGGTCGAGCTGAACGGGCCGTTCACGAACGACGTGAAGTCGTTGTCGCGCGCGTTCTCGATATAGCCGGCGTTGACGGTCGCGTTGCCGAGCGTGACGGAGCCGCCACCGCCATAGATGTCGAATTTCGCGTGCGTGACGTCGTCCCAGCTGCGCATGAACGACGCGCCGACCGTAAACGGCCCCTTGTCCGGCGCGTACGCGATCGCCGCGCCGGCCTGGCTGCCGAGCACGCCGCCGCCCGCCCGGCCGCCCGGCGCGTACTGCGCGAGCAGGTACAGGCTGCCGAGCTGCGCGCCGTACTGGATCATGTTGCTGGTGCGCGCGCCTGCGAGCATCGTCTGCTCCGGCTTGAACAGGTTGAAGTACGGATCCTGCGGGCCGGCCCACAGGTTCGAGCCGTAGGTCAGCGACACCATCTCGAACGGCACGTTGTACTGGCGGCCGAGCGTCAGCTGGCCGAGCGACGTCGACGTGAGCCCCACGTACGCGACCTGGAAGAAGTTCGGCGAGCCGGCCGGCACGATGCTGCCGCTGTTGGGGCCGAAGTGGCTCTCGACGTTGAACTGCGCGGACAGCCCGCCGCCGAGATCCTCCTGCCCCTTGAGGCCCCAGTAGCTTTCCGTCAGGCCGCCACCGTCGGCCATCGAGATCTTGCGGCCCGTCGACACCGGCGTGCCGTCGGCGCCGTAGGACACGCCGTGCGTTTCGTAGCGGATGCCCGCATCGATCACGCCGTACAGCGTCACGTTGCTTTGCGCGTGCGCGCCGGTACCGGCCAGGACCAACATCGCGCAGCACGCGGCGCGAACGCTATCGTGACGATTCATTATTCTGGACTCCGCATCGAACAGGGGACGGACGGCTCGCACCGTCGGGAACGAATGTAGAAAGCCAAATTTGCGTGGGCCAAGGCCGCGGCGGCCATTCTCGTGGTGCGTCGCGGCCACGGCATGGCGCACTGCGATCAGGGCGACGCGCTGGCCACCGCACCGGGCGTCGCGCGGCGCAGCGCGAGCCGCACGAACGGGGCGGCCGCCAGCACGGCCACGCACAGCACGTGGGCGACGCGCGTGCCGCCGAAGCGGCCGAGCAGCGCGCCCGACAGCGCGGTGCCGATGCCGGCCGCGAAGAACGTGACGACGAGCGTGCGCGCGACCAGCGAGCCGTCCGGGTCGACGTCGGACAGCATCCCGGTGAGGAACGGCACGATCACGAAGAACGCGCTGTTCAGCACGAACTGGCTCAGGAAGTACGCGCTGCCGCTGCGTGCGCTGAAGAACCATTCGATCGATGCGATCATCGCGAGCTGCGCGGCCCAGATCAGCGCGAGGCGGTGCCGGTGGCTGGCCGGATGCGACGGAATCGCCGCGCCGACGAAGCCGAGCAGCGACGACACCGACAGCAGCATGCCGATCGTCGTGGTCGACAATCCGGCGCGCTCGCCGACGAAGCCGGCGATCGCCCACTGCGACGCCTGCACGCCGTACACGAGCGCGGTCACGACCCAGATTGCGATGACCGGCCGCCACGGCAGCGTGCCGGCGCGCACGTGGGTCTGCGCGGGTGCGCTCGCAAATGCGTCGATGCCGCGGATCGCGGGCGCCAGCACGGCGACGACGGCCGCCAGCAGTGCGAACACCCAGTGCCCGAAGCCGGCCGGCAACGCGGAGATCAGCACGAGGATGCCGCCGTTGATGACGCCCGCGAGCAGGTTGATTTGCCCCCACAGGCGGTCGGTCGATGCACGCTGCGACACGCCCGACGCGACGACGACGAACAGCATCCCTTCGAACAGCCCCGTCAGCCCGCGCGCGACCGCCGCCGACACGATGCCGGGCGCGACCGCGCTGAGCGCCTGGCCGGCGATCGTGCCGACCACGCCGGCCAGCGTGAACGACCGCGCGGCACGCGCGATCCGGTGCGACAGCAGCGCGCAACTGATCGCGATGCCGAGGATCTCGGCGCTGACGAGCGCGGTCGCCGTGCCTTCGTCGAGCCGGAAGCGCGTCATCACGGCCGCGACGAGGAACGGCGACAGGATCAGGCCGTTGGTGGCGGCCGCGAACGCGAGCGCAAGACGGACGACGGCGCCGGTCGACGGATCGGGACGCGACTGCGCGGCGACATGCAGGGTGGCTGTGCTCATGAGGCCTCCGGGTTGGATCGCGGCCGATCTTGTGCGACACCGGCCGTTTCGTGCATTGGGTGTGTCCCTTGGCGGCCTGGCGTGGCGCGAGCGGCTGCAACTGCGCTTGCGCTGGCGTGTTGCGGCAGGCCGAACAGCGTGCGCAGGTACGGCGTCAGGAAGCGGCCGTGCGGATCCATCCGTTCGCGCAGTGCGAGGAAATCGTCCCAGTGCGGATAGCAAGCCGCCAGCTCGCCGGCCTTCATCGCATGCACCTTGCCCCAGTGCGGCCGCCCGCCGTGATTGCGGCAGATGGCCTGCACGCCCGAGAAGTACGCGTCGAACGGCATCCCGCGATACTGGTGCACCGAGATGCGCACGCTGTCGCGACCGTAGTCGGGGCTCAGCCAGATGTCGTCGCCGCGCACCCAGCGGTATTCGATCGGGAACATCAGCGGGAAGCTGCGGCGCGAGATGAACGCACGGATTTCGCGCAGCGCATCGGCGCCGCGTTCGGCCGGCACCGACCATTCCATTTCGTTGAAGCGCACGCGGCGCGCCGTCGACAGCATCGCGTAGCTCGCATCGACGTGCCGGCCGGCCGACACGGTCGATGCGCACAGCCGGCTCAGCGCCGGGCACAGCGACGGCACGCGCCGGCCGAGCCCGCACAGCGCGCCGAACACCGTGTTCTCGAGGAACGACTCGGACGCACGGCTCGCCCAGTGCACGGCGTCGGCCGGCTCGTCGGTCATGTTCCAGGCCTTGGTCAGCACGGTATCCGTGTGCGGGAACCAGAAGAACTCGAACGACCGGTGCTTCGCGATCAGCGTGCCCGCTTGCGCGAGGCAGTCGTCAAGACGCATCGCGCCGCGTTCGAGGCGCAGCTTGAATGCGGGCACGAGGCGCAGGCCGATCTCGGTCAGCACGCCGAGCGCGCCGAGCCCGATCCGGCCGCCCGCGAACAGGTCGGGATGCGTGTCGGCGCTCGCACGGATCTCGCTGCCGTCCGCACACATGAAGGTCAGGCTGTCGATCTGCGTCGACAGGTTGCCGAGCGTGATGCCGGTGCCGTGCGTGCCGGTGCTGGTCGCGCCGGCGATCGACTGCACGTTGATGTCGCCGAGGTTCTCCATCGCGAGGCCGTGCGCGGCGAGCGCCGGGCCCAGCGCCCACAGCCGCGTGCCGGCATGCACGCGCGCGACGCGCCGGTCGCGGTCGACGTCGATCACGCCCTGCATCGCGTCGAGCGACAGGATCACGTCGTCGGTCTGCACGAGCGGCGAGAACGAATGACCGGCGCCGGCCGCGCGCACGGTGGCGCCGGCGGCCGCCGCGCCGCGCAGCACCGCCGCGAGTGCGGTGCGCGACGCAGGCGTCGACACGGTTGCATCAGGACTGCAGACATATCCCGACCAGTTGCGCCACATGGCATTGTCTCCGTGGTTGTCGTTTGAATGGGATGAACGGGGTGATCGTTTTGAACGACGGGCCGTGCGGCCCGCTAGAAGAAGCTCTTGCCTTCGCCGCGATAGGTGGGCGCCTCGCCGACCACGCGGCCGCCGCGGATCAGCAGCAGCGTGTTGAAGCGTTCGCACAGTTCGCCGGCCTTCGCGTGGCGGAACAGGATCGGCTCGCCGATCGCCGGTGCGACGCCGCGCGGCACGCGCACGGGCGTTTGCACCTCGCCCGCGCCTTCGTTGTCGATCAGCGTGCAGCCGGCCGGCAGCCACGGCCGCGGCAGGCGGCTCTTGCCGGCCGGGCCCGATGCGATATAGCCGCCGCCCGAGCAGGTCACGATGCCCGGCTGCGGAATCCGCACGACCGGCAGCGCGAAGCCAGCGGCCGGCTGCGCATGAAACGCCGCGTAGTGATCGAACAACGCCGGTGCGTAGAGGCCGGAGCCGGCCGCGAGCTCGGTGACCGATGCGTCGCCGAGCGTGCTCTCGAAACTGCCGGTGCCGCCGCCGTTCACGAAGCGCAACGTATGGCCCGCCGCCGCGAGCGCCTGCACGGCCGCCTGGCGGCGCGCGTTGATCTCGCGCGCCGAGCGGCGCTTCAGGTGACGCACCAGCGCGTTGCGCGCACCGCTGCCCGGCTCCGTGTCGGCCACGCCGGCGATCTGCCCTTCATAGCCCATCAGCCCGTCGAGCCGTACGTGCTGCCGTTCGCCGATATGGTTCGCGAGCGAGAGGGCGCCGGCCGCATCGCGCACCGGTGAGCGGTACATGCCGAAGTACAGGCCCGGATACGCGGACGACATGTCGAGATCGATCGCGAGCTGGATCGTCACGCGTGCCTCGTGTGCGAGGCGGTCGATCGCGTCGACCTGCGCGATGGCGTCGACCATCAGCGTGATCGAGCGGCCGCGCCTGAGCTGCGCGGCCACCGCGCGCAGGTCGTCGGGCTCGACGGTCGGATACGCGACGACGATGTCGTCGAACCCGCCGTCCGCGAGCCACGCGGCTTCCGCGGCCGAATAGCACAGCAGCCCCTGCATGAACGGGCCGGCAGCGAGCACCGCGCCGATCAGGTCGCGCGAGCGCACCGACTTCGTCGCGAGCCGGATCGGCAGGCCGCGTGCGCGGCGCTTCAGATCGGCGAGGTTCGCGTCGAGGCAGTCGAGATCGACGAATGCGGCGGGCAGCCGGTGGCCCGCGAGCGCGTCGCGATAGGTCGGATAGTCGTGAACGGCGGCGGGGGCGCGATGCGGCAGGTCTGCACGGCTCATGGAACGGGCTCGGCTGGGTGGGGTGTGCGTCGCGCCGACCGTTCGGCGCGTGTCGGAAATCAGCATAGGGCGGGTCAAAATGACGACCAAGCGCTGAGCGGGTCGTTCGACGGGTCTGATCCGGCCATCCGTATCGGCCACGCGCGTGCACGGCGGTCGTGCGCCGCGCCGCTGGATTGCTGCTTGCTTGGTGTTGCGGTGCCCACGCCACGTGCAGGCCCGAACCGCCGCTGGACGGGCATGGCGCGCGACATCGCGCGGTTGGCCGGGCGACAACGAAATGCGTTTCAAACGTTTTGCCGGACGTGGCCGATGCGAGCAGGTTTAGTGCGTGCGTTCTAGCGCCGCTTTTGACTGCATGCCGGATTCGACCTAGAACCTACTCGCGGATGCAGCGGCGAAGAACGGCATGACGTGACGAGGAGGCGACGTGAAGAAGAACAGGGCACTCTGGCGGCGCACGGGCGCGATCGCGGCGATCGGCGTGGCCGTCGTTGCAATCTGGCGATATGAAGCGGCGACACCGGCGCAAGCCGCGTCATCCGGCACACCGGCCGCGATGGCGAGCACGCAGTCCGTCGCGGCCGATACGTTCGGCACCGGCGCCGCGTTGCCCGGCCCCGAGGAGCGGCGGCTCGACGTCGACGCGCTGCGCCGTAGCCTTGGCGGGCGCCCCGACGCGGATGCCGAAGTGAAACGCATCGTCGCGTTCGCGCGCTTTCGCGATGAGGTTGCCGCGTATGGGGATCGCCGCAACAGCATGCCGCAAGCCGGGCGCACCGCGCTCGCGCGCAGGATTCTCGACGAACTGCCCGACCATGTCGCGCGCAACGAGATCGTGCCCGTGCAGGCCGAAGCGCTGAGCGCGGCGCTGCTGACCGATACCGAAGCCGATCCCGCGACGCGCAGTGCGGCGATCCGGTCGATGCGCGCGCAATGGGACGCGTATGCGCAGCAGACGGTCGGCCCGTCGCCGGCGCAAGACCCGCGCTATCTCTCGTACGAACAGCAAAGCCGCGACGTCGTCCGGCAGGTTCAGGCGAGCATTCCCGATCCCGACCAGCAACAAGCCGTCATCGCGCAGCGCCTGCAGGCTTTGCGCGTCCAGCTGTTCGACGGCGCTTCACCGTCCGGCGTGCACTGAGCGCCGAATCCGCGACGCCGGGACGGAGCCCGGCGGCCGCGTCATGTCCATCGACAAGGAGGGGAGATGTCCACAGCACGATGCCTGCTGCGCGCGGCCGTTGCCACGCTGCTCGGTTGCGCGGCACTGAACGGCCACGCGGCCGATACGACGATGCCGGATCCGTCGATTCCCTATTATTCGTGGTACGAAGTGACGTTACCGGAGAGCACCGGTGCATCGTGCGGCAACGGCACGCCGATGCGCTTCTACATCAATCGCGCGCAGTCGGACAACCTGCTGTACATGATGGAACCGGGCGGCGCGTGCTGGGACTACGGCACCTGCACGCAGACGTCGACCGGCGCCGAGGCCGGCCTCGGCGGCTTCAACCCGGATGGCATCCCGCACAACTACATGAACGGCACCGCGAACGAGAGCCTGCTGTCGTCGTTCCTGTCGCCGCTGCTCACGCGCATGGATCTCGCGCACATCCTCGTCGGCGAACCGAAGGTCGAGACGCAGCAGTGGACACAGGTTTTCGTGCCCTATTGCACCGGGGATATCCACATGGGCAGCGCGGTGCGCAACTACACGTCGCCGAGCGGCGACTGGCGGCTGCAGCACTACAGCGGGCTGAAGAACATCCAGGCCGTCGCGCAGTGGTTGACGTCGCACGGCTTCGGCAAGCCGAACCGGCTGCTCGTGTACGGGATGAGCGCGGGCGGCTACGGCACGCTCGCGAATTACGCGACGCTGCGTAACACGCTGCAGCCGCAGGCGCATAGTTCGCTGCTCGACGACGCCGGCACGGTCTTCAACACGCCGTTCGATGCGGACGCGGCCACCCATCCGTCGGTCGGCCTGTACGACCGGGTACGCACCGAATGGGGGATGACGGGCCCCGACGGGATGATTACCGTGAACAGCCGGCTGACCAGCCATTTCGATCCGGGCAACATGGGCAGCGCGTACGCGGCGCTGTCTGCGACGTATCCGCACGATCGCTTCGGTTTCTCGAGCTACCAGCGCGACAAGATCATCGCCGCGTATCACTATCGCGCGTTCGTGCCGGCCGTGATCGCGGCGCCCGACGACACGACCAAGGATGCGCTGTCGCTCACGATGTTCGACCAGGAGCTGGACGGGCTGAAGCAGACGCTGAACCCGCTGCCGAACTTCGGCTACTTCATGCCGTGGGCGCGCAACGACTTCATCGACAACCATCAGGTGACGGCGGTCAGCTTTACCGGGTCGGGGATCCACGAGAACGGCATCGACGCGGATATCGGCACGTTCGTCGACAACCTGCTGAACCAGCAGGACCCGGCCGATACGCCGGTGATGAAGGCGTTCCGCACGCAGCAGTGGTCGGATTTCACGTTCTCGACGTTTCTGGCGTGGATTGACAGCGTGTTCAACCTGACCGGTGAGGCGGGGCCGATCTCGGGGCACAGGGCGTGAGGGGGCGGTTCGCGTGAGCGGGTGGCCGCGACGCAGCGCGGCGGCCGGGTGTCGTGGCCGCCTGCCTGCGTCGATGCGTGGCCGTGCGTCGCGTGATCGCGTCCGGCGTTACGGCTTCACTACCGCCACCGCCGGCGCACCCGCCTCCACGCCCGGCACACCGTTCGACCCGTAGGCCGCTTCGGCGCTCTTGTGCTCGGCGAGCCGCTTGGCAGCCAGACGCTCCTGCGCGGCGACGATGTCGCCCGGATAGTTGTCGCCGTCGCCGGCGGTCGGCTCATAGCCGACCGACTCGAGATCGAACAGCTCCTGGCGCACCTGTGCACGAGTGAGCGTCGAGTGCGACGACTGCGCGTACGAGACAGTCGGTGCGGCGAGAAGAGCGGTGGCGGTAGCGGCAACGGTGGCGATGGTGACGATGATGGATTTCACGATTTCCTCAGACGGTTTCGTTGCGGTTCGGCGTGTTTGCTGGCTGAACCGACGAGACAAGTTTAGGAACCCGGAACGGCCGGATAAACGGCGATTCCTGACCAGCTGTGTTCCTGAATACGTGAGAGTGGTGACGCGCGATGTCCGGGGTGGCCGGTTGTTGCCTGGTGTTTTAGCGCGGAATGCCGATCGATGAGGGGCGCGCAGCCATTCCGTCAGGCTGGCTACGCATTCGATGTTCGGCGGGCGGACGCATGCCCGCCCGGCACGATTAATCGTCGAAGCGCGGGAATGCCCGCTGGCGCTTCAGGTCCTTCAGCCAGTCCTTGACGTTGGCCGGATCGTCGAACTCGCGCAGCGTGAGGTTCAGGTCGTGGATGCCGCGCTGAGTGCCCGCGATGTCGCGCGTGAGCATGCGCATGATGGTATCGGGCGCGACCTTGACGGACGGCGCAATCCCGTAACTCCGCCGGAATCCGGTCTCGACGTCCTGGATCTCCTGATCCAGCTCGCGGAGCTGATCTTCCAGGATGCCGTTGTAGCGCGCGAGCCGATCTTCGCCGAGGCCGTTGATCGCGTGCCGGTCGATCTGTTCGATCTCCAGTTGCAGCTCCAGCAGTTGCAGGAGCTTGCCGTTCGCATAAGCGTGGTTGACCCGCTGCATCAGCACGGTCTTGCGTTCCTGTTCCTGGGGATCGGTCTCGCGATCGGGGTGCAGCGCGCTCGCCAGCTTGCGATAGACCTCGCGGATCGACCGGCTCGCTTCGGCCTGCTCGGCTTCACGCTTCGCCAGCGCGGCCGATTGCCGGGGTGCTTTCTTGCGCTTGGCGCGCTGGGCCTCGCGGGCTGCGTGCTCGGCCATGTCCCGCTCGAACTGTTCGTCCAGTTCGGCCTGCATGCGCGCTATGAGTTCTTCGGGCGACAGCGAATCGAGATCGTCTGCCGCTGTCACGCCGGGCGTCGATTCCGATTCCGCCTGCGGTTCCGGCTCGTCCGCTGCGTTGCCGTCGTGCTCGGCCGCGCTGTGCCGGTCGTGGATGGCCTTCAACTGAGCATCGTCGCTGAAGTCGAGCAAGTCGCGAGCCATGTTGGCAATCATCCCGGAAAGGGTACGCTGCTCGGCCTTGCTCAATCCCTTCTGCAGGTATGCGTCGTCGAGCTGATTGAGCAACCGGATCCGCAGCGCGGTCGACGTCTGTTCGAGCGGCAACAGCTCGTCGACGAATTTCTTCTGGAAGACCGGCATCACGGCTTCCCACGCGCCGAGACGCTCGCGCCGCTTCTCGATCTGCTGGACGAGCGCATTGAACGCTTTCTGGGCTTTCGACAGGCTGGCTGTCTCGTGGCCGGGCGCGATGGCGACCGCTGTTCCGCGACGTGCGGTCATGTGAATGTCCTCCGGCCGCGGCAGGACGCGCAGCAGGCCGGTATTCTAGCCGGATGTCCTGCGGGGTAGCCCGGATGGGCGTTCTCCCCGCAGCGACCGGCCGCGTGTCAGCGCTTCACCGTTGCGACCGCCGGCGCGCCCGAATACGTGCCCGGCGCGCCACTCGACCCGTAGGCCGCTTCCGTGTTCTTGCGTTCGGCGAGGCGTTTGGCGGCCAGGCGTTCCTGCGCGGCGACGATGTCGTCCGGATAGTTGCCGCCGTCGCCGGCCGCGGGGTCGTAGCCGACCGATTCGAGATCGAACAGCTCCTGGCGTACCTGGGCGCGCGTGAGGGTCGAGTGCGACGACTGCGCGTACGACGCGGACGGTGCGGCGAGCAGAACGGTGGCGGTAGCGGCAACGGTGGCGATGGTGACGATGATGGATTTCACGATTTCCTCAGACGGTTTCGTTGCGGTTCGGCGCGATTGCGGCAGGCCGGACCGATGGGGTAGGTTCAGGTGCCCGGAACGGCCGGATCCACGGCGATTCCTGGCGAGCTGTGTTGCAGAGTGCGCGAGCGTGTGCAACGCGCGCGCCGATGCGATCAGGCATCGGCGATCGCCGCGATGGCCGTTCCCGCCTGCCCGGCGCCCGACGACCGCGGTGCGGCGAGCGACGGCAGCCTGAAGCGCGCGGCCGTCAGATCGACGAATGCGCGGACCTTGCCGGGCAGGAATTCGCGGCCCGGATACACGAGCGAGACGGTGACGCTGTCGTTCACGATCCGGTAGTCGTCCAGCACGCGGGTCAGCGTGCCGATGCGCAGGTCGTTCGCGACCATGTACTCGGGCAGCAGCGCGACACCGCTGCCGGCCAGCGCGAGCTGACGCTGCATCAGTGTGCTGTTGACCGTGATCGGCGCGTCGAGCGCGATGGTGTCGATCGTGCCGTTCGGGCCGGCCCACCGGCAGGTGCGTGCACCGGTCGCGAGGCCGACGATTCGGTGCGCGGCCAGATCGACTGGCCGGCGCGGCGCGGCCGCGTCCAGCAGATAGGCGGGTGACGCGACGGCGACGAGCGGTGCATGGACCAGCGTGCGCGACACGACGGAAACCGACGTGATCATCGTGTCGGCGACGATGCCGGCGTCGAATCCGCCGCCGAGCAGGTCGACTTCCGATTCGGTCAGTGTGATGTGCAGCGACACGTCCGGATGGCGCGACTGATAGTCGGCGAACAGGCCGGCGAGCTCCGGCGACATCACGCTGTGCAGCACGACGACGTTCAGGTCGCCCGCGATCCGGCTCGATTCCTGTGTGGCGCGCGATTCGATTTCGGCGAGGTCGCTCAGCAGCGCACGGCACGCTTCCGCGTAGCGGATCCCGATCCCGGTGAGCACCGTCTTGCGTGTCGAGCGTTGCAGCAGCTTGACGCCGAGGTGCGATTCGAGGTCGCCGACATAGCGCGTCACCAGCGACGGCGAAAGATTCAGCTGATGCGCTGCATGAGAGAAATGGTGCGTGTCTGCAACCTTGAGAAAGACCCGCATCGCACTGAACAGATGATTCACGTCGGTTTCCGGGGAGGCGTTGAAGGGAGAGGCGTGGCGTGCCGGCGGCGTCCGCAGCGGGCCGGATGACGCTCGCGGGTTCAGCTACCGAAGTAGACGTTGCAGAAGCTCGCCGGGCCGACGCAGTCGGCATCCGGCGCGGCCGGATGGCTTGCCGGCGCAACGCGAAGCGGAACGATGGTCTTGGTCGCGGCGGTGGCCTGCGTGCCCTTGTCGTCGCTCGAGCGCGCGGCGAGTTGCGCGGTGTAGGCCGGGGCGGCGGGTTGCGCTGCCTGGCGAACCGCTGGCGGAGCCGGTTGCTGCTGCGCGCAGGCACTGGCGGCGACGCCCGAGAAAGCGATCAATGCAACGGCGAGACGGGTCAGGATAGGATGTGTCATTTAGGATTCCGATAATAATTGGATATGTTCTTCCAGATCGACCTGGGATGCCGGAGCAGTCGAATCGTCCGGTCGATGCCGGGGAGCGTGTCGGACCTTCTGTCGAGTCGGGGCGACGTCAACGACGTCATCGACGTAGTGCGGAAGGTATCTGCGACACAAGATCCGGAGCCTCGACGCCGGGATTCGGCGCGACCGATTCACCTGGAATCGATAGTGAAAGAATGAAGGAAATCCCTGATCGCGTCCAAGGCGAATTTCCGATCCTGTCGATAAGACAAAACGATGACTCATCCGCATCGGAATCCATTTGATATGGATTGCGAATCAAAATTTATAAAAATGGAAGTGTGAGGTGACGGTCATCGCGCTCGTCATGCGAGCGCCGGCGTCAAGCGCTTGTGCGGGGGGTATGCCGGTGCGTCGTCAGGCTGGCGACGCACCCTGCAAGGTCAGGCGTGGTCGAGCGTCGTGATCGTGCGCAGCGACGCCAGGCTGCCGTGCTCGAGCATCTCGTGAACCAGATCGGCGAACGCGGTCGACGCAACGGTGCGATAGGCGCCCTTGCGGCGCAGCAGCGCGACGGTGCGCACCGGGAACGGCGGATCGAGCGGCACGTACTGCAAATCGCGATGCTCGAATTCGATGGTGCCGGGCAGGATCGTCGCGATCTTGCCGCGGCTCACGATCTTCAGTACCGCGCTGATCGAATTCGCCTGCAACGCGACATCGGGTTGCATGTCGTATGTCTGGAAATAGCTGTCGACATAGAAGCGCGACACGAAGCTCGTCGTCAGCAGCGCGAGCGGCGTTTCGGCGAGCTGCAGTGGCGTGACGGGCTCGCGCTGGGTGGTCAGCGGATGCGAGCGGCCGACCACGAGCATCAGGCGCTCGGGAAACAGCGCTTCGGCCTCGATTTCGTCGTTGCGAACATCGACGAACCCGAACGCAAGGTCGACCTGGTCGTCGCCGAGCGCCGCCTCCACCGCGTCGAGCGACATCTCGGTCATCTCGATCACGATGCCCGGATGACGCTCGTGGAATAGCTCGATGACGGGCGCGACCAGATACTCGGTGAAGGTTGGCGTGAAGGCGATCCGAAGCTTGCCGCGCGACAGGTCGTGCACGTCGTGCAGCGCGCGCTGCGCGGTGAGCAGGTCGTTGTGCGCGCGGCGCACGTATTCGAGGTAGACGCTGCCGAAATCGGTGAGCTGGACCATGCGTCCGCTGCGGTCGAACAGTTGCGCACCGAGCTCGTCTTCGAGCTGGCGCACCTTCTGCGACAACGCCGATTGCGACACGCTGAGCGCCTCGGCCGCGCGTGTGAAATTGCGGTGCTCGTCGATCGCGAGCAGATAGCTGATGTTGCGAAGCAGCGGGCTGCGTTGGGTGAACTTCATTTTTCGCGGAATGGGTCGCGGGTCACGTAGGTCCGGCATCTCGCCATTATGCGCCGGAAGGCGGGCGGCGGAACGCGATGGGGCCGGGTATTCGGCGACGATGTCACGGTTCGTCATTGCCAGCCGCCTCCGAGTGCGAGGAACGTGGTGATCTGGTCGTTGTTCACGTCCTGCCGGGCCGCCGCAACGGCCGTTTCGGCTGCGAGCCAGGTGCGCTCGGCGTCGAGCGCCGCGAGTCCGCCGACCCGCCCACCGCGCCGCAGTTCTTCGGTTCGCGCCATCACGTCGCGCGCCGCGTCGCTCGATGCCTCCAGGCGCTGCAGCCGGTCGAGCGCGCCCGCGTAGGTGTCGAGCGACGTTTCGGTTTCGCGCAGCGCGGTGAGGACGGTTGCATCGAAATGCGCGAGGCTCGCACGGCTGTCGGCCTGTGCGGCGTCGATGCGGTCGCGAATCGTGCTGCGATGGAGATTCCACGTGACCATCGGGCCGATCGCGAAGCGGTTCGTCAGCGGCGTGAAGAACGCGGCCGCGCCGCCGGTCGAGCCGATGCTGGCACCGAGTCTGATGTCCGGATACAGCGCGGCCGTTTCGACGCCGATGCGTGCGGTCGACGCGGCGAGCCGGCGCTCGGCCGCACGGACGTCGGGCCGGCGCTTCAGCAGCGCGCGCCCGTCGCCGGACGGAATCGGCGTCGACAGTTCGAGCGGCTTGTTACACGACAGCAGTGCGCGGTCGTAGTTTTCCGGCGGCTGGCCGGTCAGCGTCGCGAGACGGAACGCCGCATTCAGTCGGCGCGCCCGCAGCGGCGCGAGTTGCGCGCGGCTGTTCTCTATGCCGCCCTGGTCGCGCTGCTGCTCGAAGGTCGGTGCGCGTCCGTTCGAGATCAGCTGGCGGGTGAGGGCGAGGCGGCGCTGCTGGACGTCGATCGAGCGTTGCAGCACGTCGATCTGGTTGCCGGCGTTGCACAGGTCCGAGTACGCACGCGTGACTTCCGCGCTGACGTTCACACGCACGAGATCGCGCGCAGCGGCGACGGCCTCGTTGTCGGCGGACGCCGCTTCGATCCCGCGCCGGATCCCGCCGAACAGGTCGAGGTCGTAGCTCATCTCGAGGCCGATGTTGTAGATCTCGTGCCGTGGCGGCTCGACGTGCGACAGGACCGACGCCGCCGATTGCTGCGTGTAGTTGGTCGATGCGTCGATGCCGGCGCTCGGCTCGCGCGCGGTGCGCGTCGCCGCGAGCAGCGCATTGCTGCGTTCGAGGTTCGCCTGCGCGGCGCGCAGGTCGACGTTGCTTGCCAGTGCCTTTTCGACCAGGCCGTCGAGCGTCGGGTCGTTGTAGAGGCGCCACCAGCGGTCGGGCAGCGGGTCGCTCGACGCAACCGATGCACCCGCAACGAACGCATGGTTGGCGGCCGGTGCGTTCACGAGTGCGTTCGACGGCACGCGATAGTCGGGGCCGACCTCCGCGCACGCGGCGAGCGCGATGCACAGCGCTGCGATGGCAGTCGTACGCAGGCTTACCATGGCAGGCTCCGGTGTACCGTGACGTCGCCGGCCCGCGCATGAATCTCGACCGACGCGGTCTGCCCCGGCACGAGCCGCACGCCGGGCGGCACCGAATCGATCGCGATCCGCACCGGGATGCGCTGCGCGAGCCGCACCCAGGTAAACGCCGGGTTCACGTTCGCGAGCTGGGCGTCGCCTCCTGCGCGCTCGCGGTCCTCGACGCCGCCGGCGATGCTCTGCACGTGGCCGCGGATCTTGCTCGCGACGCCCATCAGATAGATACTGGCCGGATCGCCGACATGAATCGCCGGCAGCTTGGTTTCCTCGAAGTAGCCTTCGACGCGCAGCGACGTGTCGTTCACCAGCGCCATCGCACCCTTGCCGGCGCTCAGATAGACGCCCGGCAGCAGCCCGACGTTGGTCACCGTGCCGTCGATCGGTGCGCGGACGAGCGTGCGTTCGAGGTTCAGCGCGGCGAGGTTGCGTGCGGAGCGGGCCTGCGCGAGCGCGGCGCGCAGCTTTTCGACGCGTGTCGCGCCCTGCTGGGTCGATTCCTCGGCGACCACGTCCGGCATCGCGCGATTGCGGCGGTCCTCGCGAATCGCTTCGTCGAGTTCGGCCTGCTCGCTCGCGATGTTCGCGTCGGCCTGTTCGAGTGCGATCCGGTAGCGCGACGGGTCGATCACGAGCAGAACCTGACCCTTCGTCACTTTCTGGTTGTCGTGTACGCGCACGTCGGTGACGAGCCCGCTGACGTCCGGGGCGATCGGCACCACGTCGGAGCGCACCTTGCCGTCGCGCGTGAGCGGTTCGATCTGGTAGCGGACCCATAGTCCGTAGATCGCGCCGAGGATGCCGAGGATGATCGCGGCCGTCAGCACGGTGCGTAACAGGGGGATGATTCGCTTCATGTTCAGGAAAGGAGGCGATACGGGAAATACGCGTCGGCGAGACGGGCGATGCCCCACCACAGCAGGAAGAAGGCCGCCAGTTCGAGCAGCGCCGGTTGCCAGAGCAGCACGCGCAGCGGCAGGCGAAGCAGCACGCCACGCAACAGGAACGTGACGATCAGCGCGACGATGGCCCACGCCAGCGCGGACGGCAGGTAGATGCCGAAAATATGGATCTCTTCGATCATCGCGTCGTTCCTTCGACGAGTTGCACATGCGGGAACAGGTTGCAGCGCATGCCGACGAGCGCGAGCAGCGTGGCGTCGTCGCGGCCGGTCGTATTGCGCGCGGCGGCACCGATCGCGCGGTTCAGCGCGCGCATCAGCGATGCGGTGGCAGGCACCGGATGGTGCGCGTCGGCGCGTGCGCGATACAGCGCCGACACGGCCTCGAGCGCGGCCTCGATCGCGACACGCGTCTGCGCATCGCTTCTGTCGAGTCCTTCTCGCACCTGGATGATGTTGCGGCCGATGCGCAGGTCGCTCAATCCGTCGACCGCATGCAGCGCATCACCCGGATTCGCGAACGCCATGCGCGCGGCGACCTGGCCGAGCCGGTCGACCGCGCGCGCGGTCCAGGTCGGCGCGTCGAGCGGCCGGTGCGGGTCGGCCATCTGCGCGAGATCGGCCCAGTTCTGGCGCACGATCCGGTAGGCGGTCCAGCGCGTGCTGGCCGAGCGGAACAGTTTGGTCACGACGAGCGTCGTGACGATGCCGCCGACCTGCGCGAGCCCCGTATTGAGGAACAGCGCGAAGTCGGCCTGGAAGCGATCGAGAAAGCCCATGGCGACGATGAAGCAGGAAAACATCGGGAGGGCGCGCGCGGTGCGCGCCGGATCGGCCTGGATGTAGCCCATCCAGATCAAGGCCGGTGCAAGCGTCAGGATCAGCATTCCGGCGCCGTCGACACGCGGCAGGATCACGAACAGGTACAGCGCGGCGAGCGGAAAGGTGACGAGCGTCGAGACGAGGTAGCGGCCGATCACCGGTGCGGGATCGTCCTGTGCCGCGAACGAGCAGGTGACGAGCGCGGCGAACGCGGCGGTTGCCGAGCCGTTTGGCCAGGCAAGCAGGATCCACACCGCGCAGTAGATGATGATCGCGGTGGTCGTCGCGGCACCGGCGAGCAGCGCCAGGCCGTGATCGCGCGCGAGCTTGAAGCGGTGCGTGCCGTCGGCGGGCGGCAGGTGGCGCTCGAGCTCGGCATCGCTTTCCGCGAAGGTACGCACGAGCCCGCGCGCCGCGTGCAGCGTGTCGATGAAATCGGCGGTGCGGTCCAACAGGTTCGCGGCGAGCAGCGACGTCCAGGCCGGGTCGGCCAGGCGCTCGGCCGCCAGCGTGCGGCAACGCGCGGCGAGGCCGACGTCGAGCGCTTCGCCCACTTCCTGCGACGCGTGCAGGTCGTCGATCACCGCATCGACCAGCGCGGCGGTTTGCGCATCGATCGCGTTCAGCGAGCGCAACTGGTCGAGTCGGTTCGCGGCGGCCGATGCGATCGACAGCAACGCCGCGAGGCGATGCTGCAATGCCGTGACGGTGTCGCGCGTGGCGAGCGCGAAGCGCTGGTCGAACGGCAGCGTCGTCGCGATCATCCCGAGTTCGGTGACGTCGGCCGCGAGCTTGCGGCGATGCTCGTGCTCGAGCCGCGTGTGATGCGTGCCGAACGCTTCGGCGGTCCAGCGGCACGCATCGCCGAGAAACGACAGCGCGCGTTCGTGGATGACCGGCCGGCTGTTCGCGGGCTTCAGCAGCATGTGCGTGATCGTCACGCACAGGATCGCCACCGTCATTTCCTCGACGCGCGACACCGCGGTGATGAAGATGTTGGTCGGATCGTCGAGATACGGAAAGCAGATGACGGCCGAGCTGAACGCGGCCATCTGGAACAGGAACGCGCGCGGCGTGCGGTCGAGCACCGCGAGGTAGATGCAGAAGCCGATCCACAGCGCGAGGCACAGCACGAGCAACGCCGGCGAATTCTGCAGGTTCGGGGCGACCACCACCGACACGACCGCGCCGGCGGCGATGCCCGCGAGCCGGTAGATCGTCTTCGGACGGAAGGCGCCGGCCATCGGCTGCGAGGTCACGTAGACGGTCAACAGCGCCCACCACGGGCGCGGGAAGCTGACCGTGAACGAGATCAGCAGCACGAGTGCGGCCGCGATAAACGTGCTGATCGAGAACAGGAGCTTTCTCGGATCGATGGAGAATGGGTCGCGCGGCCGAAGCGGCGCGACAGTGGCTTGCGACACGTCGGGTTCCTTTGGCGAGACTGGCGGAGGGGATTGCAGCGATTGCGCTAGGGCGCGGGAGGCGGTGCGCCGCACGTCATGTCGTGCGGCGCCGTTTTGCGGCGTGTGCCACGCGGGAGGGCGGCGGGGTGCATGGAAAAAAGCGTCCACGCGAAACGGGGTGTTGTGGCAGGCATGTCAAGCACGAGTGCGCGCCTTTTCCTTGTTATTCAAGCACATGGCCACGCGTTGGGGGACGGCGGGTGCCACGGAAACTCGGGTAGGAAGGATCAGGGTTTCATTCGATTGCGATGCCCGAAATTGTGCGCTGCGGCGCGCGCGGCGTCCAAGTCGGATTTCTGACCGGGGCAATCGGTTTTACTTATCGTGCGGCGTGCCGGGGCGCAAGAATGCCGATTGATGTCGACGCGGACGAATCGGCAGACTCATCGCGGGCGCGTGATGGGCGACGTGCGGGGAATCGGTTGTACGCGCAACCGGGGCAGGCCGGATCGCGTTCCGTCAGTCGCCGAACAGCTGCCCCTGACCGGAGATCACGCGTTCGAAGTCGTCGCGCAGGAACGGCAGGATCGCATCGGCGACGGGCTGGAGCTGGCGGCTCACGTAGAACGCATAGTCGATCGGCGAGCGCATGGTTTCGAGCGGCTCGGGGCCGGCCGTCGTCATCACGTAGCTGATCCAGCCGCCGCGCTGATATTGCAGCGGCCGGCCCTGTGCCTGGTTGAACTCGTCGGCGATCCGTGCCGCGCGCACGTGCGGCGGCACGTTGCGCTCGTACTCGCGCAGCGGCCGGCGCACGCGCTTGCGGTAGACGAGCTGGTCGTCGAATTCGCCGGCCAGCGTGCGCCGCACGGTGTCGCGGATGAAATCCTGGTACGGCTCGCGGTTGAACACGCGCCGGTACAACTCGCGCTGGAACTGCTGCGCGAGCGGCGTCCAGTCGGTGCGCACCGTTTCGAGCCCCTTGAAGACGAGATCCTCGCCGCCGCCGGCGGCCGCCGCGAGGCCCGCGTAACGCTTCTTGCTGCCTTCTTCCGCACCGCGCACGGTCGGCATCAGGAAGCGGCGGTAGTGCCGCTCGTACTGCAGCTCCAGCGCGCTCTCGAGCCCGAAGTGGTCGCGCAGGTGCGCTTGCCACCAGCGGTTGATGTGTTCGACGAGTGCGCGGCCCTTGGCGCCGGCCTCGTCGTCGTCGTGCGCGCGACCGAGCCACACGAATGTCGAATCGGTATCGCCGTAGATCACTTCGTAACCCTGAGCTTCGATCAGCTCGCGCGTGCGGTGCATGATTTCGTGGCCGCGCATCGTGATCGACGACGCGAGGCGCGGGTCGAAGAACCGGCAGCCCGTCGAGCCGAGCACGCCGTAGAACGAATTCATGATGATCTTCAGCGCCTGCGACAGCGGTGCGTTGCGCTGCCGCTTCGCCTCGTCGCGGCCTTCCCATACGCGGCGCACGATATCGGGAAGACAGTGCGCGGTACGCGAGAAGCGCGCGCCGAGAAAGCCGGGCACCGACGCGTCGTCGCCGGGATTCGCGAGCCCTTCGATCAGCCCGGCCGGATCGATCAGGAACGTGCGGATGATCGACGGATAGAGGCTCTTGTAGTCGAACACGAGCACCGAGTCGTACAGCCCGGGGCGCGAATCCATCACGAAGCCGCCGGGGCTGTTTTGCCCCGTCACGTCGCCGAGGTTCGGCGCGACATAGCCGAGCCGGTGCATGCGCGGCAGGTACAGGTGCGTGAAGGCCGCCACCGACCCGCCGGTGCGATCGGCCGCGAGGCCCGTCACGCTCGCGCGTTCGAGGGCGAAGGACAGCAGGTCGGCCTTGTCGAAGATGCGCGTGACGAGCTCGCAATCTTTCAGGTTGTAGCGCGCGAGCGCGGGCTTGTCGTGATCGAAGCGGCGCTGGATCTCGTCCATCCGCTGGTACGGGTTGTCGATCGACTTGCCTTCGCCGAGCAGCGACTGCGACACGTATTCGAGGCTGAACGACGGGAACGTCCACGTCGCGGATTTCAGCATGTCGATGCCGTCGAGGATCAGCCGGCCCGCCGCACCCGCGAAGAAGTGGTCGGGCTGCTGGCCGTGCGCGCGCCAGTCGAGCACGCTGCCGCCGCGCCCGAGCTTCAGCGGCACGCCGTATTGCTCTGCGTGCGCGTGCAGGATACGCAGGTCGAACTGCACGAGGTTCCAGCCGATCACCGCATCGGGATCGTGTTCGTCGAACCAGTCGTTGAGCCGCGCCAGTATCGCGGGCCGGCTGTCGCAGTAGTCGAGGCGGAAGTCGACGGCGCGGGCTTCGTCGCTCTCGGCTCCGTTCGGCGGGCCGAGCATGTAGACCTGCCGTTGCCCGCAGCCTTCGAGCGCGATCGAATACAGCTCGCCGTGGACGCTGGTTTCGATGTCGAGCGACACGCAGCGCAGCGTCGGGCGATAGCCGGTCGCGGTTTTCAGTTCGGCGCCGGTCAACGTGCCGTCGTGGCCGGGCTGGCCGCGAAACTGCACGCAAGCCGTGATGAAGCGCTCCATCGCGTAGCGGTCGGGTGGCTGCACGTCGGCTTCGTAGACGTCGATGCCGGCCGCCGCGAGGCGCTTCTGCAGCCCGGACAGATGGCGGTAGCGCCGGCAATAGAGGCCGACGACCGGGCGCTGCCGGAAGTCGCGCAGCGCGAGCGGGCGCAACTCGATATCGCGCTCGCCGGCCAGCGCGCGTTCGGCGAGCGCCTGCTGTTCGGCCGGAATGAATGCGACGGCTTCCTGCGGGCGCAACTGTACACGGCGCGGACCGTGTTCGGTTGCCAGCCAGAACTCGATCTCGATGCCGGTCGCGGTGTCCCGCCAGTGGCGGGTGAGGATGAAACCCTGCTCGAACTCCGTCAAAACGCTTGCTCGTCGTGGATGCCCAGGCGGCGGATTTTAGCGCTTGGGCGGGTGGTGTGCCGGAATGGGGGCGATACCGTCCCGGCATCCTGGCCAATGATCGTATGATTCGGAATCGAATGAACCCATCCGGAATCGTTTAATGAAACTCGCGATCGATCGCATCGCACGTGTTGCCGGTTACGTTGTTGCCGCGGCCTGCCTGGGTGGAAACGGGAGCGCGATATTCGCGGCCCCGACATTGAAGGGTCTGCCGGCCGCCACGGAAGCCAACTGGATACAGGCGGTCAAGCGGCATCGCACCAAGGATGGCGCGACGGTTGCCGAAGTGCTCGCCTATGCGGAAAAAATGCGGCCGCGCATCTTCAAGGCCGGACGATTCGGCGTGGGTTACAACGGCGCGACCGGGGTTGCCAGCTCGGTTTCGATCGGCTACTGGATCGGATCGAAGCGCGCACCGGACGATGCGTTCGTCGATCTCGGCTATTCGATGTCGCCCGATGGCCGCGTGATGCCGGTCTCGCGCGACGAGCACACGGCAACGGCATTGGAGAACGGGCGGAAGGCATTTCTGCGTGCCGTCGACGATGCCTATCGGGACACATGCCGGTCCGATCCCGATCATCCACCGGCGTGCTGACAGGCATCGTTCACTGCCGTCGTCACCCGATTTTCACGACCTGATACATGGCGGGTCACGTGCATTCATCGTTCGCATCGCGTTCACCGCCGGCGCGTGTTCTGCGAGCGCCTGCTGTTCGGTGCGGAATCAGGCGACGGCGAGCCGTTGCGCGACACGCCACTCGGTGCCCGTGGTATTGAACGGCTGGAGCAGCCAGCGGCGCGCGGCGACCGTGTGCCGCTTTTGCGTCACGTATGCGTCGACGGAGAGTTCGAGCGCGTCGTCGTCGGCGCGGGCGAGCGTGGCGGCCGCGCCCGATCCGTCGGCGAATTCGATCACGGCCGGATGCGGCTTCGCGGAACGCGGCGCGTCATTGTCGAAGGTCACGACGCTGCCGGGATACAGGTGCGAATGGGTTGCGCGTAGCAGTAGGGCGTTGGGCATGGCGGGCGCTCCGGGCGGCGTAGTGCGGCAGAGGCCGGTGACGGCTGACGGCCTTCATGAGAGTGAGCATGCGTGGCGCATTCAGGTTTTCAATGATTTGAATACCGCCCGATTGACGTCACGGAATCATCGTTCGTAGAATCGCCGGTCAAGAACAACATCATTCCGAGAGAGGCGCTATGGTTGCGCACCGTATGGTCGTAGCGATTGAGCCATGAACCGACACCTTTGGGTGGTTGTGTTGCCCGTTCTGTTGTGTGCGTGCACGAAACGAGCGCCCCAGGCGACCTCATCGCCTGACATGGGTGCCGTGCGCGCCGATCTTGCGTTCACCTTCACCTGCACGCATCAAGCGGACCAATTGCCGCCACTCGATCCGCAGGCCGACAGCCTGTTCCGTTACGCGCGATACCTGGAAAAGAAGAACGGCCCCAGGGACTTCAATGATGTTGCCCGCTACTACAGGATCGCAGCGGCGCACGATCATTACAAGGCCAACCAGAACCTGCAATCGCTTGTGTCACAGGGGTTGGCCAACTCCCCCGATGCGCCGGCCGAGGTTGTCGGCCTGGGCATGAAACTGGTCAAGCAAGGTATCCCGAGCGGCTACTACGATATCGGTCACGCTCTCGAGACAGGCTATGGTTTGAAGCAGGATGCCGAGGGCGCACTGCGCTACTTTCGCAAAGCGGCCGATCTTGGCAATCCAGAAGCTCAGTTCTATGTTGGAAACCTGCTGTTGCCCAACGATAAAGCGCCCGCTATCGCGAGACAAATGTTGGCCTGTGCAGCCGATCAAGGATCCGGTCAGGCTGCCAACTTGCTGGGTGTCGATCAAAAGACAGGGGGGGTGTATCCCGATGCTGCCAGGACATTCCAGAAAGGGGTAAGCGCAGGCGATACCCTGTCTGCCTCGTTCCTGAGAGATGGATTCAAAGGACCGCCGCCGTCGAATCAGCTCGATTACCTCGCGCTGCAAAGCGATCCTGAACGGTCCCGGCGATACGATCTGATCGGGAAATTTCTCGACGCCAACGATGGCCGCGAACCGACGGTACCCGACATCGACAAGATCGTTCCATTACCGCCCGCCAAGCTTCCGCCATGGGACGGCACGTTCCAGTGGCAAAAGGAACAGGATGCGGCCACGCCGCCGAAGCAACCGACGGACGCGCTCGTCAACGAGATGGCGAAGGCCAGGCATCTCGATCCGGCGACAGGGCTGCCGCTCCCGGGATCGGCAGACAACACCTCGCACACTGAGCAACCGGACAACGCCGCGTCCCGTTTGCCGTTGGGTACTGTGGCACGAACCGGTCAACCCGGCCCGGAACAATTCACCTGAAGGTCTGGCGCGACACCATTGACTGATCACTCCATTTACCCAGGAATCCCCATGACCTCACCCTCCCGGAAACTCTCGTTACCCGGCTCCGCCGCACTCATCGCGGCGGCCATTACCACGGCGCAGTTCCTGATCGTCCTCTACGTATGGTCGACGAGGTCATCACCGTCCGTGGGTGTGCTGGCTGTGCAACTGTCCAGTTTCATCGAGAGCCTGGTATTTCGAACCGGCCTGGTCTTCCTGATCGTCCGCTGGCACGGAGAGCATCGCGATCGGCTTGCATTCCGCCGTCCCGTGTGGCCGTTGACAGCCTACGCGTTATGCCTGCTGCTCTGGCAGGCCGCGCAGATACTGGTATACCAGGCGCTGACGGGACTGTTGGATAGCGGTGCCCTTAGCCTTGCGCAAATGGGGACGATCATCGCCCCGGTGCATGCCGTCCTCTATGCGTTGGTAGCCGGGCTGGCGTGGTGGTTCGTCGCCCACCTGTTCCGCAACGATGCGTTGCCCGGGGCGCCGAGCGGTAATCCACGACGGTCCATTGCGGCTCTCGCGGCCTGGCTGTATGCCAGCGCATTGCTGCTCTTCATGCCGCAAGCCGTGCTGATGTCGCTCAACTACTATGACGACAATCTCAAGCTTGTGATGTTGAACTATGTCGGAGGCTTGGTCATTTGTGCCGCGGTCGTCTTCGCCGGCGCGATGTTCGGCCTGCCGCGCGAACTCGGTCGGCTGCACGTCTGGCGTCTGCTGGGGGCGTCGCTTGCGTCGATGGTATCTGTTTTGCTGGTGGCTTACGGGGTGCTGAGCGTGCTGGGCGATACGCTCGGGATAATCAGTTTGCTGTCCGGAGTGATGCCGATCGTTGCTGTCGCCGGAACCGGCGTGGCCTACTGGGTGTGGTTCCGCGTGTTCTATGCCGCTGCGCGTCGCGAGGCCGCCGAAACGTCTCAACGCATGCCGTCTGCATGAAGGCTGGGAGCGGATAGATCTGCTCTCATCTTCTGACATCCCTGGAACGGTCTGATCGAGGTCGCTTGATGCCGATAGCGGTGATCTACAGGATTATTTTTGCAGCCCTGGCGCTGTTCGCGTCGAGCGTACATGCGGAGGGCCTGCCTGCTTCGACTGTCAGGTCATCGGCTGAGACGTCGGATCTCCCGCGCGACGAAAAGCTGCCGTTGTTCGACCCGCATCGAAAGAGCTTCACGTGCGTTCATCAGGATCAGCACGTGCCGCCGATCGATCCTCAAGCCGAGTTATGGTTCCAGCAGGCGCTGGCGCTCGACAATCCTGACGTGTACTACGAGCAACGCGACTATCCGAAGATCTACCAGCTCTACGTTCAGGCTGCCGATCGCGGGCACTGGAAAGCGATGCTCAATCTCGCGCCCCTGATTCGAAGCAATTATCCCGGCGTGCCTAGACATGATCCGGAAGCCGCGATCGGGTGGGTTGAGAAAGCCATGCAGTTGGGTGTGCCCGATGCCTACGACATGATGGGCACCTATCACCAGAGCGGGTTGGTCAAGGGCGGTGATGCGACCCGTGCCTACGCGTTCTTTCAACGGGCTGCGGATATGGGCAGTCCATCGGCTCAAACGTTTCTCGGTTTCAAGATGAGCGGCAGCTACGACAGTCCTGACGGGGAATTCCGGGGAAACGCGGCTATTGGCATGGAAATGCTGCAATGTGCGCTCGCTCAAGGTGATGGCGATGCCGCTTACGATTTGGGGGGGCTTGTATAAAGGAGCGACACCCGAGTCAAAACTGCGGGCACTCAAAGTTTTGCACGAGGGTGTCAAGCTGGGATGCGTGAAGTGTGCGAAAGATCTGGCATCGGAGTTTCGTGGATTTGATCTGACCAGCGGCAATAACCTTGTTGGTCAAATTCGAGCAGGGCCGCGTGCGTATCGACGGTCAGGACGGCGCGCAGTAGCCGCCGGCGCGTAAGCGTCGTCGGCAACGCTGCTACACCGACACCGACGCGAAATCCTGCTTCAAATGCTCGACACGCTGCGGACGCTGATACAGGTAGCCCTGCGCGTACTGAATCCCGACCGCATGCAGCGCGCGATGTTGCGCTTCCGTTTCCACGCCCTCCGCGATGATCTTCAGGTCGTAGTGATGCGCAACGGTCGCGATCCCCTCGATCAACCCCGCGTTGCCGCCGTTCAGCGGCGACACGAACTGGCGATCGATCTTCACGTAGTCGAACGGAAAGCGCGACAGCATGTCGAGATTGCTGTGATGCGTGCCGAAATCGTCGATCGCGAACTTCGCGCCTTTCGCTCGCAGCGCATGGAAGATCGCGGTGGTTCGCGCGTTCTTTTCGAGCAGGATGCGCTCGGTGACTTCGAGCACCAGCGTAAAGCCTGGCGGCAGCGCGCGAATTGCCTCCTCGACGACGGACACGAACTGCGTGCGCTCGAGGTCCTTCGGCGCGATGTTGATGGCGATGCGCAGCGGCATGGCCGGCGTCAGCGCGGACAGTTCCGACACGGCTGTTCGCAGCACGAATTCCGTCACTTTCGGCAGCACCGCGCTTGATTCGACCTGCGGGATGAACACGGCCGGGCTGATGGCCCCCCACTTGGGATGCTGCCAGCGCAGCAGCGCCTCGACGCCGACGGTCCTGCGCGTCTCGACATCGACGATCGACTGGTACACGACATGAAGTTCGTCGCGCCTGAGTGCGTTGCGGACGGCCTTCAGCAGCAGGCGGCGCGGCGCCATCGCCAGCAGGTAGGCCGCCATCACGAGGCCATCCGCCAGCAGCACGATCGTGATGCCGATTAGCCGATAGTGGTGCTGGATCTGCGACGCATAGTGCGCGGAGGCGGCAACCGACACCGTGAACGGCCAACGGGGCGACGCGATCGTGCTGCCGCCTGCGGGTTCCGCGGCCGATTCCGGCGTGAACGTCCCGTGCTGATCGAGATGGCCCGAACCCGCGATCGACAGCGTCGCGGTTTCCGTCCCGTAGCGGGCGCCGTGCGCGAGCGCGTCGGCCACATAGTCGCCTTCGATCAGGTAGAGCACGCCCGCGCCGGGCGCGATGGCGTAAAACACGGGCAGCACCGGGATGCCTTGCTGGAATGGCGTCTGGCGCAACAGCGTGACGAGCGTCGAGCCCGGTTCCGGTTCGTGTGTGTAGGCGCCGAGCGGCAAGTCGATCGCCCCCAGCGCGGACGAGCACATGACGCGGCCGTCGTTCACCAGCGCGACGGCGCGCAGGTAGCGCAGGCGCGTGCCGATCTCGGCGAGGGTCCGGAATACCGTCGGGCATGGCCGCCCGACGAGCGCGGTGAGTTCGTCCACGTGTCGCAGGCGGGCACCGTCGAGGATGCGATCCACCGATGCCACGATGTCGTTCGCGATCACGCGTTCATGCTGGGTGACGGTATCGCGCGCGTAGCGGTCGGCAAGCACGATTGCGCACGCCGGTACGAGCACGCAAACGATTACGGCGACGCAAAAGACGACTCGCGGCCACGCGCCGCTGCGCTGGAAAACGGGCTTCGAGCCTGGCGTGAACGCCAACATTCCCGCGGTCGCCTTTGGTGTTGTGTGTATGAAGCAGCCAGTCGAACCGGTCAATCCACCCACGTCGCGCATGCGTCATGCCGGGTTCGGGCAAGGCGGTGTGCGCGCCGGGTTCGCGATGCGATCGATTCTACGGTCGCGACGGGCATCTGCGGCAGCCCCGTCGCAATCGGCCATGTATTCCGGAAGCTGGCCTCCATAAACATGTGCATGCAGCGCATGGTTATCGACGTAGCACACCGAAAAAACCCCCGGCCGCAGGGTCGTGCGGCCGGGACGAAAAAACACCGTCTCTTGGCACGAGGATGGTGCGCGGCAAGTATAAGATGTGACGAGAGATTGTGAAATATTGTTATTCAACAATTGGTGTAGTTTTGTCATTGTGTCTTGACGAGAAACATTCCTGCGAAATGTTGTTTTCGTCGACCTGCCGCTGGCTTGCAAGCGGTCGCCACTCGTCACGGTCGCGCGTCTCGCCGGAGCGTTGAGATGGAAGAAAACACCGTGCCCACGGTCGTCGTGTCCGACGGTGCGGCCGCAACCGACGGCGGCTCGCTGTGGATCCGGATTGCCGTGAACGGGCAAGCCCACAACTACCTGCTCGATCGCGCGCTCGCTTCACGCGGGACGCCGCGCTACAACACCATCAGCGGTGAGCACGGACCACTTTCGAAAGCTGAACGAAAGATGTTGCTCGCGCTGCTGCGCCGCATTGCCGACCCCGTGATGTGTGCCGGCATCGTCGGCACGTTCGTACAGGTGCTGCAGGAATCTGGCGGTGAATGAACAATGCGGTCGCGGTGCATCGCGCGAGCCGCGAGTCAGAAATCGTTGCGCATCTTGCGGAGCAGATCGCCGGCCGACTGGTGCGTGTCCACCGCGGTGAGGACATCGGTCAGGAACCACGGCAGGTTCAGTTGCGTATTGGAATCGCCGACGCATACGCGGATCGGCGGCGCGTTCGACGGCGAGCGGGCGTCGGGTGTGGCATCGCGGGACGGGACGCAGTTTTTCGCGTGCGCTTGAAAGGGAGCCGGCTCGGCGCCGCCGGATGTTGCGCCGGCGGCTGCCGGCAAGCTGATGGCGGCAAGCAGGGTCAGGACAGCGACAGGGGCAACGCGTTTCATGAGATTCTCCGGCGATGCTCGTTCGACCGCGCGGGCGGACGCGAGTTCGTCGGCGGCATGGTGGCGCGCCGCGCTCAGCCGCGCGCGACGTTCGCCGCTCGCGCAGGTTGCCGGCTGCGCCACTGCTGCGGCGATTCGCCGGTCCAGCGTCGAAAGGCGCGCGTAAAGGCGCTGTGTTCCGAATAGCCGAGCAGCCACGCGACTTCCGCGAGCGTCAGCCGCGGATCGTTCAGGTGGTCGATCGCGAGCCGCCGCCGCGTGTCCTCGCGCAGTATCCGGAAGTTGAGCCCGAGTTCGGCAAGCCGCCGATGCAGCGTGCGCGACGACACGTGCAGATCCGACGCGATCTGTTCGATGCTCGCTTCGCCTTGCGTCAGCAGGCGCGCGACGGCTTCGCGTACCGACTGTTCGAGATCGTCCGTCTGCCGCAGCTCGGCAAGCAGCGCGCTCGCCTGACGTTCCATCATCTGCAGCAGCGCGTCGTCCGGTTGGCGCAGCGGCTGCGTGAGCAGGTGCAACGGGAACGCGAGCCGGTTCGCCGGCTGGCCGAACCGCACCGGGCAGCCGAAGTAATCGGCATACGGCTGCTCGTTGGCGGGCGACGGGTGTACGAAGCAGACTTCGTCGGGCCCGTGACGCGTGCCGGTGATATTGCGCGCGAACTGGACGATGGCCGTCAGCGCGACTTCATCGACGAGCGGGCCGAGCGGCTCGGGTGCGTCGTGCCATTCGATCGCGACTGAGGTTGCTTCGACCCGCACTTCCATGCGCGCGACGTTCGCGATCAGGTGTTCGTATTGCTGCCAGCGTGCGAGGGCGGCGCCGGCATCGCGGCACGCATGCAGCGCGTAGCCGAGCGCACCGAGGTGGGCGGGCGTGATCCGCTGGCCGACGTGCAGGCCGAGCAGCGGATCGTCGAGCGCGCGCACCGCGCATTCGAGGAGGCGCCGCCAGTGCGCGCTCGCGTACAGCGTGAGCCCGCGATCGTCCTCGGGCGGCCGCGCCTCGCCGAGCACGCGCGCGGCATCCTTGCCTTGCTCGGACAGATAGTCGAACAGCAGTCGCACGTAGGTGCTCGAGTAGTAGACGCGCTGCGTCGATAGCGGGGAGGCGGCGGGCATGGCGGAAAGTGTCAAGTAATCGTCCGCAAGTGTCAACGCGGGGCGACCCGTGCGTGACCATACTGCCGGTCAGTTCTTGATCGAGGCCGCGAACATGCCGACCGAGTTGATGACGTGGCTCCACGCGTTCCTGGGGAACGACGTGGACTGGAAGCAGGTGCTGCTGATCGGCATGACGCCGGTCTTCCTGATCGCGTTCGCGATCGAATACGCGGTGATGACCGGGCGCGGCCGTCGCGAGCCGTTTCGCTGGAAGGAGATTGTCGCGAACCTGTCGCTCGGCGCCGGCTATCAGGTGGCCGAGACCGTGATGGGGCTCCTGTTCACGGGCGCGATCTTCGCGTGGGTTTACCGGCACCGCTGGTTCGACGTGCCGGTGAACGGCTTCACGATCGTGCCGATCTTCGTCGTCGTGGAGTTCTGCTACTACTGGTTTCACCGCACGTCGCACCGCGTGCGCTGGTTCTGGGCCGCGCACGTGCCGCATCACAGCGGTGAAGTGATGAACTTCACGACGGCGATGCGGCAGTCGTTGCTGAACGCGTTCGTCGGCGTGTTCGTGTTCTATCTGCCGCCGGTCTGGTTCGGCATCCCGCCCGCTGTCGTGCTGTTCCTGCTCGCCGTCGATCTCGCGTACCAGTACTTCGTGCATACCGAAGCGATCGGGCGGCTGCCGCGCTGGTACGAATATGTGTTCGACACGCCGTCGAACCACCGCGCGCATCATGGCCGCAATCCGCGTTACATCGACAAGAATTACGGCGGCGTGCTGATCATCTTCGATCGCCTGTTCGGCACGTATGTCGAGGAAACGGAGCCGGTCGACTACGGGATCACGCAGCAGATTCGTTCGTATAACTTCCTGGTGCTGAACCTGCACGAATTCGTCGACATGTGGCGCGACGTGTTCGCGCCCGGGTCCGTCCTGCAGCGGCTGAGACATCTGTGGATGCCACCCGAGTGGGAGCGGCCGGGGCATCGGCCGATTCATACGTGGAGTGTCGAGCGCAAGGGCGAGGACGCGACTGCGGCAGCAGCGCGCGCCGCGCCTGACGAGGCGGCGCTGGTGCCAGGGCGCAAGATCGTACAAGCCACCCGCACGCGATCCGGCTAACCTGCGTGCTTTCCTCGGCGAAAGGCACGGCGGGCAATGACGAAGAAAGTATTCTGGGACGATCCGTACCGGACCACGCTGGATACCGTCGTGAGCCACGTCGACGGCGCTCGCGTGCGGGTGGACGCGACCATCTTCTTTGCGTTTTCGGGCGGGCAGGAAAGCGACGCGGGGTCGCTCGGCGGCTATCCGGTCGTCCAGGCCGACAAGCAGGGCCTCGATATCGTCTATACGCTGCCGCACGATCATTCGCTGCGCGTCGGCGATCGTGTGACCTGGTGCATCGACTGGACGCGGCGGTACCGGCTGATGCGTCTGCACTTTGCGGCCGAAATGGTGTTGCAGCTGGTCTATCGGCTCAGGCCCGGCATCGAGCGCATCGGTGCGCATATCGGGCAGGACAAGGCGCGCATCGACTTCGCGAGCGACACGAGCGTGGCGCCGTTGTTTCCCGAGATCGAATCGGCCGCGGCCGATCTGTCTAAGCGCGACCTGCGCATCGCGACCGACTTCAGCGATGTCGACACGCAACGCCGATACTGGACGGTCGACGGCTTCTCGACGATGGCGTGCGGCGGCACGCACCCGGCCTCGACCGGCGAGATCGGCATGCTGACGCTCAAGCGCAGGAATACCGGAAAGGGCAAGGAGCGGATCGAAGTGATGCTGGTCGAGCCGGAGAGGGCCGGCGGGCAGCGGGGCGATGCGGATTCGCGTCGTCCCGTCTCCGTGAAAGATCGGTCAAGCCCGGAAGGGGGCAAGCGACTTTGACGGAGGAATGTCCCGATTCGGTCGGGCAACCGTCGGATTGCCGCCGGATCGTGGACGGCCGGACGTAGCCGGCCGGTTTGACGGCGTTCAGTGCAGGCCGGCCGATGCGATCGAGCGCACGGTGTCGGTGATGTTCACGCAGCGCGACAGGCCGAAATGCTCGGCTTCGCGGCGCTCCGGTTCGCTGCTCGCGATCGCCACCGCGCGTTCGGGCGGCACGCCGAGTGCCTGCAGCGCGACGTCGAAGGGATGCTGGTTTGATCCGGAGTCCTTCTGATTGGCGTCCGTGACGACGACCGAGAAGCGGTCGAGGTTCGCGCGGCCGAACTGGCCTTCGAACATGTCGCTGAGCCGAGCGGCCGGCAGCGTCGTGACGAGACCGAGTCGATATCCTTCTTCCGATGCTCGGTCGAGCCACTGGATGATCGCGTCGCGTTGATGGCGCGATTCGTGCGAGTCCGGTGTTGCTTCGATTTGCGCGAATGCTGCGTCGAGACGGGTGACGATGGCTTCGATAACCACGGTGATTCCTCTTCAGAGACGTGATGATCCGTTCGCCGACGGGAATGCCACACACCTTAGCGTCGATCCGGAAAACGCGACTAATTAATATTTTTATCCGACCCATACGATTCGGCTAATGAATCGGGTGGCGAGCCAAGGTGGGCGCGGGATGCGTGTCGCACGTCGTATTCCGCGCGAACGGCATCGTATCGACGGTCTTCGATGTGATGCACCAGATTCGCGCACGCAGTGAATGCGTCGCACCGTGCATGTGCATCCAAAAAAACGGCATACCGAGCGATGCACGCCCGATATGCCGTCTTGCGATGCTGCGCGCGAACCGGCGCGATCAGTGCAGCTTGATCGACGGCTGGTTGCGGCTCTGCAGCCAGTGGCTCAGCGACTGGAACAGCGCGCGCTTCACGCCGACCACGCTGAACAGGTGCTTGCGATACAGGAACTTGTACAGCCCTATCGCGGCGAGCCCGTCGACGATCAGCGAGCGCGAGCGCCCGCGGAGGTCGGCCTGGTACACGGCGCCCGCATGCCCGAGCGACACGACAGTGCCCGCATCGTGGAACGTGAAGCCAGCCACCGGCTTGCCGACGACGCGGCGCGCGAACGCGTTGACCAGGTACACGGCCTGCTGGTATGCGACCTGCGCGCGCGGCGGCAGGAAGCCGCTCGCGCCGGCCGTCGGGCATGCGGCGCAGTCGCCGAACGCATACACGTGCGGGTCGTCCGGCGTCTGCAGCGTATCGGTCACGATCACCTGGTTCGAACGATTGAGCACGATGTCGCCGATCTCCCGCAGGATCGCGGGGCCCGCCACGCCGGCCGCCCAGATCGTGATGTCGCTTGCGAGCCGTTCGCCGGTCGCGGTCGTCACGGCGTCCGCGCTGACTTCGGCCACGCGTGTATCGGTCAGCACGTCGACGTTCAGCACGCGAAGCTGCGCGTGCATCTTGCCGGACAGCCGCTCGTCAAGCGCCGGCAGGATGCGCGGGCCGCCTTCGATCAGCCGGATGTGCACGTCGCGCGCGGACACCAGTGCCTTGAAGCGGTACGTCGTCAGCTGCTGGATCGCGTGCCGCAGCGCGGCGGCCAGCTCGACACCCGTCGCGCCCGCGCCGATCACGTTGATGCAGATCGGCGCCGCGCGCTGCGCGGGCTGCTGCTCGGCCAGGTGATTCGCCTTCGTGCACGCCGCGAGGAACTTCCGGCGGAAATCCTCGGCCTGGTCGAGGTTTTCGAGCGGCAGTGCATGGCGCGCCGCGCCCGGCACATTGAAGAAGTTCGTCACGCTGCCGACGGCGAGCACGAGGTCGTCATAGCCGAGCTCGCGCTGCGGCAGGATCTCCGTGCCGTCCGCGTCCTGCACGGCCGCGATCGTCGCCGTGCGTGCGGCGCGGTCCACCCGCTGCAGTGCGCCCTGCACGAAACGGAACCCGTGGCGCTTCGCTTGCGCCGCGTATTCGATCGTGTGGGACGCCGGGTCGCGATGGCCCGATGCGGCTTCGTGCAGCAGCGGCTTCCAGAAGTGCGTCGGATAGCGGTCGACGAGCACGACTTCGGCTTGCCCACGGCGTCCGACGGTATCGCCGAGACGCGTGGCGAGGTGCAGGCCGCCGGCGCCGCCGCCGACGATCACGATGCGCGGCAGGCGCGGTGCGCGGTCCGTTGCAAGGTTGGGCGTGGTGTTGTCCATGGTGGGCTCCCGCTAGATGACGATTCGGATGACATTGCTCAAGAACCGACGATATAGTTTCGAACCCACTCGAACAATTTAATGTTTATAAGCGACTCATATGTATTCACTTATAGGAAAGACCGCGACGTTTCGGCAACTGAAGGCGCTGGACATGATTGCGCGGCTCGGCAGCGTGTCGCGGGCGGCCGAGGAGCTGAACCTGACGCAGCCGGCCGTGTCGCTGCAGGTTCGCCTGCTCGAGGAGGCCGTGGGCGCCGCGTTGCTGCAGCGGGTGGGGCGCGGCGTGCAGCTGACCGCGGCCGGCGAGATCGTGTCGCGCTATGCGCGCGAGATCCTGCATCTGTGGACCGAGGCCGGCGACGAAGTGGCCGCGTTGACGGGCGATCTGGGCGGCACGCTGCGGATCGGCGCGATCACGACGGCCGAATACCTGATTCCGCCACTGCTCGTGAAATTCACCGCGACGCGTCCGCATGTGAAGACGTACTTCAAGGTCGGCAATCGCGACGACATCATCCGCATGCTCGCGACGCATGAAATCGATCTCGCGGTGATGGGCAGCGCGCCGAAGGAGCTGCGCACTCATGCGGTCGAGTTCGCGAAACATCCGATGGTGTTCGTCGCGGCGCCCGGCCATCCGCTGATGCAGCGCAAGCGCGTCGCGCTGAAGGATCTCGAATCCGCGCACCTGCTTGTGCGCGAACGCGGCGCGGGCACGCGCTCGACCGTCGAGAGCCTGTTCAAGACGGCCGGCTACCGCTTCCATGTGGGCTCCGAACTGTCGAGCAACGAGGCCATCAAGCAGATGGCCGAAGCCGGGCTCGGCATTGCGTTCCTGTCGTTGCACGCGTGTGCACTCGAACTGCGCGCGGGGCTGCTCGGGCAACTGCCGTTCCCCGGCAACCCGATCGAGCGCGAATGGTATGTGGTCACGCTCGCCGACCGGCGGATCTCGCAGGTCACGGGGCTGTTCCGGGATTTCCTGATCAAGCAGGGCGCACCGGTGATCGACGGCGCGACGGTGGCGCCGCACGAGCGGCGGCGCAAGTAGGCGGCGTACCGGGTCGAACGACGCCGGCCGCGTGGCCGGTCAGACGAGCCCGAAATCGTCGTTGCTGTCGGGGATCGACGCGAGCAGTCGTTCGAGCCGGTACCAGCCGACGATGCGCAGGCACCAGGCGGCGATCGTGGCGCGGTCGTTGCGGGAGCGGGGGCCGGATGACGGGCGGGGAGCGGCGGAAGGCGAGGACGCAGTGAGCGCGACGCGTTGCGCAAGGCACGGATGGGGCATGACGGTCTCCGTAGGTGTCGGATGGGGCCATCGTAAGCGGCGCCGCGCCCGCCGGCGCACACGGAAGGATGGCCCTGAGCAGAAACGGATGATCTTTTTCTGCTTGGCCCGGGCGTGCTCCCGGCAGGCCCGGCAGGCGGCCCGAAAACGCGTCACAATGCGCGTTCGACATCCCCATCCACGGGAGGAAGGCCATGAGCGATGCGATTCTCGCGGCGCCGACGGACAACGGCGTCCCGGTCAGCCTGCGCACCAGCCGCGGGCTCGGCTGGCAGGGCTTCGGCGCGTCGCTGCTGGAGATTCGCGCGGGCACCTACCGGATTCCGGCGGCCGACCATCACCGGATCGGCGTGCATATCGGGCCGCCCGTCCGCGCGGATTGCGTGTGCGACGGCGAGCGCGTGTCGCGCATCCAGGCGCATGGCGACGTCGACGTGATTCCGGCCGGCTTGCCCGGCCAGTGGACCGACAGCGCCGACTGCCGGATCCTCCATATCGCACTCACCGATACGTTCGTGCGGCGGACCGTCGAACAGCTCGAGCTGAAGCCGTCGCAGGGGCAGATCCGCCGCCGGCTGCAGGTGCGCGATCCGCGCCTGCAGCACATCGCGTGGGCGATGGCCGCCGAACTCGAAGCGGAAGACGCGTCGGATCCGCTCTATGCGGAAAGCCTGTGTACGGCGCTCGTCGCGCGGCTGGTCGACGGCCAGCCGGCGTTTCGCGAGCGCCGCCGCACCCTCGCGCCGAAAGCGGCCGCGCGCGTGATCGACTATGTCGAAGCGAACCTCGACCAGCGCATGACGCTGACCGAACTCGCGGCGCTCGTGTCGATCAGCGTGCCGCATTTCAAGGTGCTGTTCCGCGAAACGCTCGGGATGCCCGTGCACCAGTACGTCGTGCGGCGCCGGGTCGAGCGCGCGAAGGCGTTGTTGCTCGAAGGCCGGCTCAGCATCAGCCAGGTCGCGCTCGAAGCCGGGTTTGCACACCAGAGCCACATGGCGAACTGGATGAATCGCGTGCTGGGTGCGACGCCGACCGAGATTGCGCGGTCGGGCGAGCGGGGCGGGCTGCGGCTGGCTTATGACGGCGCGGGCAGCGGGGGTGGGGCATAGCGGAGCGATGGCGCCGCGCCGGATATGCGTTGTCGCTTCGGATCTCGGGGCCATTGTCCAGCAGGCTGTTGGACAATGACCGCGTTCGTCCTCGTCCAGAAAGCGCTGCACCGTCCTCGGTCTCGACGGGCCTCCTGAAGCGCAGCGCCTTGGGCGTGAGCGGCTCATCCCTCGCCAGTGTGTCGTTGCCCGCCATCGGCGGACCGCAGGACTCGAAGCGACTAGCAAGGCGGCGGACGATTCGCATGGCCGCCGCCCAATCCATCATCCTTTCCTGCTGGTTTCATCCCTCCCTGCGCGCCGTTCCCTCCGCCCAACCCGACAATCACCCCACCTTCACCCCCTCAGGAACGAATCGTGTTCGTGATCTTCGGTGCATCCGGCAACGTCGGCCAGTCGACCGTGACGGCCTTGCGCAATGCCGGCCATCCCGTGCGCGCGGTGTTGCGCGACGCACGCCATCGTGAACGTTTCGCGCAGCTCGGCTGCGACGTCGTGATCGCCGAGCTGACGGACGCGAACACGATCGCATCGGCGATCGACGGCGCGCGGGCCGTGCAGATACTGTGCCCGGTACCCGTCGCCGACCCCGATCCGGCCGCGACGATGACGCGGACGATCGATGTCGCGACCGCCGCGCTCGCCGCCAACCCGCCGCCGGTGCTGCTCGCGCTGTCGGACTACGGCGCGGAGCGCGACGGCAATACGGGCATCACCCGCCTGTTTCATGACTTCGAGGAACGGCTGAAGGCGATCCCGACACACCTGACGCTGCTGCGTTCGGCCGAGCATCTGCAGAACTGGTCGCGCATCCTGCCGGTCGCGCTCGGCACGGGCGTGCTGCCGAGCTTTCATCATCCGGTCGACAAGGTGTTCCCGACGGTCTGGGCGCCGGATGTGGGCGTCGTCGCGGCGCGGCTGTTGCTCGATGCGCCCGGAGGCGGTAACGGGCCGCGCATCGTCAGTGTCGAAGGGCCGCGGCGGGTGAGCGTGACCGCGATTGCCGATACGCTCGGCGCAGCGGCCGGCCGGGCAATCGTCGCGCATGAACTGCCGCGCGACACCTGGGCCGCGACGCTGCTGCGCGCGGGCCTCAGCGAACGCCATGCGCAGTTGATCGTCGATCTGTACGACGTGCACAACGCGGGGCAGATCGACGTCGAGGACGGTGTGTCGGAGCGGCTTTACGGGACGACGACGCCGACTGACGCACTCGCGCAACTGGTGCGCCAGCACGCGCGGTAGTGGCGGTGGCAGTGGCGACTGGTGTTGCGCATCACGCCGGTCGCCGCACCTTGTTCAGTACCGCATACGAAAGCGATCCGATCACGATTCCCCAGAACGCGGAGCCGAGCCCGAGCCACGTCATGCCCGACGCGGTCGCAAGGAACGTGATCAGCGACGCCTCGCGGTGGTTCTCGTCCTCGAAGATCCCGTGCACGTTCGCGCCGATCGCGCCGATCAGCGCGAGCCCCGCGAGGATCGCGACGAATGCCTTCGGCAGCGCGAAGAACACCGTGACGATCGTGCCCGCGAACAGCCCGCCGATCAGGTAGATCGCCCCGTTCGCGAGTCCGGCGATGTAGCGCCGGTCCGGATCCTCGTGCGCGTCCTTGCCGGTGCACAGCGCGGCCGTGATCGCCGCGACGACGATCGTGATTCCGCCGAAGCACGCGACCGCGAGCGACATCACGCTGGTCACCGTGATGATCGGCCGCGCGGGGGTGTGATAGCCGGACACCCGCAGGATCGTCATGCCCGGCAGGAACTGGCCGGTGAGGCTGACGACGACGAGCGGCAGCGCGAGGCTGAGCGTCGTGCCGAGCGTCCATTCGGGCGCGATGAAGATCGGGTGCGCGAGGCTCGCGGACACGTTGCCGAGATGCGTCATCCCGAGCAGCGTCGCGAGCGCGGCGCCCGTGAGCAGCACGAGCACGATGCTGTAGCGCGGCAGCAGGCGCCTGAAGATCACGTAGGCCGCGATCATCCCGAACGCGAGCGCGGGCTGCTCCGACGCGGCGGCGAACGCATGCGTGCCGAACGGCAGCAGGATGCCGGCCATCATCCCGCACGCGATACCGCGCGGAATATGGCGGACGAGCCGGTCGAAATAGCCGGTCACGCCGATCAGCAGGATGATCAGCGCGGCCGTGAGGTACGCGCCGACGGCCTGGTTGAGCGTCAGTTGCGGAAACAGGCCGACGAGCAGCGCGGTGCCGGGCGCCGACCACGCGGTGATGATCGGCACCTTCAGCTTCCAGCTCGCGAACAGGCCCGATACGCCCGCGCCGATCGAGATCGCCCAGACCCACGACGACACCATCGCGTCGGACACATGGGCGGCCTGTGCGGCCTGGAAGAAGATCGCGAGCGGGCCTGCATAGGAAATCAGCACCGCGAGAAAGCCCGCGGTAATCGCGGAAACGGACCAGTCGTTGCCGATCACGCGGATCGTGCCGGGCGGGGTGTTCGGTTGCATCGTCGTGGGGAAGTGCGGCGCGCGGCCGGGGGCAGAGCCGGGGCGAATGATTGTTGGAAGCCCCGGACGAGCCGTCATTCTGGGCATTGCCGACGCAATTGGCAATGCGCGGGTGCGAGCGGGGTCGTCGGTGTTTTGTAAGGTTTCGGCCGTTAGCGAGCCGGATCGACGGAGATCGAATCGACTTGCTCCACGACCTTGACCGCCTGTGTCAGATCGCCTTCGAGCGTGCGACCGTGGCTGTCGTAAAAGATCTGGGTCGTGTAGATCGTCAGCGTGGCGGGAATCGGCTTGCCGTGATCGCGCCAGTCGACGGGCACCGTGTAGGGGCCGATTCTCGCGCCGGACAAGCCGGGAATCGCTGCACCCGAGATGCGAATGCCGACCGCGGCGCCGCGCATCTCGAAGGTTGCCAGGACGAAGCGCTCCAGCGCCGGCTTGTTGCGGAACAGGGGCAGGATGTCGTCGCGGAATCCGACCGTGCCTTCCGCGAATCCGGTCAGTGGAAGCAGGGTCAGCAGCAGGGCCGCCAGGACGCGCCGGATCCCGTTACGCGTGCGTGATGTCGATTCTGGTGCATGCATGCTTGACGTTTCCTCCTGCCGGATGTCCGTGGCCCGTTTTCCCGGTGAAGACTGTACCGGAAGAGGCGGGGTCGGCGCGTTTTCGCCGCGGCGACGAGGATCGCTCCGGGGTCACGTACTGACCTGCAACACCTCGTCGACCACCGCCACCTTCACGCCACGCCCCGTCGACAACGACGCCGTGCCCTGCTCGAACGGATGCACGGGCGTATCGGTCGGCGTCCACGCATGGCGCGCCAGCAGTTCGCGATACCCGCCACGAATCACGAAGCCGCCGCATTTCTCCGCATACGCGTCGCGGCGCATCCGGTACGCGCGCGGCAGGTCGTACCACGGCAGCTTCGGCAGGTCGTGATGGACGAGATGGTAGTTGTTGTTGAGATACAGCAGCCGCATCGCGAAGCCGGCTTCATTGATCGCGATGCGGGCCTTCGGATGGGGCGCGGCGCGGTGCTCGTACAGCGAGCGGATCATCGCGATCGACAACGCGGGCCACGTGATCACGAGCAGGTAATACCACCACGGGATGCCGATCGCCCATTGCAGCCACGCGAGCAGCGCAACCACGCAGGCGACGTGCGTCGCCCACATCGGCAGATACCGGAAATCGCCGCGCCGGAACGCGGCAAATGCGTCGACGCCCATCGCGGCGATGCTCAGCGGCGGCCCGGCGACGAATCGACCGACGAAGGTCTTGCGTGCGAGCGTCAGCACGCGGCGCCAGCGCGGTAGCCGTGCCCAGTGCTCGCGCGTGACGTAATTCGTTTCGGGATCGACGCCCGGCACGGTCAGGTCTTCGTCGCGATGATGGTCGAGATGCGTGTCGCGATACAGCGTGTACGGATACCAGACCGTCAGCGGCGGATAGCCGAGCAGCTTGTTCACACGCGCGGAGCGCGTCGGGTGGCCGTGCAGCAGTTCGTGCTGCAGCGACAGGTGCCATGCGCCGAGCAGGATCAGCGGCGCCGTCGCGGCCGCGAGCGACAGGGTGCCGTCGCGCACGAGCAGCAGCACGGCGAGCCAGCCGCCGTAGATCACGACGACCAGCAGCCAGGTCGGCCACTCGGTGCGGGCGGTGAAGCGGGTGTCGAGCGCGGCGATCGCACGCGCGTGGTCGACGTCGAAGTATTCGGCCATGGCGTTGAGGCGGGATTGAACGGGCGGTGCGGGGAACGCGCGGTTGAACCGGCAAGCTCGGCCCGGGTGCGCAGGTGTCTCGCGGATCACGGTCGGCCTGTCCGGCATCACGCGCGGTGGCGATGCGCGAGCAGGCATCAGGACGGTACCGGGATCGCACCGCGCGGCCAACCAATCGATTCGGATTTGCTTATCGTCGCGGGGCCGATAAGCTTCGGGCGTGCCGCGCCACGTTCAGCCCCTGTTTTGGCGCGATCGAACCGGGTTCCGCTACGCGAGCGTCGATGCGTAGAATGCCCGCATGAGCTCATGGATCGCCGCCCTGCCGATGTACAACGTGACGCCGCGCCACGACGCACTGTGGCGCGCACTGCTGCGCGATGCACTCGATGCGTTCGCAAACGCGGGCGGGCCCGCCGCCGATGTCACGCTTCCCGATGAATCCTTCGACGATCTTCACGCGCTGTGGCGGCGCGACGATCTGCTGCTGTCGCAGACCTGCGGCTACCCGTACCGGATGCTGGGCTTGCGCGATGTCGTGCGATTGATCGCGACACCCTTGTTCGACGCGGACGGCTGCGACGGCGCGCACTACAGCAGCGTGCTGGTCGTGTCGGCACGTGCGCATGCGGCCGGCGCGACGACGCTCGCCGCATGCCGGGGGCTGCGGGCCGCATTCAACGGTCGAGATTCACACAGCGGGATGAACGCGCTCCGGCATGCGGTCGCGCCGCATGCGCGCGACGGACGATTCTTCGGATCGGTGGCGGCGTTCGGCTCGCACCTGAACGTACTGCGTGCGCTGGCTTCGGGCGACGCCGATTGCGCAGCGATCGACTGCGTGACGTTCGCATACGTGAGGGATGCACTGCCCGAATTGCGGGAGGACCTCCGGATCGTCGGGATGACGGCATCCGCGCCGGGGTTGCCGTTCATCGCATCGCGAGCACTCCAAGACACACAGGTCGCTGCATTGCAGGATGCACTCGATCACGCCGTGACGGCCGATGCGGAACGGGCGCGCGTGTTGCGGCTGAAGGGATTCGAACGGCTGTCGCCAGCCGACTACGACACGATTGCGCGGTTCGAGCAGCAGGCGGCCGCGCACGGTTATCCCGCGCTGGCCTGAGCGCTGCGAGCGCGCGTTGAAGCGCTAGAACGGCAGCGTGCCGGGCGGCGCGTTGCGCACGACGGCGAGCGTCGTGCCGATATGGTCTTCGAGCGCGAGCGCCGCGCGCGCATCCGCGCGCCGCATCGCGGCGTCGAACAGGCACTTGTGCTCCGCATGCACGTCGCGTTTCGAATCGCCGAGCCCGATGCACACGCGCCGGTAACGTTCGCTTTGCTGCGACAGCATGCGCAGGATCAGATAGGTCCACGGCGTCGCGGCTGCCGAGATCAGCGCTTCGTGAAAGCGCCGGTTGCACGCTTCCCACGCGGTCCGGTGTTCGATCGATACCGGCTGCTCCCAGGCCGACAGCATCTCGAAGCTCTGCCTCACCCGGTGTTCCCACGCATCGTCGCCGCGCCGCACGGATTCGCGCAGCGCATCGACCTCGATATGGATGCGCAGCCGCGTAATCGCTTCGAGATCGTCGACCGACATCGGCGTGACGCGAAACCCGCGCTGCCCTTCGGCGACGACCAGCGCATCGCTGACCAGCCGCGTGAGCGCCTCGCGCAGCGTGCCCGCGCCGACGCCGTACACGTTCTTCAGATGCTCGACGCGCAGCTTCGCGCCGGGCGGGTAGTGCCCCTCGATGATGTGCTGGCGAAGCTGGTGGTACGCATGCTCGCTGAGCGTGCGGGCATGCGGTTCGACTGCGTCGTCGGCGGCCGGCTCGATCGCAGGCGCGGAGTCGTCGGGCAGCGCGTCGGCGAACGGGTGGGCGGGCAGGATGGTGTTCATTTCACGCGTCCTCCGAATCCTGTTTGCGGTTGAGGCGATAGCTGAGCTGCGCGCGCGTCAGCCCGAGCAGGCGGGCGGCGGCCGACAGGTTGCCGTTCGCGCGATCGACGGCCTCGTGTAGCAGCGCGCGCTCGAGGCCGTCGAGCCCGCCGCCACCCTGCAACTGGTCGAGGATCGTCGCGCAGTCGATCGATAGCGCGGCGGCCGGCTTGATCTGCCCCGCACGATCGACGCTCGCGCCGCCGGGCAGCCCGACGCCGGGGAACAGGTCTTTCGCGTCGACCGGCCGGTTCGGACGCGACAGGATCACTGCACGCTCGATCAGGTTCTCGAGCTCGCGCACGTTGCCGGGCCACCGGTAGCCGCGCAGCGCGTCGTACGCATAGTCGGTCAGCGTGGGCGCCGGCTTGCCGTGCAGCGACGCGAAGCGTTCCAGCATCGCGTCGGCGAGCAGCGCGATGTCGTCCTGCCGGTCGCGCAGCGGCGGAATCAGCACCGGGTAGACGTTGATCCGGTAGTAGAGGTCGGCGCGGAAGGTGCCGTCGCGCACGGCCTGTTCGAGATCCCGGTTGGTCGCCGCAACGACGCGCACATCCACCTTCCTGCCGTCGGTCGCGCCGAGCCGTTCGACCTCGCCTTCCTGAAGCACGCGCAGCAGCTTGGCCTGCACGTCGAGCGGCAGCTCGCCGATTTCGTCGAGGAACAGCGTGCCGCCGTTCGCGCGCTCGAAGCGCCCGGCACGCGCGACCTGCGAGCCCGTGAAGGCGCCTTTCTCCGCGCCGAACAGTTCCGACTCGATCAGCGCGTGCGGAATGGCCGCGCAGTTGATCGCGACGAACGGCTTGGCGGCGCGCGGGCTGAGGCTATGCAGTGCGCGCGCAAAGCGCTCCTTGCCGACGCCCGTCTCTCCCGTGAGCAGGACGGCCACCTTGGTCGGCGCGGCCGTCTCGAGCAGTGCATAGGCGGCGCGAAACGCATCGGAGCGTCCGACGAGCCGCGTGCGGCCATCGTCGGGTGCGATCTCGAGGCGCAGCGACTCGACCTCGGTCTGCAGGTCGCGGATGGTGTTGATCAGCGAATCGGCCTTGAACCACGACGAGATTTCCTCGGCGTCGGGCCATTCCTCGGCCGGCTTGCCGACGATCGTGCAGTGCGGGTCGTGCATGCCGACGCAGCTCGTTTCCTTGAACAGGATCGTCCGGCCGATGAAGGCGCTCGTATAGCCGGTCGCATAACCGATCAGCATCCAGCACACCGGCTCGGGCTGCGGCCCGAACGTGCGGCGGTGCACGTCGGCCTCCCATGAATGTTCCCAGCGGTATTCGCAATAGAACGCGCCCGTCGCGGGATCGGCCTCGAAGCGCAGCGGCGTGACCTGCACGGCGCCTTCGAGCATGTGCAGCTGCGGGCCGACATGGAACATGTCGAACAGCGACGCGCCGCTGCGGATCTCGCGGGCGAGCGCGGCGTCCCGTTCGCCGGCGGCGAAGCCGACGCGCGTGAAGAACCGCCGCGTCTGCGCCGGCCCGACGCTTTCCATCAGCTCCTGGCGCAGCGTCGCCAGCGCGCCGGCATGGAGCAGCACCATCCGCTGTCCGGCGAGCCAGATGCGGCCGTCGCTCGCCGAAAAATGGATCAATTTGCGCAGGTCGGTGTCCGGCGGCAAGGGGGGCAGGCTGGGCCGCGTCATGTCTCCTCCGTCGAGATTTCTCGTGATTTTCGAAATTTCCGCAAGCGGCGCCCCAACCCGGGCAACCGTTTGATCATTTCATCAAATGCGTGCTGCCGGGTTGCTCAAATGATGAAGAGGGCCGCCGAATCAGGCGTTTGGCGCAGTGGCTCGGGCGCGTTTTCCCTTCTGGTTAACCGCCATTGTGGATCGCGAATTTGAACTTTGCGTCAGGGCTTTCCCTGAATTATCGAGATTTTTTGCGGAACCGGCCGCGCGTGGCACGGATGCTGCATTGAAGGACGGCATGGAGGCGACACCGATCATGAATCCAACCGACACCGATCTTTCCCCACTCGACCCGGGCCGCAAGTGCGTCCGTGTCACCGGTACGAACCCACGCGGCTTCGTCGAATTCGAGTTGTCGATCGGCGGTGCGCCGGAGCTGTGCGTCGAACTGACGTTGCCTCCTGCCGCCTTCGACGCGTTCTGCCGCGAACAGCAGGTCACGCGGCTGGACGTCGAAGCGAACCCATGACCTTGAGGAGCAAGAAGTGACCATCGAGCTGAAGACAGTCGACATCAAGCCGCTCCGGCACACCTTTGCGCACGTGGCGCAGAACATCGGCGGCGACAAGACGGCGACGCGCTACCAGGAAGGCATGATGGGGGCGCAGCCCCAGGCGAACTTCCATTACCGCCCGACGTGGGATCCCGATTACGAGATCTTCGATGCGTCGCGTTCGGCGATCCGGATGGCGAACTGGTACGCGCTGAAGGACCCGCGCCAGTTCTACTACGCGTCGTGGGCGACCACGCGGGCGCGCCAGCAGGACACGATGGAAGCGAACTTCGAGTTCGTCGAGTCGCGCCGGATGATCGGCCTGATGCGCGACGACGTCGCCGCGCACGCGCTCGACGTGCTGGTGCCGCTGCGCCATGCGGCCTGGGGCGCGAACATGAACAACGCGCAGGTCTGCGCGCTCGGCTACGGCACCGTGTTCACGGCGCCCGCGATGTTTCATGCGATGGACAACCTCGGGGTCGCGCAGTACCTCACGCGGCTCGCGCTCGCGATGGCCGAGCCCGACGTGCTCGACACCGCCAAGGCGGCGTGGACGACCGGCGCCGCGTGGCAGCCGCTGCGGCGTTATGTCGAGGACACGCTGGTGATTGCCGATCCGGTCGAACTGTTCGTCGCGCAGAACCTGGCGCTCGACGGGCTGCTGTACCCGCTCGTGTACGACCGCTTCGTCGATGAACGAATCGCGCTCGCGGGCGGCACGGCGGTGGCGATGCTGACCGCGTTCATGCCCGAATGGCACACCGAATCGAACCGCTGGATCGATGCCGTCGTGAAGACGATGGCGTCGGAATCCGACGACAACCGCGCGCTGCTGGCACGCTGGACGCGCGACTGGTCCGCGCGGGCCGACGCGGCGCTCGCGCCGGTGGCGGCGCTGGCGCTGCAGGACGACGGCCGCGCCGCGCTCGACGAAGTGCGGGAACAGTTCCACGCGCGTGTCGCGAAGCTCGGCCTCGCGCTCTGACGCCGGGCCGCCCACCTTTCATCCAGGAAACCAGCATGTCCAACGTATTCATCGCCTTCCAGGCCAATGAGGAGTCCAGACCGATCGTCGAGGCGATCGTCGCCGACAACCCGCTCGCGGTGGTGGTCGAGTCGCCCGGCATGGTCAAGATCGATTCGCCCGACCGGTTGACGATCCGCCGCGAAACGATCGAGGAACTGACCGGCACGCGCTTCGACCTGCAGCAGCTTCAGGTGAACCTGATCACGCTGTCCGGCCACATCGACGAGGACGACGACCAGTTCACGCTGAGCTGGTCGCACTGAACGCCGCGCCACGCGCACCGACAACACCGGAGACACGAATGGACACGCCAACGCTCAAGAAAAAACTCGGCCTGAAGGACCGCTACGCGGCGATGACGCGCGGCCTCGGCTGGGAGACGACCTACCAGCCGATGGACAAAGTCTTCCCGTACGATCGCTACGAGGGCATCAAGATCCACGACTGGGACAAGTGGGTCGACCCGTTTCGCCTGACGATGGACGCGTACTGGAAATACCAGGGCGAGAAGGAAAAGAAGCTGTACGCGGTGATCGACGCGTTCACGCAGAACAACGCGTTCCTCGGCGTGACCGATGCGCGCTACATCAACGCGCTGAAGCTGTTCATCCAGGGCGTGACGCCGCTCGAATACCTCGCGCATCGCGGCTTCGCGCACGTCGGCCGGCACTTCACCGGCGAGGGCGCGCGCATCGCGTGCCAGATGCAGTCGATAGACGAATTGCGGCACTACCAGACCGAAACGCACGCGATGTCGACGTACAACAAGTTCTTCAACGGGTTCCATCACTCGAACCACTGGTTCGACCGCGTCTGGTACCTGTCGGTGCCGAAGTCGTTCTTCGAGGATGCGTACTCGTCGGGGCCGTTCGAATTCCTGACCGCCGTGAGCTTCTCGTTCGAATACGTGCTGACGAACCTGCTGTTCGTGCCGTTCATGTCGGGCGCGGCCTACAACGGCGACATGTCGACCGTCACGTTCGGCTTCTCCGCGCAGTCCGACGAATCGCGCCACATGACGCTCGGCATCGAGTGCATCAAGTTCCTGCTCGAACAGGATCCGGACAACGTGCCGATCGTGCAGCGCTGGATCGACAAGTGGTTCTGGCGCGGTTACCGGCTGCTGACGCTCGTCGCGATGATGATGGACTACATGCAGCCGAAGCGCGTGATGAGCTGGCGCGAGTCGTGGGAAATGTACGCGGAGCAGAACGGCGGCGCGCTGTTCAAGGATCTCGCGCGCTACGGCATCCGCGAGCCGAAGGGCTGGCAGGACGCATGCGAAGGCAAGGACCACATCAGCCACCAGGCATGGTCGACGTTCTACGGCTTCAACGCGGCGTCCGCGTTCCACACGTGGGTGCCGGCCGAGGACGAGATGGCGTGGCTGTCCGCGAAGTATCCCGACTCGTTCGACCGCTACTACCGCCCGCGCTTCGACCACTGGGGCGAACAGGCGAAGGCCGGCAACCGCTTCTACATGAAGACGCTGCCGATGCTGTGCCAGACCTGCCAGATCCCGATGCTGTTCACCGAGCCCGGCAACCCGCGAAAGATCGGCGCGCGCGAATCGAACTACCTCGGCAACAAGTTCCATTTCTGCAGCGATCACTGCAGGGAAATCTTCGATCACGAACCGCAGAAGTACGTGCAGGCGTGGCTGCCCGTGCACCAGATCCACCAGGGCAACTGCTTCCCGCCCGATGCGGACCCGAGCGCCGAAGGCTTCGATCCGCTCGCCGCCGTACTCGATTACTACGCGGTGGGCATGGGCCGCGACAACCTCGATTTCGAAGGCTCGGAAGACCAGAAGAACTTCGCGGCATGGCGTGGCCAGGCCACGAGTAACTGATCGATACGCAACACCTACGCAACCTTGAACGAGACCGGCGCGCGCGCGAACGCGCGAACGCCGGCCGACAGGAGACAAGCATGGCCGTCATCGCGCTCAAACCCTATGACTTCCCGATCAAGGACGCGGTCGGGAAGTTTCCGGCACCGCTGCTCTACGTGTGCTGGGAAGACCACCTGATGTTTCCGGCGCCGTTCTGCCTGCCGCTGCCGCCGGACCTGCCGTTCGGCGCGCTCGCGCGCGACGTGCTGCCGCCCGTCTACGGCTACCACCCGGACTTCGCGAAGATCGACTGGGATCGCGTCGAGTGGTTCCGCTCGGGCGAGCCGTGGGCGCCGGACGCGGCGAAGAGCCTGGCCGGCAACGGCCTCGGGCACAAGGACCTGATCAGCTTCCGCACGCCGGGCCTCGACGGCCTTGGCGGCGCGAGCTTCTGACCGCGACGCGGACGGGCGAACCATCATGAGCCACCAACTAACCATCGAGCCGCTGGGCGTCACGATCGAGGTCGAGGAAGGACAGACGATGCTCGACGCGGCGCTGCGCCAGGGCATCTACATTCCGCACGCGTGCTGTCACGGGCTGTGCGGCACCTGCAAGGTCGCGGTGCTCGACGGCGAGACCGACCTCGGCGACGCGAACCCGTTCGCGCTGATGGACTTCGAGCGCGAGGAAGGCAAGGCGCTCGCGTGCTGCGCGACGCTGCAGGCCGACACCGTGATCGAGGCCGACGTCGACGAGGAGCCCGACGCGGAGATCATCCCCGTCAAGGACTTCGCGGCGGACGTCACGCGCATCGACGCGCTCACGCCGACCATCAAGTCGATCCGCCTGAAGCTGTCGCAGCCGATCCATTTCCAGGCCGGCCAGTACGTGCAGCTCGAGATTCCGGGGCTCGGGCAAAGCCGCGCCTTCTCGATCGCGAATTCACCGGCCGACGTGGCCGCGACCGGCGAGATCGAGCTGAACGTCAGGCAGGTGCCGGGCGGGCTCGGCACCGGTTACCTGCACGAGCAGCTGGCGACCGGCGACCGCGTGCGGCTGTCGGGCCCGTACGGCCGCTTCTTCGTGCGCCGCTCGGCCGCGTTGCCGATGATCTTCATGGCCGGCGGATCGGGCCTGTCGAGCCCGCGCTCGATGATCGCGGACCTGCTCGCGAGCGGCGTCACCGCGTCGATCACGCTGGTCTACGGCCAGCGCAACGCGAAGGAACTCTATTACCACGACGAATTTCGTGCGCTCGCCGAGCGTTACCCGAACTTCACGTACGTGCCGGCGCTGTCCGAAGGGGCGGCCGATACCGGCGGCGGAATCGCGCAGGGGTTCGTGCACGACGTCGCGAATGCTCATTTCGACGGCGACTTCTCGGGTCATCAGGCGTACCTGTGCGGGCCCCCCGCGATGATCGACGCATGCATCACCGCGCTGATGAAGGGCCGCCTGTTCGAGCGCGACATCTATCACGAGAAGTTCATCTCGGCGGCCGACGCGCAACAGACGCGCAGCCCGCTGTTCCGGCGGGTGTGACATGGACGCGGGCCGCGTGTGCGCCACGGTGACGATCGCGCAGACCGACGAGCGCTATGCGTGCGCGTCCGGCGAATCGTTGCTGGCCGGGATGGCGAAGCTCGGCCGGCGCGGCATTCCGGTCGGGTGCCTGAACGGCGGGTGCGGCGTGTGCAAGGTGCGCGTGCTGCGCGGCGCGGTGCACCGGCTTGGGCCGACCAGCCGCGCGCACGTAAGCGCCGACGAGGAGCGCGACGGCTATGCGCTCGCGTGCCGCGTCGCGCCGGACGGCGACGTCGAGCTGGAAGTGGCGGGCCGGCTGAAAAAGCCGTTTTTCTGCGGCTCGGCGTGCGCCGGGACGCCGGATTTCAACAAGTAACCAAGGAGGAGACTCACCATGGGTGTGATGCGTATTGGTCATGTCAATCTGAAGGTGATGGACATGGAGGCGGCATTGCGTCACTACATCCGCGTGCTCGGCATGCAGGAGACGATGCGCGACGCGGCCGGCAACGTCTACCTGAAATGCTGGGACGAATGGGACCGGTATTCGCTGATCCTGTCGCCGTCCGATCAGGCGGGGCTCAAGCATGCGGCCTACAAGGTCGAGCACGACGCCGATCTCGACGCGTTGCAGCAGCGTATCGAGGCGTACGGCATCCCGACGGAGATGTTGCCGGAGGGCGCGTTGCCGGCGGTGGGCCGCCAGTTGCGCTTCCTGCTGCCGAGCGGGCACGAGTTGCGCCTGTTCGCGAAGAAGGAGCTGGTCGGCACCGCGGTCGGGTCGCTGAATCCCGATCCGTGGCCCGACGACATTCCGGGCTCGGCCGTGCACTGGCTCGACCACTGCCTGCTGATGTGCGAGCTGAACCCGGAGGCCGGCGTGAACCGCGTCGAGGAGAACACGCGCTTCATGGCCGAGTGCCTCGACTTCCACCTGGCCGAGCAGGTCATGGTCGGCCCGGGCAACACGATCCAGGCCGCGACGTGGATGTTCCGCAGCTCGACGCCCCACGACATCGCGTTCGTCGGCGGCCCGCGCAACGGGCTGCATCACATCGCGTTCTTCCTCGACGACTGGGCCGACGTGCTGAAGTCGGCCGACGTGATGGCGAAGAACAAGGTGAAGATCGACGTCGCCCCCACGCGGCACGGCATCACGCGCGGCACGACCATCTATTTCTTCGATCCGAGCGGCAACCGCAACGAAACCTTCGCGGGGCTCGGCTATCTCGCGCAGCCCGACCGCCCGGTCACGACGTGGACCGAGGACGAACTCGGGCGCGGGATTTTCTTCCATTCCGGTGAACTGAACGAAGCGTTCACGACCGTCTACACCTGACCCGCGCAAGGAGCACAGCGTCATGGCTTGCAACGATTCGACCCGCAGCGTCGTCACGCGCACGATCGACTGGCCCGCCGCGTCGCGCGCCGCACAGGCGGCGGCAGAGGCCGCCGAGCGGCTCGGCGTGCGCGTGAACGTCGCCGTCGTCGATGCGGCCGGCCTGCTCGCGGCATTCGTGCGAATGCCTGGCGCGCCGCTGCATTCGATCGACATCGCGATCGACAAGGCGTACACGGCCGCGAGCTTCGGCTTGCCGACCGGTGCGTGGCACGACGCGCTGGCCGCGCATTCGGCGGCCGTGCGGCAGGGGCTCGTGTTGCGCCCGCGCTTCGTCGCGTTCGGCGGCGGGCTGCCGATCGTCGACGACGGTGTGCTGATCGGCGGCATCGGCGTGTCGGGCGGCAGCGAGGCACAGGACGAACGCTGCGCCCGCGCGGGCCTCGACGCGGCCGGCTTCGGCGGCGGGTGACGGGCGACAGGCGAAACACGGCATGCGGCGCGCGGACGTTCTTTACGAAGGTCGTTCGCGACCGCACCGGATCACGGATTCACGACTATCGGCAACCACATCATGTACGACACGGAACCTCTTGCCGCGACACGCGGCCCCGCCGGCGGGCAGCCGGAACCGCGGCGCGTCCGCAACTTCATCGACGGCGACTATCGCGCGGGCGACCGCTGGTTCGACAAGCGCTCGCCGCTCGACAACGCCGTGATCGCGCGCGTGGCCGAAGCGAGCCGCGCGGACGTCGACGCGGCCGTGCTGGCGGCGCGCACGGCGCTGTCGGGGCCGTGGGGCGGCCTGACCGTCGCGCAGCGCGTCGAGATCCTGTATGCGGTGGCCGACGGCATCACGCGCCGCTTCGACGATTTCCTCGAAGCCGAAGTGGCCGACACCGGCAAGCCGGTCAGCCTCGCGAGCCATATCGACATCCCGCGCGGCGCGGCGAACTTCAAGGTGTTCGCCGACGTCGTAAAGAACGTGCCGGGCGAAACCTTCGAAATGGCGACGCCGGACGGCGCGGGCGCGCTCAACTATGCGATCCGCCGCCCGGTCGGCGTGGTCGGCGTGATCTGCCCGTGGAACCTGCCGCTGCTGCTGATGACGTGGAAGGTCGGGCCCGCGCTCGCGTGCGGCAACACGGTGGTCGTGAAGCCGTCGGAGGAAACGCCGCAGACGGCCGCGCTGCTCGGCGAAGTGATGAACGCAGCGGGCGTGCCGCGCGGCGTCTATAACGTCGTGCACGGCTTCGGGCCCGGTTCGGCCGGCGAATTCCTGACGACCCATCCCGGCGTGAACGCGATCACGTTCACCGGCGAGACGCGCACCGGCGCGGCGATCATGAAGGCGGCGGCCGATGGCGCGCGGCCCGTCAGCCTCGAGATGGGCGGCAAGAACGCGGCGATCGTGTTCGCCGACTGCGATTTCGACGCGGCCGTCGAGGGCACGCTGCGCTCGTGCTTCGCGAACGCGGGGCAGGTGTGCCTCGGCACCGAGCGCGTGTATGTCGAACGTCCGCTGTTCGAGCGCTTCGTCGCCGCGCTGAAGGCCGGCGCCGAACGGCTGCGGCCGGGCCGCCCGGACGCGGAGACGACCGGCATCGGCCCGCTGATCAGCCAGGAGCACCGCGACAAGGTGCTGTCGTACTACCGCCAGGCGGCCGAACTCGGCGCGACGGTCGTGACGGGCGGCGGCGTACCCGACATGCCGGACGACCTGCGCGACGGCGCGTGGGTGCAGCCGACGATCTGGACGGGCCTTGGCGACGATTCGCCGATCGCACACGACGAGATCTTCGGGCCGTGCACGCTCGTGATGCCGTTCGATTCGGAAGCCGAGGTGATCGGCCGCGCGAATGCGAACGCGTACGGGCTGTCGACCGCGATCTGGACCACCAACCTGTCCCGTGCGCATCGTGTCGCCGCGTCGATCGACGTCGGCATCGCGTGGGTCAATTCGTGGTTCCTGCGCGACTTGCGCACCGCGTTCGGCGGCGCGAAGCAATCGGGCATCGGCCGCGAAGGCGGCGTGCATTCGCTCGAGTTCTATACGGAACTGCGCAACGTCTGCATCAAGCTCTGACCCACCCGTTACTGATCGGAAGACTCTTATGGACTCCACGTTGATTACCACGCTGGGCGACCGGCTGTACGACGCAATGACCTCGCGCACGCCCGTCGCGCCGCTGACGTCGCAGCACGAGGACCTGTCGGTCGACGACGCGTACCGGATCCAGCAACGCTTCGTGCAGCGTCGCCTGGACGCCGGGGAAACCGTGATCGGCAAGAAGATCGGCGTCACGTCGAAAGCCGTGATGGACATGCTCGGCGTGTACCAGCCCGACTTCGGCTACCTGCTGTCGGGGATGGTGTACGGCGACGGCGCGTGCATCGCGCTCGACACGCTGATTCAGCCGAAGGCCGAAGGCGAGATCGCGTTCGTGCTGAAGCGCGACCTGCTCGGGCCCGGCGTGACGAACGCGATGGTGCTGGCCGCGACCGAATGCGTGATGCCGTGCTTCGAGATCGTCGATTCACGGATTCGCGACTGGAAGATCCGGATTGGCGACACCGTGGCCGACAACGCGTCGTGCGGCGTGTTCGTGCTCGGCGACCAGGCGGTGAGCACGCGCCGCGTCGATCTCGCGACCTGCGGGATGGTGCTCGAGAAGAACGGCGACGTGATCGGCACCGGCGCCGGCGCGGCCGCACTCGGCTCGCCGGTCAACGCAATCGCGTGGCTCGCCAATACGCTCGGCCGGCTCGGCATTCCGCTGAAAGCGGGCGAAGTGATCCTGTCCGGCGCGCTCGCCGCGATGGCGCCGGCCGGGCCCGGCGACAACTTCCGCGTGTCGATCGGCGGGATCGGCGCATGTTCGGTGCGGTTCGCGTGAGCGGCGCCGTTCCCCTTTACTGGCAAACGAGGAATTCCCCATGACCCGAAAAATCCGCTGCGCGCTGATCGGCCCCGGCAACATCGGCACCGACCTGCTCGCCAAACTCATGCGCAGCCCTGTGCTCGAACCCTTCTGGATGGTCGGCATCGATCCCGATTCCGATGGCCTGAAGCGCGCGCGCGAACTTGGGCTGAAGACGACCGCCGACGGCGTCGACGGCCTGCTGCCGCACGTGCAGACCGACGGCGTGCAGATCGCGTTCGACGCGACGAGCGCCTACGTACATGCGGAGAATAGCCGCAAGCTCAACGCGCTCGGCGTGCTGATGATCGACCTGACGCCGGCCGCGATCGGCCCGTACTGCGTGCCGCCCGTCAACCTGATGGACCACATCGGCTCCGGCGAGATGAACGTGAACATGGTCACGTGCGGCGGCCAGGCGACGATCCCGATGGTGCGCGCGGTGTCCCGCGTGCAGCCGGTCGCCTACGGCGAGATCGTCGCGACCGTGTCGTCGCGTTCGGTCGGCCCCGGCACGCGCAAGAACATCGACGAATTCACGCGCACGACGGCGGCGGCAGTCGCGCAGGTCGGCGGCGCGAAGGAAGGCAAGGCGATCATCGTGATCAACCCGGCCGACCCGCCGCTGATCATGCGCGACACCGTGCATTGCCTGACCGAGACCGCACCCGACGAGGCACGCATCGTCGAATCGGTACACGCGATGATCGCCGACGTGCAGCGCTACGTGCCCGGCTACCGGCTCGTCAACGGGCCGGTGTTCGACGGCAACCGCGTGTCGATCTACCTCGAAGTCGAAGGCCTCGGCGACTACCTGCCGAAATACGCGGGCAACCTCGACATCATGACGGCCGCCGCCGCGCGCACCGCCGAGATGTTCGCTGAGGAGCTGCTGGCCGGCCGCCTCGCGCTCCAGCCGACCGCGCAGGCCGCCTGACGCGCGCGCATCCCACGACCGGACGAACAAGGAAACGGCAATGAATCTCAAAGGCAAGCGAATCACCGTCCACGACATGACGCTGCGTGACGGCATGCACCCGAAGCGTCACCAGATGACGCTCGACCAGATGCGCGCGGTGGCAACGGGGCTCGACGCGGCCGGCGTGCCGCTGATCGAAGTCACGCACGGCGACGGGCTCGGCGGCTCGTCGGTCAACTACGGCTTTCCCGCGCACACCGACGCCGAATACCTCGGCGCGGTGATCCCGCTGCTCAAGCGCGCGAAGGTATCGGCGCTGCTGCTGCCGGGCATCGGCACCGTCGACCATCTGAAGGAGGCGCACGCGCTCGGCGTGCATACGATCCGCGTCGCGACGCACTGCACCGAGGCCGATGTCTCCGAGCAGCACATCGCGATGGCACGCAAGCTCGACATGGATACCGTCGGCTTCCTGATGATGAGCCACATGAACAGCCCGGAAGGGCTCGTGAAGCAGGCGCAGCTGATGGAGTCGTACGGCGCGAACTGCATCTACATCACCGATTCCGCCGGCTACATGCTGCCCGACGACGTGAAGGCGCGCCTCGGCGCGGTGCGCGCCGCGCTGCAGCCGGATACGGAGCTCGGTTTTCATGGCCATCACAACCTCGCGATGGGCGTCGCGAATTCGATCGCCGCGATCGAGGCCGGCGCGAACCGGATCGACGGCGCGGCGGCCGGGCTCGGCGCGGGCGCGGGCAATACGCCGCTCGAAGTGTTCGTCGCCGTGTGCGAGCGGATGGGCATCGAGACCGGCGTCGACGTGTGGAAGATCCAGGACGTCGCGGAGGATCTCGTCGTGCCGATGATGGACTTCCCGATCCGGCTCGACCGCGACGCGCTGACGCTTGGCTACGCGGGCGTGTACGGCTCGTTCCTGCTGTTCGCGAAGCGCGCGGGCGACAAGTACGGGATCCCGGCACGCGACATCCTCGTCGAGCTCGGCCGGCGCGGGATGGTCGGCGGGCAGGAGGACATGATCGAAGACACCGCGCTGACGCTCGCGAAGGCGCGCGCGGCGCAGGCCAAGCAGGAGGCCGCATGAATCTGACTACCGATATCGTCGAATCGCTCGCCGCGCATCTCGACGGCTGCATGCGCGACGCGCGCGACACGCCGAAGATCACCGACCGCCATCCCGAGATGGACTGGGACGATGCCTACGCGGTGCAGGACGCCATCCGAAGCCGGCAACTCGGGCGCGGGGCGCGGATCGTCGGCTACAAGGCCGGCCTGACGTCGCACGCGAAGATGCGCCAGATGGGCGTCGACACGCCCGTGTTCGGCTTCCTCACGGACATCTACGACCTGCCCGACGGCGGCGAATGCGACACGTCGGCACTGATCCATCCGAAGGTGGAGCCCGAGATCGCATTCGTGACCAAGGCCGAGCTGAAAGGGCCGGGCTGCCATATCGGTGCGGTGCTCGCCGCGACCGATTTCGTCATCGCCGGCATCGAGGTGATCGACAGCCGTTACCGCGACTTCAAGTTCGACCTGAAGAGCGTGGTGGCCGACAACACGTCGGCCGCGCGCTTCGTCGCGGGCGGGCGGCCGCTCGCGGTGGAGGGCGTCGACCTGCGCACGCTCGGCGTCGTGCTCGAGAAGAACGGCTTGCCGGTGGCGTTCGGCGCCGGCGCGGCGGTGCTCGGGCATCCGGCCGCCGCGGTCGCGATGCTCGCGAACCACCTCGGTGCGCGCGGCGAATCGATTCCCGCGGGCAGCCTGATCCTGTCCGGCGGCATCACCGAGGCGGTGGCCGTCGAAGCCGGCGACAGCGTGACGCTGCGCGTGCAGGACATCGGCTCGATCGGCCTGCGTTTCATCTGAACGAAACACGACCAAACAGGAGGCCATCGTGCCGGTTGCTCATCTCTACATCCTCGAAGGCCGCGACGACGACAAGAAGGAACGCCTGATCGCCGAGGTCACGCAGGCCATTCATCGCTCGCTCGATGCGCCGGTCGAATCGGTGCGCGTGATCATCACCGAGATGCCGAAGGCGCATTTCGGGATCGGCGGGCAGAGCGCGAAACAGCGCGGGCGGTAACACGCCACGTCCCCATGAATCGACTGAAGGAGCGTCATGTCATCCAATCCTGAAATCGGCCGCCGGATCGTCGCCGGCGGCATCGACACGAACTATCACGACACCGGTGACGGGCCGCCCGTGCTGCTGATCCACGGCTCGGGGCCAGGCGTGACCGCCTATGCGAACTGGCGGCTCACGATGCCCGCACTTGCGCGGCAGTTTCGCGTGATCGCGCCGGACATGGCGGGATTCGGCGAAACCGAGCGGCCGGCCGGATACCGCTATTCGATGGACCACTGGGTCGATCACGCGCTCGGCCTGCTCGATGCGCTCGACATCGAGCGCGCGCACGTGGTCGGCAATTCGTTCGGCGGCGCGCTCGCGCTGGCACTCGCGATCCGGGCGCCCGAGCGGGTCGGCCGGCTCGTACTGATGGGCGCGGCCGGTACGCGCTTCACGCTGACCGAAGGGCTCGATGCGGTGTGGGGCTATACGCCGTCGATCGCGAACATGCGCGCGCTGCTGGACATCTTCGCGTTCGATCGCACGCTCGTGAACGACGATCTCGCGAAGCTGCGCTACGACGCGAGCGTGCGGCCCGGCTACCAGGAGGCGTTCGCGAACATGTTTCCCGCGCCGCGCCAGCGCTGGGTCGATGCGCTCGCAAGCGATGAAGCGAAGCTGCGCGCGCTGATGCACGACACGCTGATCGTGCACGGCCGCGAGGACCGCGTGATTCCGCTCGACAGTTCGCTGAAGCTGCTCGATGTATTGCCGAATGCCCAGCTCCACGTGTTCGGCCGGTGCGGGCACTGGACGCAGATCGAGCACGCAGCACGCTTCAACCAGCTCGTCATCGACCATTTCAGCGCGTAGTCCATTGGCAGGACGGGTTGCCGCCGCGTCGCGCGCATCGGCGCAAGCGGCGGCAACGCGGGTGCTCGTGAAAGCGCCCCTATAAAAAATCAATTCAGTAGAACGAATATTGGAGACATCGATGAAACGGAAGTCTGCATTCGGGTTGTGTTCGCTCGCCGCATGCGCGGGCCTCGCATTGAGCACGGGCGCATGGGCGACGGAGGGCGGCGGCGACACGATCGGCGAGGGCGCAGAGGCGTTTTTTGCCGGCGCACTGCCGCCGGCCGGACTGTATGCGCTGCTGTACTACACGCATTACCACGCGTCGCGCTTCAACGATTCGCACGGCAACGGTTCGGTGCCGGGCTTCAAGCTCGATGCCGACGTGCTGATTCCGCGCGTGGTCTGGATGTCGAACCTGTCGGTGCTCGGCGGGCGCTATGGCGCGTATGCGGTGCTGCCGATGCAGCATCTGGCGCTGGATGCAGGCGGCGCGTCGTTCGACCGCACCAACCTCGGGAACCTGTCCGCATTTTTGTGGGCGAGGCGGTTGAACAACAGGTTATCCACGCGCCTGCGTGAATCGCTCGCCGAAC